>JADKFE010000007.1 GCA_016717595.1 Deltaproteobacteria bacterium | reverse complement strand
TGTGTGTCGCGCCGGGGATGTACCGCGAGGCGGTCACCTTAGAGGAGCCGGTCACCCTGCTCAGCTTGGCCGGCGCTGAGGAGACGGGCGTGCAGCCCCAAGACAGCTTCACCCAGGTGATGCGGATTCTCCCGGGCGCCGCGGGCTCGACGGTGCGCGGGTTCACCCTGACCGGCGGAGACACCCCCGGCGGTGAAGGCCTGCCCAGCTCATGCGGCGGCGGCTTGGTGGTGCGCGGGGACGCCACGCTGGAGTCGCTGAACATCACCGGAAACAGCGGGTTTGAAGGGGCGGGGCTCTGTGTGCTCGCGGGCGACGTGACGCTCACCGACAGCGTGATCTCAGCCAACACCTCGGTTGGAGCAGGCGGCGGCGTCGAGGTCATCGTGGACCCCGATGATCCCCAGCCCGCGCACCTCACCATGAACGATGTGCGTGTGGAGTTGAATGAGGCCCGGCTATGGGGCGGAGGGGTCTATGTGCACGCGCAGACCTTGACCGCGACCCTCATCGTGGTCGAAGGCAACGTCATCACCGAGGGGGGCTGGGGCGCCGGCGTCGCTGCGCTGGAGAGCGCCGATCTGACGTTAAACGACGTTCGGATATGGTCCAACAGCTTCGGAGCGAGCGGAACCGGCGGCGCCGGGGGCCTCTACGCCGCGCCTTACTCAGACGATCCTGAAGAAAAAGTGCCAAGGGTGCGCGGCGAGCGGGTAGACATTCGCGACAATCGCCCCCCAACCGGCGGCCTGGGCGGCGCGCTCGTGTGTGTCGGGTGCCAGCTCACCATGAGCAACATGATCGTGGCGGGCAACAGCGGTGACCGTATCTTGGCGATTGAGGTGTACGACAACACAGTCAGCCTCGATCACCTCACCGTCGTTGGTAACCAGGGGCAGATCTATGCGGGTGGACTAGATGTCTACTTCGACGGTGAACAACCCGCCAGCGTGAGCCGCTCCACCTTCTTTCAGAACACTGGAGAGGCGCCCGCGATCAACATCTCGTTCACCTCGGAGGACGCCCTCATCGCCCAGCTCAGCGCGTTTGACGAGGTCCACCACGACCAGAACTCCGTCGAGTTTGACCCGAGCGCCTATGGCGACGCCGCCTCGGGCTTCTTCACCGACTGCACGCCCACCTTTGTCCTCCCTCACCGGTGAGCCGACCACCTGGGATCTCCACCTCACCGACGCCGACCGCTGCCTCACCACCGGCGCGGTCGAGCTCGGCGCCTACGGCGGCGCCCTCGGCGAAGCTTGGCCCGCAGAGTCCGCCTGGCCCTAACGCCTCGGCGGATACTTACTCAGCTTCCTCTGCAGCGACCGCCGGTGTAACCCCAGCAGCTTCGCCGCCTGGGTGACGTTGCCGCCGCAGTCATTCAGCACCCGCTCGATGTGCTCGTGCTCAGCCCTCGCCAGCGACGGCACCACGTCCGGCGGCGGCGGCGGGTCGTCCTGGGCGCCGAGCTCGCGGCGGCGCAGGGCGGCGACGATCTGGTCGGCGTCGGCGGGCTTGGTGAGGTAATGCGTGGCGCCCAGGCGCACGGCCTCCAGCGCCGTGGCGATGCTGCCGTAGCCGGTCAACACGACGATGTTGATCGTCGGGTCCAGCTCTCGCAGCTCACGCAGGAGCGGCAGGCCGCCGCCGTCGGGCAGGCGCAGGTCCAACAGCGCGTGCTCTGGCGTCTCGTCTCGGGCCAAGGCCAGGGCCTCTTTGGCCGAGCCCGCGCCGCGCACCTCGTACCCGCGGTCACGCAGGGCGCGCTGCAGGCGCTCCCGAAGGCGCTCGTCGTCGTCCACCACCAGCAAGGTCGGGCGAAGCTCAGACATCGTCTCTTCTCCGGGTGTGGTTCATGGGGGCAGGGGCCAGCGCATCAGCACGCGGGTGCCTTTGCCCGGCGCCGAGGTCAAGGTCATCTCGCCGCCGGTCTGCTCGACGAAGGCCCGGGCCAAGAACACGCCCAGCCCTAAGCCTTGGCCGGGCGGGCGGGTGGTGAAGAAGGGCTCGCCCACTCGGGCGGCGACGGCGGCGCTGAGGCCCACGCCGGAGTCAAGCACCTCGACCTCTACGGCCTCGTCGCCCCGGCGCAAATGCACGCTCACGCGCTGGGGGTCGGGCGAGGCCTCCAGGGCGTTTCGCACCAAGGTGACCACGGCGCGGCCGAAGGTGCGCGGGGGCAAGATGGCCCAGAACGCCCGGCCATGGGCCACGTCTACCCGCGCCGAGAGGGCCTCGCCCAAGGCGCGGCGAAGCTCGGCCTCTAACCACTCGCCGTCTACACGCTCCGGGGCCTCGCCCACGCCGGTGCCCGCGCGACCGGCGATCTCTTGGAGGATCTCCCGGCAGCGCGCGGTCTCTTCGCCGATGAGCTTGGCGTCTTCAGCGTCGGTCTCCCGGCCCGCCTGGCGAGCGCCGTTCTCCAGCTCTTTGGCGGCGATGGCGATGGTGGTGAGCGGGCTGCCGAGCTCATGCGCGGCCCCGGCGGCCAGCGTGGTCAACGAGGCCAGGCGGTCGGCGCGGGCGGCGGCGGCGATGAGCGCCTCGGCCTGGTCCCGGGCGACGGCGGCGAGGCGGGCCACGAAGAACGCGATGGCGACAGAGGTGATCGCGAAGGCCACCCACATGCCGCGCAGGTGCGCCGTGGGGTCGTGGTGCTGCATGATCTCGTGCACCGGGTAGTGCCAGGGGAACAGCGCGGCGTACCCGAAGGTGGAGAGCAGCGCGACGCCCCAGGTCCAGCGCGGGCCCAACAAGGCCGCCGAGAGCGCGGTGTGCACCAGGTAGAGCGCCGTGAACGGGTTGTGCGGCCCCCCGGCGAGGCCCAACAGCGCCGTGAGCAGCACGATGTCGAGCACCACGGCCACCTGCACCCGCCAGGCCAGGCTCACCCACCGGCCCAAGATCACGTTGGAGCTGGCGGTGACCATCGCCACGCCGAAGATCGCCGCGTTGGGCAGCTTAAAGTCGGCCCACATCACCAAGCCCAGCACGATGAGCTGCCCCGCCGCCGCCAGCCAGCGCAGCCGGGACAGCGTCGTCCAGGCCGAGTTGGCGTCGGAGAGGCGGGCGGTCAAGGGCACAGCGTGGGGTCTACGGTGATGTCGAGCTCATCAAAGGCGCCGGTGGGGCTGTGGTCGTCGTACGAGAGCTCCACCCGCAGGCGCCACACGCCGGCCTCGACGCCGATGTTCGCCTGCTCCTCCCAGATCATCGCCGCGTCTTGGCCGTTAAGCACCACGTCGAGGTGACCTCGGCCCTCGCGGTGGGTCTCGTCACCCGTGGGCGCCACGAGCCTGAAGCCCGACACGTCGAGCTGCAACACCATCGGGTCGCCGCAGAGCGCCTCACCGTCGACGGGGCTCAGGATCACGACCTCTCCGGGGCCACAGCCCACGGCGGCCAAGAGCAAGAACGACGACGTGAGGCGGCTCAACCGGCTCACTCGACGACCCCCGTGAAGGTGACCGAGGCGCTCACCGCGGGCTCCAAGGCGTCGCCGTCGCTGTAGAACAGCTCGGCGGTGAGGGTGTGCTCCCCCGTCTCGGTCAAGGTGTAGGGGAGCTGGGTGAGGCCGCTCTCGGCGACCATCACGCCGTCGAGGCTCAGCCGCACGAACCCTTCAGGGGTGCCCTCGTTGTGGCGCTCCACGTCCACCAGGGTGAAGCCCTCGACGAGCAGGGACGCGCTGTTGTCGCCCAGCACCACCAGCTCTTCATCGAGGGGGGCGAGGAAGCTCACCGTGGCCGTGGCCTCGGCGGCGCTGTCGTCGTGG
Organism: Deltaproteobacteria bacterium; assembly: GCA_016717595.1. GTDB lineage: Bacteria > Myxococcota_A > UBA796 > UBA796 > CAJQPC01 > JADKFE01. Next base: position 162,676 of record JADKFE010000007.1, on the reverse strand, counting down.
TGGTCTTTGTGGGCGCAGGCGAGGGCGACGAGCATGATCAGCATCAGGTTCCTCCAGGACACGGCCTTATCTTCTGGAGCAACGGGGCGGGGGTGCGGCGCCTTGTCGCGGTGGGCCCTCGCTCAATAGCGGGTGTAGAGGTCCCAGAGCTGGTAGTCGAAGTCTTCATAGGGCGAGCGGAAGAAGGGCGCGGCGCTGCCGTCGTCCTCGCTGAGCCGCCACACGATGGGGTAGGTCGCGTCGGTGGACGAGACGAAGAAGCCGCCGTTGACGTCGTCGGTCTCTAAGAAGTGCGGCGTCCACTCCTCATCAAAGCTGATCTTCTGCGCCCAGTCGTTCTGGGTGAGGTTGAAGCGCATCACCTGCCAGCCCGACGCGCTGTTGCCGCCGGCGTACCAGCCATCGGCCCGTTTGATGCCCGACCAGACGGAGTACTCAATGTTCTCGGGGTCCAGCGGGCGCAGCACCTCGACGGCGCCCTCGGGGCTGATGAGCGCGAACTCACCGAAGATGCCGAACACGCCGATCTCCCCGGTGACGCCGTCTACGGCCACGTCAAAGGAGTAGAAGTCGGCCTCGGGATCCGAGGTCATCAGGGGCGTGAGCGCCGAGCCGTCGGGCTCCAGAGCCGAGACGGTGTCGCCGGTGCACACGAGGTAGTAGCCGTCGGGGTGGGCGGCGACGCCGCCGAGGCCAAACTCGTAGACCTCGGGGTCGGAGAGATCCCACAGGAGCGTGGTGTCCCCCTCAGGGCTCACGGCGTAGAGCGCGATGGTGACCTCGGCGGCGCCGTCGTGGCTGCCCAAGGTGCCGATGAGCCAGCCGCCCTCAAGCCCTGGCGCCATGAAGTACGGGATGAGGGTGGCGTCGTCTAAGAGCACCTCCCAGTCCGTGTCGCCGAAGTCATCGACGCCGACGATACGCGCGGGGTCGTCGCCGTCGCCTTGCTGGAGCACGACGAGGCCGCGGAACGACTCGTCCACGTAGCCGTCGCAGTCGTTGTCTTTGCCGTCGGCGGCGTTGCCTTCAGCCTCGTTCTCGGGCCAGCCGGGGTTGACGTAGACGTCCGCGTCGTCGCAGTCGCCGTCCTCTACGGTGAAGCCGTCGCCGTCCTCATCAATGCCCGCGGCGGTGTCGTCGGGCCAAGGGACGTAGGTGTCGCCGGTCTCCCCGTTGTAGATCGGGCCGTCGTCGGTCTTGTCACCACAGGCCACGAGCAGGAGGGAGGCGATGAGGGCGTGCTGGCGCATGGGGGTGTCTCCGGGGTGCAGGATACCCCGAGCCGATCACGGCTGCAGGAGCCACCACGCCAAGGCGCCGAGGCCGAGCACGATCAGCACGACGACGAGCCAGGCCCAGGCGCCGCCGCGGGGCGACTCGAGGTCGAGGCTACGCACGGGGTTGGGGTTCTTGATGATCGCGCTGAGCTCATCGGTGGAGCGGCCTTGCTCCGTCCATTTGCCGGGGCCCTTCTCGGCCATGCGGGAGGGATCGCCCTGAACGCCCAGGCCGCCGAGCTGGGCGAGATCCACCACCGCCCCGGGCCGGTGCATCAGCGCCTCGTGGGCCGCCGTGGGCAGCTCTGTCGGCGGCGTGTCGGCGACGTGCGGGTGGACGATCACCGTGGGGCGAAGCGGCTGCGGCGGCGCGGGTCGGGGCGCGCTGAGGCCCGAGGGGACCCCGGAGGGGGTGGGCTCGTCGTCGTCAAAGTCCGTCGGCGGCGGGGCGGGCGGCGCGGCGGACCGCGGCGGGCTCGTGTGAGCGCTGAGGAGGCTCACCGGCGGGCGCGGCGGCGGCGCGGGCAGGGGCGGGACGACGCCGGTGGGCGGTGGGGCCGGGGGCGCGGGCGCGGCGCGCTCCGCCGGCTTCGTGAGCGTTGAGGACGTGTCCACAGCGCGTTCCGGCTGGACCGAGCGGCCCGGGGACGCGTCTCCACCTCGTTCCGGCTGGACCGAACGCTCCGGGGACGCGTCTCCACCTCGTTCCGCCTGGACCGAACGCTCCGGGGACGCGTCTCCACCTCGTTCCGCCTGGACCGAACGCTCCGGGGACGCGTCTCCACCTCGTTCCGCCTGGACCGAACGCCCCGGGGACGCGTCTCCACCTCGTTCCGCCTGGACCGAACGCTCCGGGGACGCGTCTCCAGCTCGTTCCGGCTGGACCGAACGCCCTGGGGACGCGTCTCCACCTCGTTCCAACTGCTTGGGAAGCTCTGGGGACGCGTCTCCACCTCGTTCCGGCTGGTGGGAACGCTCCGGGGACGCGTCCCCAGCTCGTTCCGGCTGGACCGAACGCCCCGGAGACGCCTCCCCAGCACGTTCCGGCTGCTTGGGGAGCTCCAGAGACACATCCTCCCCACGCTCCACGCGTCCAGCGGGCCCAGCGGGCCCCTCCGGCACGGCCACGGACTCCCGCGCCGCCGGTCGGGCAAAACGGGGCAGGTCGGGCAGCTCCTCCGTCTCCGCGCCCTCCACCTCGGGGAGGTCTACCCCTCTGGATCGGCGCGGCGCGGGGGACTCCCGCAGCAAGGTCTGCGAGCGGGGCCGAGGATCACGCCCGGGCGCGGCGGGGAACAGCGGCGCGGCGGGGATCGGCGGGCTCAGGTTCAGGAGCTGGCTCGCGGCGAAGAGCCCCGTGGGCGTCACCCGGGGCAGCTCCGGCACAGGGGCCGCCCGGGCGGTGAGGCGCACAGGCTCCGACCACGCCCGCAGCGCCACGCCCAGGCCCCGCGCGCGCAGCATGTCGCGGAGGAGCTGATCACCATCCAAGTTCGCCCGGCGCAAGAGCGCGTAGATCGCCTGCCGGGCCGAGCACGCGGGCTGCAGGCGCAGCTTGGGCAAGCTCCGAGAGAGGCCCTCCAAGACCACCTTCACGCCGAGCGGGCTCAGAGCGCCGGCCTCGGGGGTGGCCTTGAGCGTCTGGCTCGGCCAGCCGCCGCCCAGCCAATAGCGCAAGAGGCCGCCGAGCCCGAGGCTGTCCGTCGCCGGGGTGATCGCGCCGCCTTGGGGCTCGGCGAGGGGGGCCTGCCGGGGCGCGGGGCGGATCCGCAGCACACCGTGACGATCAAAGAGGATCCCCGATGGGCTCAGCTCCCCAAAGGCGCCCCCCTGATCGTGGACAGGCTCTAGGGCCTCCGCGACGAGCGCGGTGAGCGCCAAGGCCAAAGGCAGAGGCAGCGGCGCCTCGGGGTTGTAGCCCTCAACACGGGGGATGAAGAGGTCGGCGCCCTCGGCTCGGAGGGCCAGAAAGGCGCCTCCTTGGGGCAACGCGGCGAGGCGCCGTGCCTCGGAGACGCCGACAGGCACACGCTCCCAGCCGGGCTCGTCTCCCGCGGGTCGGGCGAGGGGGTTGGGCACATCTTGGCGGCGGTCCTGGCCTTGGCTCGGCCGCGCTCCATCGTCGGAGGGTCGTTCCATGAGGTCAGTATACGGCTCGCTCAAGGCTTTGGGAGCCTCGGGTGTTGAACTCCAGGCAGCGCAGGGTTACCCGCTCAGCTCGCCAAGCGTCGCTCGGACCTGACAGAGAGAGCTCCATGAACCGCGTAGAGACCGCCATCGCCCAAGGCCGCTGCCTTATCGTCGTCAGCGCCCGCCTTCTTCAGGAGCCCGAGGTGCTCGCTGAGCTGCGTCGTCGCAGCACGATCCCCTCGATGTCGCTCGGCGCGGACGTGGTGTCCCCCGCCAAGCCGCTGAGCGTCGAGGCCCTCGCCCCGGTCGTCTCCGGCCAAGGCGGCGTGCTCGTGCTCGTCGAGCCCGACGGCACCACCGACGCCCGCGCCTTGGAGGAGCTCTCCTCTTTGGTGAAGGCCTCGGGGCAGAGCCCCCGCCTCGTCGTCGTGGCCCGCTCGTTCAACCCCTTCTCGCTTCCCATGGCCATGCGGCTCATGAAGATGGATCACGAGAAGGCCCGGGCCAAGGACTTCCTCTCCGGCCTGCCCGTGCCCGCGGGCCAAGCCGTCGCCGCGCCCGCCCCGGCCCCCGCCGAGCCCCCGCGCCGCGGCCGCCCCATCGAGCTGCAGCAGGTCCAGGCCGCCCACGCCAAGGCGGTCAGCAACCTCGGCCACGCCAACCAGAAGAAGGGCGGGCCCAGCGCGCCGCACTTCAACTTTGTCGGCCGTGAGCGTGAGCTGCCCGAGCTCGTCGCCCTGTTCAAGGAGGCTGGCCCCATCGCCGTGGTCGGCGCGAGCGGCGTGGGCCGTCGTTGGCTCATCGAGGTCGCCCTTGAGACGCTGAAGACCGAAGGCACGCCGCTGACGGTGCTGCCCGAGGTTCACCTGCAGCGCGGCGTCGGCTTCGACACCGTCGTGGCCCGGCTGGCCGAGGCCGCTGGGGATGACGAGCTCAAGGCGCTGATCAACAGCCGCGAGCCCGTCGCCCCGGCCTTGATCATCGAGCGCCTCATCGCCGCGCTGCAGAACGAGTCCTTGTCCGACAAGGTGATCGTCCTGCGCGGCTTGGACTCGGCGCTGGGCCCCGACGACGCCATCTGGTCTCAAGACCGCACGGGCCTGCTGCTGCACGCCCTGCTCACCCAGGTCGTCGCCCTGCGGGTGGTGTTCGTCTCCACCAAGGCGCCCGTCTTCTACAAAGAGGGCCAGCGCCTCGCCCTGCGCGTCTTCCGTGTGGAGGGCCTGCGCGGTCGTGAGCTGTACTCGATCTTTGAGGGCTGGCACGCCGGCGACGTCCCCCGGGACAAGATGGGCGAGGTCTTCAACCAGACCGCCGGTCACCCCCTCGCGACGCGGCTGTACGCCGTGGCGTGGCGCGACACCGAGAAGCGCGACAAGCTCCTCGACGACAAGAAGTTCCTCAAGATGAACCAGGCGGACAACACCGCCCCGGTCATCGAGCACATCCAGAGCGCGCTGCGCGCGATGCCTGAGGACATGCGCAAGGCGCTGTTTTTGGTCGGCCACAGCCCGCTCTCGCTCACGGGCAAAGAGCTCGGTGATCTCGGCATCTCCCGCGACGCGCGCATCCGCCTGCTCAACCTGGGCCTGCTCGACAGCCTGCCGGGCAACCCCGATGAGCGCCGGTTCTACATGCACGACCTGGTCGCCGAGGCCATCGGCCGCCGCGAGCTCAGCGAGTACGAGCTTCTGGAGCAGGTGGGCCCCGTGCTCTCCAAGCGCCTGGAGTCCAGCGCCGGCGTCGAGAAGCTCGCGCTCACCCAAGAGCTCAACCGCATGCTCGTCTCCGCCCGCAAGGTGCGCGCCCGCCTGGAGACCGGCTACCCCGACAACGACCCCGTCGTGAACTCCTTGACCGGGCTCCTTCGCAGCCGCCAGCCGCGCCCCGACATGGCCCTGCAGCGCGCGAACGAGATCCTCAAACAAGCCCACGGCAACACCGAGCTGCGCGCGCTCAAGCTGGAGGCCATGGCCGCCAACAACGCGCCTGTGGACGAGCTCAAGACCTGGCTGGCCGAGGCCGAGCGCCTCTGCCCCACCCCCGAGCTCTACCACGCCGCCGCCAACGCCTTCTCCCAGCGCAAAGACGCCCGGGGTGAGGTCATCGAGACCCTCACCCGCGGCGCCGCGGCCTTCCCCCACGAGGCGCGCCTGCGTCGCCGCCTGGGCGGGGTGTTGTTCGAGGCCGAGCGGTTTGAGGAGGCCGAGGCCGTCCTGCGTGAGGCGATGGACTTGGAGCCCATGGCGCCCGAGGCCTACTCCCGCTTGGGTGAGGTGCTCGTCAACCGTGGCCGTGAGCGCTGGGCCGACGCTGAAGAGGCTCTGCGCTTCGCGATGTCTCTCGAGCCCGAGCGTGGCGTTCACCGCGCCCGCCTGGGCCGCCTCCTGCGGGTGCGGGCGATGGTCTCTGAAGACAGCGCCGCCGCCGCCGCCCTGCGTGAGGAGGCCAAGGAGCTCCTGGAGGCCGCGATCAAGGAGTCCAGCCGCTACGGCTGGCCGTTCTTGGAGCTGACCTACCTGCTCCTCGACATGGACGGCGACATGGACCGCGCCGAGTGGTGCCTGCACAAGGCCCACAAGATCTTCGAGGGCAAACACCCCGGCTTGTCCTTGGCCCTGGCCCGGATCATGGCGCGCACCCGCCGCGAAGAAGAGGCCGAGCAGCGCATCCAGCGCGCGCTCAAGGGCAAGTCCAACCCCCACGAGGCGCACTTCGCCTTGGGTGAGCTGTACTACAGCATGGGCAAGGTCTTCGCCGCCGCCAGCGAGTTTGAGACGGCGATCAACTTCGCCCCCGAGGGCATCCCCGAGCGTGAGCTGTACAAGCTGCGCGCCGCCCAGACCACCCTGCTCATCACGAGCGGCCAGGCCGTCGAGATCGAGAAGGCCGCCGAGGTCGAGCGCGCCGAGCGTGCCCTGCAGCAGGCCGCCCAGGCCGCCGGTGAGGTCAAGCACCAGTCCGACCGCGGCAACACCGTGGTTCGCCGCAAAGGCGCGGGCCGTGGTGGTGAGCGCGCCGGGGGTGGTGAGGCCCGCGGCGGCGGTCGTGGGGGCCGCGGCGGTCGTGGCCAGGCCGCCCAGGCCGCCCCAGAGGGTGATGCCGCGGGTGGTGAGGCCGCTGGCGCTGAGGCGCCCTCCGACATCACCCCCGATGAGGCGGGCGACGGGGTCGGCGAGGAGCTGCCGTCCTCCGATGAGATCCCCATGGACGGCGACCCCAGCGCCGAGTGAGCCCTCAGGGCTGATTTGACGACACGCTCGGAGCCTCCTCCGGGCGTGTTGTGCTCTGGGCGCTCACCACGCTTGCCAAGCTTGAGGGCTGAAGCTACGCTGCGGTCGCACCGAGGGATCCGCCATTGCGTCTGCGCCGCGCCTGAGACCCCGCTCACCCCTCCACGTCTTGTGGGTGAGCCTCTCGTCTCGGTGAGGCCGCGCGCGCTCTCAGTCCGGGCCAAGCCTCGCCGAGACCTCCGTTGATCGCCCTGGCCTCGTGCCTTGTGGCGCTCCCGTGTGAGGTGCTCATGTCGTCGTCGTTAACGCTCAGCGCGGTCACCTTTGGCTGGCCGCGGTCCCCTGCCCTCTTTGAGGGGCTCAACCTGACCTTGACCCCGGGCTGGACCGGCCTCGTCGGCCCAAACGGCGCGGGGAAGTCCACGCTGCTCGGCCTGTTCGCCGGCACGCTCAGCCCCCAGCGCGGCGCGGTCACGGTGCGGCCCGCCGGGGTGGTCACGCTGTGCGCCCAAGAGGTCGAGCGACCCGATCCGCTCGTGCTGCGGTTTGAGGTGGCCAAAGACAGCGGCGCGTTGGCCTTGCGGGCGCGCCTCCAGCTCCCGCCGGGTGGGCCTGGGCGCTGGCTCACCCTCTCTGTGGGCGAGCGCCGCCGCTGGCAGCTCGCCGCCGCCTTGTGGTCCGAGCCCGACGTGCTGCTCCTCGATGAGCCGAGCGATCCTCTGGACGACGCGGGGCGGGCGCTGTTGTTGAGCGTCCTCCGTCGCCACCGCGGGGTGGGCGTGCTCGTCTCCCACGATCGGGCGCTGCTCGACGCCCTCTGCGGGGTCACGCTGCGGGTGACGCCGGGGCAGGTGCGCCGCTTTGACGAGCCCTACACCGCCGCCGCCGCCCGCTGGCGGGCTGAAGAGCAGGCCGAGCGCCAGCGCTGGGAGGAGGACGCGCGGCAGCTCAAGCGGGCCGAACATCGCCACGACCAGGCCCGGCGCGACCGGGAGGCGGCGGATCGACAGGTGAGCGCCAGGGTGAGGATGAAGGGCCCCAAAGACTCCGACGCCCGGGGGATCCTCGCCCGGGGCCGCGCCGAGATGGGCGCCGCCGCCCAGGCCAAACGTACGGCGGCGGCCCGGCGGCGGGTGGAGGACCTCGCCGAGACCTTGGCGCGACCGCCGACCGCCGAGGCGTTGGGCGCGGCGCTGCGTCTGGGCGGGGTGAGCGCGCCGATGGAGCGCCTGCTCAGCGTGCCCCTCGCGGCGGTGAAGGTCGCCGGGGAGGCCCTCGACGGCCCGGTTGAGCTGAGCCTCCACCGCGAGGACCGGGTGTGGCTGCGCGGCCCGAACGGCGCGGGCAAGACCACGCTGCTGCGCGCCTTGGCCGAGGCCAGCCGCCTGCCCCCGGAGCGCCTGTTTGTGCTGCCCCAGACCTTCACCGAGGCCGAGGTTCAGGCGCTCTTGGCCGAGGCCCACACGCTCAACGCCGAGGCCCGCGGGCGCCTCGGGCATCGCCTCGCGGCCCTGGGGGTGCCGCCAGAGCGGGTGTGGTCCAGCGCCCGGCCCTCGCCGGGGGAGGCGAGAAAGCTCGCCTTGGCCCTCGCCCTTCACCGGGAGGTGTGGCTGATGCTCTTGGATGAGCCCTCGAACCACCTCGATCTGCCCTCGGTGGAGCGCCTGGAGGCGGCGCTTGTTGGCGTCGGCTGCGCCTTTGTGCTCGTCACCCACGACGCCCAGCTCGCCCAGGCGACCTGCCGCCGGGTGTGGCGGGTTGAGGGCGGCCAGCTCACGGAGGCGCCTCTGGGAATTTGACGGGGCGGAGGATCGATCGGTCAGATCGGGGCCGAACTCGAGGCTAATGGGTGTCGCGCCACCTCCCGCGTCCGCTCAGGCCGCGCCGATGCCCCATCTTCACGACACCCTGTTCCGCGCCATCTTTCGCGATCCCGCCGAGGCCGCCGACCTCGCCCGGGATCTGATGCCGCCCCCCATCCGCGACGCCTTGGCCTGGGACGCCCTCAAGCCCGTGCCGGGGTGCTCCTTGATGAGCAGCTCCGCGCCCGCATCACCGACCTACGTTTTGAGGCCCCCTGGCGTGAAGGGGGTCACGCCCAGCTCACCCTGCTCTTTGAGCACCAGTCCCGGCCCGATCCTGAGATGCCGTGGCGAGTGCATCAGTACGTGTTTCGGGTGTGGGAGGAGCACAAGTCTCGCGCCCCTCGGGCAAAGCTGCCGCTGGTCTTGCCGATCGTCGTGTTTCACGGCCCGCGCCCGTGGAAGGCGCCACGAAGGCTCTCGGCGCTCATCGACGCCCCCGAGGTGGCGATCGCCCGCCTGGGCCCCTACGTCCCCGAGCTGCAGCTCTTCTTAGAGGACCTCAACGCCCGGGACGACACCACCCTCCCCGGCCGCGACGGCGGGCGGCTCACCTTGATGCTGCTGCGCCACTCCCACGATCCCGATCTCTGGCCGATCCTCGGCGGGCACCTCGGCCTGCTCTCCGCCCTGCAGCGGCGCCGCGGGGATGGCGCCGCCTTGTCGGTGCTACATTACGTCTACGAGCGCAGCGAGCGCTCGCCCGATGTGGCTTTGTTGGCGGAGGTTCGAGGGATCCTCAACCCGCCCGCCCGGGAGGACCTGATGCGATACGGTGAGCGGCTTCGGATGGAAGGTCGGCAGGAGGGAAGGCAGGAGGGACGCCAGGAGGCGGCGGTCGAGGCGACCCAGCGCGCGCTGCTTACTGTCGTACGTGTTCGTTTCGGTGCGCCTCCAGAGTGGGTCGAGGCCAAGATCCTCGCCGCGGACGCGGAGACGCTCCATGAGTGGATCACCCTCGCGGCGGCCGCGCCGAACCTCGACGCCGTCTTCAGCCCGGCCTAAAGCAGCGGCTCGATCATTCTTGGAGGACCTGATGCGAACCGGTGAGCGGCTTCGGATGGAAGGACGCGAGGAAGGACGCGAGGAAGGACGCGAGGAAGGAAGACAGGAGGCGGCGGTCGAGTCGGCTCAGCGGGCGCTGCTCAACGTCATGCGTGTTCGTTTCGGCGCGCCTCCAGAGTGGGTCGAGGCCAAGATCCTCGCCGCAGACGCCGAGACCCTCCATGGGTGGATCACCCTCGCGGCGGCCGCGCCGAACCTCGACGCCGTGTTCAGCCCGGCCTGACGCGCGCGGGCGTCCAGCGGCGGGGCGATGATCCTCAACATGCGCTCATCCACCCTCGCCGCCGTCTTCACCCCCGGTCTCCCGCCGGATGAGCCCTCGCAGCGCCGCGTGCAGCCGCTCACCCAGGGGCCCAAAGCCCTCCCGAGCACAGCTCGGCATCCCCACGACCGGGGCCAGCTCCTTGAGGGTTGAGCAGAGGTAGAGCTCCTCAACGGGCTGGTCCACCCGCAGCGGCGCCACCCGCAGGGGCAGGCCCGCCTCTTCCGCGGCCTCCAGGATCGCCCGCCGCGTCACCCCGTCTAAGGCGTCCCCGTCCACAGGCGGGGTGATGAGCGCGCCGTCCAGCGCCGCGAGCACGTTTGAGCGGCTCGCCTCCAAGACAAAGCCGTCGCGGTCGTGCAGGATCACCTCCTCGACCCCTTCGCGGCGGGCGGCCACCGCCCAGAACGCCCGGGCGCCGTGCTTGGCGTGGCCACGAACGGGCAGGTCGGTGGGCCAGAGGCAGGGGGCGCAGCGCACGGGGCGGCGAATCCGGGCCGGGTCTACGGGGCCCAGCTCCAGCACCCGGCGGCCGCCCGCGGTCAAGGTGAGCCTGGCGACCTCGTCCGCGCCGAGGTGCTGGAGCAGCTCCTCCCGAAGGAGCTCCAGCGGCGGGATCGGCACGAACAGCGCCGCGGCGGATCCCGCGAGGCGCGCCAGGTGCGCGTCGAGGCGAAACGGGCGGGGGCCGTAGCTGCGGAGGGTCTCAAAGGCCGTCCAGCCCAAGGTGAAGCCGGGGTCGTCTACGGGTAGACCGGCGCCGGGCACGCCGTCAATGAAGCTCCTGGCCGACATCGTGCCTCCTGCCGCAACTCGTGTGGCCTGTCCCCATATCCTCAACGTGACCGGCGTTGGGAGATCACAAGCCTCCCCGGCCCGCCTCGGATAAGCATCGTTCGCACATCTTCTACACCCCCATCACGCCACAATCGGAGTCCATCATGGAGAAGTTCACCGGCGTGGACCTCTACAACATCGACGCGCAGCTCACTGAAGAGGAGCGCGCGGTTCGCGACCTGGTCGGAGCTGGGTTGATGACCGCATCATCCCGATCATCGAGCAGCACTGTCGCGCGGGCACCTTCCCAATGCACCTCGTCCCCGAGATCGGCGAGATGGGGCTTCTGGGCGCCAACATCGAGGGCTACGGCTGCGCGGGCTTGTCCAACGTCGCCTACGGCCTCATCTGCCAGGAGCTAGAGCGCGGCGACTCCGGCCTGCGCAGCTTCGTCTCGGTGCAAGGCAGCCTCGCGATGCACCCCATCCGCAGCTTCGGCACCGAGGCCCAGCGGCTGAAGTACCTCCCCGAGATGGCCGCGGGCCGCATGATCGGCTGCTTCGGCCTCACCGAGCCCGACTTCGGCTCCAACCCCGGCGGCATGTTGACCAAAGCCGTCGATGACGGCGACAGCTACGTGCTCAACGGCGCGAAGATGTGGATCACCAACGGCACCCTGGCCCATGTCGCCGTGGTCTGGGCGAAGCTCGACGGCGAGATCCGCGGCTTCATCGTCGAGAAGGGTGACCCGGGCTTCTCCGCCCCCGAGATGCACGGCAAACACTCCCTGAAGGCCTCGGTCACTTCAGAGCTCGTCTTCCAGGACTGCCGCATCCCCAAAGATCGCATTCTCCCCGGCGTGAAGGGCCTGCGTGGGCCGTTCTCGTGCCTCAACAACGCCCGCTTCGGCATCTCTTGGGGCGCGCTCGGCGCGGCGATGGCCTGTTACCACTCCGCGGTCGAGTACTCCAAGACCCGCATCCAGTTCGACAAGCCCATCGCCTCGTTCCAGCTCATTCAGATGAAGCTGGCGTGGATGCTGCGCGAGATCACCAAGGGCCAGCTCTTGGCGCTGCACGCCGGCCGCATCAAGGACAAGGGCGAGCTCATCCCCGAGCAGGTCTCGTTGGCCAAGATGAACAACGTCGACATCGCCCTGCAGATCGCCCGCACCGCCCGGGACATCCACGGCGCGAACGGCATCCTCGACGAGTACCCGGTGATGCGCCACATGGCGAACCTGGAGTCGGTGTACACCTACGAGGGCACCCACGACATCCACAACCTCATCTTGGGGCGGTGGATCACCGGGATTCAGGCCTTCACCTGAGCTGATCTGGCAGAGCCCGCGCGGTGTCCACCCAACGCCCTGACCTCACCCTCCGCCTCGTGCGCCGCCTCATCGGCTGGTTCGCGCCTGGGCGTGAGGTGCAGGCGATGTCCGACCTCACGCACCTGCGGGGCCCGCTGCGCCTCGTGGCGGTGTTCGCCGTCACCGTGGTGCTGCCGGGCCTCGTGCTCGCCTGGCTCAGCTTTCGATCCGTGCGGGGCGAAGAGCTCGCCGTCGTCGAGGAGGCCAAAGGCCGCGCCGAGCGCGCCGCCGACGCGATGCTGGAGCAGACCGCGGCGATCTTTGAGGAGTTTGAGGCCACGGTTCAGCGCCGCCTCGCCTCGGGCCGCAGCCCGCTGGACGCCTTGCCGGAGCTCTCGCCGTTTTTGCGGGTGGCGTTCCGGCTCGACGACAGCGGTGAGCTGGCCGCGCCGTTTGAGCCGCCTCGGGAGCGCCTGCCGGTCAGCTCGGACGTGACGCTCACCGGGGCGTGGCTCGGCGCCCAGCGCACCGAGCTCATCGACGGCGATCCCGCCCGGGCCGCCGAGCTCTACGCCCGCATCGGCGCCGAGGCCCGCGGCGTGCAGGTCGAGGCCTTGGCGAGCTTCGCCCAGGCCCGGGCGCTCCAGCGCGCCGGTCGCGCCCCCGAGGCCCTGGCGATCTACCGCGACGTGCTCGCCCGGGGCGCCGACGTCCGCGATCCCAACGGCTTCCGCCTGGGGGATCTCGCCCGGCTCAAGCTCGCTGAGGCCGCGCTGCCGAACGACACCGCCGTGGCGGTCTCTAGCCTGCGGGCCTTGGTCGAGGAGCTGCTCACCCGCCGCTGGACCTTGGGTGTCGCCAGCGAGGCCCCGCTCATCGCCCGGGCGCTGGACCTGCTCGATCCCCACGCCCCCCGCGACTGGCTCGCCACCTCCCGGGGTCGCCTCGAGGACCGCTCCCGGATGATGTTCTACGGCGAGCAGCTCTACCCCGAGCTCGCCGTCGTCACCGCGGGCTCAACGGGCCTTCGGGTGGCTGGGGCGAGCGTTCATTACGAGGTCACCCACCGCACGCTGTGGGCGACGCTCTGGTACAGCGACGACCACTACGCCTTCGCGCTGGACCGCATGGAGATCAGCAAGAAGCTCACTGAGGTGGCCGATCTCACCTCACGCGCCGACCCGTCGATCACCGTGCTCTTGACCGGCCCTGAAGAGCGCCGAGACGAGGGCGCCTTGGCGCTCCGATCCTTGGCCCCCTGGCTCCCGGGCTGGTCGATCCTGATCTTGCCCTCAGACAGCGGCGACATCCGCCGCAGCCAAGCCCGCCAACGAAACGAGCGCCTCGTGCTCATCAGCGCCGCGCTGACGCTCATCGCCGCCGGGGCCATCCTCTCCGGGCGAATGGTCGCGCGTGAGCTTGAGATCGCCCGGGAGAAGGCTGATTTTGCCGCGAACGTCTCCCACGAGCTGCGCTCGCCGATCACCCAGATCCGCGTGAAGGGCGAGGCGCTGCAGCTCGGCCTCATCGATGATGAGGAGGAGGCCCGCGAACACTACGACGCCATCGTGCGTGAGGCCGAGCGCCTCACCCGCCTGGTGAACAACGTGCTCGACTTCGCGGCGATTGAGCGCGGGGCGAAGTCGTACACGCTCCGCCCGGGGGATCTCGGCGAGGCTGTGCGCGCCGCCGTGGAGACGGCGCGATACTCTGCGGAGACGCGCAAGTTAGAGATGCAGCTCGACCTGCCGGACAGCCTCCCCGTCGTGCGTTTTGATCCCGAGGCCATCGCCCAGGTCATGCAGAACCTCATCTCCAACGCCGCAAAATACGGCGACAAAGGCGGCTGGATCGGCGTCTCGGCCTGGGCTGTGCCCGACGGCGTCGAGGTGCGGGTGAGCGACCGCGGCATCGGCATCCCCGCGAAGGACGTCCCCCGGGTGTTCGACCGCTTCTACCGCTCCGGCGACAGCGAGACGCGCCGCCGCAAAGGCACCGGGATCGGCCTCACCATCGTGAAGTACATCATGGAGGCGCACGGCGGCGCCGTGCGTGTCGCTTCAGTACCGGGCGAAGGCACCACTTTCACAATACATTTCCCCACAGGACCCTCGGCGACGAGCCCCAAGGAGCGCCAGCATGGCCAGACTTCTGTACGTTGAGGACGAGGAGGAGATCCTCCGCACCGTCAAAAAGCTCTTCATCCGCGAGGGCTTCGACGTGTACGCCGCTCGCAGCGCCCCCGAGGCGCTGGAGCTCGCCGAGCGACACCCCCCCGACGTGGCGGTGCTCGACGTGATGCTCCAGGAGGGCCCCGACGGCTCTACCCAGACGGGCTACGACATCTGCAAGGCCCTGCGTGACCGCCGCTTTCGGGGTCCGGTGATCTTCCTCACCGCCCGAACCAGCGAACAAGACAAGCTCATCGGCTTTGAGCTCGGCGCGGACGACTACGTCACCAAGCCGTTCTCGATGCCCGAGCTCGTCGCCCGGGTGCGCGCGGCGCTGCGTCGCGCAGGCGGGGCCCGCGCCCGGTACAAGTTCGGCGATGTCGAGGTCGATCTCGACAACTACATCATCCGCGCGCCGGGGGTCGAAGAGGAGCGCCTCTCCAACCGTGAACAAGAGCTCCTGCGGTACCTCATCGAGCACCGCGGCCAGGTCTTGCCCCGGGATCAGCTCCTCACCGCCATCTGGCAGTACAACCCGAACGTCACCACCCGCACCGTAGACACCCACATCCTCAACGTGCGCAAGAAGCTCGGGGATGACGCCCAGCGGCCCCGCTTCATCGAGACGATGCACGGCGTCGGGTACCGCTTCATCGCGGACGAGGGCTAGTCTTGGGGCCGATCCTGCTCGTGTGGCTGAGCTTTGGCGCCGCCGCTGAAGACTTCCGCGCGTGGCAGGGGGTACACGAGGGGCTCTTGATCGAGTCCGCCGACGGTGACCTCGTCGCCGCCGCGCGCTGGTACGAGAGCCTCATCGCGTCCGTCCCCGACAACGACCCCGCCCGGGCCGAGCTCTACTACCAGCTCGGCCGCGCCCGCTACGCCTTGGGGGACGTGCCCGGCGCCCAGACCGCCTTGGCCGTGGCCCAGGCCGATCCGCTCTTGGAGGAGCGCGCCTCCGTGCTCCTCGACCAGATCGAGGCCCAGAAGAACCCCATCCGGACCTTGCCCTACACGATGGACCTGAGCCAGCCGTCGTTCCCCTGGCGCCGCGCGTGGTCACGCGACGACCGGGCGGGCCTCGACGTCGTCACCTTGGGCGATCAGAACGAGCGGGCCTTGGCCTGGCGCACGGTGATCGAGTCCCAAGACAACGACCAGATCGAGCTGCGCTTCGCGGACGGCGCCGATCAGCCCCGGGAGATCGCCCTGAGCCTACGCACCAGCGACTTCCCGGCCTGGCTGCTGGTCGTGGTGCTCGACGACAAGGGCCGGGCCTACACCTTGCCCAACCTCATCGAGGTGCCCGTAGAGGGTTGGGCGCGCGTCCAATTTACCCCCCAAGAGATGACGCCCTTCGTGAGCGGCGAAGGCGCGAGCTCACCCCCTCGGCCTACCTCGGTGCGGGCGCTGATCCTGCGCGACGTCACGTCCTCGTGGTCGAGCGATCGTGGGCCCAACAACCTCTACGTCGGCGGCATGGAGGTGCGGTAGTGGGCGTGGTCGTTCAGAAGTACGGGGGCAGCTCCGTCGCCGACCTCGATCGCCTGCGCCGCGTCGCCGAGCGTGTGGTGAGCACCCGCCGCAGCGGTAAAGACGTCGTCGTCGTCGTCTCGGCCATGGGCAACACCACAAACGAGCTCCTCGACCTCGCCCGGAGGGTGTCGCCCAGCGCCGGTCGCCGCGAGATCGACATGCTCATCTCTGTGGGTGAGCGCATCTCGATGGCGCTCTTGTCGATGGCGATCACCGCCATGGGTGAGCCCGCGATCTCGTTCACCGGCAGCCAGTCGGGCATCATCACCGACGAGAGCCACTCCGCCGCGCGGATCCTCGCCGTGCGCCCCGACCGGGTGCGGGCGGCGCTGGCGGAGGGCAAGATCACCATCGTCGCCGGGTTTCAAGGGGTGAGCCGCGACCGTGAGGTCACCACCCTGGGCCGGGGCGGCTCGGACCTCACCGCCGTCGCGCTGGCCGCGGCCTTGGGCGCGGACTGGTGTGAGATCTGCTCCGATGTAGACGGCGTCTACACCGCCGATCCCCGGGTGGTCCCCGACGCGATCCGCCTCGACACCCTCTCTCTGGACGAGGCCCTGGCGCAGGCGCGAAACGGCGCCCGGGTTTTGTACGGCGAGGCCGTCGCGTACGCCCACCGCGTGGGCATCGCGCTCATGGCCTCGGCCACGGTGAACGACCAGCCCGGCAGCCGCATCCAGGTGCGCCCCTGCCCCCGCGGGTGGCGGCGATCACCGCCGATGACCAGCTTGAGGCCTTCGTCAGCGCCGATCTCCCGATCCTGCTCGACGCGCTCCACAAGGCCGGGGCGGAGCTGCGCGCGGTGAGCGGCGGTGTGGTCTATGTCGATCTGCGCAACTGGCATGATCGGGCGAGCTTTGTGCTGCCGTCTGGGGCGGCCAGCGAGGGCCGCGTCGCCGTCGTCGCCGCCGTAGGCGCCGGGGTGAGCGTCGATCTGAGCGCGCTCAGCGCGGGCAGCGCGGCCCTTCACGAGGCCGGTGTGCCCACGGAGGCGCTCTGGGCCGACGGCGCCGCCTTGTGCTGGCGGGTGGCGCCTGCGCAGATGAACCCCGCCCAGCGGGCCCTCCACCGGGCCTTGTTGTCCCCTCCTGTGAAGATGGCGTGACTTGTCAGCCGTGAGTTGACACAGTATCCTCAAAGCTCCAACCCTCCAGCGCCAAGCGACTTGCGCTCTTGACACGTCCGGAGCAGACCGTGCTAAAGCACTTTCTCAACCCGCCGAACTGGTTTACCTCCGCGAGCATCTTCTGCAGCTTCTACGCGATGCTGCTCGCGACGGGGGCCAACGGCGACCCGATGGCCTTCTACAAGGCCGGGCTGCTCATCGGCTTCGCGGGCGTGTTTGACATGCTGGACGGGCGCGTCGCCCGCTGGACAGGCGGCGGCAGCGAGTTCGGCGTGCAGCTCGACAGCCTCGCCGACATGATGTCGTTCGGCGTCGCCCCGGCGATCCTCGTCTACTCCTGGGCCCTGCACGACCTCGGCGCCGTCGGCATCGGCGCCTCGTTCTTCTTCATCGTCTGCGCGGCCTTCCGCCTCGCGCGGTTCAACGTCGGCACCTCAGACGGCGCCGAGGCCCAACACTCCATCGGCCTCACCACCACCATGGCCGGCGGCACCGTCGCCGCCTTGGTGATGTTCCACGCCGCCATCGGCCGCACCTCGGTTCAGAACCCCGTCGGCCCCTTGCTGATGACCCTGCTGCTGGCCTTCTTGATGGTGTCCCCGGTGCGGTTCCGGGTGTTCAAGATGCGCCTGAGCCCCGCGGCCAAGGGCGGCCTCGCGCTGTTCTTCGGCTGCCTCATCGCCGTCGGCGTCTTCTACGACATCTCGTTCATCGTCGCGCCGATGATGGTGACCTACACCGCCGCCGGGCTCATCGAGGGTGTGGTGAAGCTCTCGACCCGCCGGGTGAGCGCGCACAGCTCGGGCGCCGCCACGCTGAACGCCCCTGTGGCCGACGACGACTCTGAGGAGCCCGACGACGACGATGAGGACGATGACGACGTAGACAGCTCCGCGAAGGGTTAGTCGCCGTCCTCGCCGCCGCCGTCCTCAGCCGGCGTCAAACCAAGCTGCTCCCGCAACATCTGCTCGTAGTAGCCGCGCAGCACCTCCACCTCGGGGCCAGCGCCCTCCACCCGACGTAAGGTGAGGAGCGCGCGCAGCCACTCCTCCCGCAAGGCGTAGGCCTGGGCCAAGGCGACGTTGTGCTCCTGACCCACCAGGGGCGGCGGCTGGGCCTTGGGCAAGATGAGCTGCATGTTCTCGGTGCTCGTGTCCCGGTGCAGGTAGCGGGGCGCGGAGAACTCGACGAGCAGGTTGTCGTCGGTGTTGAACGGGGCGTCCCCGGCGATCTCCAACAGGCCGTCGCGGTCGAGCTGGTACAGGGTCAAGACACCGAAGGGGTCGAGGATAGAGATCTGGCGCAGCTCTTCAGCCACGGCGGGGTTCGCGCTCAACAGGCGCTCGGCGGCGCCGACGCTCAGCGGCAAGGGGCGGTCGGAGCCCACGAGCACCAGGTCGGCGTCCTCGATCGTCGCGAAGAGCACGACGTAGGGGTAGACCGTGGCGAAGGTGCGCAAGAGCGAGCGCAGGTCGTCCTGGCCCATGCCGTAGAGCTGCACCCACTGGCTCCACACCCCGCCGGGCTTGAGCCGGGTCTTGCCCATCTCAAAAAACTCAAGGGTGAACAGGTTCGAGACCCCGGTGAGCCAAGGGTTGGAGGGCTCGGAGATGATGAGGTCGTAGGCGCCCTCCTGGGCGAGGAGCAGGTGGTTTCGCCCGTCGTTGGCGATGAGCTTCACCCGCGGGTCGCTCAGAGGGTCGTGGTTGTAGTCGTCGAAGTAGTGCGAGGCCTTGAGGATGCTCGGCTCAAGCTCCACGACCTCGATGGACTTGGGCTCTTGGTGCAGCGTCGCCGCGCCCAAGGTGATGCCCGAGGCGAGGCCGATCACGAGCACGTCCTCCGGGGCCTCCACAAACAGAAACGGCAGGTGGGCGACCATCACCTGGGTGGGCATGTCCACGGTGGTGGAGGCGTCCACCTTGCCGTTGTTGGCCAGCCAGATGTTCCCCGAGCCCTTGGACTGGGCCACGGTGACGACGCTGGACAGGCCCTCCTCATAAAACAGCAGGTCGTACTCCCGCACGGCGAAGTTGAGCACCCCCTCGCGGCTGTGGTCGCTGAACTCGGAGACGTACTTGTAGAGCCCCGCGGTCATCAACAAGGGCTCCCACGGCGGCGGGAAACGTACGCCCAGGCCGATGAAGCCCAGGCCCAGAAGGGCCGGGATCAGCACCGCTTTGGGGCGTAAGCTGCGCTCGATGTGCAGCGCGCCGACCAGCGCGATGAAGGCCGCGAGCACGTTCGCCGCGTTGGCCACGCTCACCGCCCCGGTCACCCGCAGCAGCGGCAAGAGCACAAAGCCCGCGGCGAAGGAGCCGAAGATCGAGCCCAAGGTGTTCGCCCCGTAGACCTGGCCCACGGGCTGGCCCAAGGCGCCCTCGTTGGAGCCCACGGCCGCCCGCACCAGAAACGGGAAGCTCGCCCCCATCAACAGCGCCGGAGGGGTCATCACCAAGGCCGCGAGCAGCACCTTCATCGGCCACAAGAGGCCCTCAGCGCCGCCGGCGAGGTCAAAGAGCATCACGAAGACGAAGGGCAGCTCTTGGTAGAGGTACATCATCAGCCAGGTCAACAGCGCCACGCCGACCTGCAGCGCCATGAACCCGCGCAGAGGGCCGCCCGGGCCGCGGTCTCGCAGGCTGGCGTCGGCGTAGGGCCCACCCGCCCAGCCGCCGAGCGCGATGCCCGTCAGAAACGCCAACAACATCGTCGAGAAGGCGTAGGTGCTGCCCCCCAACATCAGGCCGACGAGGCGAAACCAGGCCACCTCGTACACCAACGACGCGAAGCCCGTGAGCGCCGCGCCCAAGAGCACCGGGGTGAGGTTGGGCCGAAGCTCGACCTCGATGTCGTGGTCGGGCTCTAGCGAGAGCGTGGCCTCCTCCGAGCTGCGGCTCAACACCAGCGCGCCGAGGCCCAACAGCCCGTTCGCCGCCGCCGCGCCCAAGGTCGTGAGCCGCACCCCCAGCTCAGGCAGCACCCAGAACCCCGCCACGGCGATGCCCAAGACCGCCCCGAAGGTGTTCACCCCGTAGAGCAGGCCCACACGGTCCCCCGCGGCGCCCAGACGGGTCGTCGTGAACCGGGCGAGCAGAGGCAGCGTGGCGCCCATGAAGCTCGTGGGCAACAACAACAGCGCGCCGAGGAGCACAAACTGGAACAGGCCATAGGCCAGGGGCCCCGGCGAGAACGCCCGATAGAAGCCGAGATACACCGGCTCGACGGCGTCCAGCATCCACGGGAACAACAGCGCGTAGAGCCCGATGCCGAGCTCCAACAGGCCGTAGGTCAACAGCGGGCGCTTGATTCGGTCGGCGAAGCGCGACATCACGAGGCCGCCCACGGCCAAGCCGCCCATAAACGCCGAGAGCACCGTGGCGATGGCGAACTGGGAGGTGCCGACGATGAGCTGCAGCTCACGCGCCCACAAGGTCTGGTACACGAGCGACGTCGCGCCGGAGACGAAGAACAGGGGGACCAGCGCGGCGATGGCCTGCTCGCGGCGTGATTCGGGGTCCGTCACCATGCTCAAGCTCCCAGGCGTGGGTTTTAGGGCCCGCCTTCCTATCCGACCGCTTCGCGCGCGGCCCGCGACGGGATATCCTACTGCTCCGCCGCTTCGCCCTCCTTCCTTCGCCTCCCCGAGCCAAAGCTCCATGTATCCGCACAAGAAGCTGGACTGGCACATCAGCCGCCTGGAGAAGCAGCTCCAGGAGCACCCCGAGGATCCCGAGGCTCGTTTTGAGCTCGCCCGCGCGACGCTCTCTCGCGGGCTGTACCACGGCGGCGGCGAGGCGACGTGTAACCAAGCCCTCGCCCAGGCCCGCAAGGTGCTCGGCGAAGACCCGCTCCACGTCGGGGCCATGGTCGTCGCGGGCTCGGCCTTGGTGGGCATGGGCCGCCCCGACGCCGCGCGAAAGTACCTCGACGAGGCCACCCGCTTAGACGCCGAGCGCGCGGATTTACACCTCGCCTTGGGCGCGCTCTACCGCAGCGAGAGCGACCGCCACCTCGCGCTCAAACACCTCGAGACGGCCTGCCGCCTGGCCCCCGAGAGCTGGGAGCCGCACCTGTACCTGGGCCGCGTGCTCGCCGAGCGGGCCCAAGAGGTCGGCGACAGCCGCCGCCTCATCGAGCGCGCCCAGTACCACCTCGTGCGCGCCTTGCAGCTTGAGCCCTCCCAAGACCTGCTCCCCACGCTCCTGCGTGACGTCGGCCAGACCTGCCTCGCCACGGGCCGTTTTCAAGAGGCCGAGAAGCTCTTCATCCGCCTGCGTGAGCACGAGCGCCACCGCGCCTCGGCCCGGCTCAACCTGGGCATGGTGGCCTACCACCTCGGCAAGTACAAGAACGCCATCCAGCACTTCCGCCAATACCTGGAGGAGCGCCCTGAAGACCCCCGCGTTCACGCCCGGGTGGCCATGGCGTTCTTGCAGCTCGGCGAGCCCAAACGGGCCCGGGAGGCCTGCAACCAGGCCCTGTTGATCGACCCCGGCAACCGCAGCGCCCGCTACACCTTGGGCTGCGCGCTCTTGGAGGAGGGCAACCCCAGCGAGGCCCTGCGCGTCTTCAAAGAGGCCCTTGAAGAGAACCCCGACCACATGGAGGCTTACCTGGAGCTCTGCCGTGTGCGCCGGGTCTCCAAAGACAACGTGTGGTTGTCCAAGGCGCTCAAGGCCGAGCTGACGGCGTATGACAAGGCGCCCTTGGAGTCTGGCCTCAAGACCCCCCGCAGCGTCACCCGGCAGCGGGTGGAGATCTTGCTCGACCAGCTCCGCGCCGCCGGGCCGTCGATGTTGCCCACCCTCGTCGAGGGCCTCGCCGTGAGCCAAGACGAGGGCCTACGTTTCCGCATCTGGGAGTCGGCGTGTGAGCTGGCCGCCGCGGCCTTGGCTGAAGAGGTCGGCGTCGCCCTGCGTGAGCCGGGCAAGACCTTCGGCGCTGAGCTGGGCCGCCGCGCCCTCGCCGCCGCCGCCGCCTTGCCCGAGCCCGTGCTCACCCGTGGCCTCACCCTGGAGGAGGAGGACCTCAAGCGCGCCGCGGTCGACCGCCACGGCCCCACCTCCGACGTGAACACCCACCGCAAGAACGTCGAGACCCAGCGCCGCGAGGCCCGGGCGCACCAGGCCCTCGTGCTCTTGGCCGTCGCCTCCCGCCGCAGCCGCTCCGGCCGCCGCCTCTTGGAGCGCTGGGCCGCCACGGCCGATCCCGAGCTCGGCGTCGCCGCCAAGGTCGGCCTGGGCATGACCGGCGACCCAGCCTCAGTGAAGGCCCTGCATGAGCTGGCCCACCGCCGGGGCTCTAGCCTCAAGGTGCAGGAGCTCGTGCGCGCCTTGGTGCCGCCCCCGGCGAGCCGCCCGCCCCGCCCGGTCACCGACCGCGAGGACGCCCGCTGCACGGCCTGCGGGCGCACCACGAAGGAGTGTACGCACCTCATGGCGGGCAGCGAGGCCAACATCTGCGACGTCTGTGTGGTCGAGGTTGGCAGAAACCGCCAAAAGTTGCTCGCCCCGGACGAGGCCACCTGCCAGTTCTGCGGCAAGTCCCACCTCGAGAGCCGCGGCGTCTACCGCCACCAGAACGTCGACATCTGCAACCACTGCTTAGAGCTGTCTCTGGGCCTCGTGGAGCGTGAAGAGGTCGACAAGTTTCTGGCCACCTGGTGAGCCGGGCCTAAGGCTCAACAGCGCCCTCCTCAACGCCATCTCCGGGCTTTGGGTCCGCCGGGCAGATCACCTGGCGCAGATAGCTCGTGTAGTCGAAGTTGGGCGAGTTCGCCGCGTCGTGGCAGCCCAGGCAGGTCGCCTCGGTGACCGGCTGCGGCGCGGCCTCGGCGACCCGTGGGTGGCCCTTGAGCGGCCCGTGGCAGGCCTCACACTGCACGCCGCCCCAGGTGCGCAGGGCGCTGGGCGTCGTCTCGGCGAAGCCTCCGGGCTCGGCGTAGCCGGTGGTGTGGCAGCCCACACACTCGGGGTTCTGCTGCTCCCCTCGGCGGCTGAGGCTAGAGACGGCCTTCGCGTGAGGCGTGTACGTCCAGCGCGCGAACTGCAGGCTATGGCAGCGCACACACTCGCCGGAGGTGGCGTAGCCCGCGCTGTGCGGCGGGGCCTCCTGCACCTGGGCTTTGGCTTGGCTCACCCGCACCCCTTTGTAGGTGTCGATCGCCGCGCTCACCGTCGCTGGGCCGTCGAGATCCGAGCCCAAGGGCCGGGACTCCACCGCCGCCAGGTTTCTCCCGGCGGCTTTGGCCCCAAGCTCGGCCTCTAAGGCGGCGATCTTGGCGTCGAGCTGGTCCCGGGCCTCCCCCGCCTCTAGCCGCTCTCGCCGCACGAGCAGGCCGACGAGCGCCGCCCACCCAGGCTCCGCCTCGGCCTCTACCCCCTGCCCCGCCGTGGAGCCCAGGCGAACCCGGGCGACGCTCACATACCGGCCCCTCGGCGCCACCTCGACCCAGGCCACGCCGCCGAGCTGCCGGGGCTCATCAAAGCTGTCTCCTTGGGTGAACAGGCCCATCGACAGGCCGGGCACCTCCTCAAGCACCCGCCTCGCCTCGACCTCGGGGAGGTTTCCCAAGGCCACGATGAGATCGAGGCCCTCGGGCAGAGACGCCACGGCGGCGCGGGCGGCGGCGACGGTGTCCGGCGCGGCGACCACCCCAGCGCCCTCCCGCGGCGGCGCCGAGAGCCCCACCACGCCCACCTTCAGGCCCTCCCGCTCGACGACCACCGCCGCGGGGAAGACCGGCGCGCCCGTGGCCTCACTCAGCCAAGTGGCCGAGCTGAGCCTCAGCCCGGCGGCCTCAGCCTCCTTGAGCCCGGCGAGGCCGACGGCCTGGAGATCCGAGGCCCCTGGCGCCATCACGTCTACGCCCACGGCGCCCATGAGCTTGAGGATCAGCGCGCCGCGCTCCTCACGCTCTCCAGCCTTTGACGTGGCGAGGCCCCGCAAGAGCGCGTCCCCAGCGTCGAGCTGAACCAGGGGCGCGCCCTCGTCTTGAAGGGCGCTGAGCAGACGCTCCCGCCGCGGGAAGCCGCCGAAGGGCAAGGTCGGGCAGCCGCAGGGCTCAAGCTCGCCGCGCACCTCCCCGGTCAGCACGAGGGTGACGCGCCGCGCGGGGACGATCGGGCCCGGCGGTCGCGGCGCGACGACGGTGTTGACCACCGGCGGCAGCTCGGGCAGGGGCGTCTTGTTGGGATCTTCGCCAACACAGGCGCCCAGGAGCCACACAGCGACCATCAAACAGAGGCTACGTTGGCGCGACATCCTGTCCTCTGCCCCGCTGTGTTCGTCATGGAGTTGTGGAAGGTGATCCAGCCGACTGCAACCCTGGCTCTCCTCGTGTATCAGATTATCGGCCTCATCCTAAACCAAGACAAGTGGAGAGCGTGATGCGCGCCCCGATCACCGTTCTGCTCCTCGCCGCCGCGGCGCTCACCCCCGCCGCCCTCGCCTTCGCGCCCGACGACACGGTGCACATCGGCGTCGAGCCCGCGCGTATCGTGCGGTACCACAAAGAGGTCCAGCACAGGCTGGGCCAGTCCGGCGCTTGGGCGGCGTTCCAGGCAGACTTTGGCGAGTCTTGGCAGGCGCGTTTTGACGAGCGCACGGGCCTGCCCCACCGCGCTTGGGGCCCTGGGATTGACCTCGGCACCCTGCGAGACGCCCAAGACGTCGAGTCGGGCCTGCGCGACCTCATCGCCCGGCACCCCCAGCTCTTCGGCGTGAGCGCCGCGGACTTGGGCCCAGCGCGCGTCGGCTACGTCGCCCGCACCGACACCTGGTACGCCACCTTCGATCAGCAGGTCCAGGGCGTGCCGGTGTGGCGCGGCGGCCTCACCTTCCGGATCCGCCTGGGCAAGCTCATCCTGTTCGGCGTCGAGACCCACCCCGCCGCCCGGGGCGAGAACGTCACCCCCCAGCTCAACGCAGCGCTGGCCATTCAAGAGTCCGTGCGCCAGGGCCCCGCGCCCTCGGCCTTCCACGACGCCCCCGACGCCCGCCTCGTGCTCTTCCCCGAAGATTCCGACGGCCAGCTCACCTACCGCCTCGCCTGGGAGACCCGCACCCGCACCGGCACGCCCCCGGGCCTGTGGGTGAGCCTCATCGACGCCAAGCGGCGAGCTCCTCCACGTCTGGAACGAGGTGCGGTTCTTGACCGGCCAGGTCACCGCGCTTCACACCGAGCGCACCCTCGACGGCAAGACCACCGTCTCGCCGATGCCGCTGATGACCGTCAAGAACGGCGCCGGGGCCTCGACCACGACGGACTGGAGCGGCAACTTCAGCCTAGAGGAGTCCGGCAGCTTCACCGTCGGGCTCTCCGGCGCGTACATCACCGTGCGGAACCGCCAGTCGAGCAACGGCGCGGGCAGCTTCAGCGGCTCAAGCTTCCAGTGGACGACCTCCTCGGCCACCCAGGCCGAGATCGACAGCTACGTCTTCTTGCACCAGGTCCGCGACTTCTGGGAGCCCCTCACCCCCGAAGTCTCCATGGTGGACGACCCGTTGACCTCCAACGTCAACGTGAGCGGCTCGTGCAACGCCTACTATGACGGTAACGTCAATTTTTACCGCGCGGGCAGCGGCTGCAACAACACCGGCAGCATCGCTGATGTGAACTACCACGAGTGGGGCCACGGCTTCCACTACACCAGCCTAGAGGCCGGCACCTTCGACGGCTCCATCTCTGAAGGCATCGGCGACGTCACCTCGGCGCTTCTGACCGGTGACGCGGTGATCGCCCCCTACTTCTCGACCTCCGGCTCGGGCATTCGGGAGATCGACACCAACCTTCGTTACCCCGATGACATCACCGGCGAGGTCCACGCCGACGGCCTGATCTTCGCCGGGGCCATCTGGGACCTCTGGGCCGAGCTTGAGACCGTCTACGACCCCGAGACCGCCTGGCTGCTCACCGCCCAGCTCTTCGCCGACGCCATCAAGGCCGGCCCGACGATCCCCGACAGCTACGACGAGCTCGTCGCGGCCGACGACGACAACGGCGACCTGAGCGACGGCACCCCCAACCAGTGCTCGATCCTCAACGCCTTCGCCCTGCATGGCCTCGGGCCCGGCGGCAGCGGCGGCAGCACCCTGACCGTGGCGCATGAGACCTTGGTGAACCAGGAGCCCACGGCGACGGAGTACCCGCTCAGCGCCGAGCTCACGAGCTTCGCCCCGGACTGCGTCGCCGCCGAGCCTGAAGAGGCCGTCGTTCATTACTCCATCGACGGCGGCGCCACCTGGGCCGACGCCGTGCTCTCCTTGAGCGGCAAAGGGGACGTCGCCGGGGCCATCCCCGCCCAGCCCCAAGGCTCGGTGGTCGATTATTACGTCTCCGTCACCAACACCGACGGCGACACCGTCCAGAACCCCACGGGCGGCTCGATCAACCCCCACAGCTTCATCGTCGGCGAGCTGGTCGAGGTCTACTGCGAAGACTTCGAGGACGACGACGGCGGCTACACGAGCGAGCTCATCTCTGGGGACGATGAGGAGGGCGCGAACGACTGGCAGCGCGGCGCGCCCCAAGGCAAAGCGGGCGACCCCGACTTCGCGTGGTCGGGCCGCCGGGTGTGGGGCAACGACCTCGGCTCTGACAACTACAACGGCGAGTACCAGGCTGAGAAACAAAACCGCCTCACGTCGATCCCCATCACCCTGCCCACGGACTCAGACACGTTCTACGTGCAGTTCCGCCGCTGGCTGACCGTCGAGGACGGCTACTACGACCGCGCTCGGGTGCTGGTGGACGGCGAGATCGCCTGGGAGAACCACAAGACCAAACGGGACATCGGCGACGAGCACCACATCGACGACCAGTGGGCGCTGCACTCGATGCAGGTGGCCGATCTCGACGGCGACGGCGCGGTCACCCTCTCTTGGGAGATTGAGTCCGACCAGGGCCTCCACATGGGCGGCTGGAACATTGATGACGTCTGCGTCTACGCGCTCAAGGTGGTGGACATCCCCGTGGACACCGGCGGCGACGACACCGGCGGCGACGACACGGCCAGCGGCTCCGACGACGACAGCGGCGACGTGGGCCAGAACGACGACACCGGCGACAACGGCGAGATCGACATCAAGCCCGCCTGCGGCTGCGCGGCGGACCCCGCGCCGTCCTCTGGCCTCGCGCTCTTGGGCGCCTTGGCGGGCTTGGCCATGTCCCGCCGCCGTCGGTGATCGGCGCCTTCGCTCTGCTCGGGGTCACCTGGGCGGAGCTGCCGCCCCGGGACTACCGCGAGTCGCTCTTGGCCGCCGTCGAGTCCGAGGCCGACCGCCTGATCGTGGCGGGGGACTTGGACGAGGCGCTCGCCCTGGTGCGTGACTTCCGCGAGGAGGTCGCTGAGGACGCGCGGCTGGTGTACGAAGAGTCGTTGATCCAGAACCTCATGGGCGACGCCAGCGACGCCGAGGATCGGGCCCGGGACGCCCTCGCCCTAGACCCAACCCTCGCCGTGGCCTGGTACGACTTGGGCGGCCTGCTCTTGGCCCGTGGCGAGCAGGCCGAGGCCGTGGCCGCCTACACCCGCGCCGCCGAGGCCACCGTCGAGCACCCCCAAGGCTGGGCCGCCCCCCTGCAGCTCGCCCTCATCGCCGCCCGCCGACAGGATCCCGTCGCCTTAGAGACCTGGCTGCGAGAGGCCGTGCGCCGTGGCCTGCGCCTGCGCGCGCTCAACGAGCAGCCCCAGTGGGCTGACGTCTTGGCCTACCCGACCAACCGCGAGGTGCACGAGCGCCTGATGCTGCTCTACGGCGAGGCCGGGCCGTGATCCTTCGGCGCTGACGGCGGGGCCGCGGCTGCTTAGGTTGGGGAGACCGGAGCCCCCATGTCGCCGCTGATCTTCGCCTGCTCCCTCGCCTTCGCCCAAGACCCCGCCCCCGAGGCGCCGCCAACAGACGCGCCGCCCGCGGAGCCAACGCCCGCCGAGGTTCCGCCGGCTGTGCCGGTGGTGGAGGTCGCGCCCGAGGAGGCGCCGAGCCCCTCACCGATCCAGCTCGCCGAGCGTCCCGAAGGTTTAGGCGTGGGTGTGCTGCTCGGCGCGCCGACGGGCCTCAGCGTGGCCTACCGTTTTGACGACCCCCGCCACGCCGTCGCCGCGGGCCTGGCCTGGAGCGTGTCCAGCCGAGACGTGCAGCTTCACCTCGACTACCAGCTCGTGCTCCAGCGCTACGAGAGCGTCGAGGTCGACACCGTCGACTTCCCGCTCTACATCGGCGTCGGCGCCCGCTTCCGCGCCGGGGACAGCCCCTATCGCAACGACCCCAACTTCGGCCTGCGGGTGCCCTTTGGTGTGGCGGTGCACCCCAAGAGCCTGCCCATCGAGGGGTTCGTGGAGGTGGCGCCGATCGTCGGGCTGTTCCCGGACACGACGGTGTATGTGGACGCGGGGTTTGGGGTGCGGGTGTACTTTGGGGTCAATGGATGAGCTTGTTCACTGAATGCGTTTAGTGAACATGTTCACCGTCTTTGCTTGAGCGAAGGGAACATCCCGAGGTACTCCGCGCCGATGCGCTCGACGACCCAATCGTAGTGCTCGTGCGCGACGCGCATTCGGGCATCACGCAGGGCGTCGGTGAGGCAGGCAAGCGTCTCGGCCTCCGTCAAGGTCAGCCCGGCGGCCCGCCGCAACAAGGCCACCGTCGAGAGCGTCACGACGGGCGGGCGCTGCGCGGCGGCGAGGCGCGTGGCCTTTCGTTCATCGATGAGGCAAGGCCAACCCCGCGACGCGGCGACGGCCAAGACGCTCGCCCCCTCCACGCTGGGGCAGCGCTCCAGCCCAGCCGCCCCCCAGCCGCCTCGACCGGACCGCTCGCCCGCCCACGCCCGTCTCCCGAGCACCATCGGGGTCGCGACGACCGGGGCCTGAAGCGCCGCCAAGACCTTCTCAGGGCACGGCATACACAAGAGGTTGATGAGCACGCTCGCGTCCACCAACCAACAAAGCTCCCCGCTCCGCTCAGACATGCCTCAGAGCTCCTCGTCGATGTCGCCCAGGTAAGCGTCCAGCAGCTCCGCACCTGACGGTCCACACAGCCTGGCCTCGCAGCGGTCTAGGCTCGGGCGGCGCTCAGCCCGGCGGCCGTGCCGGTGAACGGCGCTCCTCAAACAAGAGCTTGTTGGCCGACTCAGGCCGTGGCGCACCTGTCCCAGGTGCCCCCGCACGAGGCCCAGTCCGACGGCGACACATCGCCTCACGGCTCACCGCGAACTCTTCAGCCATGAAGAAGATCGCGGCGACGGTGAACTTGCCCGACTGGTCGGTGATCTCCGCGACGCAGCCCCTCAACGCAGGAGCGGGCATCAACAACGAGGCGCTGAAGGCGTTGGCGAAGCGCTCGGCGACGGCGCTGTCTTCACACCCGCCCCCCTCGATGTCCACCACGTCGCGGGTCGACATGAAGTGGCCAAGCTCGTGCCCCAGCGTGAACTGCCGCCGCGAGGGCGGGTGCGCCGCGTTGAGCACCACACAAGGTCCGCCTGGGGTGCCCCGTCTGCCACGCCCCCGAAGAGACCCGCCCCCCCCCGAATCGGCGCCGCCCCACCCCACCGCGGCGTCTCGGCCTGCTCGTAGACGCGCGCCCGCCGTCATGGTGGGGCGAGCAGCCGATCGCCCCCCCGGGCAGCCCCAGCGTGACGCGCCCGACGGCCCCCGCTGAGCCCGTGGTTCGCCCCGGAACTGCGGGCGCATCTCGCCCCCCCGACAGCCCCAGCACGCTCCGCATCCCCCCCTCCGGGCCCGCCGACGCCCCGGTCAACCCCCCCCCCCCCCCGCGCTCGCCGAGCTGTCGGGGTGGTCGCGGTTGTCGGCATGGTGGGCTCCTGAGGTCCCCCCTGGATTCAGGGTAGCTGAAATGCTGACATTGTCAATTTACTGGAGCCCATATGTCAGAAACGAAGCACACTTCGCCAACAAAACATGTTCAATGAACATGTTCACCCTTATGCCTCAACACCCGCACCACCTCCTCCACCACGCCCAGCACCGTCGCCGCCTCGGCGATGGCGTTCGGCCAATGCGGCGCGAACCGCAGCGCGCCGTCGGGCGTGGCGCAGACGACCCCCCAGGCGCCCAAGGAGCTGCACAGCGCGGCGGCGGTGAGGCCTGGCGGGGGCAAGACGGAGAGGATGCCCGAGCGCGCGTCGTGCTGCGCGGGGCGGAGGCTCGTGAAGCCGAGGGCTTGTAGGCCGGGCTCCAAGACGTCGTGGTAGGCCTGGACGTGGGCGTAGATGTTGGGCACGCCGAGCTCCAGAATCGGCGCGATCCCGGCCTCTAAGGCCACGCAGCCGAGGCTGTCCTGCGCGCCGCCCTCTAAGAAGTCGGCCTGGGCGCGCACGGGGCGGTCGTAGCGTAAGGCGTCGGGGCCCTCAAACAGGAAGCTCGTCGCCTGCTCATGGGAGAGCCAGCCCGCGAGCAAGGGGCGTAAGGTGCGAACTCGGGACGGCGCGATGTAGAGGAAGGCGTTGCCGTCGGTGCCCATGAGCCACTTGTGGCTGCCGCAGGTGAGGTAATCGACCTGCTCGGCGACGCCGTCGAGGGGCACCACACCCGCGGCCTGGATGGCGTCGACGAAGAGCTCCGCGTCATATCGCCGGGCCAAGGCCGAGAGCTCGGCGATGGGCATCCTCAGGCCCGACCGGAACTGCACGGCGCTCACGGCGATGAGGCGCACGCCGCCGCCGCGCAGGGCGTCCTCGACCCGGCTGAGCCCGACGCCGCTGCCGTCGCCGAAGCCGTCTAAGGGCAGGCGCTCCAGGCGTAGGTTGTGCGCGGCGGCGGCCTGCTGCCAGGGGGTCACGTTCGCGGGGAACTCCCCGGCGAAGGTCAACACCCGCTCCCCCGGGCGCCACTGCAACGACACGGCGACGTCGATGACGCCTTGGGTGGTGTTGGGGCGCAGGGCGAGATCTCGCGCGGTGGCGCCGATGAGCCCGCTGAGCTGCTCCTT
Source organism: Deltaproteobacteria bacterium (assembly GCA_016717595.1). Lineage (GTDB taxonomy): Bacteria > Myxococcota_A > UBA796 > UBA796 > CAJQPC01 > JADKFE01. The sequence goes on along the minus strand of JADKFE010000007.1, from coordinate 131,969 downwards.
GAGGCGGTCGCGCTGGAGCATGAACCGCGGGAACGCCCCCGAGCCCAGCTCTGCCCAGGCGCCCAAGGCGTCTTGAACGGCGGCGGCGACCAGCGCGCTCGGCGGGGAGATCCCGGCGTGGTTGAGGTAGATCCCGGCGGCGAGGCTCGGGAAGAGCGCGCGGCTGCCGAGGGCGGGCAAAGCGGTGGGGTGCGGGTCCATCCGCCTGCTCTAACCTGCGCCGTGAGGGGCTGGGCGCGTGGGGGGTGAGGCGGTTACTGCGAGGGTTCGGAGGTCCATCATGGCCGACACCACGTCTTCTCCCCGGCGCTCCCCATGAGAGGCGGCGCCGTCGCCGGGGGCAGCCCCATCACCGTCGAGGCCGGTCTCCACGCCCTGCGCCTGGGCGGGAACGCCATCGACGCCGCCGTCGCCGCCCAGCTCATGGCCTGCGTCGCCGAGCCCGCGCTCACCGGCTTGGGTGGGTCGGGCATCGCCACGATCCGCGTCGGGGGTGAGGTGCTCGTCTGCGACCTCTTCTCTGACTTCCCCCGCCGGGGCCCCCCGCTCAAGGCGATGTGGGAGTGCCCCGTTCATTTTGGGCCCACGACGCAGATGTTCCACTCCGGGCCGGGCGCCGTGGCGGTTCCTGGCGTTCCAGGCGGGCTCTGGGCGATGCACGAGCGGTTTGGACGGGTGCCGATGCCGCTCCTCGCCGCGCCCGCCGCCGCCGCCGCCCGGGCCGGGGTGACGATGTTGTCTACCCACGCCATCGTCTTTCGGGTGCTGCACAAGGTGCTGTCGTCTACGCCGGAGATCGCCGCGCTGTTCTGCCCCGACGGCGCGCCGCTCATCGCCGGGTCGTTGTACAAGAACGCTGATCTGGCCAACACCTTGGAGCGCTTCGCCGTCGAGGGCCCCGAGCCGTTCTACCGGGGGGACATCGCCCGGGCGCTGTTGGCGACCCTCGGCGACGAGGGCAACCTCAGCCTCGACGACCTGGCGGGATGGCGGCCTCAGCTCCGCCCGGCCTTGGCGCTGCGGTATCGTGACGCCACGGTGTATATGCCCGGCCCGCCGAGCCAAGGAGGCGTCTTGACCCTCCGCGCCTTGCGTGAGCTGGAGCGCGCGGGGCCCTTGCCCACCCCCGACAGCGCCGCCCATGTGCGCCGTCTCGCCGAGGCGATGTCCGCCGCCGAGCAGGCCAAAGAGAGCCCTTGGCCCGAGGCGCTGTTCTCTGAAGGCCTCGTCACCCGCTACGTCGGCCCCGGGCTCACCACCCACATCTCCACCGTAGACGCCGAGGGTGACGCCGTCGCCATCACCACGTCTCTGGGCGAGACGGCGGGCGTCGTGGTGAAGGGCACCGGCGTGGTGCTCAACAACCTGCTCGGCGAGGCCGATGTGAACCCGCCGGACTACCCGCGCCCGCCCGGCGCCCGGCTGATGACGATGTGTACGCCCACCCTGGTGGACTCGCCCCAAGGCCGCTTCGCCCTGGGCACCGGGGGGTCGAGCCGCATCCGCTCGGCGCTCCTGCACGGCGTCGTTCACCTCGTCGACCACGGCCGCTCCCCCGCCGCCGCCACGGCCGCGCCGCGCTGCCACATGGAGGCCAACGAGCTGGCCATCGAGCTCGCGGATCGCCCTGAAGGCGCCGAGGCCGAGCTGCGGGAGGTGTTCTCCAACCTCGTGCCGTTTGGGGAGCGGGCCTTGTACTTCGGCGGTTTACACATCGCCGCCCGCACCGCCGAGGGCTTCGCCGGAGCGGGAGACCCGCGTCGCTCGGGGTCGTTTGGGTTGTTGAGCATGAGCTGAGGGTTATGCGGTTGTGGATAAACCCCTCTCGCTGAGTCGAGCAGTGTCTACGCCCCTTCTCCCCGCCGACGCCACGTCTTACGCTGAGCTGCTGGACTCGCTCAAGCGCCGCGTTCACGACGCGCGGCGCCGGGCCATCGCCGCGGCGAACCAAGAGCTGATGACGCTCTACTTTGAGGTGGGCCAGTCCATCGTCGCCCGGCAGGCCGACGAGGGCTGGGGAGCGAAGGTCATCGACCGGCTCGCGAGAGACCTGCAGGCGGCCTTCCCCGACATGGAGGGCTTCTCGCCGCGTAACCTTCACCGAATGCGGGCGTTAACCCTCGCTTGGGGCGAGGGTGAGGGCATGGACGGCAAGACCTTGCCACAGGCTGTGGCAAAATTGCCCTGGGGCCACAACACCATGCTGTTGGAGAAGCTGAGGACCCCGTCCCAGAGGCTGTTCTACGCCGAGCGCGCCCTGCAGCACGGCTGGAGCCGCGCCATCTTGGGCCTTCAGATCGCCGGGCAGCTCCACCGCCGCGAAGGCATGGCCGTCACCAACTTCCCGGCGCTCTTGCCCCCGCCCGACTCCGACCTCGCGCTGCAGGCCACCCGCGATCCCTACCTCTTCGACTTCTTGACGCTGCACGCCAGCGCCAACGAGCGCGACATCGAGCGGGCGCTGATGCAGCACATCGAGCGCTTCTTGTTGGAGCTGGGCGCGGGCTTCGCCTTCATCGGGCGGCAGGTCGCCGTAGACATTGGCGGCGAAGACCACAAGATCGACCTGCTCTTCTACCACCTGCGCCTCAGGAACTACGTCGTCATCGAGCTCAAGGCCCGCCCCTTCGATGGGCGAGATGTGGGCCAGCAACATGGTCCTGTCCGCCGTAGACGACCAGCTCCGGCAGCCCAACGACGGCCCGACGATCGGCCTGCTCTTGTGCCGCGGCAAGAACCGCGTGAAGGCCGAGTACGCCCTGCGGGGGCTGATGCGGCCCATCGGCGTCGCCGACTGGGAGACCCAGCTCGTCGAGAGTCTGCCCGAGGAGCTCGCCGGGAACCTGCCCAGCGTCGCCGAGCTTGAGCGGGAGCTCTCGGAGAGCGTCGGGTTCGCCGCCCTTGACGATGAGCCCTCCGACACCCCCTGACACCCCCTCGACAAACCCAAGAGCCCGCGGTGCTACCTTGAGCGGAGCCCCGGAGTCTCCATGTCCCCGCTGATGCTCTCGTTTCTGGTCGCCTGCGGCAAAGATGAGGTCACCGACACCGCGCCGCCGCCCCTGCTCGCGCCGTCGAGCCCCGCCGCGGCCCTGTGGTGGGTGACGACTGAAGGAGACGTCTTCACCTTCGACCCTGGCGATGAGGCGCCGGTCTTGGCGCACGCCCAAGGCGACCTCACCATGGCCCGGCCCGGCGACGGCGAGAGCGTGGTGCTGCTCTCCAAGAACCGCCGCGAGGTCACCCTCGTGGGCCGCGAAGACCTCAGCCACACCACCGTAGACCTCCCCCGCGAGGCCCTGGAGGCGACGTGGTGCGGCGGAAAAGCCTGGGTGGTGCTCACCAACTACGGCCTCGCCGTGGTGAACCCCGCCGGGGACGAAGAGGCCGAGTGGCCGCCGCCGACCAGCGCCACCTGGGGCGAAGGCGAGTACCTCTACCTCGGCGCCTCGGGCCGCAAGCTCTACGCGAGCTGGAACGCCGGGGATCGTGAGCACTCCGCCTATGTGGACGTGCTGACCTGCGACGCCGACAGCACGCCCACCACCCTCGCCGAGACCAACGACGTCGGGCCCTTACGGTTCGTGAACGAGCGGATCGTGCTCGCCTGGAGCTTCTGGGACAACGGGGCTTTCGGCGGCGTCAAGGAGCTCGACCCCACGAGCGGCGTAGTCTCCGAGGCCTACAAGAGCGATGACTGGGGCGTCGGCGCCTGGTCGGGTGTGGTCGGCGGTGACCAGGTGCTGCGCCTGTGGGACGAGGTCAGCCTCGCCCAAGAGCTGCGCCGCATCGACCCCAGCGCCGGGGTGGACGAGGCCCTCACGCTCACCGTGATCCCCGCGCAAGAGCGCTACGGCCACGCCTTCAAGACCGGCGAGGCCGGCGGCGACGCCGAGCTGTGGGTGGCCGTCGAGGGCGGCGGCGTGGCCGGGGTGCGCCTGCGCGACGGCGAGCTCTCCGAGCCTACGGTGATCACCGGCGACCCGGTCCTCTACGTCGCCTACCGCTGACGCGGGTTAGGGGAGGGCTCCGAACCACGACAGCACAGGAGCCCCTCATGGAGTACCGCAACCTCGGCCAGTCCGGCCTCAAGGTCTCGACCCTCTGCCTCGGCGCCATGACCTTCGGCGAGGCCGACGAGAAGTCGATGATGCACAAGGTCGGCTGTGATGAGGACACCTCCCACCAGCTCATCGAGCGCGCGCTGGAGGCGGGGATCAACTTCTTCGACACGGCGAACATCTACGGCCAGGACGGCCTCTCCGAGCGGGTGATCGGCGCCTGGTTCGACAAGTCGGGCCGCCGGGACGAGCTGGTCCTGGCCACGAAGTTCCGCTTCCGCACCTCGCCCGGGCCCCTGGGCGCCGGGGCCTCACGCCGCCACATCGTGCGCGCCTGCGAAGACAGCCTGCGCCGCCTGCGCACCGACCGCATCGACCTCTACCAGATCCACATGCAAGACAACGACACCCCCGAAGAAGAGACGCTGCGCGCCTTGGACGACCTCGTGCGCCAAGGAAAGGTGCTCTACCTCGGCGCGAGCAACTACGCGGCCTATCGCCTCGTGGACTCGTTGTGGCGCTCCAAGAGCCTGGGCTTAGAGCGGTTCGTCGCCCTGCAGATGCAGTACAGCCTCGCCGTGCGCGACCTAGAGCGTGAGCACATGCCTCTGGCCCGGCAGTGGAACCTCGGCGTCATCCCCTGGTCGCCGCTCGCCGGCGGCTTCTTGTCGGGCAAGTACCGCCAAGGCGAGGCGCCCCCCGACGGCAGCCGCCTCACGCGCTGGAAGGAGTGGCTCAGCCGCTACGACAACCCGCGCTGCTGGGGCACCATCGAGGCGCTCATCGCCGTCGCCGCCGAGCTCGACGCCACGCCCTCTCAGGTGGCCTTGGCCTGGCTCCTGCACAAGCCCGCCGTGGCCTCGGTGATCTTCGGCGCCCGCAGCGTCGAGCAGCTCAACGACAACCTCAAGGCCGCCGAGCTCAAGCTCAGCGCCGCCCAGCTCAGCCGCCTCGACGACGCCAGCGCCTTTGAGCTCGGTTACCCCTACGACTTCATCAAGCGCATCTCCGGCGCCTGGTAGGCCACGGCGCAGCCCATCGTGACCGGCGGATGTCACCCGTTCGACGCAGAGCGAATGTTCTGCGTCGACGCTTGAGGAGAGGGCCTCTGGGCGCATATCGTGGAGGTCCACGAGCCAGGAGCCCCCTTGACGGCCAACGCCGAGGTCGCGTCCCGTAGCCCCGAGAGCACCTTCTCTTTGGGGATGCTCCAAGACCTGTTCTTGGAGCTGTTCCTCAAGGATCGCGCCTTCTTGGCCGTGGTCGGCTTGGCCCTCGTCGCCTCCGCCGTGGTGCTGCCCTACCCCGAGGCCGCCCGCTGGCTGGGCTTCGCCTTGGCGACGTACTCCGCCGTGGGCAACGACAGCATCCAGACCATCGGCACCTTCATCGCCTCGAACAGCACGACGCACTGGGCGAAGCTGTGGCTGTTCATCGCGGGCATCTGGGTGGTGACGGTCGCCTGGTCTTGGTTCAACTACAACGGCGACATCTCCTTTGAGCGGCTCACGGCCAAAGGTTTTGAGACCGCGCCCACGAGCTTCTCTTACCTGCAGATCGCCGCCCCGGCGGTGCTCTTGATCCTCACCCGGCTCAAGATGCCGGTGAGCACGACGTTCTTGCTCTTGAGCGGCTTCTCTACCAGCGCCACGGGCATCTGGGACATGCTCGTCAAGAGCGTGAGCGGCTACGGCGTGGCCTTCGTCACGGCGTTTGTGCTGTGGATGCTCCTCAGCCACGCGTTCCAGCGCTGGTTCCAGGGCGAGGCCCACCCCGGCTGGCGTGTTGGGCAGTGGGTCTCCTCGGGCCTCTTGTGGAGCGTGTGGATTCAGCAAGACGCGGCGAACGTCGCGGTGTACCTGCCCCGGCAGATCACGGCGACGGAGCTGATCCCGGTCTTGCTCCTGCCGTTCTTCGGCCTCGGCCTTCTGTTCTGGCAAGGCGGCGAGAAGATTCAGCAGGTGGTCAACGAGAAGTCGGCGGTGGTGGACGTGCGCCCCGCCACGGTGATCGACTTCGTGTACGCGATCATCCTCTACGTCTTTAAGGAGCTCTCCAACGTGCCGATGAGCACCACCTGGGTGTTCATCGGGCTTCTGGGCGGCCGTGAGCTGGCGATGGCCCTGCGCCGCGTGGGCGACTACAACGTCCGCCAAGCCGCCGGGCTCCTGGCGAAAGATCTCACCTTGGCGCTCATCGGCCTCGCCGTGTCCATCGTCATCGCCCTGGCCGTGAACGAGGCCTTGCGGAAGAGCGTCTTCGGCGGATGACGCCAGAGGCCCTCCGACACACCCTGCACGCCCTCTACGTCGTTGATCCCGCCGCCCGGCTGCGCGCTGACGACGAGCGGAAGGCCGCGCAGCTCGCCGCCTTGTTGCCGGTGGTCGCCGCCTGCGCCGGGGACGCCCGCCCCGAGCCGGGGCTCTTGATCGACGCCGCCGCCGGTCGGGGGCAGGTGGCGCTCACGGCCTTGGCCCACGTCTTCCAGGGCCGACGCCGCTGGGAGGCGCTGTGTGTGGAGCGGGAGCCCAAACGGGCGAACGCCGGGGCTGAGGGCGCCGCGCGCCTGGGCCTCGCCGCGCGGTTTGTCTGCGCGGACGTGAACGAGCCTGGGGTGTGGACCCAACGCCCGGACATCGTCGTGGGCCTTCACGCCTGCGGCGGCGCCACCGACGCCATCATCCACCACGCCGCCGCGGCCCAGGCGCGGTGGATCCTGCTTCTGCCCTGCTGTTATGGCGGCGCCCAGGCCCACGAGGGTCGCTGGTCCCCTCCTCCGGCCCAGGCCCGGGCGTTAGAGCTGGCCGAGCGGCTGGGTTTCCCGCGCCAGGGCCTCGTGCGGGGTCGGCTCTCGTTGGCGGTTGTCGACGCCGAGCGCACCCTACGCCTGGAGGCCGCGGGCTACGCCGTGGAGACGAGCGAGCTGTGGGCCCCGGCCCTGAGCCCCTTCGGGCGGCTGTGGCGAGCGCGGCACATCGGCGAGACCGGCCGCGCCCAAGACGCCCGGCGTCGGCTCCAGACCTTGCTCGGCGAGGTCGGCTGAGCCGCGCCGCTCCATCGCTCAGCCCGTGTTCTCAAAGATCCAGGCGAGGTAGGGCGAGTGGCCCTGGGTGATCGGCGTGGCGATGATCTCTGGGCACTCATAGGGGTGCAGGCTCACCAACAGGGCGCGCAGGGCCTCAAAACGCTCATCCGTCGTCTGGAAGAGGATCATCACCTCGGCCTCATCAAAGAGCTTGTCCTTCCAGCGGTAGATCGAGCGCAGGCCCCGCACGATGTTGCCCCCGGCGGCGAGGCGCTGCTCCACGGCGGCCTGGGCCAGAGACACGGCGACGTCTTCATGCGGGGCGGTGACGGTGACGAGGATCGGCTGCGCCAAGGGGCCTCCGGCGGTGCGGGTAAACGCGACGCCTCAGCTTAACCCAGCTCCTTGCGCGGCCAGGAGAAGCCCATCGTCTCTAAGCTCGCGAGGGCCTGGGTGAGCCCTTGGGCCAGAAACGAGCCCCCTTCAGCGGCGCCGCCGGTGAGCACCACCTTGTCGAAGCTGCCGCGCCAGGCCCGGGCGACCTCGGGCAAGGTCGTCGTCAACGCCAGCTCTCGCAGGCGACCCTCGGTGATCGTGCCCTCGGCCTCACGCTCCAGGCGCACCAAAGCTGCCGCCGTCTCTCTCGTCACCCGCTCGGCCTGGGCGTGAAGCTCCGCCTGACGCGCCTGGCTCTCGGCCACGCGCTCCTCACGCTCCAGCCGGGCCGAATCCTCCAAGGCCAGCCGGGCGCGGCGGGCCTCCCCTTCGAGGTCTTCGCGCTCGACCTGGGCGGCGAGGCTCGCCCGGGCGAGCTGGGCCTCGTGCTCCAAGGTCTGCCGGGCGCGCTCTCGCTCCGCCGCGAGGCGCTCCTCCTCCAAGGCCATCATCTCCCGCCGGGCGTCCTCTTTGCGCCGGGCCTGCTCCACGCTCACCTGGGCCTCAGCGGCCATCACCTCCGCCCGGGCTTGGAGCGCCGAGAGCGAGAGCTGCTCCCGAAACGGGGCCTGAAGGCGCTCAAACACCTCTTTGGAGAGCACCCGCACGTCTTGGATCTCGATGGTGTCGATGGCGATGCCCCAGCCCCGGTCGGTGTCGTCTTGGGCCTGGCCCTTGCCCGAGACCACCGGGGCCACCTCGGCCATCAGCTCCACGGCGAGGGACTCTTTGCGCTGGGTGAGGCACGCCTCCAGGGTGAGGTTCGCGACGAGGCGGCGGGTGGCGCCGACAAACATCTCCCGCAGCAGGGCCTCGACCTCTTTGAAGCTCTCTAGGTTGAGCATCCGCCACGCGAGGAGCGGCCGCACGATGCGGAACACCGCGAGGCCCGTCACCGCCACCCCGGCCCGCTCTTGGGTGACCTGATCCGCGGTGAACTGCACCCGATGCACCGAGGTGTCGACCAGGGCCACGGTGTCGGTGGGGCGCTTGAAGCAGCTCCCGCCTTGGGCGGCGTTGAGCACGCGGCCATCGCGGACGTGGATGAGGTGCTCATGGGGCGCGGCGGTGACAAAACCCCAGGTCGGGACGGCGGTGGGCATCGGGGGTGCTCCTTCTTGGTTCGTGCCGCGGTGGTGCAAAGCTCGTGCCGCGCCGCGCCGACGCCCCCACGTCAAGCAGCGCTCCAAGCTGGCGCGACCCCCTGCGCCGTTTTGGTGCAAGCCCGCTCATCTTGGCGCCCAGCCTCCCGCGGTCCGCCCCCGACGCGCCAACTGGGCCCCTGGGACAGATCTTGGCCCCACACCCAAGATCGCCGTCGACGCGCGGCGGCGCGAGCGCCCAAGCCTGCTCCTCAGACACCGCGCCCGCCAACTCCTTCGACTTGGTCTCCCCCCTAAAACCCCGTCAATACGCGCAAGCCTCGGCGAATGTTGCCCTGTTGCCGTTTGCGCCTGTTGCGAAAGTGACACAACTGAGTCACCCTTGATCGGATCCCCCCTCTCATTCGACCCCACACCGGAGCACACCTGGATGGTCTCCCGCACCCTCGCAGTCCTGTTCACCACCTTCGCGCTGTTGAGCGAAGCCCAGGCCGCTGACCTCGCCGGTCAGATCCGTGGCCGGGTGCTCGACACCGACGGCACCGCGGTGCCAGGCACCCTGCTCACCGTCACGTCCCCCACGATGATCGGCCCCCGGCAGGCCGAGACGAACGACGAGGGCGAGTTTCTGCTCACCCAGCTCCCCACGGGCATGTACCGCGTCGAGGCCGTGAAGCCCGGGTTCAACACCTGGGCCACCGAGGACCTGCGGGTGAGCCCCGGCGGCACGACCACGCTCACCGTGACCCTGTCCATCGCGGAGGGCGGTGAGGTCATCGTCATCACCGACACCCCGCCCGTCGTCGACGTCGAGAAGGTGCGCGGCGGCGTGAACCTCACCGCGGCCCAGCTTCGCGACCTGCCCACGGCGGGCCGCGACTACCAGTCCGTCGTCGCCGTCACGCCCGGCGTCGTGGGCTCGGGCAACGCGAACATGCGCGGCGGCATGGACAGCGCCAACCAGTTCTACCTCGACGGCGTGAACATCACCGACCCGGTGACGAACACGTTCTCGATGAACATGAACTACGACGCCATCCAAGAGCTGCAGGTCATCACCGGCGGCATGGACGCGGAGTACGGTCGCTCGCTGGGCGGCGCGGTGAACATCATCACGAAGTCCGGCGGCAACGAGGTGGAGGTGCTCGGCAGCGTCTTCTACTCCGATGAGAACTTCGAGCTGTACAAGCCCGACGAGAGCCGCGGCGACGACCCGACCATCCCGTCGAACTACTCTAGCCAGCAGTACGCCCTGAACGTCGGCGGCCCGATCATCCAAGACAAGCTCTGGTACTTCGTCTCGGGCCAGGCCGACATCTACCGTGACACGGTGTTTTTTGACAACGCCGTCGTGGGCCGGCCCACCGGCCCCGACCCGCTCACCGGCGACGAGATGTCCGAGGTCGCGCCGCGCGACTGGCGCTCGTACTACCTCACCGGCAAGCTGACCTACCAGCCCACGGCGAACCACCTGATCTCGGTCCACGCCCAAGGCGACCCGACCACGATCAAGAACACCGAACAGAGCCCCTACGTCTTGCCGTCGGGGGAGCAGGTGCAGCGCCAAGGCGGCTGGATCGCCTCGGCCCGGCACGTCTGGACGCCGTCGAACTTGATGAACATCGAGTCGCAGCTCTACTTCCAGACCAACTACGTCAACGTCACGAGCATCTTGTGGGAGGACTGCAAGAGCTGGGACAACGGCGTCTGTATGGACGACTTCGGCGAGGGTTATTTCGCCTATGACGCCGACGGCTTCGCGTACGGAGAGACGCCCTACGCTTACCTCTCGAACCGCGAGCGCATGAGCGCCAACACCGCGCTCTCGTTCTTCCCCGAGTTCATCGGCCAGCACCGCATCAAGGTCGGCCTGCAGGTCGAGCAGCTCACGGGCTACGACCGTTACCCGGGCATTCAGGACGGCATCAACTACTACAGTCACAACGGCGACCCTGCGGACCTCTCGGGCTACACCCCCACGCTCTCCTACCGCTACGACAGCGACCAGGAGGCCACCATTGGCGGCACCATCCTCTCGGCGTATGTGCAGGATGTGTGGCAGCCCATCGACCGACTCACCCTGCGCCCTGGCCTTCGGCTAGACGCGCCGACGCTCAAGAACGACGTCGGCGACAAGATCATCGCCGGTGTGGCCTTCCAGCCTCGCTTCGGCGCGGCGTTTGACGTCTTCGGCGACCAGACCACCTCGATTCACGGCTACTACGGCCGCTTCGTAGACCCGGGCTTCTTGGCCGTCGTCGGCTACGCGCTCAACCGCTCCACAGGCTACGGCCAATATGGCTGGGATGACAAGGCCGGGGACTGGGCGGCGGAGCCCTCCCAGACCTACTCCTCGACCTTCCTCATCAGCGAGAACCTCACCTTCCCCACCTCGGACGAGTGGAACCTGGGCATCACCCGGGCGCTCGGCGACGCGGCGTCGGTGGACGTCACCTACGTCCGTGAGCACGCCCGCAACTTCTGGGAGGACGACGAGGTCAACCTCATCTGGAACGCCGACGGCACCGACGTCATCGGCTTCCGCAACGGCGTGAACACGAGCATCTACCGCCTGCGCACGCCGCGAGAGCTGTACACCCTCTACAACTCCTTGGAGTTCACGGTCAACGCGAACGTCGAGAAGTGGTGGTTTGTGGGCAGCTACGTCTGGTCCCAGGCCAAAGGCAACGCCTCGGATCAGGGCGCCACGGTGAGCTGGGACAACCCCCAGCAGCAGCAGTACGCCGACGGTTACCTCAGCTACGATCGCACCCACGCCGCGAAGTTCTCGGGCACCAAACGCGACAACGCCGCGTGGACCATCGGCAGTGTGCGCGTCGGCTACCTCTACGGCGTCAACTTCCGCATGTTCTCGGGCTTCCCCTACCAGCCGACCTACTGGAACAACTACGATCAGGGCTGGAGCAACGTCAACTCCAACAACGACGGCGTCTACCGCACCCCGGGCCTCTCGATCACCGACGTGCGCGGCGGCCTCACCTTCGGCGCGGGCCCGACCACCTGGGCGCTCACCGCCGACATCACCAACGTCTTTAACGACCGCTCCGTCACGAGCGTCAACACCACCTACGGCGACAGCGACGGGGAGGGCGTCTACACCGACAGCAGCGGCGCGCCGGTCTTCGGCCAGCCTCTGTCCTTCGCCACCCCTCGCCGCCTCCAGGTTGGCCTCCGTGGAGAGTTCTGAGATGCGCACCCAAATTCTTCCCCTGATGCTCCTGCTCTCCTGCGCGGGCCCTGAGTCCGACATCGACAAGACCACCCTCACCGGCACCGCGCGCATCTTGCCCGGCGCCGTCGTCGACGTCGAGACGGACGTGAAAGAGAGCACCAAAGACCTGCTCTCCGACGCCTTGGACATCGGCAGCTTGAGCTGGCGGCCCGAGACCTGGACGGGCAAGATGCGTCTGGTCGGCGCCGACGCCCCCGAAGGCACCGTCGAGAAGGACTGGATCGTGTTTCGTCCCGCCGGGACGGGGTCGTTCTCGTTCACGGTGACCTTGGGTGAGCCCGCGGGCGCGCCCAAGCCCGCCCCGGACACGGGCGACACAGGCGACACCAGCGAGCCAACCGACACAGAGACGACCGACACAGAATCTACAGACACCGCGACGACCGACACAGAATCTACAGACACCGCCACAACCGACACGGACGAGACCGAGCCCTCCTACACAGACGTCGTGGTGTACGAGGCCGCCGTGTACGACCTCAGCCTCGGCGATCCCGACGTCGATCCCGACATTCAGCCCGTCGCCTACGCCTATAGCGACGGCACCGGCGGCACGGTGAGCCTCTTTATCGACGAGGTCATCGCGGGCGGCGAGTACGCCTTCGTCATCACCCCGGTGTATTTGGGCAACGCCAAGGCCGAGAACTACACCATCGCCGTGAGCGGCAGCGACCCCAACGACGGCCTGATCATGGTCGGGGCGTACGAGAGCGCAGAGAACTACCTCAGCCGGGGCAACCCCACCGCCGGGGCCCAGATCACCGACTGGGTGCAAGACGAGGCCACGGGTGAGTGGGTCGGCAGCTACAAGATGATCTATGTGCAGACCGTCTCTAGTGAGGAGGGTGAGAACGACTACGGCGAGAAGGTCGACAACCACACCGTCGGCATCAACTTGGACAAGGTGTGGCTCGTGGCCGGGGACTTCACCGTGCTCAACCAGGGTCTGCCCGCGGGCACGCTGCACAACACCGCGCCGATCGAGGTGAACCTCAGCCCCAATGAGGAGAACACCGCCCCGGCGGAGGTCGTGCTCGACGCCATCGCGCCCAAGCTCATCGGCTTCACCTACGCCGAGACCGAGCCCAACGACGGCTTCGTCGACATCGCCGCCACCGCCGAGAACTACCCCCTGGACCTGACGAGCGTGGCCAACGCCAACGCCTTGCCCGTGGCCTCGGGCCTGGGCTACGTCGATGTCATCACCGGCGTACAGAGCTTCGGCGTCGATAACCCCTACTGGAACACCGGCGACTACGACGTCTTCTCGTTCACCGTGGCCGAGCCTCTGGGCGTCGCCGCCTCGGCGGCCTGGGAGGGCGGGGCCGACCTCGACTTCCACATCTACGACGGCGCAGGCGTGCTCCTCGTCGCAGGCTGGTACGAGGCGAACGCAAACCCCGAGCGTTTCACCCTCTCCAACTGGGGCGTGGTGCTGGAGCCCGGCGTGACGTATTACCTCGTGCTCATGGGCTACGAGGGCCCCGCCGGGGAGTACCCCTACACGATCGAGCTTGAGTGGCTGAGCCCCTGATCGGCTGATCTGAGGCGCCGCGTGAGCGCTCTACAGAGGCGGGCTGACCTCACAGCCCCCTCTCCCCGAGCGCCCGCGTGTCTCAATCTGTCCGGCTGCCCCCGTGTGACACCGCCTTCCCCCCCTCCTCACGTCTTGGCCTGGGGGGCGTCGGCCTCGCCCTGGGCCTGGGCCTCTTGGGCGCCGGCTGCGCCCAACGAGACGGTGACGGTGACGGGTTCGCCCGCTTTGAGGACTGCGACGACGACAAAACAAACGCCTGGATGAGACGCGGCGTCTTCGAGGGCACGGTGACCCCCGAGAACGCCCAAGACCTGTGCTCTGGCTACTGCAAGATCAAGGTGGAGGGTGACCTCATCATCGAGGCCGACAACACCACCCAGCTCCTCGCCTTGGCCTGCGTGAGCGAGGTGACCGGCGACGTCACGCTGCGCGAGAACGAGTCGCTGGAGAACGTCGCGGGCCTCGTGTCTCTGCGTGAGATCGGCGGTGACCTGCGGGTCGAGGACAACCCCAACCTCGTCTCTTTTTATGGGCTGTCCTCGCTCAAACGTGTGGGCGGCTCGGTGACCTTCGCCCGCAACGACTCCCTCCACGGGCTCAAGCGCCTGACGGGCCTCAAAGAGGTGGGCGGCGACCTCACCCTGCAGGAGAACCCCTCGCTGCAGAGCCTCGCGGGCCTCATGGCTCTGGAGGAGATCGGCGGCGGCTTTCTGTTTGAGGAGAACCCCGCCCTCGTCTCTTTTTATGGTCTGTCGTCCCTTGAGCGGGTCGGCGGCGCGATGACGCTGCTTCACAACGACTCCCTCAACGGGCTCAACCACCTCTCAAGCCTCAGCGAGCTCGACGGTGACCTCGTGATCGAGGGCAACCCCGATCTCAAAAACTTTGAGCTCGTGGGGCTCACCTCCCTCGGCGGCGCGCTGGTCATCCGCGACAACAACGCCCTCCAGGCGATCACCTCTGTCGGCGCGCTCGACACCGTCACAGACCTCATCGTGGAAGAGAACAACACGCTCTCCGACCTCAGCGGGCTCAACACCCTGCGCCGGGTAGAGGGCGATCTGAGCGTCACCGACGGCGACGTGCTCCCCTCGCTCCGGGGGCTGGGGGGCGTGTTTGACGTCGGGGGCTCGGTGACGGTCGTAAACCTGCCGATGCTGGCGGAGCTGGGCGGCCTCAGCGGCCTGCGGACGGTCGGCGGTGACCTCACGCTTGGCCAGCTCGGCGCGTTGACCACCACAGACGGCCTCGACGCCCTAGAGGCCGTCCCGGGCGCGCTCGTCGTCACACAGAACGACGGGCTTCAGGGCCTGAGCGGGCCCTCAAAGCTCTCGTCGGTCGGCGAGCTTCACGTCAGCGAGAACCTCAGCCTCACCCACGTCGATGGCCTCAACGGCTTGGGCGAGATCGTCGGGTCGTTCACCCTCACCGACAACCCCAGCCTCACCTCGCTCTCGGGCCTGGCCGCGCTGGAGATCATCGGCGGCGCGCTGGCGATCGAGCAGAACGACACGCTCTCCTCGCTCAGCGGCCTCGACGGGCTCACGTCCATCGGCGGCGCGTTCACCCTGCGGGACAACGCCCAGCTCAGCGCGCTGCGTGGCCTGCGGAACCTCGCCGAGATCGGCGGCGACCTCACCCTTGAGGCCAACCTCGCCCTGACCGACCTCTACGGCCTCGACGACCTCACGAGCGTCGGCGGCGAGCTCTTGGTCACCTCAAACCCCGCATTGACCAGCCTCGCGGGCATCAGCCTGCTCAGGCACGTCGGCGGCGACATCCGGATCACCGACAACGACGCGCTGATCGCGCCCTCGGGCCTCAGCGGCGTCTCGACGGTGGCCGGCGACCTGGCCTTCCAATTGAACGACACGATGACGAGCCTCAAGGGCCTTGAGGCGCTCACCCAGGTCGATGGGGACGTGATCATCGAGGGCAACGACGCGCTCACGAGCGTCGAGGCCCTGGGCCGCCTCAACACGGTCACCGGGCGACTTCTGGTAGAGGAGAACAACGGCCTCGTCGTGCTGGGCACCTTCCCCAGCCTAGAGCGCGTCGGCGAGCTCGTGGTTCGTGACAACAACGCGCTCTTGGAGATCATCGGCTTTGACGAGCTCACCGACGTCGGCGAGGGCGTGACGGTGGAGCGCCAGAGCGCGCTCAAGGTCATCGACGGCTTCAACCGCATCAAGTCCTTGGACGAGGATCTGCTGCTCAACGATTATCCTGCGCTGCAGATCTTCCGCGGCTTTGACTCTGTCACGGAGATCGTCGGCAGCCTGGAGATTCATCAGTCGTCTCTGGTGGAGTTTGACGCGTTCAACGGGCTGCGTGTGGTGTATGGAGACCTCATCATCACCGAGAACGCGGCGCTGACGACGGTGAGGGGGCTCGGTCGGCTCATTGAGGTGAGCATCTCGCTGCAGATCGAGGGCAATCCCGAGCTGACTGCCCTCCCGGCGCTGACTACGCTCACCCACGTCGGCTACTCGCTCAGCTTCTCGGAAAACCCCAAGCTGACCACCCTCGGCGAGTTCCCCGCGTTGACCCACGCCTACGGCTCGCTTGAGATCATCGGGAACCCGGCGCTCTTGGCCACGCCGAGCTTCCCGGCCCTGGTCAGCGCCGGGACGATCACCATCGACGACAACGAGTCCCTTCTTGAGGTGGGCGAGCTTCCCGCGCTCACGGCCCTCGACACCCTGGAGATCATGCGCTGCCCGCTCTTGCAAGAGCTCCCCGACATCCGCGGGCTGACGGTCTTCTCGGGGCTCAGCCTCGTCGATCTGCCCCTCTTGGCCACCCTGCCAGAGCTGCCCCCGGTGACCGCCCTGGGCGGGGATCTTGTGCTCGGCTACCTCCCGCTGATCACCGAGCTGGGCGCGCTTGGCCACATCACCGACCTCCGCGGGCGCCTCTCGATCTACCACATGAAGAAGATCAAGAACCTCAACGGCTTGGAGGCGCTCACCTCCGTGGGCGCGTCGCTCTACATCGAGGGCAACAACCGCCTGGAGAGCCTGGACGGGCTGGAGAGCCTCTTGACGATCGGGAAGCACCTCACGCTCACCGACAACAAGAGCCTCGTGAGCCTCTCCGGCCTCTACGGGCTTGAGTCCGTGGCCAAGGACGTGACCATCACCGACAACATCACGCTCTCCAGCGCCGAGATCAGCGCCCTGCTCGGCGAGATCCCCACCATCAGCGGCAGCAAGACCGTCTCGGGCAACGCCCCTTAGCCCCGAAGCCTGTGTGGGTTAGCTTGGCGCCCACCCACGCCGGAGCGCCCTCGTGTCTCAGCCTGTCCGCCTGCCCTCGTGTGACGCCGCCTTCGCCCCCTCCTCACGCCCGGGCCCGGGGGTCGTGGTGCTCCATGAGTGGTGGGGCCTCAACGACGAGCTCCGGGGCCATGTGGACCGCCTCGCTGAAGAGGGCATCTCCGCCATCGCGCCGAACCTCTACGACGTCGAGGCCACGGCCGATCCCGCCGTGGCGCGTGGTCTCTCCCACACGATGAAGACCGGCGAGGCCATGAGACGTGTGGCCGAGGCCGTGGCGTATCTTCGCGCCCAGCCCGGCCACAACGGCAAGGTCGGCGTGATGGGCTTCTGTCTTGGCGGCGTGATGTCCTTCGCCGCGGCGTGTACCCTCGAGGGCCTCGACGCCGTGGCGCCGTTCTACGGGGGCGCCCCCGTCGCGCCGTTCAACGACTGGAGCCGGGTGAAGGCCCCATTCAGGGCCACTTCGGCGCCTTGGACCCGATCATCCCCGTCGCGCGGGTGTTGGCCCTGCGTGAGGCCTTGGCCGCCGCCGGGGCCCAGGCCGAGCTGCACCTCTACGAAGGCGCAGGCCACGCGTTTATGAGGCAGGGCGACCCCGGCGCCTTTCACGCGCCCTCCGCCGCGCTGGCCTCCCAGCGCCTCCGTGAGTTCTTCGCCCAACACCTCACGAACCCCCGCTGAGCCGGGCTACAACCTGAGAGCCCCCGGCACGAACGAGCGCGCGAGATGAGGAGCTTGAGCATGACCCGCCTCCCGTTTGGCCCCCTTGGGCTCATCATTGGGCTCACCACCTTGGGCTGCGCCGGTCAAGATCGTGACCGCGACGGCTTCCCCAGCCACGAGGACTGCGACGACGACCAAGCGAACGCCTGGATGGCGCGGGGTGAGTACGAGGGCGACGTCACCGAAGACAACGCCCAGAGGCTCTGCACGGGCTACTGCACGATGACCGTTCAGGGCGACGTCCACATCGAGGACGACGACACCGCCCAGCTCCTCGCCCTCGCCTGTGTGACCGAGATCACCGGCGACCTCGTGCTGGCGGACAACGCCGAGCTCGTGAACGTCAGCGGGCTCTCGGCCCTGCAGGAGGTCGGCGGCGAGCTGGTGATCGACAACAACCCCAGCCTCGTCTCCCTCTATGGCCTACAGTCCCTCAAACATGTCGGCGGCGACCTGACGATCAGCCAGAACGAGACCCTCAACGGGATCAAGCAGCTCTCGAGCCTCGCTGAGGTCGGCGGCGACCTCACGCTCTGGCTCAACCCCAGCGTCGGCGCCTTTGATGTGCCCAGCCTGCGCCTGGTCGGCGGCGCGCTGAACATCGACGACAACAACAACCTCACCACCATCACCTCCATCGGCGAGGTGGACAGCGTCACGGGGCTGCGCCTGCACGAGAACAACACCCTGATCGACCTCGCCGGGCTCAACACCCTGCGCCGGGTGAGCGGCGATCTGGAGGTCTCCAACAGCTACGAGCTCGCCTCCCTCACGGGCCTCGAGGGCGTGTTCGCTGTGGAGGGCTCGGTGACCTTGAGCGACGTGCCGTGGTTGGAGGATCTGAGCGGCCTCGACGGCTTACAAGACCTCGGCGGAGGCCTCACCCTGCATCGGCTGTGGGCGATGACCACGCCGAGCGGCCTCGCGGCGCTGCGGGTGATCTCCGGCACTCTGCGGATCGCCGAGGACGACGCGCTCGGTGAGCCTGAGCGGCCTGGGGCCTCTCCTCTGTGGGTGGGCTGCAGGTCGAGGCTCCATGAGGCGCTCACCAGCCTCGACGGCCTCGACGCCTTGGTCGAGGTGGTGGGCGAGCTCACCCTCGCCGACAACGCCGCCCTCGCCGATCTCAGCGGCCTGGCCCTGGTGAGCGTCGTGGGCGGGGATCTCACCCTCTCCGACAACAACACGCTCACCTCTCTGAGCGGCCTCGACGCCCTCACCCGGGTCGGCGGCGCGCTGCGTGTCGCCGACAACCCCAGCCTCACCACGCTCCGCGGCCTGCGAGATCTCGAGGAGGTCGGCGGCGACCTCCGCCTCGAGCGCAACCCGCTGCTGACCGACCTCTACGGCCTCGACGCCCTCACAGCCGTCGGCGGCGGCCTCAGCGTGATCTCCAACGACACCCTCACGAGCCTCGCCGGCGTCAGCACCCTGCGGAGCGTCGGGGGCGACGTGTTCATCTACGACAACGACCTGCTCACCTCCCCCTCGGGCCTCAGCGGCGTCTCCGTCATCCCCGGCGAGCTGCGGCTTCAACGAAACGCCTCGCTCACGAGCCTCAAAGGTTTAGAGGCCGTCGAGCAGGTGGGCGGTGACCTGTTCATCAGCTCCAACGACGCCCTCACCAGCCTCGACGCCTCGACCGACTCACCACAGTCGCCGGGGATCTTGAGATCTCCGACAACGACGGCCTGCTCGTGCTGGGCACCTTCCCCGACTTAGAGAGCGTCGGCGGCCGGCTCATCATTCAGCGAAACGCGACGCTCTTGGAGATCGTCGGCTTCGACCGTCTCCAAGACAGCGGCGAGGGCATGGAGATCGTCACCCAGAGCGCCCTTGAGGTCATCGACGGCTTCAACCGTCTCAAGGTGCTGCCCGAGGGCCTCGATCTCTCCGATCTCCCAGCGCTCCGCGTGTTTCGGGGCTTCAACCAGGTCACCGAGCTCGTCGGGAGCTTCACCGTCGAAGAGAACGACGCGCTCACCGAGCTCGACGCCTTCGCCTCGCTCCGCGCGGTGTATGGCGATCTGAAGATCCTCAACAACCCGGCTTTAGAGACCTTGCAGGGCTTTGATCGGCTGGTGGAGGTGACCCTCGATCTCACCATTGAGACGAACGCGGTCCTGGCCACCATCGCCGAGATGCCCGCGCTCAGCACAGTCGGGCTCGACCTCACCCTCAGCGACAACCCCAAGCTCACAGCCGTGGGCGGCTTCCCGGCGCTCACCGAGGTGCGCGGCAACCTGCGGGTGTTCAACAACGACATCCTCGCGGCCACGCCCACGTTTCAGAGCCTCACCACCGTCGGCGGGGCCCTGAGCTTCAGCGCCAACCCTACGCTCCAGAGCCTCGGCGGCTTCCCTGCGCTTGAGTCTGTGGACTCCCTGGAGATCAACAAGAACGCCGCGCTGGTTGAGCTGCCGGTTGGAGAACATCAGCCTCACCACCGTAGGCGAATTCCCGGCGCTCACCACCGCCGAGTTCATCCTGATCTCACGCTCCCCCCTTCTGGCGCAGCTCCCCGACTTCACCGCCTTAGAGACGATCACCGGCGGCCTGGAGCTCTCGGGTTTGGACGCGCTGCGGGTCTTGCCCCAGCTCCCCGCGCTCACCGACCTCAGCGGCGGGCTGCTGCTCGACAACCTGGCCTTGATCACCGATCTTCCGCTGCTCTCGAACCTCACCCACGTCGGCGACGACCTCGTCCTGAGCGGGCTGCCCCAGCTCACCAGCCTAGACGAGCTGGGCGCCCTCACCTCCGTCGGCGGCAACCTCCGCCTCGACGGGCTCCCCGGCCTGTTCAACTTCGTGGGATTGGAGGCCCTCACCTCCGTAGACGCCGCCTTGTTCATCATGGACAACCCCAACCTGCGCAACATGGACGGCCTGGAGGGGGCTCACCGAGGTCGGCGGTGAGCTGCGCATCGAAGACAACGTGCGCCTCGTGGGGCTCGACGGCCTCTACGGTGTGGAGTCCATCAGCGGCGGCCTTGGTCGTCTTCGACAACATCGCCCTCACCAGCGCCGAGATCAACGCCCTGATCGCCGAGATCCCGACCATCAGCGGCGGGACGTTCATCTCTGGGAACGCGCCTTAGTTGGCCCGCCCCCTCACCCTCCGCCACGCCGCCACAAGCTCATCGTGCTCAAAGGCCGCGAAGAGGTAGCTCATGCTCACCCACGAGAACGGCCCGATGTTCATCAAGGCGTCGATGCCCACATGGAACATCACCGCGGCGAGCACAAACCCCTTCGCAGGTGAACCCGCCGCGCGAGGCGCACCACACGACCGCCCTCAGGGTGGCGCTCGGCCCACACCCCCAACCACAAGAGCGGCGCGCCGAGCTCAAACAGCATCGTGCCCACCGTGGCGAGCTGGGTGAGCGGCGTCACCGACCCCAACACGCCGCTGAGGTCCCAGCGCTGCCAGCTCGGGAGCTGCAGGGCGTAGTGCAGCGCCATGAACTCGCCCCAGGGCATCCAGTCGCCGCCGCCGATCTTCTGCACCCCGGTGGTGACGTACACCAGCACGAGCTGAAACAAGAACAGATCACGGGTCCAGGCCGGGCGCGGGGTGGTGTCGCTCCAGGCGCCGGTGCGAAGGCGGCAGTCCAAGGAGAGCGTCGCGCTCGCTGGGGACAACACGAGGAGCCACAGCGCGTTCGTGAGCAGGCGATCGTGCCCGCCGCCGGACTCGGGGTTGATCGACGTGAGCGCCATCGTCAGGATCAACAGCGCGAGGCTCGACGCCCGGCCGCCGAGGCCCACCAACACCAGCACCCCGGCGGTGATGGCCAAGGCGACGGTGCCCCAGAGGCCCGCCTCGGTGTGGGGCACAAAGGACCACCACCAGTGCCCCGGCGCGTTCTGGCGGTAACCGCCAAACTCCAGGTCTCCCCAGACCCACAGGAGCACGCCGCTCCAGATCATGTGCGCCAGGGTGCCCAAGGCGCACAGGGCCAAGGCCACACGGATGAGCGCCAGGGGCGTCGGCGGCGCGAGCTGGGCCCAATACGCCACCCAGGCCTCGGCGAGGGCGCGCGGCCTCACGGGGTCTCCCGGGAGTAGAGCTCCTCCCAGCGGCGCTTCGACGGCGGGGTCTTCCCGGCGCGCAGGGCCTCGGGGCGCTGGCTCGGCTGCTCCTCCATCAGCACCCGGGCGCGGGTGGCGGTCCGGGTGATCGGCCAGGGCCCTCCGCGCGATGAACGCCGCGAAGGCCCGGTACGAGCGCCGATCCCGCAGGTGGCTGTACTGGTTGACCACGCCGCGCAGCCGCTCTTGATCCAGCTCCCGGCGGCGCCAGGCGTAGGTGTCGCTGCGGGCCACATAGAGCGGGGTCCAGGCGCCATCGGGGCCCTCAAGCTCAATCACCAGCCGCGCCGGGCGGTGGTTGATCGCCCAGAACATGCTCCAGCCCTGGCGGGCCCCGGTGAGCCGCGCGTAGGGGTTGAACGGCGCCAAGAGCGCGGCGCGCGCCTCCCGAATCCGCTCGCTCACGTCCACAGCGATGACCTTGACCTCGGCGGCGCTGCGCTCTACCCCCAGCCGCGCGCCCAAGGCCCGCAGGTCCTCCAAGAGCGCCGCGGCCTCGGGCGCGTCGAGGTCCTGGGCTTTGCCCGGCGTAGGCAGAGACAAGAGCGTGATCCCCACGAGGTGAAACAGCACGAAGAGCGCGCGGAGCTTGTCCATCCCTGCCGACTAACCCCCGGCGGGGGTGGTTCACAGGGGGCGGTCGTGGGACAGGTTGAAGGGTCGGGTTTGACACGCCCTGCCTTAGCCCTCCTGCATAACCGGCGTATCCCCGACGCTTTGAACTATAAAGTTTTGCTTTATAGTTGAGTCTTCCCCCCACAACACCCCCGCGAGCGCCGCCCCCACGGCCGCGCCCAAGGGCGGCGGCACGGCGTTGCCGATCTGGCGGCGCACGGCGGCGCGGTTGCCCAAGAAGACGTAGTCATCGGGGAAACCTTGGAGCCGGGCGGCCTCGCGTGGGGTGAGCGGGCGGTCGGCGTGGGGGTGGCCGTAGCGACCCCTTGAGAAGCTGTCGAACCCGGCGGTGATGGTCGGCGCCTGGCCGTCCCAGCGCAGGCGGCCGTACACGTCGGGCCATCCGCCGCTCGTCGCGCCGGTCACGCGCTGGTGGCAAGGCAGGCGGTGCTCCCAGGGGATGTCGTTCCAGCCGCCGCCCTCAGGCACAAAGGAGAAGCGGTGGATGTTCTCTTGGGTCACCCGCGCCCGCTGGTGGTTGGGCCAGGGGCTTGGGTCTTCAGGGCGCTCGGGGGGCTCGTCCAGGCCGCGCAGCACCTCGCCCACGGTGCGCCAGGGCGCCTGGGACGGGGTGAGCTGGAACACGCCGGGCTCGTCGCGGTGAATCGCCACGAGCAGGTAACGCCGCCGGGTCTGGGCGAGGCCGAAGTCGGCGGAGTTCACCACCTGGGGCGTGAGCACGTAGTCGGCGAGCGCCTCAGAGAGGGCCTCGACGAAGGCCCGGCCACGCGCCTCGCCGAACGACGCCACGTTCTCCACGAGCACGGCCCGGGGGTTGAGGCCCCGCGCGAGGCGGCCGAGCTCGGCGACGAGCTCATTGCGGGGGTCGCCCAAGTGCGCGCCGCGCTTCTGCCGCGAGAACCCTTGGCAGGGCGGGCCCCCGGCGAGCAGGTCGAGGCGCGCGCCACGAAGCTCGGCTCGATCCAGGAGCTCCTCGGGGCGGATCTCCCGGGCGTCCGCCACGAAGGCCCCGTCGCCCAGGTTGTGCTGATAGGTGTGTACGGCCTCGGCGTCGAGGTCGAAGGCGGCGCGAAGCTGGAAGCCTGACTGGCGAAGGCCCAAAGCCAAGCCGCCAGCGCCACAGAATGGCTCGATGCAGGTGAGAGGCGCTCGTGTCACGCTGCGCCTATAACGCGCTTCACTCCGGACAGGGAATGTCCGGACGAGATGGGCGCCGACACAACTCGCCGAGGGCTCACCCTTCAGGAGGCGAGGCCTTGGGCCAAGGCGGCCTCTTCGACGTCGGCGCGGCCCGCGTCCCGCAGAAGGCGCTTGCAGAGCTGCATCGCGTTCTCGATGGAGTGGTCCATGTTGTTGTACCAGAACATGCCCGTGCGACCGGCGAGGTGCAGGTTCTCGAACTGCCCCAAGGCCCGCCGGGCCTTCTCAAGCTCTCGCGGGTAGTGCTTGTGGTAGATCGGGTAGCTCTCGGGGATACGCTCGACGTGCACGTTGTGAACCTGGCGGCGGCTCTTGATCAGCCCCACCTTCACCAGATCGTCCACCACCCAGTCGGTCAGGCGCTCCGCGTTCTGCCAGCGGGTGTCGCCCTCCATACAGGTCAGCTCCACACACAGCCCGCGGCCTTGGCGTTCGGCACCGTGGCCGGGGAGAAGAACTTGGGGATGGAGATGCGGTTGAAGATCAGGTCGTCTTCGCCATAGTAGCACCACTGGTACTTGCGCGGGACGTCGCTCTCGACGCAGACGTTGTACAGCAAGAGGCCCAGGTACGGCAGGTCGGGGATCTCTAGGTTGAGCTGCTTCATCGCCAAGGTGATCGGCGCCGTCCAGATGACCATCGACGGGGTGATGCGCTCCTCGCCCGCCCAGACGTGCTCGATCTTGCCGTTTTTGCCCTCTAGCCGCGCCTTGGTGCCGGTGAGGATACGCCCGCCCTTGGCGCGGATGATCGCCGAGACCTTCTGCCACGCCTGCTGCATGCCCTCGGTGGGGTACATGAAGGGGATCTCGACCTTGTTGAACTGCGTGAGCGTCGACTTGGCGAGCTGGGCCAGGTTCTGCATCTGCAGCTTGTCGTCGATGATCGCGCGGTTGATGCCGACCTTCGCCCAGTCGGGGTGCGTCTCCCGGGGGTGGATGCCCAGAAACTTCTCGGAGTAGCCCCGGAAGAAGTGCTCGTAGAGCGTCGGGCCGTACTGCTTGAGCACGTACTGCTCAAAGGTGTCCAGCTCGTACTCTTTGAAGCCGTTGATCGCGAGGTCTACGCCGGAGCGGAGCGCGAGGGGCAGCGGGAGCTGGAGCAGGTTCTTGGGGTGCAGCGGCCAGCGGTAGTAGCTGCCCTGAAAGTACACTTCAGAGAGCCTGGGGAAGAGCGTCGCGTCGCCTTTGAGCACCCGGTCGAGGTAGGCCTTGACGTTCGGGTTCTCCGTATGAAAGCGGTGCGGCCCGACGTCGAACGAGAAGCCGTCGTAGCGCATCGAGCGCGCCAGGCCGCCGACCTGGTCGTTGCGCTCGATGACCACCACCTTCGCCCCCGCCTCTTGGAGAAGCTGAGCGGAGACCAGACCGGCGACGCCGCCGCCGACAATGACCACGGGTCCATCCATCACCGTCGCCACCTTGAATCCTCCGAGAAGCTCGTCGCGCCGTCTTGGGCCGACGCTGGGTTGGGGGTCATCTGCTGCTCGCCATTCTACGCTACCGATCCGGGGACGTGGGTGCTATCCTGCGGAAGACCACTCACCAAACCCCCTGCGAGGTCGGAGCTTCAAGATGAATCCCAGGCTGGAGCAGCTCGTTCGCGCCGCTGGCCAGGACGGCCCACGCATCGGCATCATCTCCATGTATGACGTGGAGAACAACGCGGTGCGTATCCTCGCGGCGACATTACGCCAGGCCGGGGTTCACGTCACCGAGATCTACTTCAAGGACTGGATCTCCAACCACATCTTCCCCGCCACGGACGAGGAGCTTGAGGGCCTGATCGCCGCGATCCGCGAGGCGCGCCTCAACCTCGTCTGCGTGTCGATCCGGGCTTCAGCCTACTTCAACGCGGCGCGAATCCTCACCAAACACATCCACGAGGAGCTCGACATCGCCGTGCTGTGGGGCGGGATGCACCCCACGCTGATGCCCGATCAGTCCATGGAGTCCGCCGAGCTCGTGCTCAAGGGCGAAGGGGAGCTGGCGCTTCTGGATCTCGCCGAGCGCCTCGCCACGGGCCGCGACATCTCCGACACGCCGAACCTCTGGCTGCGCCAGGCCGACGGCAGCATCCGCCAGAACGCCCTGCGGCCTTTGGTGAGTGATCTCGACTCCTTGGCCTTCCGCGACTACTCGACGCACGAGCACAAGGTCCACCTCTACGGCGACACCCGCGTCGGCGGCGACCCGATGCACGGCGACCCGGTCTTTCAGATGATGGGAGCCGCGGCTGCATCTACAAGTGCAGCTACTGCTACAACTCCACCTACAAGAAGGACGTCTACCCCGGCCAGAAGTGGTTCCGGGTGCGCTCTCCCGCCAGCATGGTCGAGGAGATCAAGGCCGCGCGCTCTCACTGGGACTTCAAGCGTATCCGCTTCGACGACGAGGTCTTCAACTTCCAGAAAGACTGGCTCGTCGAGTTCTGCGACCTCTACCCCAAGGCCATCGGCCTGCCCTTCGAGATCTTCATCGAGCCCAAGCTGGTGAACGAAGAGCGCATGTCGATGCTGCGCGACGCCGGGCTGGTCTCGGTCTACATGGGCATCCAGTCCAGCGAGCGCGTCACCGGCCACCTGTACGACCGCCGCGTCAAGAACAGCAACATCAACGACATCGCCGAGCTCTACCACCGCTTGGGCGTCAAGCCGCACTTCCAGCTCATCTTCGACGACCCCGTCTCTACCGAAGAAGACAAACGCGCGCTGTTCGAGATGGTCTCGAAGTTCCCCCGGCCCTTCGACCTCTACCTGTTCTCGATGACGGTCGTCCCGTGCAGTGAGCTGAACCACAAGCTGCTCCAGTCGGGCCTGATCTCCGAGTACGACATCGAGGGCCTCAACACGAAGGTCTTCTACCAGCACCGGGTGAACCTCAAGTACCCCCGCCCGGTCGAGGACACCTTCTGGATCAGCCTCATCCAGATGTTGTCGAAAGACTTCATCCCGCGCCCGGCCCTGCGCGCCTTGTCCAAGTCCGAGTTCCTCAAGAAGCACCCCTGGCCGCTGATTCAGGCCGCCCACGCCGCCAACTTCGTGAAGATGGGCACCACCGTCACCAAGATGGCGAAGAACGGCGAGCTCACCAAGACGCTCTGGCGCCGCTGGGCCAACCTCGACACCATCATCACGACCTGAGCAGGCTCAGACCTTGAGCGGCGCGGCCTCCCCGCCGCCCAAGGTCGTGAGCGCCACGGCGCCGAGGCCCATCAACAAGAGCTGCTGCAGGCGCACCATCGCCATCACCAGCACGGCCTCAGCCACACCCACCCCGGTAGTGGCCACGAAGAAGCCGATGAACAAGGCGTCCCAGCCAGGGCGCCGGGCACGGCGAAGAGCACGAGCACCCCCCGCCGTCGCCGCGCAGTAGGTGAACAAGACCCCGGCGAGGCTGGGGTCGAGGCCCACGGCCCAGGCGCCCAAGAGGATGCCCGTGGTGGCCGTGGCGTGCCCGGCGAAGGCCCAGAAGATCGCCCGCGCCCAGGTGAGCGGCGGGTGGCGCGCCACGTCGTGAAGCGCGCGGCTCACCTCCAAGGCGAGGACGAGCCCGCGCTGGGCCACACGCCCGAACGCGCCGGGCAGTCGGGCGGCCAAGGTGCCTAAGCTGAGGTTCGCGGCCCACTCTAGCCAGTCGGGCCGCCACGAGGCTACGCCCAGCGCCATCGCGCCCAAGGTGATGAACCCCGCGGCGAGGCCCACCACAGACTCGTAGCCCGGCGGGGTCGGCATCGAGCCCCCGGCCCAAGCGCCCACGGCGAGCACCGCGGCGCAGCTCAGGCCGATGAGGCGGCTGTGGATGTTCGCCGCGAAGGCCGCCGTGGCGGGCAGGCCATACCTCCGCTGGATGAGCCCAGAGGCGGCGAGCTCACCGACCGGGCCGGGCAACGAGGTGTTGAGCAAGAGCCCGGCGCAGAGGATGCCGGTGACGGGCAAGACCGGCAGGGCCTCGCCGCCGGGGATGAGCGCCCGCCAGCGCCGCGCATACACGTCATGCCCGCGGCCATGACGAGCTGAGAGAGCACCAACATCGGCAGATCGGCGCTCTCCGCAGCGCGCCGAGGGTGTCTACGCCCGTCGCCTGGGCCAAGACCAGGCTTAAGAGCGCCAAGGCCACCACCCCCCACCAGCGCCGTGCCCAACGCTCGGCCCGTGCCCGCGGGCGTGATGGGGGCTGGAGCGGGGGCCGTCATGGCCACACCGCCGATTCAGGCGGAGGGTTCAGCCGCCACCTTTGGGGTTCAGGTGGTACTTGTTGAGCTTGTAGCGTAGGGTGTTCCGCTCTACGCCCAGCACCCGGGACATCGCCGCCCGGTCGTCCTTCGTCTGCTCCTGGGCGCGGATGAGGATCTCCCGCTCGACGGACTCCAGGTGCTCTTGTAACGAGAAGCCCTCTTCTAAGGTGGGCGAGGCCGAAGACGACGGCGCGCTCGGCCAAGGCCGCCAGCTCACGCAGGTTGCCTGGCCAGCGGTGGGCCATGAGCGCCTGGAGCTGGGCGTCGGTGGGCTGAAGCTCCGCCGGGGCGCGACCGGCCAACAAGGCCGTGAGCAGGGCGGGGATGTCCTCCACACGCTCCCGCAGAGGGGGCAAGGTCACCACGAGCACCGCGAGGCGTAAGGTCAGCTCGTGCCCGGCGGGGTCCCGGGGCGCCTGCTCGATGAAGCCCGGCTGCGCCCAGGCGATCACCCGCGGCCCGGTGACCGGGTCGAGGCCGTTGAGCACCTGCACCAAGGCGACCTGATCTTGGGGCGTGAGGAGATCGACGTTGGGCAAGAGCAGGGCGCCGGGGGCGCGGAGATCGACCTCCGCGGCGCGAGAGGGGTGGTTGAGCGCGCGCACCGGCCGCTCGGCGGCGCTGGGGTGCAGGGCTCGGGCCAGCTCCGAGCGCCCGCTGCCGGGCTCACCCAAGATCAGCACCGGGGCGCGGCTCTTGCGCACGGCCTCCACCTGGGCCGCCACCTCTTTGGCCTTGGCGCTCTTGCCCTCGTCCACGCGCAGGCCGTGGGTGGGCGCGGCGTCACCCCGAAGGCGGCCGAGGTGCTCCAGCACCTTCGACGGGCTCACAGGTTTGGTCAAGAAGTCGCGGGCGTTTAGGCGCATGGCCTCCACGGCGGCGTCTACGGTGCCAAAGCCCGTGAAGACGATGACCTCGGGCGGCGTGGGCAAGGCTCGGGCTTGGCGCAGCAGCTCGATGCCGTCCATGGGCTCCATGCGCAGGTCGGTGAGCACCACATCCACGCCCCCCGGCGCGCAGGCGGCCAAGCGCGCTCACGCCGTCGTAGGCGACCTCCGCCACATAATTGTTGCGACGCAACACGATGCCCAGGGCGTCCGCCGCCGAGCGGTTGTCATCGACGACCAGCACCGTTGTTTGGTCGTTCAATCAACCTCCAGAGGGATCGACAGGATGAAGCGTGCGCCGCGCAGAGGCGAGTCCTCCACGTCAAGCGTACCACCGTGGGCGTCGATCACCTGCTTTGTGAGCGCCAAGCCCAGGCCCGTGCCGCCGCGACGGTTGGTCACGCCGAGCTGAAAGATGCGGGCACGATCCACCAAGGGCACGCCGGGGCCGCTGTCATCGACGACAAAGATCGCCCGGGCCGGGGCCTCGGCGCGGCTCAGCGCGACCTGAACCACCCCTCCTCCGGCCTCAGAGAGGATCTGAAGCGCGTTGAGCAGGAGGTTCTCCACCGCCCGCCGCAGCAGGGCCGCGTCGACGCTCGCCACGAGCCGCTCCGGCGGCAGCTCGGCCTTGAGCGTCACCTTGCCCTCACGCGCCCGAGGCCCGAGCATCGCCACGCAGCGCTCCAGAAGCTCGGTGAGGGAGGCTTGCCCCCGCACCAGCCGCAGCTCCCCGCCCGAGCCCACGAGGCGCTGCACGACGACCTCGATGAGCGCCACCTCCCGCAGGCTCATGTCCAAGAGCTTGAGCCGCTCGGCGAGCTCAGGCTCATGGGCGATGACGTCGGTGAGCATGGTGAGGCTCTGGAGCGGGTTTCGCACCTCATGGGCGACGATGGCCGCGAGCTGCCGGGTGAGCTCCAGCCGGGCGCTGATCTCGTCTTGGCGTGTGGCCAAGGTCGCGGCGAGCTGGTTGATGGCGTCGGCCAAGGGCAAAAACTCGGCGTCCCCCGGCGGGGCGAGGCGCACCCCCAGCTCGCCCTGGGTGAGCTGCCGGGCGGCGTCGGTGACCTCCTGCAGCGGTGAGAGCGCCCGGCGCACCACGTCCGCGGAGAGCCCCGCCGCCATACAGCCAAAGGCGATCACCATCACCAACAGGCGCCGCCGCCGAACCTGGGCCGAGGAGCCCTCACGCTCGGCCACCACCAACAGCGCCTTTCCCCCGGTCAAAGGCGCGCAGGCCGCCACGGGGCCGCTCTCCCCCGATGTGGAGACGACCACCGCCCGGCCCGGCCCAAGGCGCGGCGGGCAGCGGCGGGCGTAGGTCTCCACCAGGGCGTCGGTCAAGCCGCGCTGGTGAATCAGCTCTCGGCGCTCTCCGAGGATGCCGAGGCCGATGAGGCCGTCCACCGTCAGCTCCGGCGGCGTGTCCCCCACCTGGAGCTGGGCGATGGTCTGCGCCAAGACCACCACCGCCTGACGTTGGCTCTGCGCTTGTTGGCTGTTCAGCTCGACGCTGAGCGGAAGCGCCACGCCGAGGACGGCGACCACACACAAGAGCGCGGCGAAGCCCGCGAGCCTCGCCCGCGCTGAGAAGCGACGGTTCACGCGCTGGCCTGGGCCACGCACATCAGTCGAGGGTGTCGGTGGCCTCGGCCTCGCCCGACTCCTCATCGGTGCTCTTCTCTTCAACCGCCTTCCGGATGAGCAGCGCCTCAGCGCCGCTCAAGGGGTAGATCGCGTCCTTCACCGAGGGCCGCGTGAGGTCGGTCTGGGTGTCAAAGGCCTCGTGGTACGAGCGCCCGTGATCGTAGGTGAGGTGTTTGGGCGAGCTGCACGCGCAGAGCGCGGCGACGGCGACAACGGCCAGGGTCAGCTTCACGGGGCCTCCGGGGGAGGTTCGGGGGAGAAGGAAGAGGGCAGCTCAGGGGCCAGGGGCGACGGCGCCGAGCCGACCAAGGAGTTGAGCGCGGTCTGGGCGTCACGGTGCCCGGGCTGGGTCTGAACGGCCTTGGAGTACGACAAGACCGCGGCGTGAACCTCACCCCGCCCCTGCTGGGCGAGGCCGAGGTTGTACAGCGCGTTCGCCTCGCGGTCGTCTTCAGAGAGGCCCGCGGGCTGGCCGAGGCGAAACGCGGCGAGGGCCTCGTCGTCTTCGCCTTTGGCGGCCAGAGCGAAGCCCAGGTTGTTCCGCGCCCGCGCTGAGGCCGGGTCGAGGCGCAGGGCCTCGCGGTACACCAACATCGCGGCGTCGTAGTCGCCGACGGCGGAGAGCGCGAAGCCGAGGTTGTTGTGAAGCGAGGCCAGCTCGCGGCTGTCCACGTCGCGTTTTGCCGCGCGGATCGCCCGCTGAAAGGCCTCCACGGCGAGCTCCGGCGCGCCCATGTCCAGATGCGTGAGCCCGAGGAGCCGGTAACGCTCTACGCTCTTCGCCCGGGACCGCTCCAGGATCGACAAGGCGTCTGAAGGTTGCCCGGCGGCCAAGAGCGCCTGGGCCTGCAGCATGTCGAGGCGCTCGTTCTCCATGCCTTCAGCACGAAGCGCCGTGATGCCTTGAAGCGCGGAGGCGATCGCGCCCTGCTGAATCATCGCCTCGATGAGATCAAGCTGAACATCGACCCGATCGGCGCCGCGCCAGGTCTCCTCCTCAGGCACCGCGGCCGCGCGGTCCACCCGGGCGCCGAGGAGCGTGAGGAGCGCGAGGCCGCCGATCGCCGCCGCGGAGACCACGCTCAGCCCCCCATCGCGGGCATGAGCTGGCGCACGACACGCACGATGGCCGGCCCGATGAGGATGACGATGAGGCAGGGCAACATGAACAAGATCATCGCCACGGTGAGCTTGGGCGAGATCTTGGCGGCGTTCTCTTCAGCGCGCTGCATACGTTTGGTGCGCACGAGCTCGGAGTGAAGGCGCATCGACCGGGCGATGGGCGTACCGAACCGCTCGGCCTGCACGAGCACGTTCACGAGCGAGGTGATCTCCTCTAAGCCCGTGCGATAGCCAAGGCGGCCCAGGGCCTCGGTGCGGGGCACACCGGCGGCGATCTCGTTGTTGACGAGCTTGAGCTCCGTGGAGAGCTCCGGCGCCGAGTCGCCCATCTCATCGGAGACACGGCGTAAGGCGGCGTCGAGGCCAAGGCCCGCCTCCACCGAGGCCACGAGCATGTCCATGACGTCGGGGAAAGACTTTAAGAGCGCCTCTTGCCGCTTGGTGAGCGCGTTGGTCACCAAGATGCCCGGCAGGTAGTAGCCCGCCGCGGCCAACAACAGCGCCACGAGCACGGCGTTGAGCGTCGAGGCCTCGGACGGCACCAGGGCGAAGATGGTCGGCAGAAGCACGGCCAACGAGGCGCGGATCGCCGAGAACATCTGCACGTTGTTGCGCTGGCGATACCCCGCCTGCACCAAGGTGCGGCGTAAGGCGTCGGCCTCTTCTTCGTCCGTCGGCGCGGCGACCTTGTTGAGCGCCTGGGAGATGGCGTTCATCTGGCTCGGCGTGTTCGCCGAGATCGGCGCCGGACCGGCCAGCTCAGAGGCCCCGCCGCCGGTGAGCTCCTCCAGGCGATCTTTGGCCGAACGAGACGGGTTGACGAAGACAAAGACGCCTACGCCCATCCCGAGCACAGCGACCGCCGCGAGCACCGCGACCACGACCTCGATCGGCAGTCCAAGCATCCTACATCTCCACCTTGGTGATCTCACCCATCACGAACACGCCCATGGTGAACCAGATCACGATGAACCCGAGCATAAACCGGCCGAGCGGATCATCGATCAGCGGCGTGAGGTACTCAGGGCGCATAAACGCGATGAGACCGCCGACGGCGAAGGGCAGGCCGCCGAGCACATAGGACGAGAAGCGCGCCTCCGCGGTCAAGGCGCTCACCTTGCCCTTGAAGACAAAACGCTGCCGGATGGTGCCGGAGATGTTCTCCAAGATCTCGACGAGGTTACCGCCGGTCTCCCGCTGAAGGATGACCGACGAGACGAAGATCTTGAGGTCGAAGTTGCCTTTGCAGCGGGTCACGAGGCCCTGCATCGATTCGCGGTAGTCGCGGCCGAGGTTGTTCTCTTCGTAGACGCGGCCAAACTCCGTGGCGATCGGCGGGCTCATCTCCTCTGCGCAGACGCGCATCGAGTCCGAGATGCCGTGGCCGGACTGCAGCGAGCGCGCCATGAGGTCCAAGGCGTCGGGGAGCTGCTCCGTGATGCGCTGGCTGCGCTCGGCCACCCGAGACTTGAGCACCATCAGCGGCACATACCCGAAGAACAAGCCGCCGAGCCCGGCGATGCTCTTGGTCACGATGATCAAGGCGACCATCCCGCCCAACGAGGCGGCGACCATGTAGGTGACGAGCTGCTGGAAGGTCCACCCGCCGCCGGCCTGCACGAGGAGCTCCTCGATGGTTGCGACGACGCGCCCAGCGAGGTCGGGGATGCCCTCTTCACCCCGCTTCTTGACCTCGATGCGGAACAGGTTGTCCTGATCTTGCTCCGAGATCGTGCCTAAGCGCCGCGCGAGCTCCTTGGACTCCTTCTCCCGCTGGGTGATGCGGTACCAATAGAAGCCCTGCAGGGCCATCATGACGGCCACGAAGACGATGACGGTCACGAAGATGATGGCGAAGCGCTGCATAAATCGTCAGACCTCCATCCTGAAGCGGAACAGCTCGGGGGGCAGGTCGATGCCGTTCTTGCGCAGCTTGTCGGCGAACTTTGGCCGAACCCCCGTCGCCACGAAGGCGCCGCGAACGCGGCCCTCCTCGTCGATGGTGCGCTGCTCAAACTTGAAGATGTCCTGCGTGGTGACGACGTTGCCTTCCATGCCCGTCACCTCGGTGACAGCCGTGATGCGGCGCGCGCCGTCGGGCAGACGGTCTTGCTGCAGGATGATGTGCAGCGTGCGGGCGATCATCTCGCGGATGGTCTTGTCGGCCAAGTTGGACTGGCCCATGGCGATCATCGTCTCGAAGCGGGCGATGGCGTCGCGGGTGCTGTTCGAGTGGACCGTGCCTAAGGATCCGTCGTGGCCGGTGTTCATGGCCTGGAGCATGTCCATGGCTTCAGCGCCGCGGATCTCGCCGAGGATGATGCGGTCAGGGCGCATACGAAGGCAGTTCTTGAGCAGGTCGCGCTGGTTGATCTCACCCTTGCCTTCCAAGTTGGCGGGGCGGGTCTCCAGGCGCACGATGTGGGACTGCTGGAGCTGGAGCTCGGCGGAGTCCTCGATCGTGATGATGCGCTCGCCGTCGGGGATGAACGACGAGAGCACGTTGAGCAGGGTTGTTTTGCCCGAGCCCGTGCCGCCGGAGATGATGACGTTGAGCTTTGAGCGGATCGCCGCGCGCAGCACCTCCATCACCGGGCGAGGGCAAGAGCCCAAGGCCACGAGGTCTTCAGCCATGATCGGCACGGTGCCGAAACGACGGATCGAGACGCAGGGGCCGTCGAGGGCCAAGGGCGGGATGATGGCGTTGAAACGGGAGCCGTCGGTGAGGCGCGCGTCCACCATCGGCGTGGTCTCATCAACACGACGGCCCACGGCGGAGACGATGCGGTCGATGATCTGCATGAGGTGGCGGTTGTCGTTGAACCGCAGGGGGATCTTCTGGAGCAGACCCTTCTTCTCGACGTAGACGTTCTCCGGCCCGTTGATGAGGATCTCAGAGATCTCCGGGTCGCGGAGCAGCGGCTCCAAGGGGCCCAAGCCCAAGATGTCGTCGAGGATCTCCTCGACGAGGCGCTCACGCTCCAGGCGGTTGAGCGGCAACGACCGCAGCTCGACCTGCTCGGTCAAGGTGGCGCGAAGGCGGGCGGCGAGCTCCTCGCGAGGGGTCTGCCCGACCTGATCAAAGTCTAAGGCGTCGATCAGCTCCGCGTGAAGCTGCCGCTTGATGCGCTCAAACTCCTCGTTGTCGGAGAAGCCGCCCAAGCCAGAGGGGGCCTTGTAGCGCTGCTGCGCGCCGCGTACACGATCGATCAGGCGAGAAGAACCCACGTTTTGACCTCAGGATCGAACAGGTCTGATTCAGTTGAACAGCCAGGACAGGGCGCTCGACTTCTTCTGCTCTTTCTGCTCCACGAAGGGCTCCCGCTCGGTGATGAGCGTGACCATGTTGGAGTACGCCGCCACCGCTGGGCTGCGCTTGTTGACGTCCCGCACCAGGCGGCCCTCGTTGACGGCCTGGTTCAAGGTCTTGTCGTCGAGATCAACGACAGCGGCGACCTTGAGGTTGAGCTTCTCTTCGATGTCTTTGATGCTCAGGTGCGCCGTCTTTTTGTCGTACTTGTTGATGATCAGCCGGATGCTGTCTTGCTCAACGCCCAGGCGCTCAAAGAGCTGCAGGCGGCGGAAGGCGTTCTTCACCGAGGGCACGTCCGGCGTACACACCAAAAACACCAGATCCGAGACCGAGAGGGAGGTCAGCGTGGCCTCGTCGAGGTGGCAGCCGCCGTCGATGAGGATGAACTGGTAGCTGTCGGCGCAGGTCTGGAGCAGGCGCAGGATGTCTTCGCCCTTCACGGCGCTGGGGCGCTCGCTGATCTCGTGGGGCTGGGCCAAGACGTGCATCTTGGAGGTGTGAACGGCCATGGAGCCCGCCAACACCCGCTCGTCGAGGCGGTCGAGCTCACGGAGCACGTCGCCGATGTGGCGTTTGGGCTGGAGGTCGAGGAGCGTGGCGACGTCGCCCATGGAGAAGTCGAGGTCGATGACGCAGACGCGGTGAACCGGGCACAGCTCGGCGGCGAGGTTCACCGCGAGGCCCGTGCAGCCCGAGCCGCCGCGGGTGCCGCAGATGGTGATCACCGTTCCGCGATCTTCATCGGCGGCCACCGGAGCGTAGGCCGCGTCGTGCACCGCCCGGCGCAAAAGCTCGGAGTCGTCGGGCAGCACGACAAACTCGCGGAAACCGCCGCGCATCGCCGCCTTGATGCGCTCGTTGTCCGAGGCGTCCGCGTAGGCCACGAGCGTCATCGAGGGGTTGTCGGCCTGAAGCTCGGCGCCTAAACGCACGGCCTGGCCAACGTCCCCGTTGAAGCTGATGATCACGACGTTGGGCCGCTGGCGACGCACGGCCTCGTGGGCCTCGTCAAAGGCCAACGAGGACGGAGGGAGCACCGCCTCAGCGCGGAGGCACTCGCGCAGGAGACCCATCCCCTTCTTGTCGACACCGACAATGGCGACGTTGGCAGAGCGACGTGGGCTGGCGATGTTGCGCATGTCGAGAGGGTCCTGGAATGCAGGGAGAGCGGAGGCTCAGCGCTCGGCGCCAACAGCGCCGGAGGGCTGCCAAGTGCGGGAGCCGGCGCGGTGGTCGAGACCGAGCCAGTAGAGCTCAAAGTCGTTCGGGTTGTTGTCCTCAAACGCGCCGGGAGGCGGGGGCACCTCATCCGGGGCCAAAGGACGGACGAGCTTCGGGGTGACGAAGATCATCAGCTCCGACTCTTCGCGGGTGTGTCTCGTGTTGGAGAACAGCGCGCCGATGACCGGAATGTCGCCCAACAAGGGCACCTGCGTGCGAGTATAGACCGACTCTTCAGAGAGCAGGCCCGCCATCGCGAAGGTCATGCCGTTGTCTACACGCAGGTGGGTGTCGGACTTACGCACCTTAAAGCCGGGCACCTCGATGCCCGAGATGCTCGTGCCCGCGGTGGGGTCGATCTCCGAGTACTCGACATACACCCGCATGTCGATGACCTCGCCGCCGAGCACCGTCGGCACAAAGACCAGCTTGATACCGTACTCTTTGAACTCCAAGGTGATGCGGTTGTTGTTCTGGGCGATGGGGATCGGCACCTCGCCGCCGCTCAAGAACTCGGCCTGCTGACCGGAGAGCACGGTGATGCGGGGCTCGGCGAGCACCTTGGTGAGGCCGTGCTGCTCCATCACCTCGAGGGTGTTGATCATCTGCAGGCCGATGGACGCCGCGCTCACGCTGCCCAACAAGCCGAAGGTGTTGCTGGAGATGGAGCTGTATCCACCGATGCCGCTGCCCACGGGCCAGCCGCCCGCGCCCGCGCCGAGCACATCGTAAATGGGCGCGCTCGGGAAGTTGTTCTGGTTGTCGACCAAGCCCAGGTTGAGGATCGGCGCGTTCACGTCGCCGAAGCCAAAGACCGTGTCAACGCCCAGCGCACGAATGCCCGTGCGGCTCACCTCGGCGAACACCACCTCAAGCTGCACCTGGCTGTCCCCGGCGACGGTCATCAGGTTGACGAACTCGGGGTCGTAGATCGCGGCGACGGCGGAGATGCGCTCCAGCGTCTCGATGTCGGAGACGACCCCCTCGACGACCAAGCGCTCCCCCATCGGATAGACCTGGGGCGGCGCGCTCTCGCCGACGACGGCGCCGATGCGCCGCACCATGTCCGAGAGGTCACGGTGCACCGAGAGCTCGTAGGCCTCGGGGTGCTCGGGGTCGTCCTTGTACCAGATCCAGAGGTCGGTGGTGCCCACGGAGAGGCCGAGGATCTGAAACTGCGTCTCGGACAGCGACTTGATGCTGGCGACCTCGGGCTGGGAGATCAACACCCGAAGGATCGGCCGCGTCGCGGACTGAATCGCCGACTGCCCCACCTCAACGTCCATCCACTGCTTGTTCGTGGCGAAGTTGTCCTGGGCGAGCGCGGTGTTGCTCACGGTGAAGGAGAGCATCGCGGCCAACACGAGAGTACGGAGAGACATCGGGGCGGGCTCCTGGCTGGAGAGGCGGAATCAGCGGCGGCGTAGCGGGGGGTTTGGGGGTCGCCATCTTCGGCTGGGGCAGCGTCAGCGCTTCTTCGCGCCCTTCTGCTGAGTCTCCTTCGTCGTGCCGTCTGCGTTGATCGTCACGTCCGTCGTCGTGCTGCCCTCGATGACCTGCACCTTGGGGCCGTCCTCGACCGCGGGCGTCGCCGCCTTGGCCCGGGGCTTGGTGCTCGCCATGGTGGTGGACGGCGCGGCGGGCTCATCGGCGAGGGGATCAAAGCCGATGAGGGCGTTGGCGGTCATGCCGTTGGTCTGCACCTGGAGGATGTCGATGTCGGCGCGGAGCGCGAGCACGATCTCACCCTTCACCGAGGCCAAGGCGATGGACTCCGCCTCCTCGGGGGTGACCTCGAGGGTGACGGTGCGTTTGCCCTTGACCACGCCCGAGGTGTCACGCTTCTTGGCTTTGCCCGCCTCAGCGGTCTCGGCCTCATCGGGGCCGCCCAAAGACGAGCCCACGGCGAGCACCTTGATCGACTGCAGGAGCGTCTTGGCCACGGCGTTGGCGCCGTACTCCTTGGAGTCGTCGGGGCGAATGACGACGATGACGTCGACATAGTTGAGGGGCTGGATGAAGCCCGCGACGGCCTCTTCAGCGGCGATGGCCACGGAGACGGCGCGTTTGCCGGGGGTGATGATCGCGTTGAGGCCGATGCCGGCCTCGCGGCGCGCGAGGCGCTCGCTGCGCACGATCTCGTTCACCAGCACCCGCTCTTTGGGGGTGCGCTGGAGCACCGCCTCGATCGACGTGAACACGACGTCGGCGGGCACCATCTCCGGCGAGAGCGCGCGCACGGCGACGTCCTCTTCAGTGATGGGGATGCCCATGTAGAGGTTGCGCTTGGCGACGACCACGTCCACGGTCTCCTTGGGCTTCATCGCCTCTTGGAGCTGAGCTTGGGACCGCTTGAGGAGCTGCACGACAAGGACGGCGGCCAAGACGGCCGTGATCAGGGAGAAAGCGAGGAAGAGGTAGGCCTTGCCTCGCCCTCCGGTCTGCTGACGTTGCTGCATGGCTTGCCACTCCGGACTCTTGGAGCGCAAGTATATGTCAGGTCACCGCAGAGCGGTAGCCGCTCGTGCTCGCTGACTTTTTCGCGCTCCCGCAGAAGTTTTTCTCAAAAGACAACCGGGCCCCCGGCCAAGATGCTGCGACGCGAAAAAACCCGCTTCAAGGGTGAAGGACGCCGCAGCGGGACCTCATGGGTGGCCCTCGCTCAGCCGATGAGCGGGAATCGAATCGCCAACGATGCGCCGATGGTGATGGCGACCGCCATCGGCGCGCGGGGATCTTGGAGGAGGTCACGCCCGATGCGCTGACCGATCCCGCGGAGCAACAGCATCCCCAGCGCCACGAGGCCATGCACGCAGGTGGCGTACACCAGCGCGGACACGACGCCGATGGGCCCCAAGAAGGTGCCGACGACCATCATCAGCTTGGCGTCTCCCCCGCCCATCCAGCGCATCGCCCACTGGGGGAAGGTCAGCGCGAAGGCGACGACCGCGCCCAAGAAGGCGAAGCCGAGGCCGTTGAGCCCGCCGGTCACCCCACCAAAGGCGAGGCCGAGCAAGAGCCCAAAAAGAATCAGCGGGTTGGGGATCCGGCGCTTGGCCAGATCCCAACCCGCTGACACGATGAGCACCAGCCCTAACGCGAGCGAACCCGAGTTCATCAGGAGCGTGCTCGCGCCAGGTCTTCCGAGATCAGGAAGAAGCGGCGGCGGAGACGGTGTCAGAGACGCCCGTGAACAGGCCGTCCAGGGAGGTGCCGAGCGCGGTGAGGGCGGCGATGATGGCGACGGCCACGAGGCCGGCGATCAGGCCGTACTCGATCGCGGTGGCGCCGGACTCATCGCTGATGAAGGACTTGATCATGGTGGACTCCGTTCAGAGGCAGTTGTGAGACCTGGGGACTGGGGAGAAAAACTTGGCGGGTGATTCGCTTCGTCTTCTCTTGGGGGCGCCAGGAGCCGCCCACATTCATAGAGTACACAACCACCCCGGACATCGCAACAACTTTCGAGACAAATCGAGACAAAACTTTCGGGATCCCGAGACAACTCGGTGAAGAAGCCCCCTAAGCCCTCAAAAACAGGCCGATCTGGCCAGCGAGCACGCCGCGCACCTCATCACCGATCGCCTCAGATCTCCACCCGGGGATCACGATCGCCTCGCGGCGCGTCCAGCGCACCGCGATCTCGCGGCGCAGATCCGGGGGCAGGAGCAGCTCGGCGGCGATGCCCTCCCGCTCCTCGACGATGAGCGCCCAGGCCGCGAGGATCGCGTCAGCGCGGGCGGCCGCACCTCGGGTGATCACCGGCGGCGGCAAGGCCTCCTCCGGCAGCGCCGCGGCGACGTGCAGCGCCGCCATGACCTCATCGGCCTGGTCTTTGGCGAGGCGGCGCGGCAGGCGGCGGTTCTGGCTCAGCTCGGTCAGGCTCGTCGGGGCGCGCCGGGCGACGTCCAAGAGCGAGCCGTCGGAGGCGATCTGAAAGCGCGGCTGGTTGTTGCGGATCGCCGTGGCCTCACGCCAGATGACCAGCGCGCGCAGCGCCGCCCGGCCCCGGCCGTCGAGGATCGCCGCGCCGGGGATGCGCCGCCAGAGGAGCTCGGGATCTTCACCGTGTAAGGCCGCGCTGTTGATCTCGGCGGCGCAAGCCCGCGCCCAGCGGTGGTGCGGGCGCCCGGCCAGGCGGCGCTCCAAGGCGTCGGTGAGGGCGTGCAGGTGCAGCACGTCCATGGCGGCGTAGCGCCGCTGCTCGTCGGTGAGCGGGCGCTTGGACCAGTCGCTCATCGAGCTTGACGGCGGGAGCTCCTCGCCGAGCAGCTCGCGGCTGAGATCGGTCAAGGATCTCGGGAAGCCCAGGCCCACGAAGCCCGCGAGGATCTGGGGGTCCACCACCTCTTCAGGCTTGGGGTTGAGGCCCACGGCGCGGCGCAAGATGCTGAGATCGTGGGAGGCCGAGTGGATCAGCAGCGTGCGCCCGTCGAGGAGCTTGCCGATGGAGCGGAGGTCGGTGATGGCGTGGGGATCGACCAGGAGCGCCGGGCCGTCTTCGCCCCGAAGCTGCACGAGGTGCAGGCGGGGGTAATAGACGTGCTCGGAGTGGAACTCGGTGTCGATGGCCACCCGGCCGCTCATCGAGGCCAGGCCACGCTGCAGCGACGACAGGTCGGTGATCAGATGGATGAGCGGCTCAGTCACAGGGGCGCTCACCAGCTCCAGCCCGCGCGCCACGCGCCGCCGTCGCGGGGGGCCACCCACAGCGCGCGCTGGTGGACCGTCTCGCCGTCGGCCTCACGCTCCTCGATGCGTAAGGCGCGGTACCGAGCGCGGTCCTCTAAAGACAGCTCGCGTAAGGCGCCCTCGTCCATCGGCGCCATCAGCGCCTCGACGGCGGCCACGGGGAGCTCTGGCAGGGGCGCGCCCGCGCCGAAGGCGGCGCGGAGGTTCTGGGCGAGGGGCTCGCGGATGAACAGGCCCAAGAGCGCAGGATCGCGGGCGAAGACCACCGCCTCACCGTCGCCGGAGAGCACGAGGCCGAGGCGCGGGGTGACCGCAGAGGCCAGGGCCTCTTCAGGGCTCAACAACAACGACGCGGGCAAGGTGTCGATGAAGTCTTCAGGCTGCACGTCGGCGCCGACCCACAGAAGCTCCAAGGGCCCACGAAGGCCCGCGGTTCGTAAGCGCACGATCCCCGGGCCGTGGCCCAAGAGCAGGCTCACAAGGGCGTCGGTGTCGTGGCCGTCGAGGGCCCCGGGCCAGGCGCCGAGCCAGCCGCCCCCCGGGAGCGCCCGCGCGCCCGCAGGGGTAGGCGACGGGGTCAACACCGCGATCTGCCCGGCCACGGGGAGCTCCAGCGCGCCGCGCAGCACGTCGTCATCGTCGATCTCGTGCAGGTACAACGAGAGGGCCTCGGGCCCCTCAGCGTAGACGCCGAAGCACAGATCGGGGGCGCGGCGGAGAGAGATCGGGAGCGCGGCGTTCATGGTGTGCCCTGTCGGACCCTGAACATAGCCTTGATGCGGTCAACACGATAGGGCGCCCGCATGTGGAGCCTCATCTTCCTCGCCTGCGCGCCGTCGTCTTCCCCCAAGGACGCCGTGCTCCAGGCCCTCGACGCCGCCGATTCTGTCGCCGCCGCCGACCTGAACGGCGACGGAGTCGACGAGATTTTGCTGATTCAAGACGGGACGCTCCGCTGGTCGGGCAAGACCCATGACCTCGGCGGCGCGGTGCACGCGGTCAGCCGGGGCGACACCGACGGCGACGGCACGGAGGAGGCGCTCATCGCCACGGGCACGTCCCGGGAGCAGCGCGACGCCCCGGCCCGGCTGTGGCGGGTGCGCGCCGACGCCGCGGAGCTGATCTGGGAGCAGCGTGGCCCCCGCAGCCAGCCCACGAGCGTCGCCGTGCTCGGCGGGCGGATTTGGCTGAACACGTTCAGTGACGAGCGCACCGTGAGCGGCGGCTGGGTGGAAGGGGGCGGGCTCACCGTCGTGAGAGAGGGCGCCTTGGCCACGGCCATGCGCCCGCTTGGCGACGGGGTGGCCGTGGGGCGGCTGTACGGCGATGAGCCCCGCAGCGACGGCGACCTCGTGCTCGTTGGGCCCAGCGGCGCCCGTCGCCTGCCCTCTCTGCGGGGGGTGCGGGCCATGACCACGGCGGACCTCAACGGCGACGGCCACGACGAGCTCATCGTCGGCGACGGCTGGCACTACAACTACGGCGAGCGCGCCCAGGCCCACGTCGCGCTCTACGCGGGGCCCGACTACGACGGCGCCCGCACCCTCGCCCTGCCCGCCGGGGACTACGCCGTCGACAGTCTAGAGGTGAGAGACGGCTGGCTGCTCGTCACCGGCGCGCGCACGGTCTCGGCGTATCGCCACGACTCCCTCGGCTGGGCGCCGACGGCCTTGGGCGCGGTCAGCGAGTCGGGCAACGCC
Source organism: Deltaproteobacteria bacterium (assembly GCA_016717595.1). GTDB lineage: Bacteria > Myxococcota_A > UBA796 > UBA796 > CAJQPC01 > JADKFE01. The sequence continues at coordinate 89,802 of JADKFE010000007.1, read as the reverse complement.
GTCTTCGCCCGGGGTGAGGCGGGTCTCGGCGTCGTCGTGAGCGGCAGCCCCGCGCGCTGGGTGGCCCTGCCGCCGTCGCCATGAGCCCCCGCCTATGAGCCCGCCGACCGCCGCCCAGAGCTGGCTTGATGAGGCCGTGACCGCGCGGGCCCTCGGCGCGGCGACGGGGACGCTGTGGGTGACCGACCCCTCTGGCGACCGCGCCATCGGGCTGGCCCTGAGCGGCCGCGCCGAGACCGTGCTGGTGCCCGCCGCCGCGCCGGCCGACGCCGCGCTCCTCCAGCTCAAGCTCACCGCGGGCCCCCTGGCTTGGGAGGAGCGGCTCCAGGTGCTCGGCCTGCTCACCGGGGGGCGCCGGGTGTTTCTGTACCACCGCCTGCGGGAGCAGCTGCCCGCCGAGGCCCGGGCGGTGTGGGACGCCCAAGAGGCCTTGATCCGCGCTGGGCTGCTCCACGGCGGCGTCGCGGAGACGCGGATAGGGCTCGCTCGACGGGCGCTTGGGCGCCTTCGGGGGGAGGCCCAGCTCACCGCCTTGGCCGATGATCCTTCTCCAGACGGCCGATCGGCCCGGGCGCGGCAGCTCGACGGCCCCCGCCTGCGCCTCGTGCTGGGCGCCTTGCCCCTCGCCGGGCTGGGGGCGCCGGGGCTCCCCGGGCGCCTGCTCCAGCTCGCCGCCCAGCCCGGGCCGAACCCCTTCGTGGAGTGGACGCTCACCGGGCGCTACGCCGACCCCGACGCCGCCCGACCCAGCCTCAGCCGCCGGGCCTTCGACGAGGCCGCCCAGCTTCGCGCCCGCCTGCGCCCCTCCCCTGCCCCCCTGGCCGAGGCGCTCACCCACGCGCCGCCGGGGAGCCTCGGCGGCATCGACCTGGGCCGCCGCAGCGAGGCCGAGGTGCGGGCGCTGTTGCCGGGCCTGCGCCGCGCCGCCGCCCCGGGGGCCTTGGCCTTGTGGTGGGGCCCGCCCCTCGTGGGGGTGCCGCCCGCGCCTGAAGTGAAGGCCTGCCGCGCCGCCGACCGCTCCCCCTTCGGCGGCGACGCCCAGCTCCTCCTTCTGCGCTAAGCTCTCCGACCAATGCACCGCCCCACCACGCCCCGCGACACGCTGCGCCTCATCCTGCAAGAGAACCTGCCGCCGCTCACCGTGGTGGCGCTGTACCTCTTGTTCGGCGAGCTGCTCTTCGCGCGTATGGGCGCGCCGAGCTTCACGACGCTGAAGATTGAGCACGAGGCGGTCAACGCGATGGCGCTCGTGATCTGCCTCCTCTACGCCGCGTTTCGCACGGCCTGGCTGGCGAAGCAGGCCCCCGCTGAGGCACCCCTCCTCAAGTTTGTGTGGGATCAGTGGCGCGGGAGCTACCTGAACCTGCGCCACGTCGTCGGATTTTTGGTGGTTCACCTCAGCCTGCCGCACTTCTCGGTGACCTTCGGCGCGGTGAAGCTGCTCATCCCCAAGCTCAACCCCTTCACCTGGGACGCCACCTTCTTCGCCTGGGACCGCGCCCTGCACCTGGGGGTAGACCCTTGGCGCATCCTGCACCCGATCTTGGGCACCCCCGCCGTCACCTTCGTGATGAATGTGCTCTACAATCTGTGGATGATCGTGATGATGACCATGATCGTCTGGCAGTCTTGGAGCGCCGACCGCCGCACCCGCGTACAGTTCCTCACGGTGATGCTGCTGATCTGGGCTGTGCCCTGCACCCTGTTGGCCACGGCTTGGTCCTCGGCCGGGCCCTGCTATTACGGCGCGCTCGTCCCCGGTGAGGACCCCTACGCCCCGCTGATGAGCTATCTGCACACAGTCCACGACGACCACTACACCCTCTGGGCGGTGGAGATGCAGGGCAAGCTGTGGACCACCTACACCACCGGCGACGCCCACGTCATCTCCGGCATCTCGGCGATGCCCAGCGGCCACGTCGCGGCCTCGACCCTCTTCGCCTTGACCGGCTGGCGCGCGAGCCGCGCCGTGGGCATCGGCCTCACCGTGTTCTTGGGGATCATCATGGTGGGCTCGGTGCACCTCGGCTGGCACTACGCCGTCGATGGTTACGTCGGCGCGGCCTCGGCCCTGCTGTTGTGGTGGCTCGTCGGCAAGGCGCTCGACCGTGTGGCGCCGGGGGTGCGGGATGAGCGGGAGCGCACCTCGCCCTGAGATTGCGGCGCAGCGCCCCTCACCCTCCCAGTCCACCTCAAGCCGGGCCAAGGCCGGGACCTGCACCACGGACGCCGCGCCGAAGAGCTCGGCCTCGATGCGCCCGGCGATCGTCGGCAGCTCTGGCGAGGGGCTCAGGCACAGCTCACCCAGGCCCTCGTCGCGTAACCAGCCCAAGGCGAGTCGTGGGGGCCGCCGCCGCCCGCCGCGCCTTGGCAGGCCTGGGCCAAAGACGTCCAGCCGAGCTCGGGGTGGGCGAAGCTCGCCAGGTAGGACCGCGCCTCTTTGAGCACGGCCTCGTGGTGCAGGTTGAGCAGGGCCTCGGGCAGGCCGGCGCGCTCGTCGGCTTGGTGGCGCGCCTCGTGCACCATCACCCCCCGGGCGAGGTGGGCGGCCAAGGCGTTCAGCGCCTCGGGCAGGGCGTCTTCACTGGACAGGGCGCGGCTGGCCTCTAAGATCGCCTGGGCCTCCTCGTGGCGCACCTCAGGGCAGGCCCCGCCGTCACGAAGGCCACGCTGCTCGAAGGTCTCCAGGTCGTAGCGTTCATAGCCCAAGGCGGGCACACGCTGCACAACGAAGTTGCTGCATGGGCGGCGCTGGTTGATGCTGTCCGCGGCGTCTTGGAGCTGGCGGCGGTACGGCGCCGTCTCGGTGAGGGTGGCGAGGGCCTCGGGGCCCAAGGCGCGGGCGAGCTCGGCCTGTAGGGGCGCCGAGTAGGGGTCGGCGCCGTCTAAGGAGGCCCAGAGGGTGAGCGCGCTGTCGGCGATGCGGTCGCTGACGATCATCGCGCCGCGCTCTAAGTCGCCGGAGTGGCCGAGGTACTGCTCGACGAGGTTGGTGCTGTCGGCGCGCCGGATGAGCCGGGCCCGGGTGGCCTCGCCGGAGACGGTCACGGTGAGGTCGCTGAGCACCTCGTAGCTCTTGGTGTAAAAGAAGGCGCCGGAGCGCCCGGACATGACGTTGCACTCGAGGATCCAGGGCTCACCCCGGGCGTGCATCGTCGCGGTCCACTGACCGCAGAGCTCGATGAGGGCCTCGGCGTTCCGGCCGGGGGTCTGCTCGGCGAGATCGACGATCTCCGCGCCGATGGCCCACAGGGCGCCGTCGCCCTCGATGGCGCCGAGCAAGGCGGCCTTGGCCTCGCGGGCGTCGCCCCGGAGCGCGATGGCGTAGTCGGGCCACAGCTCGGCGTGCAGGCGCTCCATCTGAAGCTGCTCTTCAGTCATCGTGAGCCGGGGCAGCTCGTACTTGACCAGCCGCCTGAGCCGATCCACCCCACCAAACATCGCCACCCCGAGCACCAGCACCGCCCCGCCGACAAACCCGGCGAACCTCAGCGCCGCCCGCCGCTCCGCCGCGATCAGCGACGCCTCATCGGGGGACAACATGCGACACCTCTAAGCTCACGAGGGCTTCTTAAGGATTAACGCCCATAACCTCGTGATCACCGGGGCGGGGCCGTCCTCGCGTAGGCTCACAAACCGAACGCCCTCCACGGGCTCGGGCAGCCACAAGGTCTGCGGGGTGTACGCCCGGGCGGCGAGCAGGATCTTGTACTCTCGCGACAGGCAGCGCAGGCCCTCAAACGAGGCCCGGGAGAGCCAGCGGGCGTCGAGGTTGACGCCGAGCAAGGCCCCCAGCGGCACGATCTCCGCCGTCAGCCCCGCGGCCTGGGCCACCTCGGCCACTTGGCTGAAGTTGATGCTCACCTCGGGGTGGTCGAGCTGGGTGGTCTCCGTGGGCAGCTCATCGGGGCCGCCGAACTCGGAGAGGTAGGCCAGCCCGCCTGGGCGCAGCACACGGGCGAGCTCTTGCACCAGCCTGAACGCGCCGACGTTGAACCAGACCTGGCCGTCGAGGGCTGTCACATCAAATCCGCCGGGGGTCGCCGCGGCGGTGAGATCCGCGAGCACCTCGTTGCTCAACACCAGATCGATGGACGCGTCGGGCAGGGGGATGGCCTCGGCGCTGCCTTGTAGGCTGCGGGTGGTCGGGCAGCGCTGGGCCTGGGCGTGGAGCAGGGCCGGGCTGAGGTCGAGGCGGGTGTAGCAGGCGGGGGTGAGGCCCCGCTCGATTAAATGTGACAGCGCCGCCTCACACACCGCGCCGCTCCCGGGGCCGATCTCCAGCACGTCGAGGCCCGGCCGATCGGCGCCGAGGCCGACCAAGGCGTCGATGAGCGCCGCGCCGAAGGGCCGCTCGCCCAGCGCCGGGTGAGGCCGCTCGAAGGCGTGGGCGAAGGTGGTCTCGCCCTCGTCAAAGTGGGTGGGGGCGTCGTGAATGTGCTCGTGAAAATGCTTCAGCGTCGTCTCGCCGCCCTCGCCGTGGTGGTGGGCCTCCCGGGCAAAGGCCGGTCGTGGAGGGCAGACCAGTCGGTCTAATGCGGGCTCGTTCGCCCGGGCCGGGCCGGGGCGAAGCTGCACCACCTGGGCGGAGACATCGGTGAGCCTCAATAAAAGTGACAGCAGCGCGTCGAGGCCGAGGCCGCTGCGCTGGAGCACCTCACCGAGCTTTCTTGAGCCGTTGCACAGGCGCCACGCGGCGAGCTCCGCCGGAGTGAGGGCCAGGGTCGTGAACGGGAAGCCGCCGGGGCCGCGCCGCAGGGGCAGCGGATGGGTGATCGCCGGTCGATCGGGCAGGGTGAGCGCCCAGCGGCTCGGCCAGGGCACCAAGGCGAGGAGATCCGGCGCGGGGCCGATCAGGTGATGGGCCAAGAGCTGGCCCTTGAGCCCGGCGGGGGGCTCCGTCGTGGGGCTCACCCACAGGCCGCGGCCCAAGGCGCGCTGCCACAGAAGCGCCCGCGGCTCGCCGGGGAGCTGGTGCACCTCCACCTCTGGCCGTAACCCCCAGGCGGCGAACATCAGCGCGACCCGCGCCCGGCGAGGGTCACCAAGGCGCTAGAGAACAAGACGGCGAGGCGCTGGGGCTGCCCAAGCTCTGCGGTGAAGGCCTCGCTGATGGCGGCGCCCGCGGCGAGCACGGCGAGCAGGCCGAAGTAGGCCACGCCCATCACCACCCGTTTGCCCATCGACACGTCGTAGTAGCCCTCCCGGCGTGGGGCGAAGAGGCTGGGGAGCTGAAACAAGCCCAGGATCAGGATGAGGAGCAGCATCGGGGAGTAAGTCAACAAAAACATTGCACCCCCGACGATGTAGCCCACGAGCCAGATCCAGCGGCTCATCACCCCCACGATGCGCCCGCCGTCGAGGGGCGAGATGGGGATCATGTTGAACAGGTTGATGAGGAACCCCGCCGCCGAGAGCGCGAACATCAGCGGTGAGCTGGTGATGAGGGCGGCGATCAAGCAGCCGATGGCGCCGACGGTGCCCAACAAGGGGCCGCCGATGCCCACCACGGCCTCCACCCAGGCGTCCCGGGGCATGCCGCGCATGGCGATCACCGCGCCGACGAAGGGGATGAACACCGGGGCGCCCGCGGGGATGCCCTGCTGCCACATCGCCACGGCGTGCCCCAGCTCGTGAACGAAGATCAGCAGCACAAAGCCGACGGCGTAGGGCCAGCCGAAGACCTGGGCGTAGACCGCGATGCTCACGAGCATGGTGAGCAGCGTCTGGAGCTTGGCGAGCTTGGCGAGGGCGAAGAGCCACTGCGCCTTGCCGAAGATGAACAGCGCCGCCGCGCCGAGCCAGCCCCAGCGGCTCCAGTCGCGCTGGGGCTCCGCCGCAGGGGCCATGTCCCGCTGGGCGATGAGGCGGCGCATGTTCTCTATCGTGCGCTCCTGCTGCTCTTGCTCATGGGTCATTCTAGGGGTGCCTCTGAACTAGGTGAGCCTCTGAGGAGCCGGGATCCGCCAGGCCTCGTAGAGCACGATCCCTAAGAAGATCAGATCCATCGGGCTGGCCCCCATCTTAAGGACCTCGATGGCCAGGGGAAGGGGCACCACCGGGGGCAGCAGCTCGAAGCCTTGCTCTACAGCAGACATGTTGTAAAAGCTGCGGTTCACCAAGAAGCTCGCGACGGCGAAGGACAGCGCCGCGATGGTGGCCGACAACCCCTGTAGCCCCAGCGAGCGCCGATACCCGCCGACCCGCAGCACCCCGTGGCCCACGGCGTAGCCGATGACCACAGCGACGAGGCCAAACGAGACCTGGGTGGCCACGGTGAAGCCCCACCAGGCGAGCACGCCCAGCGCCCCGCCCAAGACACCCCCAAACGCCGAGAGCGGGTAGTTGACACCGTCGCCCTGGCTGGCCTCAAGCCGCGCCAGCTCCGCCCGGAGCTGCCCGGCGCAGGCCTCGCAGAAGAGCCCGTCCTGGACAGCGACGTGGGGCTCATCAGCGCGAAGCTCCCGGTTACACTGGAGGCAGGCGCGGGGCGCGGCGGCGGACGGTGACATCATCGCTCCAAGGCAGAAGAAGCGCCCAGGCTATCGGGTCTTTGGCCCAAGCGCATCTAAAGCGGGAGAGGAGGATCTCGCCCAGCGAGTCAACGATTTTGATGTACGGTCAGCGGCGGCGACGGCGGGTGAGCAGGGCGAGGAGCAGCGCCGTAAAACCCCCGTAGCCCTGAGGGCGCCACCGTCGCGCAGCCGCCCTCTTTGCCGCCGCCGCCGCCGCCGCCGCCGTCCCCGGTGTCATCGGTGGGTGGGTCGCTGTCCTCAGGCTCCTCCTCGGGGCTGTCATCCTCGGGGTCGAGGGGGTCGGTGCCCGCCCCCACCTCCTCCCCGTCGGGCGCGCCGCCGCCGTCGGTGTCTTGGAGCAGCGGATCCGTGCCCAAGGTGTTCACCTCGTCGCCGTCGCTGAGGCCGTCGCCGTCGCTGTCGGCCTTGTTGGGGTCGGTGCCCAGGGGCTGCTCGTCGAGGTCGCTGAGGCCGTCGCCGTCGCCGTCATAGGTCTCGTCTCGGCCATCGCAGTCGTTGTCGAGGCCGTCGTCGAGCTCCACCGCGCCGGGGTACACCGCCGCGTTCTGGTCGTCGCAGTCCTCCCCGCCGCCGTCGATCCCGTCTACGCCGTCACCGTCGAGGTCGTACTCTTCGCCCTCGTCGCAGTCGGAGTCGACGCCGTCGTAGGGCGCATCGGGCGCGCCGGGGTAGATGCTGGCGTCGTCGGGCTCACAGTCGGCGCCATCAGCGACGCCGTCCCCGTCACGATCGCTGGGGGTCACCAGCAGGAGGGTGTCGATGGCGAGCTTGTTGTCGCCGGTGTCTTGTAGCACCGCGGCGCTGAACGCCGTCGCCGAGATCACGCCCAAGAAGTAGCCCGAGCCGCTGCCGCCCTCGAGGGCGGTGGTGCTGAGGATCACGCCGCTGGCGTCGAGGAGGCTGATCAACATCCCGCCCGCGTGCTCCACCCCGAGGGCCGTCTGGGGCGAGGCGAAGGTCAAGGTGACCCCCGCTTTGCAGTCGCAGTACAGGCCAAATCGGTCGCTGAACGCCGTGGTGGAGAGCACCATCACCGAGGATCCCCCGAAGGTGACCCCGGCGCTCCCGGCGTACTGCGTCGTGATGATCGTGCCCGCGGTCTGATCGCTGAAGGTGAGCTCGGTCAGCTCACCGCCCGCCGCGCTCAAGAAGTCCGCCCGGGAGGTGTACTCCTGGGCCTGGGTGAGCCCGACGAGGGCGAAGAGCGTGACGAAGGACATCGGGGCTCCGAAGGCTGGGGGTTGGGTGCAGTGTACCGCGCCGGGCCGAGAGTTTGGGGACACCGACCCGGTCAATCGTCGCGAAGATCGTGTGCTAACCTCTCATCATCACAAGGAGATCCCCCATGCGCTGGACCGCGCCTATCCTCACCCTCGCCCTCTTCGCCTGCAAGACCCAAGACGACGCCCCCCAGGAGACGGGCATCGACAGCGAGGTCAACGAGGTTGTTGACATCGACGGAGACGGCTTCGGCGCCGATGAGGACTGCGATGATGACAACGCGGCGGTGAACCCCGAGGCCACGGAGACCTGCGACGGGGTGGATCAAGACTGCGACGGCGAGACCGATGAGGGCGCGTCGGACGCGACGGCTTGGCCTGTGGATGAGGACGGCGACGGCTACGCCAGCGCCACGGGCGCGGTGCTCGCCTGTGAGCCGCCTGAAGGCACCCCCGAGCTGCTGGGGGACTGTGACGACGCCGACGATGACGTCTACCCCGGCGCTCTGGAGGAGTGTGGCGACGGCGACGTCAACTGCGACGGCGAGCCGTCAAACCTTGACACCGACGGCGACGGCGCCATCGACTGTGAAGACTGCGCCCCCGACGACGCGCTCATCTCGCCGAGCGCTCTGGAGACCTGCGACGGGGTTGATCAAGACTGCGACGGCGAGACGGACGAGGAGGCCACCGACGCCAGCACCTTCTACACCGACGCCGACGGCGACGGCTTCGGGGACGCCGACTCACCCCTGGCCGCCTGCGCGCTCACTGAAGGCCTCTCTGAAGACGACACCGACTGCAACGACGCCGACGCCGAGGTGAACCCGGACACCGCCTGCGACTATGTGGTACAGATTCGTGCTCCAGGCACCACGGCGCTGACCTTGATCTCCGCCCAAGACACCACGGTGAGCCTCTCGGGCCTGAGCCCGGTGAGCCTGAGCGCCGGGAGCCCCGCCGCGATGATGGTGATCGCCGCCGGAGACTATGTGCTGCGCGCCGACGCGCCGTTCCTCACGAACATGGTCACCACGTCCAGCGGCGGGGATCAGCTCCTCTCGGCCCGGGATCTTGACGGCGAGTTTCTCAGCGACACCCTCTACACCTGGGCCGGAGAGCACGTCTGGGTGGTGAACCCCAGCGCGTCGGACATCGACGTGAGCTTGGAGCTCTGGGACGGCGCGGCCTGGGGGGCGGTCACCACCGATGTGGCGTCCGCCGGGGCCTCACTGTCGTTCTCGGGCCTCGCCGACGGCATCTACCGCGTCTTGGCCTCCGCCCCGGTGCTCGGCTGGGGCGCGGCGCTGGACAACCCCGAGAACCACCTTGAGCAGCTCGTGGGCGTGAACGGCGGCTTCTTCGACAGCCAGGTGCTGTGGAGCCTGCCCGAGGTGATCGGCAAGCCAGGGCTCACCGGCCTCTGTGTGGAGTCTACGGGCTGCTCGTACAGCGTGAGCGCCGAGGGCAGCACCTTGGCCGCCGGGGCGCTCGACCTCGGCGAGGGCTTCTCGACCTATGTCTCGGCGAGCACGCTCTACACCGTCGATCTCACCGGCGCTGTGCTGGTGCGGGACGAGTCCTCGCCCAGCGGCTACACCTCCGGCGACGGCACCTGCATGGACGCCGACCTCGCCCCGGGCCTGTCCGGCGAGCACTACGACACCGAGTTTATCCTCCAGGCCTCCACGGGCACGGCCACGAGCTACCCCACCCGCCGCACCGACCTCACCGCCGCGGTGTATGAGGACGGCACCACCCTCACCGTCGAGTCTTGGAGCGACGGGGCATGGAGCACGGTCACCACGGCCAGCGGCGACGCCGGAGACATGGTGGGCTTGGGCGACGACTACAGCGCCGCCGCCGTGCTGCGGGTGACCAGCAGCGCGCCGATTCACCTGCAGATGACCCACACCTCGAGCGAGTTCGCCTGGGCCGCGTTCAGCGATCACTACGCCGACTGATTGGCCCGCCGCCAAAGGCTCAGCGCACCGTCCAGAGGCTCACCTCGGGCGGCGCGCTGAGATCAAGCTCGGCGTAGCCGCTCACGCTTGAGGCCCAGGGGGTGTGGTTGTAGGGCACAAGCTCCTTCCACTCCTCAAAGGGCTGGGCCCAGACGACGTGGCCCACGATCCGTAAGGTCTCCGGTGAACCCAACACAGACCAGGGCACCCGGGCGGAGATCGTGTGGTCGTCGGCGGCGGTGAACATCGTCACGCCGGGCTCAAACCGCAGGTGTTGAGACCAGTCCGACCCCGTCCACGCCCACACCCCAGCCCAAGGCCCCAAGCCGTCGCCGCTGTCGCTCTGGCGGCGCAGGGTGATCGAGTGGGTGGGCGTGAACGGCAAGGCGGGGGTGAGGCCGCTGTACTCAAAGCCGGTGGTGGGCACCGCGGGGCCCGCGTCGGCCTCTACATAGAGCACAAACGGCGCGTAGTCCTCCTCAAACGCCCGGGAGTTCACCACGAGGGTGAGGGCCTCGGCGTCCCAGGTGAGCCCGACTCGGGACCAAGACTCTAAGCCCGCCCCGGCGCTGACCACGGCGGCGGGGTCTACGGCGTCGATGTCGTCTACGCCGTCTAAGGCCACCGCGGGGCTCACCGTGGGCGCGGCCTCTCCGGCCAGGGGCAGAAGCTTCATCGCCGCGACGTTGACGTGGTTACACGCGGCGTCCCCGCCGCCGAGACCGCCGGTGTAACGCTGGTAATGGTCCAGAGAGACATCTGCTCCATGTCTTCGATCACCACACGCACGGGCTCGGCGGCGTCGAGGGAGACGGCCAAGAAGCTGGAGTCGCGCCAGGCGTCCCAGGCGCCGCTCTGGGCCATCACCACGGGGCCCTCGGCGAGCACGGCGCCGTCCCCTTCGCGGATCACGCTCACCCGCTTGAGCCCGGCGCAGACCCCGGTGTTGATCGGCCCGCCCGCGCTGGCGACGAGCTGAAGGAGGTGCGCCCCCGTCCAGCGTGGGCTGACGCCGTAGGCGGTGATGCGCTCGTCCGGGTCACCAAAGTCGCCGATGTGTGTCTGGCCGTGGGCCTCAGACCACACCCCACCTTCAGCGCTCAGCGCGTAGGCGCTCACGGTCTGAACCCGACCGCCCGCCTCGCCCCAATAGCAGACCGGCGCGCTGTGGTGGCTGGCGAGGCCCGTGGACTCCCACACGCTCATCACGGCGTAACAAGGCGAGCTGGACGCTCCCTCGGCGTCCTCATCTCGCCACGACCCGAAGCGCACGCCCTCGGCGACGAGGACGCCGTCTCGGAAGATCGTCGCCGTGACGCCCACCTCGCCGCGCTCATCCCAGGTGAGGTTGAGGCCGCCGATGTCGTCTTCACCGACGCTCAAGATCGTCGGTGGCTGGGGCGCGGTGAAGGTGTCGGCGGCTTCAGCGCCGCTGAGGGTGGCGAGGGCGCCGGGCGCCCGGCGATCTTCGGTGAGGTGCAGCTCAACCTCGCTGCCGTCTGACAGAAGCGCCTCAGAGATGAACGCGCCGTCCAGGCTCACGCCGTTCACCAGCGCCCGCCCCAAGACCAGGGGCCCCGTCGTCCCGGCGGCGGGCAGGTGCAGGCTCAGGTTGAGCCGCCGCCCGCGGTACGGGAGGTTGTTCAACAAGATTGTAGCCTCATCGCCGAACCACTCCGCCCGTAACGACGAGGGCAAGAACGGGCTCAGGTTGACGCCGGCCTCGGCCAGCTCCAAGCCGAAGACCTCGCCGACGATGAACGAGATCGCCCCGGCGACGGACCAGAGCTGGCGCCGAGAGTTCACCACGGGGCCCGAGGTGCTGCCCTCGGCGACGTAGTTGTCGCCGCTGAGCCACTCCAGGTTCTCCATGTTGGAGAGGTTGAGCAGGGCCCCACGCAAAAGCGAGCGGCCCGCGGAGTCTACAACAGCGTCGTTGCCTACGGCCCGACCGGCCTGGGCGACATAGGCCGTCACGAAGGGCCAGACGGCGCGGTTGTGGTAGATCGGCGTTTGGGGCTCTTGGGGGAAGATCACCGGCGGGCCGTAGGGGCCGTGGGGGTAAGCGGCCACGGCGCGGGCGGCGGCTGTGGGCTCGTCCAAGGCCAAGGCCGCCAACGAGAGGCCCAAGGCGTCAAATCGTTGGGCGGGCGCAGGATCTAAGGAGGTGGTCAACATCGTCGACCAGCTCCCGGCGCTCTCCAGCCAGAACGCAGCATGAATGTTGTCACGCAGGGCGTCGGCCCAGGCGGCGTAGCGCGCGGCGTCTTCGGTCTGCCCCGCCTCTTCGCTGAGCTGGGCGAGCAGGCGCAGGGCCTCCAGGTGCAAGACGTTGGTGCTCAAGGCCTTGGACATGCCGATGTGGACCACGTCGGCCGCGACCCAGGCGGGGTACGACTGCTCCCGCCAGTCCAAGAAGCTCTGCTCGCCCCGGTAGAGGCCATCGGCGCTGTCCCAGGCGGCCTCGCGGTCGGCTTCAGCGGCGGCGCGCAGGGCTAGGCGCGCCTCTTCGGCGAAGGCGGCGCGCTCGGACTCGGGCAAGGCGCGTAAGGTCGCCCGCGCGCCCAAGGCCCAGACCACCCGGTCTGTTGAGACAGGCCAGCTCCCGCCGGTGCCGGTGTCTTGCACGAGGGTGAGCCCACCGCCGCCCAAGGCGGCCTTTCGTTCGCTGAGCTTAAACCGCAGGCTGTCCCGGGCGCGGATCGGGTCGATCCAGGCGAGGCCCAGATGAACGGCGTAGGCGGTGTCGCGGGTCCACACCCAGGTCCACTCCTCGCCCGTCTCCCAGCACTCACAAGGCACCGGCGCGCCGTTGTTGAAGCTGCCGTCAGTGATCTCCGAGACGCTCGCCTCGTCGAGCTCGTCCAAGGCCAAGGCGAAGAAGGCGTCGAGGAAGAGGTTGCCCGAGCGTAAGGTGGCGTCGTCGGCGTCTTCGACCACCTCCCGGCGCCCGTCCGCCGGGGCTCCGGCGCCGCGCAGGGGGTGGGTGCTGGTGAGCACGTAGCGCCGGGTGGCTGAGTCCGGGGAATCGACGGAGACGGTCACGGTGTCGCCGTCGAGGCTCATGCTCTGGGTGTTGGGGTCGCCGCCGCTGTCGTCGTCGCCGCCGCTGTCGTCGCTGGGGCTGTCGGGGGCCTGGGTGTCTTGGGGCGCGTCGTCTTGGGGCGGCTCACCTTTGCAGGCGGTGGTGAGGCCGAGCAGGCCGAGCAGGCCGAGCAGACGAACATTCTGGGCGCACATCAGCGGGCTCCGGCGGGTGAAGGTGTGTGATATCGCACATAGCGATCTTTCGCTGCGTGAAACCGCACACCTCGCGGCGACGGTGCTATTCTACCCCCATGCGCAGCCCCCTCGCCCACACCACGCCAAGGATTCGGCCGTGAGCAGCCCCAAGAAGACCCGCATCCTCTTCATGAAGTACCACGAGGCCGCCGATCAGCAGCCGCTCTCCAAGAAGGCCGCCGAGAAGCTGGGCATCTTCCCCTCGTTGCCGCTGCTGGGCCTGGCCTCGTGGGTGCGCCAGAACGGCTTCCACGACGTCCACTTCTTAGATCTGCACGCGATGAACCTGCTCCCCGCCGAGGGGCGCAAACGTGTGGCCGACATCAAGCCGCAGCTCGTCGCGCTCACGGCCAAGACGTTGGGCTGGCCCGCCGTCATCGAGATCGCGCAGATGGTCCGTGAGGTCTGCCCCGAGGCGATCATCGTGCTCGGCGGCCCGCACCTCTCGCTGTACGCTGAAGAGAGCCTGTCGTGGCCCTGCTTCGACCTCGCCGTGGTGGGCGACGGCGAAGAGACCTTCTTGGAGATCTGCGAGCGGTTGGAGGCCGGGCACAACCTGCTCGGCATCGACGGCACGGTTGTGCGGATGAAAGACGGCTCGATCGTGCGCAACGGCCCCCGGGCCTTGCCCAAAGACATCGACCGTTACCCCATGCCCGCCTGGGATCTGGTGGACATCCCCAGCTACCACTGCCTCACCCTGCTTCGCCCCTTCGCGACGATGGTGACCACCCGCGGCTGCCCCTGGCACTGTGGGTATTGTTCCCAGGTCTACAGCGAGAAGCTGCGTTTTCGTTCGCCCGAGCTTGTGGTGGACGAGATGGAGTTTCTCGAGAAGGAGCACGGCGTCCGTGAGATCGTGATGTTTGATGAGACCTTCACCATCGGCAAACGCCGGATGAAACGTTTCTCGGAGCTGGTGCAACAGCGCGGGCTCAAGGTGAAGTTCAACATCCGCGCCCGGGTCGACACCGTAGACCGCGAGGTGCTGCGCTGGCTCAAGCAGGCCGGCCTACGCTCGATTCACATGGGGGTCGAGGCCGGGACGGACCGTGTGCTCAAGATCATGAACAAACAGATCACCCGCGATCAAACGCGTAAAGCCTTCCGCATCGCCCGCGAGGAGGGCATCGAGACCCGCGGCTACTGCATGATCGGCTACTACGACGCCACGCCGGAAGATGTTGAAGAGACGATGAACTTCGCCGCCGACATCGGCCTGGACTGGGCGTCGTTCTCGGTGGCCACGGCCTTGCCCGGCACGGATCTGTACACGATCAGCCAAGAGCGCGGCTATGTGAGCGGCGATTTCTGGCGCGAGTACACGGTGAACGGCGGCGGGCTCTTGCCCCAGCTTGAGACGGAGACCTTCACCGCCGAGCAGCTTCGGGCCTACCGCACCAAGGCCTACCTCAAGTTCTACATGCGCCCCGACCTCATCCGCCGCAAGCTCTCCAAGTCGGAGGGCCGCGAAGAGCTCATGGAGATGTTGGGCGGGGCCACGGTGCTCAGCGAGATCGTCAAGTCTACGGTGATGCGGCGCATCCCCCAGGTGGGTCTGGGCAAGATCGCGACGGTGTAGGCCCATTCAAGCCAGCGAGCCCCACGCGGCAGAGGTTATGGTCGCGGCCCCTCCCCTGGAGCCGCACGATGCGCATCACGACCCTCTCCCTCCCTCTCCTGATCCTGCTCGCCGCCTGCAAAGACGACGCCCCCACCGACGACACCAGCGCCCCCGCTGAGGTCGACGTGGACGGCGACGGCTTCCCCACGACTGAAGACTGCGACGACGAGGACGCCTCGATCTCCCCCAGCGCCGCGGAGCTCTGCGACGGGATCGACAACAACTGCGACGGCGCCATCGACACCGACGCCCAAGACCTGACCACCTGGTACGGCGACGGTGACCGCGACGGCTTCGGCTCCGACAGCCTCACCTTGACCGCCTGTGAGGCCCCCGAGGGCTTCGTGGCCGAGGGCGGCGACTGCGACGACGCCGACGCGCGCTTCTTCCCCGGCGCGGCCGAGACCGACTGCACCGACCCCAACGACTACAACTGTGACGGATCGTCAGGCTTTGCCGACAACGACGGCGACCGCTACGCCGCCTGTGAGGAGTGTGACGACGGCGACGCCGCGGTGAACCCCGCCGCGAACGAGGTCTGTGACGAGCAGGACAACAACTGCGACGGCGTGGTGGACGAGGCGACCGCGCTGGACGCCGCCACCTTCTACGCCGACGCCGACTCCGACAGCTACGGCGACGTGTCCAACACCACCAAGGCCTGTGACGCCCCCGCGGGCTACGTCAGCGACTCGACGGACTGTGACGATGACGCCGCCGCCGTGAACCCCGCGGCCACGGAGCTCTGCGACAGCCTCGACAACAACTGCGACGGCGTGGTGGACGAGGACAGCGCCGCTGACGCCGCCACCTACTACGCTGACGCCGACAAAGACGGCTACGGCGACAAGAGCAGCAGCACCAAGGCCTGCGCGCTGCCCACGGGCTACAGCGCCGACTCGACGGACTGTGACGACGCCGACAAGACGGTCAACCCCGCGGCCACGGAGGTCTGTGACGACGTCGATGAAGACTGCGACGGCGTCGTGGACGACAACGCCACCAACGCGAGCACCTGGTACACCGACGCCGACAAAGACGACTACGGCGACGCCAGCACCGCCACCAAGGCCTGCGACGCGCCCAGCGGCACCATCGCCAACAGCGCCGACTGTGATGACAGCGACGACGGCGTCTACCCCGGCGCGCCGGAGTTCTGTGACGACGTAGACAACGACTGCGACAGCACGATTGACGAGGACGCCACCGACGCGGAGCTCTTCTTCGAGGACGCGGACAACGACGGCTACGGCAACGCGGACAGCACCGTCGAGTCCTGTGAGCTGCCCTCGGGCTACTCCTTCGACGACACCGACTGCGACGACAACAACGCCAAGATCTTTGACACCTGCTTCACCAACTTCTCCGGCGTCACCGGCTCGACTTGGCAGACCCTCACGGCCAGCGGCGAGTACACTTACTCCTTACAGAGCTACCACTATGCTGGTGAGCAGTATCTCTTCAACATGTACGACGCCACCGGGCAGCGATACGACGTCAACGCGGGCACCTGGACGACGCTGAGCGCCTCAGCGCCGTACTCTAACGCTTGGACGTCAATGGCGCCCGTTGGCGAAGATCTGTACATGATCCGCAACAGCAACGTCTACAAATACACCCCCGCCACAGACACCTGGACGACGGCGACGGCCATCAGCGGCGGTGACGACCTCAACATGACCGAGTCCGACGAGTTTGGTGTGGTGTACGGACACACGTCGAGCGGGCAGATCGTCGAGTACGACACGAACACCGGCACGCTCACCTACACCACCACCGGCTATGGGAGCCAGTACGAGACGCGGCTGGGGTATGACCCTGGCACCCGGGCGATCTTCTTCGGCGCCTACAACGCCAACAACCTCTACAAATTTGACCTGACCACGAAGAAGGTCACGGTGATGGCCAGCCACCCTGAGAGCCAGCTCAACGACATCTTCTGCTCCGACCGCTCCGGGCACATCTACGCCGCCGGCGCCTACGAGCGGCACGACGATGTACCAGTACACCGTGTCGACGGGCGCCTGGAAGGCCATCGCCAGCTTGCCCTCGGACCACGGCAACAACGGCTCGTGTACGGTGTCCGGCGACGGCTGGCTCTATGTCGGCACCGGCGGTAACCTTACGTTCTACCGGCTCCAGCTCTATTAGGCGCGTCCTCGGGGTGCTCCCGGGCAGAGACACGAAGGTCTCTGCCCGGGAGGCCCCGCCGTCCAAGGCGGCGGAGGGTATGATAAGCCCTCAACCCTGGAGCCGCACGATGCGAACCTACACCCTCTCTCTTCCACTTCTGCTCCTCCTCGCCGCCTGCAAAGATGACGCCCCCACCGATGACAGCGGCGTTGACGACAGCGGCACCGACGACAGCGGCGCCGAGGAGATTGACGCCGACGGCGACGGCTCCCCCTCCACAGAGGACTGTGACGATCAGAACGCCGCGATCAACCCCAGCGCTGAAGAGCTCTGTGATGGGATCGACAACAACTGCGACAGCGTCATCGACACCGACGCCACAGACGCCGCGACCTGGTACACCGACGCCGACAACGACACCTTCGGCGATCCGGCCTCGGCCACGCTGGCCTGCGAGGCGCCGACGGGGGCGATCGCCAACGGTGACGACTGCGATGACGGAGACGCCGGGGTGTATCCCAACGCCGCGGAGTTCTGTGACGGCCTCGACAACGACTGTGACACCGACGTGGATGAGGACGCCATCGACCCGCTCACCTGGTACGCCGACGCCGACGAGGACGGCTACGGTGACGCCGAGGTGACCCTGCTCGCCTGCGAGCTGCCTTCGGGCTACACCGCGGACAACACCGACTGCGACGACACCGACGCCAGGTTCTATGAGCGCTGCTTGACGAGCTTCTCCGGCGTCACTGGCTCGGCGTGGGAGACCCTCGCCACCCCAACGGAGCCGACATACTCGTTACAGAGCTACCACTTCGCCGGCGAACAATACCTGTTCAACATGTATGACGCCACAGGCCAGAAGTACGACGTATACGCGGGCACCTGGACGACGCTGTCCGCTTCCGCGCCGTACTCCGCGCCTTGGACCTCCATGGCGCCGGTCGGCGAAGATCTGTACATGATCCGCAACAGCAACGTCTACCAGTACACGCCGGCCACAGACACCTGGACGACGGTGACGGCGATCTCCGGCGGTGACGACCTCAACATGACGGAGTCCGACGAGTTTGGCGTGGTGTACGGCCACACGAGCAGCGGACAGCTCGTCGAGTACGACACCGTCACCGGCGCCCTCACCTACACCACCACGGGCTACGGCAGCCAGTACGAGACGCGGCTGGGGTATGACCCGATCACACGGGCGATCTTCTTCGGGGCCTATGACAAAGTAAATCTGTACAAGTTTGACCTCACCACCAAGACCGCCTCCGTGATGGCCAGCCACCCCGAGACCCAGCTCAACGACATCTTCTGCTCGGATCGCTCAGGCCACATCTACGCCGCGGGCGGCTTCGACGGCACCACCATGTACCAGTACACCGTCGCCACGAACACCTGGAAGGCCATCGCCGAGCTGCCCTCAGATCACGGCAACAACGGCTCGTGTACGGTGTCCGGCGACGGCTGGCTGTATGTCGGCACCGGCAGCAACGGCACCTTCCACCGCCTCCAGCTCTACTGAGCTGAAGGCCTCGGCGGGTCAGATCGACTGGCTCGCCGAGATGTCGATGCTGTAGGTGCCCGAGCAGGCGCCGGCGGTCCAGGTCGAGGCGTAGACCCGCACGCCCCAGTAGTCTTCGTCGCCGGAGAGGGTCGCGCCCTCAAACTCGGCCTTGAGCACGCCCGAGCCTGAGGCCGAGTCTTTGAGCGTCGGGGAGCCGCGGGAGGAGCTGGTCGCGTAGAGCTCAACGGTGTACGAGGCGCCTGAGGGCACGCCGCTGACGACCACGTCGAGGGAGAGGTTCGCGTACCACTCGTCCTCGGCCTCAAACCAGAACCAGTCCTCGTCGGTGCTCGTGTGGAAGGTGAGGCCTGAGAGCGTGACCTTCCCCGACTTCCACAAGGCGCCGCTGGCGAAGTCGCCCAGGCTATACGCCGCGGCGAGGGAGTTGTTGGGCGAGGAGCCAGCGTCGTAGGTGTCGAAGAAGCTCTCGTTGATCTGGCCGTCGCAGTCGTTGTCTTTGGCGTCGCAGGCCTCGGCGGCGCCGTAGTAGACCGTCGCGTCGGCGTCGTCGCAGTCGCCGCCGTTCTCGGTCATCCCGTCGAAGTCGTCGTCTGTGTTGAGGGGGTCGGTGACGATGAGGTTCACCGTGGCCGAGCCCTCGTTGCCCTCCTCATCCGTGGCGAGGAGCGTGATGACGTGGGTGCCCTCGGTGAAGCTGATGCCCGCGCCGCAGTAGCCCGAGGAGTCGGGGGAGCCGCTGGCGAGGGTGCCCATGAGGTTGGAGGCCCAGGTGCAGGTCATGGAGTCGGGGTCGGAGACGTCGTCTAAGACCACCCCCTCTAGTAAGGTCGTCGCCGTGGTGAGGGTCTTGGAGCCGCTCGTGGGGCTGAGGATCTCGACGGTGGGGCGGCCGTCGGGGAGGATCTCGACGCTCACCGTGGCCTGGTCGATGTTGCCGTCGCTGTCTTCGATGGTGAGGGTCAAGGCGTGAACCCCCTCCGTCATCACCGGCAGATCCGCGCTGATCGCGCCGCTCGTGGCGGGGTTTCCTGTCCAGATGAGGCCGTCGCGGCTGGAGACGACGCTGGCGACGAGGGTGTCCCATGACTGCTCGTCGTCGGTGGCCGTGGCGACGACGGTGACCACCTCGTCCCCAGCGTAGGTCTGGCCCTCGGCGGGGCCGATGAGGATGACCTCGGGGGCGCCCACCACCTGCCCGCCATAAGACATCTCAACGGACACCGTGGCCTGGCCGCTCTCTCCGGCGTCGTCAAAGGCCGTCATCGTGAGGGCGTGAAGGCCCGCGGAGAGCGTCGAGAGCGCGGTGTAGGTGATGCCTTCGCTGTCGGGGGTGATCGTGCCCAGCTCACCGTCTAAGGACGAGCTCAGGGTGACGAGCAGCGTTGAAGGATCCTGCTGGGAGTCCCGGGTGAGGCCGTAGACCTCAACCAAGGTGCCGGGCTGGTAGATCGAGCCGTCTTCAGGGGAGGTGATGCTCACCGTCGGCGCGGTGTTGTACACCTTCACCGTGGTGTCGGTGCAGGCGGCGAGGGTGATCAACACGAGGGGGAGGACGGCGCGGGGGTGCGGCATCGGGGGGCTCCGCAGGTCAGGGAAGCCCTCAGTATAGCGGAGGCGCGCTCAGTTTGGTCAAGGCGCGCTCACATTTCCCCGCCGAGGCCGCCAGGACCGCGGCGCCGCGCCGTGGGCATCGGCGAGAGGCTCACAGCCAGCCACGCGCCTCACCAGCCCGTCAAATAACTGACTTCACAACACTTTCTTGACGCGAAACCCGCAGAGCCCGCGGCGCTGGGCCCCCGCCTGAATCTTCAGCGGGGGCGCTTCACGGCGCGCTCGCCGAAGCGGGAGTTGGAGCGCGACTTGAGCGGGCGCCGCTCCTCTCGCGCGTCGAGGCCAACTCCTTGGTGGGGCGCCAGAGGGTCGATCTCGACGATCTTGCGGCCCGCGGGGCGCACAAGCCAGCCCGCCATCGCGTTGAGCACCCGCTCTCCCGAAGGCTCTAAAGGCGCGTAGTGGCCGACGTCGTCAAAACGCCAGAGCACCGCGTCGAGGTGGTCGGCGAGGAGCTTCGACGTCCACAGGCGCAGGACGGGATCCTGAAAGCCGTGGGTGATGAGCAGGGGGCAGCGGAGCTGATCCCGGGTGACGACGGGGCGCCGCAGATACAGCTCACGGGTGAGCGGCCCGGGGAGCGGCGTGAGGCGCGCCGCGTCTTCAGCGGACACGGCGTTGAGGCCGATGAGGCCCTTGGCGTGCTCGCTGAGGCCCACCCGCCGACCCATCATCACCTGGGGCAGCCGCGTGGCGGCCACCCGGGCGAAGGGCGGCGTGGGCAGCACCCGCACCGGGGCCACGGGCAGGGGCGAGATCAGCGCCGCGCCCTTGAGCGGCAGGCGCGTGGCGAGCACCGTCGCGACCATCCCGGCGAAGGGTGGCCGACGACGAGGCAATCGCCGCCCAGGGCCTCGGCGGCGGCGGTGGCGGCGTCGAGCACGTCGTCCAAGGACGGGTCTTGATCGGCGTGATCCCCGTGGCCGGGGAGGTCGATCGCCCACGAGGCGAGGCCCTTGGCGGCGAGGATCGCCTGGGTGCGCGCCCACATCCAGCGGCCCAATCCGAGGCCGTGCAACAACAAGACGGGCGGGCCCTTGGGCTCACCGATGGCGGGGACATGAACCGCGCTCTGCGCGGCGAGGAGAGGCACGTCGGATCTCCTGAGCGGGGGGCCCACACACGGCGGGCTCCCCAGCGTAGCCAACTCTCGGGGGTTTAGCCCGGAGAGACCGGCTTCAGCCGCGCGCCGCTGGCGACGAGCTCGTAGCTCGTGCCCGCCGTGGCTTGGGTCTCGGGCGTCATCTCCGGCTTGCGGGACTCGGACTTGTAGTGCTCAACCGTCTCGGGATCGACGGCCTTGGCGACCACCTCACCCTCGAGCTGAATCGCCTGGCCGGTGCAGTCCAGCGGCAGGCCCCAGGCGTGATCTTTCATCGTCACGCGCATCATCTCTTGGCCGCCCTCAGGCGCCGTGAGCACCATCCAGCAGCCCTTCTTGGAGCACACATCGGCGACGCGGCCCTCGACACGCACGGTCTTGCCGGTGAAGCTCGCCGAGTCCTTCAAGAGCTGGGCGGCGGGGATCACGTCGTCGGCGGTGAAGGCCGAGCCGAAGGACGACCAGCCCTCGGGGGCGGTGGCGGCGGCGGCTGGGGCGGCGGCGGTGGCCTCGGGGGCGACGACGGCCTCGGGGGCGGCGGGGGCCTCGGCGGTGGGCTCGGACGCGCCGCAGGCGATGAGGACGAGGGTGAGAAGCATGGTTACCTCGATTGAAGGGTCAGGCGCACACACCCTAACCACGGCGCGGCGGGGCGTCTCTCTCCTGGGCGGTCGTGGAGGGCGCAAAGCTGCGCCGCCTCAGCTCCGCCCGCAGGTCCTCGGTCACCCGGCGCTGGGCCCGCAGCAGCTCCGCGATCACCCCGGTCACGCCCAGCACCGCGGCGACGGTGAGCAGGCAGGCCGCCAACACCAAGGACTGAACGTGGCCGTTGACCCCTTGCAGGTGGTAGACCGAGCCCCGAAGGCCCAACAGCAGCCCCGGCACAAACGCCGCGGCGCTCAAGGCCCCAAACAGCGTCAGCGGCCGGTGCATCGCCGTGGCCCGCAGCGCCGTGAGCCCCGCCCGCACCACATACTCAGGCACCGACCGAATCAGCCGCGAGGGCCGCGTCGGCGGGCGGGCCGTCACCCCACGGAGACCACCCGGGCCCCACGCTGCCCCGCCTGCACCAAGGTCTCTAAGGTGTAGGTGTAGTCGCCGACGATCAGGAGCGCCGCGGCCAAGGCGCGGCTGTGCGCCCGAAAGCCCGTTGTCACATCGGTCGCATGAACCCCGGAGAGCCAGGCCACGATCCGGCTGCCCCAGCGCTGTAGCATCTTTTTGCTGGGCGAAAAATGCGACAAGGTGGCGGTGCGACGGTCGCCGAGGGTGAGGTCCGCCTCGCCCCGTTGGATCGGCGCCACCAAGGCGGGGATGTCGGCGCCGTCGTACTGGTGGTCGCCGTCGAGGTTCACGATCACGTCGGCGCCTAAGTCCAGGGCGCGGTCGAGGCCCGCGGCGAAGGCCCGGGCGAGCCCCTGGCGTTGGGGCAGGCGCAGGAGGTGGTGGGCGCCCGCGGCCAGGGCGATCTCCGCGGTGCCGTCGTCGCTGCCGTCGTCAATCACGAGCAGCTCCACGGCGTGAAAGCCGGGCAGCGCCCGAGGCACCGACGCCAAGACCCCGGCCAAGGTGGCGGCCTCGTTGTGGCAAGGAACCTGCACGATGAGCTTCATGGTGAAATCCCCAGCGCGAACACCCGCAGCTCCCCCAGCTCAGCCACCGCCACGCCCGACACCCCGGCCTCACCAAGCTGCGCCCCAACCACCCCCCACTCAGCCTCGGTGAACAAGGCGAAGCACGGGCGCCCGGCGTCAAGGTGATGCCGGATGAGCCCCGGCGCCGAGGCCCCGCCGTCGGGGGCGCGTGAGGCGAGGATCATCCCCGGTCGCTCGTGCAGGCCGAAGATTGGATCGGGCACCTCGGCGAGCACCAAGGCGTGATCGGGCACCACACGGCCCACGGCCTCGGCGAGGGTGTGGTTGACCTGCCGGTGAAGGCGATGGCGGTTGAGGTCGAGCACCACGGCCTGCCCCGCCGACCAGCCCAAGGCGAGGCCCAGCGCCCAGGCCGCCGCGCTGGATCGGGCCCAGGCCAAGGCCCCCAAGACCGCCGCCAGCACGAGGGGCAGGCCGTAGAACACCTGCTCGGCGAGGGCGGAGGGGGGCTGGGTGAGGCGCGTCACGGCGAGCACCCCCGGCGCGGCGACGGCAAAACCCAAGGCCACGGCGGCCGCGCGACCGGCGGCGATCTCCTTCACGAGGGGGCTCACGAGGATCGCCGCCGCGGGCAGCACCGGCAGGAGATACCGCTGGTTGAGCCCCAGCCCGCCGTGCCAGCCCAAGGCGCCATACAGCCCCACCCAAGCGGCGATCACGAGCCACAGCGGCGAGCGTGACAAGGCGAGGGGCCCCTGTCGCAGGAGCGCCCACAGCGGCCCGAGGAGCAAGACCAGCCACGGGCAGCTCTGCAAGAGCGCCCGCTTGAAGCAGGCGAGGTAGATCACCCCGCCGCCGGGCCCACGCGACATGGCCGGCTCCAAGGCGGGCAGCTCCAAGGCGCGGAGGTCGATCACCAGGGCGTACACCCCCCGGGCGAGGCGCAGGGCGGGCTCAGCGCCGAGGAGGCTGAAGATCCCGAGGCCCAGCGCGGCGAGGGCTCCCCTGCCCCAGCCTGAAGCGCCCCGAACCGCGCCCCAGATCAGCAAGAGCCCCAGCCCGAGGCCCACAGAGCCCAGGTGTGCGTTTACCCCCGCCGTGCGCGCGACGTGCGCCGCCGGGCTCGTCTCCGAGACGCCATAGCTCAGCAGCGACCAGGCCCCGAAGCGCTCGTGGTTGCTCCAGGCCAAGGCCAAGAGCGGCGGTGCGGCGCCCAGGACGCTGAAGAGCCCCCGCCGCGCCCAGCCCGGCCCCGCCACAACGCTCGCCGCGATCAGGGCCGGGAGGAGCAGCACGCCGTCGAGGCGCTGGGTCACGCCGAGACCGAACAAGAGCCCCGCCAGCGCCGGGCGCCGCGCCGCGGTGACGAGGGCGCCCAGACCAAACGCCAAGGCCGCGCCATGAGGGGTGGCGGCGAGGCCGTACTCCCAGAAGAAGCTCCCCAAGAGCAGGATCCCCAAGGCCGTGAGCCGCTGCCCCGACGGCGCGAGGGCCGCGGTGAGCCATGCGGCCGCCGCCACGGCCACCCCGCTCACGAGGTTCACGCCCAAGGCGCCGAACACCGCGGTGAGCGGGGCGCTGAGCGCGGCGAAGCCCGGCGGGTACTGGCTCACCAGCCGCCCGAGCTGGGGCGTGACCTGGGCCGAGAACCCTGGCGCCAACATCGCCAAGGCCGCCGCCGGTCGCTCGGCGTAGCCGTTGCCCAGATCAAAGCCGCGCCCCTCCGCCATCGCCCGGGCGGCGAGCTGGTTCGTGCCCTCATCCAACAACAGCGCCCCCGGGCTCACCAAGAGCGCCCAGGCCAGGGCGTGACCGGCGAGGGCCAAGGCCACGAGCACACCCAGGCGCCGGCTGCTTGGCGCCAGGGCTCAACGCTGGGGTGCTGCGGCGCCATCTTGGCCCTCTCGCGCCCACAATACACCCTCAGCGGCCTCGGTTTTCGCGCGCTCACGCAGCGCCATGGCCTCAACGGGCTATAGATTCGCCCAAGACCCACCCCTTGCCCCTGAGCGAGCGCGCCATGAGCGAAGGCAACATCTCGTATCTCCCCACCGACGGCCTCTCCTACGACCCCAACGAGCCAAAGTTCTGGGACAAAGCGGCCTTAGACAAAGAGATCACCCGCGTCTTTGAGATCTGTCACGGCTGTCGCATGTGCTTTAAATTCTGCGACAGCTTCCCCAAGCTCTTCGATCTGCTGGACAAGACCCACGACGGCGACGTTCACAAGCTCACCGCGGCGGACGTCGAGGGCGTGATGGACGCCTGCTTCCAGTGCAAGCTCTGCGACGTGCAGTGCCCCTACACGCCTCGGGACAACCACCAGTTTCAGCTCGACTTCCCCAAGCTCGTTCACCGCTACGACGCGATCAAGGCCAAGACCGAGGGCCTCACCCTACGCGACCGGGTGCTCGGCGACCCAGACCTCACCGGCAAGCTTCGCCCGGGCGAGCTTTGGCCTGGCGAACACGATGAACCGTGTCTCCGCCCACCGCTGGATGATGGAGAAGGTGCTGGGCATCCACCACGACAAGCTCCTGCCCGACTTCGCCCCCGACACCTTTGAGGCCTGGGCCGCCGCCAACGGCAAGATCACCCAGGCGCCCAAGCCCGGCGAGGCCCCCGAGGCCGTGCTCTTCCAGACCTGCTACGTGCAGAACAACGAGCCCCAGATCGGCCAAGACACCCTCGAGGTCTTGGAGAAGAACCAGGTGAAGACGGCCTGCGTGAAGGGCCTCCAGTGCTGCGGGATGCCCAAGTGGGAGCATGGCGATCTGGAGGGTCTGCGGGCCCAGGCGAAGGCGAACCTGGACCTGCTCACGCCGTGGGTAGAGGCCGGGGCCAAGGTCATCGCCATCAACCCCACCTGCTCGATGATGCTGCGCCGGGAGTACCCCACCCTGGTCGCGCCCGAGGACAAGGCCCGCGCCGAGAAGCTCGCCGCCGCCGTGCGAGATCCGAGCGAGCACCTGTGGTCGATCCGCGCCGAGCCCCGGTTCAACACCGACTTTAAGTCAACGCCGCCCCAGGGCGCCGTCGCCTACCACGCGCCGTGCCACCTGCGCGCCCAGGCCATCGGCTTTCGGGGAAAGCAGCTCATCGCCAAGATCCCCGGCGTGAAGGTGGACGCGGTGCAGGAGTGCTGCGGCCACGACGGCACCTACGCCATGACCGTGGAGGGCTTTGAGGCCAGCCAACGCATCGGCAAACGTGCGTTTGACGGCATGGCGGCGCCGGGCGCGAAGATCTGGGCCACGGACTGCCCCCTGGCCGCGGTGCAGTTCCAGCAGCACGCCGGGGTGAAGCCGATGCACCCGATGAGCGTGCTGGCCCGGGCCTACCGCGAGGACGGCTTTAAGGACGAGGGCGAGAAGAGCTGAACCGAACGTGAGGCTCAGCCCTTGAGCGCCGCGTAGACCTCCTCCGGCAGCGGCACCAGCCGCCGCTGGGGGTCTACACAGCACAGGGTGATGATCCCCTCGACCAAGGGGCCTTTGCCGCCGCGCCAGATCGACTGGTGAAACATCGCCCGATACTCGCTCGGCGCGTTGGCGGTGGTGCGCACCTCCAACAAGTCCCCATGAACGGCGCCTTCGCGGTAGGTCAGCTCGGCCTTGTACACGACGAAGCCCACGCCGCGCTCTTGATACAGCTTGACCAGGGCCTCGACGCCCAGCAGGTGCTCACGCGCCCGCTCGAAGTACTTGAGATAGTTCGCGTGGTACACGACCCCGGTGAAGTCGGTGTCCTCGTAGTAGACCTGCACGGGCAGGGAGTGGGTCACAGGCACGCGCCGCCTCCAGTGAGCGGCACATAACGCTCCCGGCCTGTGGCGCCCGCCGCGACGTCCTCCGGCGAGAACCGCAGCGGGTGGGCCTGGTTGCCCAACCACAAGGCCGCCTGATCATCAAAGAAGGGGCTCTCCAAGATCGCCGACTGGCCGCCGGGCAAGATGTTGAGGCCGCTCACGCCGTCGGGGCGAAGCTCCACCACCATCCGGAACACCGGGCCGCTGCCGTAGCTGAACGAGGTGCCCGACCAGCCGGGGTTCGCCGCGTCGACGCCGTACTGGTCGCCGGGGCGCGGGAAGCCCGGTGAGCTCGGCGCGGGGGTCGCTCGACGGATCTCCGCCGCCAAGGGGAGCTGCTCCGTGGTGATCGAGAACGGGTTGATCAGGGCGGCGTAGGTGGGGTCGTCGCCCAAGAAGTCTTTGAGCACGCTGTCAAAGGTGACCGTGTGTTTGTAGCCCCACAGCCAGCCGGCCATGTCCGCGCTGCCGAAGCCGTCCGCGCTCTCAAAGAAGGCCAAGGCGTCGAGGAGCGCCTTCACGGCGAGCTCGTCGCTGGTCTCGATCTCCGGGGTGGAGAGCACGTCAAAGAACGCGCTCTCTTCAGTCTCGGGGTTGTAGCTGCTCAGGCCCTCGGGGTTGCCGGGGCCGCGGCCGCGCATGAACAAGGTCATCGCCCGGGAGCGCCCGGTGCCGCCGGTGGGCTCCCACACATCGGGCAGGCCCTCGTCGTCGAGCACGGCGCTCTGAAACCGCGAGAACCAGCCGTTGAACAGGGTGGTGGCGACGGCGTGGGCGTCGTCGCCCTCGGCGGGCTGGTGGTAAAACGTCTCCACACCCGAGGGTGTAGGCGCCCCGGCGGCCAACCAGGCCTCAAGGCGGGCCTGGGCCTCGTCGAGGCGGTCGGGATCGGCCTCGTACAAGGCCGCGAGGCGGGCCTCAGCGCTGCCCTCCTCGGCGGAGGCGGAGGCGGAGGCGGCGCGGGCGGCGTCGATGGCCGCGAGCAGGTCCGCGGTGAACTGGATGCCCAGCGGAGACTGGCTCTCGCCTTGCAGCGCGGCGGTGCTCTCGACGGTGACCCCTCCGGCGGCGACCTGCTCGGTGAGGCGCCGGGTGATGATCTCGGCGCGATAGCCCTCCATCCACGGCCCGCCGATGTACCAAGGCTCGTTGAGCAGATCGCCGTCGAAGGTGATGCCCGCGGGGTCGTTGTTCGCCGTCACCACAAAACCCGCGGCGGGGCTCAGGGACCGGGGCATCTCATCAAAGGGCACGACGCAGGCGGTGGGATCGCCCTCGACGACCTTCCAGCCGTCGAGCTTGATCGTGAACCCGCCGTAGATCGTGCCGTCGAGGAGCTGGCTGGGGTTGGCGCCGTCTTCCCAGCCGCCATCGGCCCCGCGGGGGAGCTGATCGCGGCAGGGCACGGCCTGATACGGCGTGTACAGCACGTCGCCGTGGATGTCGGCGGCGACGATGTTCTGGGAGTACGCGACGAGGCCTCGGGTGGCCTCGGCCAGCTCCGCCACGTCTCCGGCGTGGCCCATGGCGTTGAGCGCCGCCAAGGGGTTGCCGCCGTCTAAGCCGACGTAGTCAAAGGCCAAGGCGGTGATCACCCCGTCGCCGTCGAGGTCGCCGGGCACGACGTAGCTGCCGCCCAGGTTGACCAGGCCCTCACCCGGGGCCAAGGCCTCATCCGCGCTCGCCGACCGGCCCTCGATCTCGGCGATCCAGCGGCCATCAAAGGTGGTGTAGCGCGCCCAGGTCTCGATGCGGCCCTCGCTGCCCAGGAGCGGCACGTCGGCCACCACCCAGGTCTCCATCGTAGAGACCACCGGCTCCTCGCGGCCCTGAAACCGTGTGGCGGCGGGCAGGCCGTCCTCACCCAAGATCAGCTCCTCACGGTACCAGTCGGTGATGTCGCCCATGAGCTGGGTCTGGTTCCAGGCGACGAGGCCGTTGGTGCCTACGGCCATCAAGGGCATCCCGGGCACGCCAAGCCCGGCTTGGTGGGTGTCGCCGCCGCCCAGAAGCTGGGTGTCTAAGCCGAGCTGATAAAACAGCGACGGCACGGTGAGGCTCAGGTGCCCGTCGCCGGCCAGGATCGCCCCGCCGCCTGCGGCCGCCTCGGCGCTGACCGCCCAGGCGTTGGAGCCGAAGCCGCTCTCCCAGTCGTGGCCAGGCGGCGCTGCAGGCGATCGAGGGCGATCGTTGAGGCGGCCGAGCACCTCTCTGGGCACCCGTGGGTCGGCGGTGAGGCCTCGGTGTTGGGGCGGCGCGGGGGGCCCCGAGCTGGCGGCGGCGGGCCAACCTTCGGCGGCGCCGACGGCGTGAACCGGCTCGACACGAAGCCAGATGTCATCGACGACGCCCGCCCGGCGAAGCTCACCCAAGGGCGACTCAGCGTAGAGGCTCGGCAAGGCCGCGGCGGTGTTGGCGCGGCCGATGTCGCCGGTCTCAAAGCCCAGCTCAGCATCAACATCCAGGGCTCTTCAGCGCCCAAGAGGTTGCCCGCGAGCGCCAGCTCACTCGGCGGGTCCAGCTCACCGGCCTTCACGGCGAGGATGTAGGCGTTCACACCTTCAGCGAAGGCGTCAAACTCGACGACCTGCTCGGGGGTGAGCCGGGCCAACAACGAGTCGGCCACAAAGGTCATGCCCATGACGCGGCTCTCCATGTCGGTCTCCAGCGCCGCGTCGCCGAGGAGCTCAGAGACCGTGCCTAAGCCCAAGCGCCGGGCGAGGTCCATCTCAAAGAAGCGGTCCTTCGCCATGACAAAGCCCAAGGCCCGGGCAAGGTCGGCGCGGTCATGGGCGTAGATGTGGGGCCGGTCGCCTTCAGTGCGCAGGACCTGCACCTCACAACGAAGGCCCTGGAGCGCCCGGGTCTCGGTGACGGCGATGGCGTCCAGGGGCGTCGGCGCCGGGGCCTTCGATGAGCAGGCCGCGAGGACGAAGAGGAGAGGCGAGGTGCGCATCGGGGCTCCGAGGTGGGGACCGGGGAGTTTATCGGGTTTTGGCCTCGGGAGGGAGGGTGGTGGGGTGGAGGGTCAGGGAGGCGGCTTGGGGAGCGTACATCGCGAGGATGAGGCTCATGGAGGCGATTTTTTCTGGAAAATCGTCTTCTTGAGGCTCATGAACGCGATTTTTTCTGGAAAATCGTCTTCTTGAGCCTCAAGAAAGCGACTTCTCTCCACGAAGCCACCTTCTTGAGGCTCAAGATCGCGATTTGCAGGGAATGCCCCCCTCTTACGGGCCCACTTTTGCCCGTTTCTCTCCACTTGGGCCTTGAACGGCGTAGGCGCCCCTACCGCTTCACCAACACCACCGACCCCCGCGCCGGGACCGTCACCGAGATCGAGTCCCCGCTCGCGGTCACCGTGGCGCCGGTCAGCACGTCCTCAAACGTCGCGCCGGGGCTCAGCCCCGCGAAGCTCAACCCGTTCGTGAGCGTGCGCTCGCTGCCCGAGCGGTTCACGATCACCAGCACCTCGTCGCCCTCGTACACCCGCGCCCAGCCCAGCACGTCGTCTTCCAGACCACCAGCCGGTGCGCGCGCCGATGGCCAGGGCGGGGTGAGCCCGGCGGGTTTGGCCCAAGGCGGAGACGTGGCTCAGCACACGTTGCTCATCGGCGCCAAGCTCGCCGTCAAACCGCATCATGTGGCGGTTGTCGGGGTCGCCGAAGCCCTCTAGGCCGATCTCGTCACCGTAGTAGATGAGGGGCAGGCCCTCGTTTGTGAGCAGGTAGGTCCAGGCCAACATGAGACGCTCATAAGGCTCACCCCAGCCCGGGGGCGTGGCGGGGCTGCGCAGGCGACCGTCGGAAGGGCAAGCTGCTCTCGCCGCGGGCAAACGCCGAGAGGATCGCCCAGTACATCGAGAAGTCGAACTGTGCGTCAAGCTCCTGATCGTTCACATAGGAGCCGATGAGCCCACGCTCGCCGGAGAAGGTCTCGCCGACGGTGTAAAACTCCTCGTCACCCCCCGCCGCGCGGTGCTCGATCTCGGCGACCACCTTGGACTGTAGGTTGAAGTACACCGAGTGTGGCATATGTTTGACCGCGTCTACCCGATACCCGTCGATCTCATAGTCTTTGGCGAAGGCGACGGCGTCGTTGACCATCTGCACCAGGGGGTCTTCGTCATAATACCGGATGTCGGGCAAGAAGCTGTCGAACCAGCAGACCTCTGGCGCGGTGTTCCACACGTCGCCTTGGCAGATCAGCTCGCTGTTGAACCAGTCGGTGTTCGCCGCGTAGGCGTGCTCCTCGTGAACGTGGTTGGCCACCCAGTCCACGAGCACCCGCATCCCCCGGGCGTGGGCCTCGTCGATGAGCTGACGCAGGAGCGCCTCGTCGCCGAAGTGCTCCTCTAAACCGTTGGCGCTCGCGGGCCAATAGCCGTGGTATCCCGAGAGAAGTTGGCCCCACACTTGTCGCCCCAGGCGCCTTTGGGGTTGTTCTGGGGGCGGTGAGCCACAGCGCCGTGACGCCCAACGAGTCGAGGTAATCGAGACGGTCAATCACCCCTTGCCAGTCGCCGCCGATGTAGTCTGTGCTGCTGTAGTTGGTGCCTTCGCTGGCGTTTCGGCTGGGGTCACCGTCCTCAAAACGGTCCACGAAGACAAAATACATCAGGCCCGTGGCCCACTGGCGGTCATCTGTCCAGAACGGGACGTAGACCTCTTCGCTGCCGACGCCGTCCTCATCCACGGCGGTGAGACGCAGGGTGTGACGCCCCTCGCCGAGGCCAGAGAGGTTCAGCTCGTCTGTGTTGGTGAGCGGGGACTGCTCGACGCCGTCCAGCTCCACACGAATGGAGCGCAGGGCGGCGCCGGAGCGCGCCGGGGAGAAGCTCGGCGTGAGCCGCACAGCGCCCGCGGCGCGGTTGATGTCGAGGCTCTGGAGGCTGAGCGTGGGCCGATCACAGTTGCCTACGGTGATCATCGAGTTGCAGCTCCCCTCCCCCAGCCCGCAGGAGGTGTTCCAGTCGTAGCCCGCGTCACATTGGGTCTCGCTGGCGTTTGGGTCGCAGGACCACTCCTCGTTGCGGCCATCGGCGCCGGTCTTCTCGACGAGCTTGTAGGGGTAGCTCCCCGGCGCCAGGTTCACCGTGACCGACCACACGCCGTCGGGGCCCTCCACCATCGGCGTGGCCTCGGTGCTCCAGGCGTTAAACCCGCCAGCGACGGCCATCCCCGCGGCGGCGGACTGGGCTGTTGCGGTGAAGGTCACCGGGCAGCTCTCGGCCAGGGGCACCTCGGTGTCGATGGCGCCGCCGGAGTCCAGGCCCGACTCCGAGGGCGTGTCAGCGTCTTTGCAGGCGACGAGCAGGGCGAGGGTGAGGATCATGGGGGCGGGCTCCGTGGGGGGCGTTGCCGGGGAAGACTCAGGATCGCACCGGCTCGGCCCAATGACAAGCGGTAGGCGCGGACGGCACAGCCCTTGCGCCCGCCGCGTGTCCGCCGCCGAGGCCACCCCCCCCAGGCGGCGTGCTCACTCCACGGTGACCCAGGCCCCGGCGCTGCGCCCCAGACCGCGTCGTCATAGACCAGCTCCGCGCGGGCGCTGGGCAAGGTCGTGCGGCCGGGCGACGTGGCGCGGGCCCGCAGGGCGAGCTCGACGCTGCCTTGGGGCAGGTTGTCCCAGCCGTAGATGACCACGTCGTCCCGGGCGTCGATGAAGTCCGGCGGGATGGACGGGCTGCGAGAGGGCGTGGCCTCGGGGCCGGCCGTCGCCAGGCGCGGGTTCAGCGGCTCCAGGCCCGCGGCGAGGGGCACGATCAGGCGCACCTGGGACCGGGCCTGGGGGGTGACGACGGTGACACGATCCTCGACGACGTCGCCCACCTGGAGCGAGAGCGTCGCGCCGCCGGTGGTCCATTGCAGGCGCTCGTCGGGGCCGCTGGGGCCCACACGCCACAGCGCCCGGCTCACGGCGAAGCCTTGGGCCTCCTCGTTGAGCTGGGCCGGGGGCGACTGTGGGGCGTAGCGGGTCTCGACCCAGGCGAACAGCCCCGCCCCTTCAGCGCGGGTGATCGTCGCCGCGCCGCCGCCGAGGGTGACCGAGGCCAAAGAACCCGCGGCGTCGCCAAAGGTGAGGCGCTGGGTGGCGCCCGCCTCTTGCACCGTCACGACCCGTTTGCCAGGGCGACCGGCGCTGAGACGCTCGGCCAAGGCGAGGATCGCCTCGGCGTCGGCGTTGGTCTGGCCCCAGCCGCCGCTCTGGCCCAAGCTGACCAGAGCCTCGGTCAAGGAGGCGAGCTTGTCATGTTGCGGCGCAGCAAGGGAGAGCGCCTGGATCGTGCGGGCCAAGGTGCGGGCCTCGGAGGGCAGGATCATCGGGCTGCGGTCGGTGCGGCCCACCTTCAGGCCGCCGTAGACCTCACGGCCGCTCTGGAGGCGGAAGACGTAGGCATCCAGCACGGTCTTGATCAGGGCGTCGAGGGCCTCAGGGGTGGCCTGGCCGCCGCGGACCCCGGCGATGAGCGTCTCGGAGGCGCCTTCAGCGTCTTGCCAGCGGGCCTCGCGGCTGAGCTCGGAGAAGTACGCGGCGTCGTAACGACCCGCCGCGGCCAAGGTGGAGAGCGCGATGGTGCGCTCGGTCCAGCTCTCGCCGTCCAAAAACACCCCGGCGTCTGAGCGTAACGACCGCTCTAACGCGCGCTCCAGGCTCGACTTGAGCCCCACATCGATCGGCAGACCGGCGCGGTTGGCCTCGTCGAGCAGCCGCCACGACCAGGCCGTGAGGGCGACTGTGCCTTGTCCACCGGGCCAGAAGGCCACGAGGCCGCGGTTGTCGACGGCCCGGGGGAGGTCGCGTAGGGTGTCGAGGACCATGCGGTCGAGGCGGTCCTGCGCGCCGGTCCAGGCCATCAGCTCACGCAGCTCACGCAGGGCGAGCAGGGCCCGGGCGGCGCTCACCCGCTGCTCGACGTTGCCATAGGGCTGGTTGAGCAGGTTCGTGACGCCGATGGCGAGGCGCACCAAGGCCGCTTGATCGGTGACCAACACGCGGCGGCGGGCGGTGCCGGGCAAGGCGTCGGTGACCGCGGGCAGGCTGAGCGCGCCGTCGTCTAAGGTGGCCAACACGCGGCTGATCTCGTCTCGGCGGGCGTCGCGCAGGGGCAGCTCTACCCGCACGGCGTCCCCGGCGCCATCCACGCTGCGGCGCACGCCGCCGGTCACGGTCACCACGCCCCGGGCGTCATCCGCCACAGTCAAGGTGTAGTCCTCACGCAGGGCCACCTTGGCGTCGAGCTTCACGGCCTTGGGCGCGCCGCCGGTCACCGTGGCCCCTTGGGCGCTCAGCTCCACCTGGGCCGCGCCGCCGGGGCCCTCGACCACCCGAGAGATGAGGCCCACCTCCACCGAGTCACCCGGGCGCAAGAAGCGGGGCAACGCGGCCTGGGCCACCACGGGCAGGCGCACGGCGAGGTCACCCTGGCCCACCCCAAACCGCGCGTCTCCGGCGGTGGCTTTGGCCCGCAGGCGGAAGGTGGTGAGGTTGTCGGGCAGCTTCACCTTCACCGTGAGCACGCCGGACTTGGGCACGGCCAGAAACGGCTCGTAGTACGGCACGGGCACCATGTCTTTGCGTACGGTCACGCGGTCGAGCACGCCGCCGCCGTTGCCATCACCGCCGGGCATCACCGAGAGCGGCAAGGAGCCCAAGGTGAGGTTGCGGGTGTCGCGCAGGCGAAGGCGGCTGATCGCGGCCTTGAGGAGATCGGGCAGGGGGTCGAGGCGGGCCTCAGGGGCCAAGGCGAGCACGGCGGCGTCTACGAGCCACAGCGTCACCTCCCCGGCCATGGGGCGGCCGCTTGGGTCCTTGAGGCGCACGGTGATCGGCACCTCCTCGCCGGGGAGCGCCTGTTTTGGCGCCTCCAAGGCCACCTGGAGCTGGTTCTCGACGGGGTTCACCTCGACGTTCACCGAGGCCGCCAAGGTGGCGGGTTTGCCTGGGTCACCCCCGGCGACGACGGCGTCTCCGCCGCGACCGCGCATCAGCACCACATGCACCGGCAGGCGCGGGGCGTGGCGGCCCTCGATCTTCACCTTGGCCACCCCTTTGCCATCCCGCACAGAGACCCGATCGTAGCGGTTGCCGTCGGGGGCTTCAGTGATGATCAGGGCCTCGGCCTCGCGGAAGGGGCTGCGCAAGACGAGGTTCGCGGTGTCGCCGGGGTTGTAGGTCTCGGCGTCGAGGCTCAGCTCGAAGGTGGCGCCGCTGGGCTTCTCCCAGGTGACCGACTGCTCACCCCCGGCGTACAGATCCACCCGCACCACCTGGGCGCGGCCCAATTTGTCTTGGGCCTCCAGCTCGACGAGGTACACCCCCGCCCGAGGCAGGGTGAACGAGACGGGCACCGCCTTGGCGCCGCTGCGCACGATCCGCTCCTCGACGGGCACCTCGACCACCTCAGAGACGTAGCGGGCCTCGGCCTCGGTGAAGTCTCCGGCCTGGAGGTGGCTGTGCCATTGGCGGTGAATGAGACGCACGGTGACGTCGAGATCCGCCACGGCTTTGCCTGTGGGGCCCAACGCGAGGAGCTCAATGGGCAGCGTCGTCGTCTTCTCTAAATACCGCGGGGCCTTTACGCCCAAGGTGAAGGCGGGCAAGGCGTCGACGCTCACCGTCGTGGTGACGGTCTGGTCGTCGGCGCCGGTGACGGTGGCCTCGACCACATACCGCCGGGGCATGGACGAGAGCTCCATGGACGGGTCGAGGGTGATGCGGGCCCCGCCCTCGGCGTCGGTGAGGCTGATCGTCTCGGTGGCGGCGCGGGCCTCAAACCGCCCAGCGCGGCCATACCGGCCATCGGAGGAGAAGCGGAAGCCCTCGGCGCCGGGGGGTGTCCAGGCCGCGGGCGTCTCGACCACACGCCAGCGCACGGGGCGCTCGGCGACGCGGCCCCCGGCGTACCACGACGCGGTGAGGGTGACGTCAAACGGCGCGTCCAAGGCCGCTTGGGGCGGCGTGTGTAGGCTCACCTCAAACTCAGGCAGGCGGTAAGACTCCACCTTAAACCGGGCCTCGCCGATGCTGCCGCCCTCGGTGTGCTCATACCGGGCGACGTAGTCACCGCTGGGCAGGTCCGCCTCGTCAAAGCGGTGGTAAAAGCCGCCGGTCGTGGTCATCACCACGGGCACACGCCAATTTTTGTTGTTCGGGCCGCTGATCACCAAGGCGCCGCCTTCAGGCAGGCGGGTGAGCAGGCCCGCGTCACGACTGCGCACAAAGCCGCGGAGGTGAATCACCTCGTTGGGGCGGTAGATCGGGCGCTCGGAGAAGACGTGGGCGAGGAGGCTCGCCTTGGGGGCGCGCTGGGCGAGATCGGCCACGGTGTAGCCCAGCCAGCCCCCGGTCTTGCTCCAGCCGCGCTCGGTGTACTGCTCCGGCGGGCGAGAGGCGGCCAACACGAGCACGTCCTCGCCCTTCTGCACCACGACACGGCGCAGGCTGAGCTGGGGGTCATCCTCGGCTTTGCCCGGGGCGAGCCAGCGCGCGCGGCCTTTGCCGTCGGTGGTGCCGCTCCACACGGTCACCCACTCGGCCTTCTGGTCGGCGTCAACGCGGGCGGCCTCCACACGAATGGTCGCCCCGGAGACGACGCCGCCGGTGCGTAAGGAGCTGACGAGCAGCTCCACGGCGAGGGGCTCCTCGACGGCGGTGAGGCTCAGGTCGGTGACCTGAACGCGGGTGTAGCGGCGGGGGCCGGCCTGGTCCGGGGCGCGCACGCCGACGAGGTAGGTGCCGGGGCGAGCCGCGCCTTGGGCGGCGCTGAGGATCGGCGCGAGGTCGAGGTGCCCCCGGGCGCGGTCGCCGTCGCCGAGGTCCACATCGACGAGGCCGGAGTAGAGCGGTGAGCCCAGGCCCTTCACCCGGGCGCTGAGCATGTGGGGGGCGATGTCGTAGCGGGGGTCTACGGTGAAGTTGGGCTCCTCGCCGGGGCCCGGCGGGCGGCTCTCTTCGTCCACAGAGAGGGGCTCGGTGGGGAAGGGCCAGAGCGTGCGGTCGAGGGGGTCGGCGGCGTAGATCCGCAGATCCAGGCGGGATTTGCCTTGCCCTTCGATCGGCAGACGCTGGGGGCCGTAACGCTCGACGATGCCTTCGCCCACGAGGAGCTTGGCCATGGGCACCACGGCGGGGAACAGCATGTGGACTGTGCTGGGTCCGGTCATGTCCAAGGCGCGGCCTTGGCGGTCGGTGATCGCTGTTGGCACCACGCTCACGGTGTACAGCGTGTCTCGGGCGAACTCTCCGGTGACCGTGAGGCGGCTGGCGCTGGGCTTAAACTCCAGGCCACGCACGGCGGGCTCAAACCGGAGCAGGTTTCTGGCCTCGACGGGGCCCAAGGAGCCCAAGCTCGCGGTGAAGTCGAGGATCACCTTGGGGCTGCCCTCACAGCGCAGGGCCTGCTGCGGGGTGTAGCGGGCGCCTTCGGGGGTCAAGGTGGCCGAGGCGCTGCCGCAGCCGAGGCTCCCGGCGCGGAACGGCGGCGCGGTGGAGAAACGAAGCACAGTCGGGGCGTGCTCGTGGCTGTCCTCTTGGGTGAGGCGCATCCGCACGGCGACCTTCACCCCGGCGGGCAGGGGCTCGGCGAGGCGCACCACGACCCGGGCGGGATCACGGCGGCTGGCGCGCTCGAGGGCCTTCACGCTGAGGTCGCGGCCGGTGAGCACCCGGGGCGCGGCGTCGGGGCGGGTCTCGTCACGAAGCTCGATGCGGAGGCTCTCGCGCAGCACCTCGGGGGCGATGGGCTCGGAGAAGGTCAAGGTGAGGCGGTCCACCGTCGTCTCAACCCGGGCGCCGTTTTGGGGCTCGGTCTGCCGGGGCGGGCTGAGCACGGTGTACAGCGTGCTGACCTCGCCCTCCACCCGGGCGGTGATCTTGGCCAAGGGCGGCCAGGGGTCGGCGGGCACAAACTGCAGGGTGCGGGCGTCGATCCAGCGCCAGGCCCCGGCGGGGGCGCCGTCGAGGCGGATGAGGCGCTCGGGGCTGTGCTCGGTGCCGGGGGTGGCCGGGCCGCGGTCGGCGGCAAAAAACACGGTGAGGGGATCCCAGCGTCGCAGCAGGCGATCTGGGGCCAAGACCGTGCCAGATCGGGCCGCCGGGCGCTGCAACAACAGCGCGCGCAGCTCCTCCTCACCGCCCACGGCGACGCCGCCGACGAGCGTGAACAGGACCACCAACAGCACACGAAGGCGCGTAGAGAGCGTGAGGGCCGGCATCAGTAGTCCCCGTCCGTGGAGGCCGTGTCTTGGCGGTTGGTGTCGTTGGAGCCGCCGCCGGTGTCGTAGCGGCCGCCGCCGCCGGTGTCGTAGTTACCGCCGCCGCCGTTTGAGTCGTAGCCGCCGCGGGTGCCGAGGCTCCAGATCGACGGCGCGGGCACCGCGACCACACGAGGATCGGGCGAGCCTTCGGGGCGCAGGTAACCCCGGGCGATGTCCTCTGGGGGAGCGTCACTTTGGGGCTCAATCCCGAACAATGTCGGCCTCACACGCGTGGGCTCGGCGTCGGGCCGGGCGCGCAGCAGCAAGAGGTAGTCTCCGGCGGGCAGGTCCACCAAACCCACGACCCCGCCGAGCTTGAGCACTCAGCCCCGGCCGCCGTGTACAACGCCAGCTCAACATGGTCAGCCTCGGCCCGGGCGCCGACGCCCACCGCCGCGTCTTTGGGCACGGTGAAGGCGAACAGTCGCGCGCCGCCCGCGCTCAACAGCACCTCGGGGCCCACGCCTTCGCCGATGGGCACGGCGTCGGTGGCGGTCATCTCCAAGACGCCGCCCAGGGGCTCCCCAGCGAGGCCCCGCAGCGAGAGGCCCGTGGCGCCGCCCGGCAGGGCCAGGGAGAGCGTGCAGCTCGACGTGACACAGAGCGCGGCGCCGGTCTCGCCCCAGGCCACGGCGACGGGGCCGGGCAGGTTGAGCTGCACCAGCGAGGGCCGGGGCAGGTCGAGGGTGACCGTGGTGTCGCCAGCGAGCTGGCCCCGAGAGGGCAGGTTCACCCTGGTCTTGTTAGGCGTCGTAGGGTCGATGGGGGCGTCGCGTCCGCCCGCCCAGGCGAGCTGAACCCCGGCGCCGTGGTCGAGGCGCAGCACCCCGGCGGCGGCGGGCAGGCGGTCGCCTTGGTGACGCGCGCCGCTCGTCGTGGTCAGCGTGGCCGTGGTGATGTCCCCGCCCACACGCACGCCGCCGGTGTCGGCGCCCACCCGCAGCCAGGTCGTCGCCGCCCGGCTTGAGCGCTGCTCAAAGCGGCCCTTCGCCGCCAGAACCCCGCCGCCAACGCCGACCTCGGGGAGCAGCTCGGCCTTGAGGTGACCGTCTTCTCCCCGGGGGTTGAGCACCCACAAGCTGCCTTCAGCGCCGGGCACGATCAGCTCCGCGCCGTCGTCTCCGGCGGCCTGCACGAGCCGCTGGCCTTGCCCGTCCTCAACAACCGCGACGAGGCCGGGGCTCAGGGTCACCCGCAGCTCGCCGCGCTGGGGCAAGGTGTACCGCCGGGCCTGGCCCGCCGGGGCGGCGTCTTCCCACACCCCGACGCGGCCTTCTGCTTTGGCCGGGGCCGAGAAGCTGTACTGACGCAGCTCAACCACGGCGGGGCCCGGCGCGTTCTCGGCCAGCCACAGCGCGGCGGCGCGGCGGTCTTGGCTCTCGGCGAAGGCCCAGGTCTCGTCGCCTTCACCGAAGGTCTGCCCCGGCGTGGGGGCCTCTCCGGCGGGGATCACCCGGGCGCCGACACCTCCGCGCACCCGCACGAGCACCGGGCCGTCCCCGGCGTCGAGGTCCACGGCGAGCTTGTCGGCGGGGGCGAGGCGCAGGCGCACGGGCTCTGACGAGAGCGAGGCCCGGCGGGCGATGAGCGGGGCCGTGGCGCGACCCTCCGCGAGGGGGCTCACCAGCCACAGCTCCCGATCGGCCGACGTGAGGCCGTCTTCAGCGGAGCGGCAGGCCGTCGCCGGGGCCGGGCACACCCGCAGGCCCTCGGGCAGGCGCGCGGAGGTGAACACGCCGGGGCGATCCAGGCGCACGACCACGGCCCCCAAGGGCAGCTCCGAGCGGGTCGGCCGGGTGAGCGCCACGCCTCGGCCCAGGGCGCGCTCGGGCTGGCGATCCACCCGGGGGGCCTCCACCCGCAGGATCGCCGGGCCACCCTCCCCGTCCAGGCTCCACAGCCGCAGCCGCCAGGCCTCGGCCGGGGCGCCGACCCGGGCGCTGAGCGACACCTCTTGGCCCATGCCCTGATCCACCAGCCGCCAGGCGCCGCCCACCTTGGCCTCCAAGGCGAGGCCCACGACCTCCTCCGAGGTGGCCCGGGCGTTCACCAGCTCCGCGCCGTCAGGCAAGGTCAGCGGCACGACGAGGATCTCTTCACCCGGCGTCTCGGGCCGGGTGAGCGGCGCGGTCAAGGCGGCGACCTCCCGCTCTTTGGGGGCGCGGAGGCTCACGGTCACCGGGCCTTGGCTGGGGCCGACCTCCCGCAGCACGAGCTGGTAACGCCCGGCGGGCAAGGTGCGGGCGATGCGGAAGTTCCAGTCCAGCGGCCGGTCATCTTCAGCGGCGATGAGTCGCCCGGCCTCGTCGTACAGCCGCCCCTCGACGTCGCTCGGCCCGGCGGAGATCAGCTCCACGGGCCCGTCCTGGCCCAAGGAGAGCCAGATCGACGAGGAGGAGGAGACGGGGCGGCTCTGGCCCACCAGCAGCTCATCCGTGGTGGCGCTGACCTTGTATTTGACGCCGTGACTCCGACGAGAGTTACGCAGCTCCAGGCGGTAGTCCCCGGCGGGCAGGGCCTCTCGCAGCCCCGCGCCAGGGGCCAGCCGGGCGACGATCTCCCCGGCCCGGGTCAACACGCCGCCCATCTCGCCGGTGACGCTGACGTTGAGGGTGGCGGCGGCGGGCAGGCTGAAGGTGAACACGTCGGGGACACGCTCGGCGTCGCCGCGGGGCTCCATCCAGGTGGTCGTCACCGCGCCGGGCAAGGTGAGGGCGTGGGGGCCGTGGCCCTCGGGGTTGGTGTCGTCGGTCAAGGCCGTGAAGCTCACCTGGGCGCGCAGGGGCACCTCTGAAGGCATCACGACGAGGCGATAGCCCCCGGCGGGCAAGGTCTCGGTGAGGTCACAGCGGCTCAGGGGGCTTGAGACGGGCCAGCCGTCGGCGTCCTCCAGGCGGCACTGCAGCACATGGCCTTGGGCGCGGGCGAGGAGCTTTACTTGGGCCTCTTCAGAGAGCGTGAACATCGTGGTGAGCGCCTCTCCGGCGTCGAGCTCCGCCCGCGCGGGGCGCCCGTCCACAAGGCGCCCGCCGTCCTCCACGGGCACCTTGCGGGCGAGGATCGTCACGTCCCCGGCGCTCGCGCCTTGGGGGGCCACCGAGACGCGGTAACGCCCGGGGCTCAGCGCCCGCTGAATCGAGAAGTTTCGCCCGACGTGGTTCGCCGTGGCCTGGCCGACGACCTCTCCGGCGCGGTTGGAGATCATGCCGGTCATGTTCAACAGCCCGGCGCTCTCGATGGTGTAGAGGCCGCCCTCTTTGACATCGAGCACAAAAAACTTGGACTCGCGCTGGGCCAGGGTGAGGTGCTGGGGGGCGTCCAGCGGCAGGATGGGCAGGCTCTCCCGCAGCGCCAGCGCCGCGGGGTCGATGGGCCGGGTGAGCGAGGGGCGGGCGGCGGAGGCGGCGAGGCGAAGGGTGGCCTGGGCGGGCTCGGCGCCGGGGTTGTGCAGGGTGAGCAGCGAGGTGCCTTTGGGCAGACGCACCTTGAGGGCGAGGGCCTCGTCGTTGAGCCCCAGCGGCATCGTCCGACCCGCCGCGTCGGTGAGGCTGACCTCTCCGGCCTCGGGGGCGCTCACGTTAAAGGTGACGCGCTGCCCCGGCGCCAGGGGTAGCCCCAACGGCGCGCTGAGGTCGATGGGCACGGCGCGCTGCACGAGGCCGACGTCTACGCCGGGCTGGCGGTTGCGGGTCAACGTGGTCTTGGTGTCTCGGGTGAGCGTGACCTCGCCGAACCACAGGCTGCCCCGGGGCGCGGAGTACGGCAGCGCCTCCTGAATCCCGATCACCCGCATCGCGGCGTCGGTGAGGCCGTCTCGGCGCAGCTCCAGATCGACGATCCCCGGCTCCACCGGCTCAAAGGTGAGGGTGTAGTAGCCCGGCACGAGGTCATCAAACGAGAGCTGGGTCACCTCCCGAAGCGCCGGCTGTTTATAGCCTTCGGGGGGGCTCAACAGGTGCGGCTCAATGCGGGCGCGCAGAGGCACCCCGCCGCGTGAGATGAGCTTGTAGTCGCCTTCAGCCTTCACCTCGACCTGCAGCGTCGCCGTCTCGGTGAGGTTGAACCGCCGCCGCCAGCCCTCGTTGTCACTCAGCGGCACCACGCTCGCGGCCACCAGCCTGGCTCTGTTGTTGCGGTCAACGGCGGTGAGCACCCCCGTGGCGTCGATGGAGTCTTGCGGATCGCCCGAATGAACCGTGGTGATCAGCGTGGGGCCGACGCCGTTGATCGCCTGGGTCTCGCCGATCTTGGCGAAGCCCACCAAGGAGTAGGCCTGACCCGGCGCGCCGGTGATCGTGATGAGCTGATCCCCAGAGATCGGGCCCAAGGTGGCGACGGGGGCGCGGCTCTTGGGGGTGACGCTCGCGGAGCTGCCCCCGGCGGTGGCGAAGATGTCGGCGGTGGCCTGGCGGCTGGAGATCGTCACCGGCGCCACCTGGGGCAGCGCAAGGCGCAGCGTCGTGTTCGGCGCGGCCCGCACCTTCACCCGCTCCACGCCGAAGGGGCCGATCACGCCGTCTTTGGCGATCGAGCCGGTGAGCACGTCGAGCCCGGCGCGCACATAGAGCGGGTCGCCCGCGCCGCCGACCTTGCGGGGGCCGCCCGAGGCCGTGAGCAGGTAGAGCCCGGCGGGCAGGCTCCCTTGCAGCGTGCAGCGGGTCATCGGCGCGCCCTCGACGGGGCTCACCTCGGCGCAGCGGGTAGGCACGGAGACCCGCCAGCGACCATCACGCCACACGCTCAGCTCGGAGAGCGCCGGGCCCATCGCCTCTAAGGTCACGGCCCGAGAGATTGCGGTGAGGTCAATCCAGAACGAGCGCTGCTGCTTGTCGGCCAGGGTGGTCTCTAAATACCCGACCTCGACGAGCTCGGGCACAGGCTGGTTGGCCTCGACAAACGGCGTCACGACGACGCTCACCTCCCCTTTGCCGGAGTCGGGCCCCCGGGTGCGCAGCTTGTAGGTGCCGGGCTCCAAAAACACGTCCAGGCGCCCATCTTGCTCACCGAGCCGCCCCGCCCAGGCGCCCGGGCCTCGGGCCTTGTCCACGAGCTGAATGAGCACGCCGGAGACCGAGCGCGCCTCGACGGCGTACCGACCGGCGCGGCGCACGGTGAGGATCGTCTCGCCGGAGCCCTTCGCGGGCAAGGCCGGCGCCGAGAGCGTCACGGCCTCGGTGTTGGGCTCAAACAGCTCACCGCCTTCGCCCGCGATGGCCCCCAGGGCGGCCAGGGTGAGGGTGAGCCCCAGGGTGAGGCGCCCCAGGGTGTTGCCGAAGTGATCCCGTCGGAGCGCCATGATCGTCTTCCCTTTGTGCCGCCGAGATTCTACCGGAGCGAGGCCACCTGCGTCACCCGTTGGCCTTGGGGACTCACCACCAAGGTCTGACCGTCGGCCAAGGGCAGCACGAAGCGGTCGCCGTCAAAGTGGGCCTCCTCAGGCCAGTACAGCGCCGGGGCGTCGAGGCCCAGGGGCACCAGGGCGCCCTCGGCGGTGACGACGACGAGGCCCCGCGCCCAGCCCCCGGCGCGGCCGCCGCTGACGATGGCCACGGACCAGGCGCCGTCTGGGGCGAGGAGCTGCTCATCGACGCCGCTCAGGAGGGCCAGCAGGGCGGGCTCTGGGGCGGGCAAGGCGCGGCCGCTGAGGTCGTAGAGCTCCACGGACTCGGCGGGGCTCAGCACGCCCGGGCCCTCGGACACGCCGCGGCGCACCATCAAGGTGCCGCCCAACAACAGCGCGTCGTCGTAGCGGCGCTCGACGGCCATGGGGTCCAGGGCCTCGCCGTGGTGGAGGGGCACCTCAAAGCTCACCGCGCCGTCGATGAGCACCGTGGCCGAGTCCTCATCCACCCAGAGCTGCACCGTGGGGCCGGCGAGGGCCTGCTCGGCGAAGGGGAGCGTCTCGGCCTGCGCGAGGCCGCCGCCCAGGGTGAGCGTGAGGAGGAAGGCGAGAGAAGAGAGGGGACGAGTCATACACGCTCCAGGCTTGCCCCGGTCATTGCAACCGCCGTGCCAGCGCCCCAGGGCCCTCCTGGGCGCCTCCCCAGAGCACAAATACACGATTGATAGATGAAGACAAAAAACGCGTGGATTCGTAGAATGAACATTTTGAACGATCCGAAGCACCTCGTGGATCCTCTGCCCAAGAACATCGACCCCGCGGCCCTTGTCTGGGCAAAAACCCTGATGACATCCAGGTGACTGGACAGTTTATGGCCGGGGTCTGTCCGATACAAAGGATAGATTCTTGGTTCCAATGAGGTGAGACCATGACCCTCGAAGACGCGCTCTTTGAGACCTCCGAGCACGACGAGCCCACCGACGACATCCTGACCGACGACCTCTCGCCGCCGCGTC
This sequence comes from Deltaproteobacteria bacterium, assembly GCA_016717595.1. GTDB lineage: Bacteria > Myxococcota_A > UBA796 > UBA796 > CAJQPC01 > JADKFE01. The sequence continues at coordinate 45,784 of JADKFE010000007.1, read as the reverse complement.
GCTCCTTGGGCCCCGATCCCAGCCTGCACCCCGAAGACTGGGCCATCGAAGAGGAGTTCTCCGCCACCTACTGCCGCCTGGTGCTCGCCGCCGAGCGCCTGCGGGCCTCGCCCCGGCCCCTCAAGCTCCTGCGGGTGAGCCACCACAACCGCCGCGCCGCCGCCGACGCCTTACGCCGGGTGGGCGTCTCGGCCTGGCTCGTCACCCCTTGGCGAGACGACGCGGGCTTCTTCGGCGCCGATGATCCCCTCGATCCTTAAGATCGCCCGGGATAGGTCTCGGGGATGCGGCGACGACCTCTCCCCGGCACCGACCTCTCCCTGAGCGTGCTCGGCCTCGGCCTGTGGGCGATGGGCGGCAAATATTGGGGGCCGCCCCGCCCCGACGAGGACGCCGTCGCCACCCTGCAGGCCGCCGTGGACCTGGGCGTCAACTGGTTCGACACCGCGCCGCTCTACGGCGAGGGCCACGCCGACACGCTCCTGCGCCGGGCCTTCGGGCCGCGCCTCAAGGACGTCATCGTCGCCACCAAGGTGGGCGTGCGCTGGCGAGGCTCACGCGGCCACGCCGAGAGCGACCTCAGCCCGGCCCACATCGTCGAGGACGCCGAGGCCAGCCTCACCCGCCTGGGCCTTGAGACGATCCCGCTCCTCCAGGTTCATTGGCCTTGTGAGCGGGGCACCCCCTTGGCGGAGACCCTCGGCGCCCTCACGACGCTGCAAACGCAGGGCAAGATCCAGCACTTCGGCCTGTGCAACTACGGCCCCGAGGCGCTCGCCGAGGCTCGGGCGCTCGCGCCGATCGTGAGCCTTCAGACGCCCTACTCCTTGCTGCGCCGTGAGCTGGAGGGGCCGCTGTTGAGCGCCGCCTCGGGCCTGGGCGTGCTGGCGTATGAGCCCCTCTGCCGGGGCCTGCTCAGCGGGAAATACACCGGCAACCCTCGTTTTGGGGACGATGACCAGCGCTCTTGGGATGAGCGGTTCCAAGGCCATCGCCTGCGCCACGCCCAGAGCCTCACCGCCGAGCTAGGCCGGATCGCCGCCCGGGTGGGTGTGCCGACGAGCGCCGTGGCGATCGGCTGGGCCATCGCGCAGCCGGGCGTGACCGCCGTGATCGCCGGGGCGCGAACGCCGCAGCAGCTCCGCGAGAACGTCCAGGCCGACCGCGTGGCGGCGAGCGCCAAGGTGGTCGAGGTGATCAGCCGGGTGGCGTCGGTGCTGGGTGGGGGGTTTAGGGGGTCAATCGCCCCGGGGGGGGGTCGGTGTGAGAAATCGACACAGGGTCGTGAACATCGACGCAGCCTCGGCCTGGTCAGGCCCCCCCGTCCCTGCCCCCCCGCCTCCTCGCCGCCCCCCCCCCCCCCTCGCTGAGCGTCGAGGTCACCCCGTGCAGGTCTTCGGCGTTCTCGGCGCCGAGCACCTCAACCAGGCTCGCCGCCCGGCCATCGTGCAGGTACGGCGCGCTGTGGTGCAGGCCCCGAAGGCTCGGCACGTCCAGGCCGGTCAAGGGCGCCCCGCGCCGCTGGCCGCTGGCCTCGGTCAAGGTGCCGACGTCCACCAACAGCGGCTCCCCGGGGCTCAGCCACGCGGAGATCGTGTAGGTCGGCGGCGGGTGGCAGGCCACGCAGCCCAAGGTGTCGGAGGAGAACAAGACCTCGCCTCGAAGGGCGGCCTCGGTGAGCGTCCCGTCATCCAAACGAGCCGGGCTGCGCGGCGCAGTTGTGAGGCTCAGCACATAGGCCGCCAAGGCGTCTAAGTCCTCGGATCGGCCGGCTTTTGGGGCGCCCAAGGCGTCGGAGCACTCGGCGAACTCGTCATCGTCGAGCAGGCCCTCGCCGCCCATCGGGCCGCGCAGGTCGTTCTCGAAGTCGTGGACCTCGTCGAAGTTGCCCGACCAATGAATCGGCGCCGTGGGGTCCAAGCCGTAGAGCGGGATCGTGTCGCGTAGGCCCTCACCGCGGTCGGTGAAGTCCCAGGTCTGCGCGTCGGTGTCGCCGTCGAGGTGGCAGGAGGCGCAGGAGAGGTACGCGTCGAGGCTCACCCGGCGGTCTCCGGCGGCGTGGAACAACCACGCGCCGCGCAGCTCCGCCTCGGTGAGCGGCTCGGGCAGGCCGCCGCGAAGGTCGATTCGTGTGGGATCCGCCGTCGTGTCGCTCAGCTCCGAGACCTCAAACCGCTGAATGGACCGGGTGAGCGGTGAGCTGACCCACAGCCCGCCCTGGCCGTCGAGCCAGAGGCCGTCTACGCCGGGATCTACGCCTTGCACGCCGCCGAGGCGCTCAAAGGTGAAGGGGTCCAAGGCGTCGATGATGCCCGCGCCGAGGCTCGCCGCCCACAGCACGTCGCCGAAGGGGCTGTACGCCGCCGCCACGATGAGATCACGGTTGTCGAAGCGGGGGCCGCCGAGCTCCTCGCCGTCTTGGAGCTGGGTCACCCGCAGGGCCGCCCGCGCCGTCGTCTCAAAGGTCAGGGCCTCGCCGCGCAGGTAGAGGCCACGCGCCACGTTGGCCTTGAGGCCGCCCCAGGCCGCCGTCTGGCCGTCGGGGGCGATGGCCACACGCTGGAGCCAGGTCACCACGCCGCCGCTGTCGGTGTCGCTGTCGGGGCCGGGGTCAAACGCCAGGGAGAAGGGGGTGATCTGCCGGGTGGCCTCGTCCACACGCCAGAGCTGCCCGGCGTCGGGGGCGCTGCGGTGGCGGCTCACCCACAACACGCCCTCGGACCAGCCTAAGCCGCGCAGATCCGGGCCTACGGGCAGAAGCTCCACCTCAGCGCCGTCAAACGAGATGCGCGCCAAGGCGCCTTCACCCTGCAAGCTCACCCAGATGGCCGATGGGCTGATGACCACACCGAAGGGCCGCGCGCCCCAGGGCAGCCGTTTGGTGAACAGAGGGCGCAGGCTCGCGGCGTCGAGCACCAGCACGGCGTCGTCCCCGGCGCAGGCCACGGCGATGAGGCCCTCGGCGGCGGAGACCGAGCGGGGGTCGTCGCAGGTGGGGAGCTGGGTGAGCAGGGTCTGTGTCGTGAGGTCTACGATGGCGAGGTGGTCCAGATCGGGCATCACGACGAAGAGGGACTGGGCGTCCTCAGACGGCGTGAGGCTGGCGCTCACCCGGGGCGGCGTGGTCAGCGGGCGGCGCACGACGCTCACGGTGAGCACGTCCACTTCAGCGCGGCCGTCGGCGTCCAACACCTCCAGGTAGACCTGGCGGCGGCCTGGGCTGTCGAAGGTGACGTCTACCTCGGCGCCTTCAGCCGTCTCCCCGTCAAACGTCCAGTGGTAGACGACGGCGCCGGGGCTCTCCTCCGCGCTCAAGGTGAGGGGCTCCCCAACGAAGGCGAGGCGGTCGTCTCCCCCTTCAGCGAAGAGCGCGCCGCCCTCGGTGACGGGATCTCCGCAGGCCGCCAGCAGGACGAGCAGCGATGGGCTCACCATCTCGGCGTCTCCAGCTCAAGGCCGGTGGTGAAGGTCCAGCGGAGCGTCTCCGCCACACGGTTGCCGCTCACGTCGGCCACGCCCCCGGCGGGCAGCTCGACGACGTAGGTGGTGTCTTCAGCCCAGGGCGCGTCGGGCACAAAGTTCACGAGGTTCTCCTGGGTGTAGAGCCTGCCCGGCACGGCCTCACCGTCAACGGTCCACACCCGCACCGAGCCCTCAAACACGGTGATCCCCTCGATCATCTCATCAAAGCTCAGGCCCAAGGCCGTGGTGGTGGGCACCAAGGTGGCGCCGTCTTGAGGGCGGAACCACTCTAGCCGCGGGCCCCGGGAGTCTGGCGCCTCGGCCCAGGGGAAGACGACGCTTGAGCGCCCGTCGTCAGCCTTGGAGTCCACCGCCGCCACGAGCACGTTGCCCACGGGCGTGACCGTGTCGAGATCCCCGGCGATGTCCACCTCACCGATGAGCGTCGGCGCGCTCATGTCGCTGGCGTCGTACACGAGGCCCCGGTCGCTGTCGCCTTGGAAGAGGAAACCCTCGTGGCGCATCACATAGCCGCCGTCGCCGCCTTCAGTGGGGGCTCACCCACAAAGGTGGGCGCGGTGGGGTCGCTGAGATCGTAGATGATCGGGCCGCCGCCGTCGCTCTTGCGGGCGAAGAGGCCGTATTTTCCGGCGAGGCTGGCGAAGTAGTAGTCTTTGAGCTCCTCGTCAGCGCTGGAGACGTAAAAGTCGCCGCCGGGGATGGGGCTCAGCGTCCAGGGCTCAGACACGTCGTAGAGGATCGTGCGGGAGAGCCCGGCGGAGGACACCATCGCCACGTCCCCCACAACATGCACCGCGCCGACCATGTGCCCCACGACGGTGTGCTGACCGACGAGGGCGGGGTTGAGCGGGTCGGAGACATCCAGCACATACACGCCGTTGAGCCCCCCCGCGGCGTAGAGCGTGTCGCCGAGCCAGAAGGTCGAGAGCACCACGCGGAAGTAGGCGTCGGGGTAGTGGTAGTCGGGCAGGGCGAGCTGGCTCACCCACTTCGGGTCGCTGGGGTCGGTCACGTCAAAGAAGCCGACGCCGCCCACGTCTTCGGACTCATGGTAGTCCACGGCGAGGTAGGTGCGGCCGTTGACCTCCCCGAAGGCCAAGGTGTGGGACTCCCGCATAAAGTCGGCCCAGACCTCGCCCACGAGGGTGGGCGCGCAGGGGTCGTCGAAGGTGTAGAAGCTCAGCCCGCCGCCGCCATCTTCAGGGGCCCAGGGCAGAACGAGCAGGCCGTCACGCATCACGACGAGGTTGTGGTGCTGCTCGTCGTTCTCGCCGCCCAGAAGCGGGGCGCAGTCCTGCCACAGCGCGTCGGCGGGGAAGCTGACCTGGGGGCCGCCGGGGCCGGTGAGCGCGCGGTGGGCGTCGGGGGCGGGGTAGGCGTGGGGCTCGGGCGCGCAGGCCACGGCGGAGAGCGTCAGCGCGGCGAGGACCAGGCGAGACATTCAGTCGGCTCCGAGGGCGGGGCCGCCCATCATAGCCCAAGCTTCTGCGCGCTGAAGCACATCGCGGGGCCGACCCCGCCCTCTCGACGAGATCGGCCCCGCGGATCACGTCGGGCCCTGGCACCTGGGCGATTCCGACGCGGGGAGGGGAGCGGCCGTCGCTCCTCGCCTCCACTTTGGCGTCACCCCCTACTCGGGGATGACGAGCTCTTGTCCGACCTTGAGCGCGATGCCACCCTTGAGGGCGGCCTTGTTCGCGTCGCGGATGTCGGTCCAGCGAGACGCCTGACCGTAGACGTCTTGGGCGACCTTGCCCAAGGTGTCGCCCTTCTGCACCACATAGGTGCGGCCTTTGGGGGCGACGGGCGCGGCGGGCTCAGCGGCGTTCTCGACGGCGGCCACCCCACCGGCGGCGACGGCGGCCTCAGCCCCGACGGCGTCCGCGAGGCTCGTGGTGGAGGTGGCGGCGGCGCCACCGCTCCCGGCGAACAGCGTCACGCCGACGAGCAAGGTGCCCGTGAGCGCGATCACCGCGGAGGTGGCCGTCCAGCGGCGCACCTTGCGGGTGAGATCCCAGGTGAGCTGCTCCAGGTAGGCGTTCTCCGAGCGCAGGCGGCGGGCCTCCTCACGCAGAGTCTTGAGCTCGACGTTGGCGCGGGCGGCGACTCGCTCACCCTGGCTGTCGCCCAGCTCACCCTGGCGGCCGGCCTCGATCTGATCCCGCAGCTCTTGGGGGGCGCGCACACCGCAGGCCGCCGCCTGATCGAGCTGAGAGAGCGCGTCGGCGAAGCGGCCTTGGGCCACCATCACCTTCGAGAGCAGGAGGTGCGCCTGACCGTCGTGGGGGTCGAGGCACAACAACATGCGCAGGCGGTCGCGGGCTTGGCCGAGGTGACCTTCGTTGGCCAGCTCTAAGGCCTCGTCGTAGAGCGCCGAGGGCGCGTCGATGCCACGCTCCTCCAGAGCGTCGGCGATCTCACGGAGGCCCTGGGAGTCAGAGCCGCGGGGATGGTCGTCGAAGAGGACAGGCTCGTTGTACATGGCTTCGTCTGGGTCGGGAGGGGGAAGGGAGGAGGCGTGAGCCAAGCGGCGGAGCGAGCGGGGCGCGCGTGACGTGGGGGGCACATCAGCGGCCCCGAACCAAGCGCGGGGAGCGCCCGGGGAGGGGATCGTGAATACACCTTGATCCCGTTTCTCTTGCTATGTCAAGAGATGACCTCAAAAAGATCCTTTAAGAAGATCCTTGGCCTTCCCCCGACACCACAGCCCGAGGGGGCGCAGGCGGCCCATCAGGTTAAGGGCGCGGATCTTCCCCGGAGCGCTCCCGCAATGCCCCCCAGCCCCCCGCGCCGCGGCCCTCCTCGCCCCAACTGGCCCCAGAGCCGTCCCCAGCAGGGCCCCCGCGAGCTGCTCACCGTCACCCCCGACGCCTGGACCACCCGCGGCGAGGCCATCGTCTTTGGTGACAAACCTCTGCTGGTCTGGGCGGGCATCCCCGGCGAGAAGTCGCTGGTGCGTCTGCAGCACGAGGGCATGAACCAAGGCCGCGCCCGCTGGGTCGAGGCCCGCAGCCCCCACCCCGTGCGGGTTCAGCCCCCCTGCGACCGCTACGACCTCTGCGGCGGCTGCCCCTTGATGCACCTCAACGGCGAGGGCCAAGATCGCGCCCGCCGCGCGCTTTTGCGCGACACCTTCAAGACCCAAGGCTTAGAGCTCGACGAGGGCGTGGTTGAGCCCATCGTCGCCTCGCCCATGGGCGCGGCGGGCTTTCGCCACGTCGTGAAGGTCATGGCCGGCTGGTCCGACCACGGCCACCCCCGCTTCGGCGCCCCCAGCCGCGGCACCCGCTCCGTCGTGCCCATCCCCGAGTGCCTCGTGATCACCCCGGTGCTCCGTGAGGTGATGAAGAAGATGGCGTACCTCGCCATCGACCACGACCTGCGCCCCTGGTCTGACGACGGCCAAGGCGTCGTGCGCTGGATGATCGCCCGGCAGTCTTCAGTCACCGGCGAGGTGCTCGTCACCCTCGTCGCTGGGCGCTCGTCCCCGGGCATCGGCCGCTGGGCTGAGGCGCTCTCCGGCGAGCACGCCGCGGTCACGGGCATCCACCTGCACCTCAACGAGGGGCCGGGCAACGGCATCTTCGGCCGTGACGGCCAGGGCCTCGTGGGCACCACGAACCTCTTGGGCGGCTGGACGATCCCCGAGCGCCTGCACGGCGTCAACCTGCGCGTCGGCCCCGGCGACTTCTACCAGACCAACCCCGCCGTCGCGAACCTCATCGCCCGGGATCTTGTGCAGCTCGCCCAGATCAAGCCCGGCGTGCCGGTGGTGGATCTCTACTGCGGCGTGGGCGGCTTCACCCTGGTCATGGCGAAGGCGGCCGGCTGGGCCTTGGGGGTGGAGTCCAACGAGGGCGCGGTGCGACGCGCCAAAGAGAGCGCCCAGGTCGAGCACATCCCCGCGGAGTTCATCGCCGCCGAGGTCGCCGAGGCCGCCCCCGCCCTGGCGTCGCGCCTCGCCGGTCGTCGCCCCGTGGTGCTGGTCAACCCCGCGCGCCGTGGCCTAGAGGACGGCGTCGCCGAGGCGATCCGAAACCTGCGCCCGCGCCGGGTTCTTTACCTGAGCTGCAACCCCACGGCCTTGGCCCGGGATCTACGCAGCTTCCAGGCCGATGGTTGGCGGGTCACCCACATTCGCCCCTACGACATGTTCCCCAACACGGCGCATCTGGAGGTGCTCGCCGTGCTGGAGGCCCCCGTCGTGCCCGAGGATGAAGACGAGGAGCACCTTCGCGCGCCCCAGCGCCGTCGGGTGCGCGCTTGACCGTCCGTTGACATCTCGCGTGAGGGGGCTTCCCTTTGGGCGCCGCGCCTGTCTACAATACGCGGCTCGCCCCCTCGCGTCGGAGCTGACCTCGTGATCTCTCTGCTCTCCCTGCTGCTGCTCTCCGCGAACGTCGCATCCGCAGAGACGCCGGTGTTCGTGGCCGACCTCCAGCCCACCAACGACGACAGCGTCGGCATGGCCGCTCTGGTCACCACCTACCTCACCGAGCGCCTCGCCCAAGAGGCTGACCTGCGGGTGATCGACGTCGATGGCGCCCCCCGCGTCGGCGAGATGACCGCGGCGAAGTACCTCGCGAGCTGCCCGCCCGGCCAGAGCATCGGCTGCGCGTTCTTGGTGGGTGACGCCGCCGAGGCCGAGTACGCCATCGCCGGGACGCTGGAGAGCTACGGTCAGGCCCACAAGATCGACCTCGTGATCTTGGACGTCGGCGAGGCCCGGGAGGCCGTGAGCTTCACCATCGACCTCGGCCTCGGCGACGAGCAGCAGCTCGCTGAAGACGTCGCCGCGCTGCTTCGGTCGGTGATCGACGGCGAGAGCGGGCTTGAGGAGGACATCCGTGATCTCGGCGGCACGGCCACGGACACCGTCGAGATCGACAAAGACGCCGTCGCCGCCCAGCTCGCGCGGCTCTCTGAAGAGCTCGGCGGCGCGGTGATCGGCGGCCGCGAAGACCGCACGCTTGAAGAGACCGAGTACACCATGGACGACCTCGCGTCGGACATGAACACCGACGGCTCAAAGCCCTGGGAGCAGCTCGGCATGACCCCGGGCGAGTACCTGCGCTTCAAGAACTCCGGCCTGCCGCTCTCGGCCTGGAACAAGCTCTCCGCCGGGCGCCGCTTTCAGCTCCTCATCCGCCCCGCCGTGGGTGTGTCGCGGGGGGCCTGGTCCACGGTTTACGACGGCCGCTACGCGCTCGACCCGTCCTCTCTGGAGATCGTCGAGACCTACGCCTACCAGGCCCGGGTGGGCGGCACGGGGATCGAGGCCGGCGGCTGGATCGGCTTCGGGCTCACCCCTACGGTTGAGGTCTCCGTCGGCGGCGGCATGAGCACCGGGCGGTTCAGCGCGGCGATCACCCAGGAGATCGTCGGCACCCCCAACCTCGCGGATGAGGCCGAGAGCTACGGGGCGATCAACGCCTGGGGCGGCGCCCGGGCGTACTGGGTGCCCCGGCCCACCTCGACGGTGCGCCCCGTGGCGGGCGCCGGCGTGATGTTGGCCCGAGGCCCCGGCCTCGACAGCTACCTCATCCCGCCGTCGCACATGCCGATCTTCTCCGGGCCGTGGCAGGCCATGGCGGAGGTCATCGGCGGCGTGGAGGCCAGCGTCACCGAGCGGGTCGACTTCTACGCCTTGGTGCCCGTGAGCGTGCTCGTCGCCGGGCAGCTCACCGAGACCTACAGCGCCGGGGTTGGCGGCTTGGCTGATAAGGTCACCCCCACCGACCCCTCCCCCATCGGCGCGGGCCTGGAGCTCGGCGTCACCATCCGGCTCATGGGCAAGGCCGCGACCGGCGGCTCCTACGATGAGGAAGGAGACTTGTAAACGGCGCGTTGACGCTTTCGCCCAAGGAGTCCCCCCGGGATACAAGGGCGCTTCTTTCGGAGGACGCCGGCATGGGCCAGCCCGCCGAGCGCGGTCAAGCGACCACCATCTTCGGTCGCTGGGCGCTCTTCATTCTGCGGAACCACCGCGCGGCCACGGCCGTGGTGGCGCTGCTCACGCTCCTCGCCCTCGCCGCCGCCTCTCGCCTGACGGTCAACTCTGACCTGCTCGCCCTGATGCCTCCGAAGGATCCCGCGATCATCGCCCTGCGTGAGCTGGAGTCCGAGGAGGGCGGCGTCAACCTCGTCACCGTCACCGTTCGGGGTGAACGCGCGGCCACAAAGCCGTTCCTCAACGAGCTCCAGGCGGCCCTTGAGGCCGATGACAAGGTCGATTACGCCGTCCACGACATCGACGACGAGCTGGCCTGGCGCCTGGGGGTGCTGACCTTCTCTCAAGAGGAGCTGGTCTCGGTGCGGGAGCGGCTCCAGGGCGCGCTCTCGTTGGGCCCCGCCGTGGCCAACCCGTTCATCGCCGCGCGGCTGCTCGATCTCGGCCCGATGACCGAGAAGCTCGGCGGCGCCGACGCCCGCTCGGGGCTGATGTCCAGCGGCGACATGGAGCGCCTCGTCATCCGCCCCAACGGCCGGGCGCGTGATCTGCCCTTCGCCCGCTCGTTGATGGCGTTCATCCAGACGACGATCAACACCCTCGACCCGGCCTCCAAAGGCGTCGAGGTCGTCTACATCTCTGGGGCCTACCGCTTCAACGTCGAAGACTACGAGGGGGTGCTCGCCGACTCCAAGCTCACGGGCACCATCAGCCTCGTGCTCGTGCTGACGCTGATGATCGTCGCCATGCGTGACCTGCGGGCGCTGCTGCTCATCTTCACGCCGCTCATCGTGGGCACGATCTGGTCCTTCGGCTTCGCTGGGCTGTCGGTGGGCGTGCTCAACACCTTCACGAGCATCCTCGGCGCCTTGTTGTTGGGCCTCGGCATCGACTTCTCGATCCACCTCTACCTGCGATACCGCGAAGAGCGGCTCATCAGCTCCACCTTAGAGGAGGCCGTCGCCAGCGCCTGGGACAAGGTCGGGCCGCCGTCTTTCGCCGCCGCGATCACCACCTTCTTCGGCTTCGGCGCCTTGTTGGTGGCGCAGTTCTTGGGCTTCCGCCAGATGGGGCTCCTGCTCTCGTTCGGCGTGTTGTTGTGCTTCGTCGCCGCCATCACCGTCCTGCCCCTGCTCATCCGTTGGCGCGAGAGCCAACCCCGTCCCCTGCCCCGCCGCCGCCTGCGCCTGCCCGAGCCCAAGACGCCGCCCACCTACCGCCTCGCGCCTCTGGGCCTCGTGGGTCTGGCGATCATCACCGTGCTGTTCACGGCGTTCATCCCCCGCATCGGCTTTGAGTACGACCTCAGCGAGCTGCGCCGGGACGGCATGGCCTATGAAGACCTGAGCGAGCTTGAGCAAGAGCTCACCCGCGCGTCTTACGCCGCCATCGTGGCGTCTTACCCCGACGCGGCCTCGCTCAACGCCGACCACGCCCGGGTGCAGCAGCTCATCACCGACAAGCAGGTCACCCACATCGGCCGGGCGATGTCCCTGCGCAGCGTCATCCCCGAAGACCAAGACGCCCGCTTAGAGACGCTGCGCGCCATCGTCGCGTTGACCCAGCACCCCAACTACGGCTTCTTGCCGGCGTCGATCCGCCAGAACCTCGACCAGCTCGGCGCACGAAACCTCAACCCCGTCACCGCGGGCGACCTCCCCCGGGGCCTGCAGCACCTCCTCGGCGCCGCCGACGGCCGCCACCGCATGATGATCTTCCCCTCGGGCAACATGTGGGACCTACGCGAGGTCCACGCGCTCAAAGAGGAGGTCAAAGCCACCTTCCCCAACGTCGAGGTCGCCGGGGAGTACCTCGCCTTGGGCACGCTGTACAACGTGGTGCGCCAAGACGCGCCCCTCGTCGCGGGCCTGGCGTTCTTGTTTGTTGTGCTCGGCACCTTCTTGGACACCCGCCGCGTGCTGCCCACCTTGGCCTCCATCGCCGTGCTCGTCACGGGCATGTTGTGGGCCGGGGGCATGGTGAGCCTCGTCGGGGTGAAGCTCAGCCTGGTCAACGTCGTGGCCATCCCCATCCTGCTGGGCATCGGCGTAGACGTCGTGATTCATATGCTGCACCGCTTCTCTGAAGAGGGCCCTGGCGGCGTGCTGCGCGCGCTCTCCACCACAGGCTTCGCCGCCGGGCTCTCGTCGATGACGACGATCCTCAGCTTCGCCGCGCTCTCCGGGGCGGGCAACCAAGGCATCGAGTCGCTCGGGATGCTCGTGCTCGTGGGGCTCAGCTCAGTCACCATCGGCGCCTTCTTGGTGCTGCCCGTCGGCTGGATGACCATCTGGAAGATCGCCGGAGAGGCCCCCGCCGACACCTTAGAGAGCACGACGACGCCCCCGCCGGAATGAGCCGCCGAGGGTCGGTGTCCCGCCCCTGTGCTACTCTGTCATCCCCCTTCGCCCATCAGGAGCCCGACATGAAGGCCAAGTTCACCGCCGCGGCGCTCGCGTTCGCGCTGCCCGCCATCGCCATCGCTGGCGCGACCGCCTCCTCCTTCAAGAAGGAGACCCGCCTGGGCACGAACTACTGGAACGCCCAGGCCGCCATCGACGGCAAGATGGACACGGCGTGGCTGGTGCCGGGCGAGTCGCCGAACATGGGCGAGTGGATCATGCTCGACCTGCCCAAGAGCAAGATCGACAAGATCGCCATCGTCGGCGGCTGGGCCAAGTCCGATGAGACCTGGACCGACCACCCCCGGGTCAAGAAGCTCAAGGTCGACGTGCTCTGCTGCGCCGACAGCGAGCGCTACGAGACCACGGGCACCGCCGAGATCACCTTAGAGGACAAGCCCGGCTGGCAGACCATCGACATCACCGACCTCGCCGTCGGCAGCGAGCTCTTCGGTGGTCGTGTGCGCCTCTCGGTGGTGGAGGTCTACCCCGGCGCCGACTTCCCCAACGTCGGCATCTCCGAGCTCAACATCTACCTCACCGAGTTTGACGCCAAGGCTGAGCTCGGCGAGGCCTCGGGGGATCTGCCCGACCACATGTTCCCCGACATCATGGACGCCAACGCCAAGACCTTCTGGGCCGCCCCGGCCGAGGGCGCGCGCTTCACCGTGAGCGCCTCGGGCTACGGCGTCTCCTCCGTGCAGATCGAGGCCGGCCCCAAAGACTTCGCCCGCCCCAAGAAGGTCAAGGTGATCGCCAACGGCCGCGAGGCGATCTCGGAGCTCCCCGACAAGCCCGGGATGCAGGCCGCGCTCGTGCCGTCGGTCACCGGCTACACCGGCTCGGCCTGGGGTGACATCGCCGTCGAGATCTTGGAGGTCTACCCCGGCGCCAAGAGCCAAGAGGTCGCCATCGCCGAGATCAAGGTGAAGGCCACCAACTTCGAGGGGCTTTGATCCGCTCGGCGTAGCGCCAAACCGCTCGCCCGCTGGTCTCGGCCGGGGCCCCAAGGATCCTTCTTGGGGCCCCTGTCTTTTTTTTGCGTGCCGCGTCGAGAACACGACAGAGATCAAGCTCAAAAATCGAGACTCGCGCTATCCTGCTGGCCTACCCCCTCGGAATCGGAGCCGGGATGCTCGAGTACCAGCCCAAGTCGAAGTCCACGCCGAACAACCCCCAGTCGAGCCAGGCGGAGGCCGATCAGAGCGCGCAGCCGTCTAGCCTCGCGCTCCAGAGCAACTCGGCCCAGAGCGCGCAGCTCGGGCTGAACGAGGGCTCGTGGTTCTCCTCTGGCTCAACGGAGAAGAAGTCCTCGACCTCGTGGTTCTCAAGCTGGTTTGGCGGCGCCGACGAGTCCAAGACCCAGGCCCCCGCCCTAGGCCCGGTGAACAACAACGCCACCAGCACGGCGACGGGCGCCAAGGCCCAGGTGGCCAAGCCCGCTGCGGACGCCAAGGCCGCTCCGGCGGCCGAGCCCAAGAAGGGCGGCCCCTACACCGACAACTTCGCCACCAAGACCACCAACCCCGACCTCAAGGTGGACGCGGGGCCAGCTCACCTTCGACGCTGAAGGCACCGAGGGCGGCAAGTGGCACAGCCGCGTGCTGGAGTGGCCCGGCGGCGCCTCAGGCGCCACGATCGGCCGCGGCTACGATCTCGGCTACAAGTCGGCCAAAGAGATCACCGCTGACTTCGCCACCGCGGGCATCTCGGCCTCGGACACCGCCAAGTTCACCCCCGCCGCGGGCATCACCGGCGAGGCCGCCAAGAAGTGGGTGGCCGAGAACCACACCAAGACGCCGGAGATCACCACCGGCCAGCAGAAGATCCTCTTCGACCTGCTCTACGGGCGGCTGGCCAAGGACGTCGAGCGCATCTCCGGCAACTACGCCGAGACGGTCTCGGGCTACGACGAGAACAAGAAGAAGGGCAAGAAGAAGGAAGACTTTGAGGTCGATTGGGAGAAGCTGCACCCCGCGATCAAAGACATGGTCATCGACCTGCGCTTCCGCGGCGACTACACCCCGACCACCCGCAAGTACGTCCAGCCGCTCATCATCGCCAACGACCTCAAGGGCCTCAGCGCGGTGATGAACGACAAGACGAAGTGGTCGAGCGTGCCCTCGGACCGCTTCAACCGCCGCGCGGCCTACATGCGTGAGGCCGTCGAGCGTGGCACCCCCACGACGGATCTGAAGGGCTCGGCGCCCGTCGCCGCCGACAAGGGCACCGCCGCGGGCACCGGCACCGGCGCCACCACCAAGGCCGACCCCAAGGTCACCACCCCGGCGGCCACCCCCAACATCGACGCGTCGGTCTCTGGCAAGTCCTACACCGTCACCGCGGCCAAGCTCAACGTGCGCTCGGCGCCAGACTCCACGAAGGACAACAAGGTCGGCGCCTTGGCCAAGGGCGACAAGGTGACGGCGGTTGGCCGGGCCAACGGCTGGCTCCAGATCAAGCACGGCGGCAAAGAGGCCTGGATCTCTGAAGAGCACGTCAAGGAGGTCACCGCGACCCCGGGCAAAGAGACCCCGGCCGCCGCCAGCGGCTCCAAGACCTTGTCCGGCTCAAGCTGGTACAGCATCGCCAACCAGAACGGCTGGTCCAACTCGACGAAGTTTGAGGACCTGGAGTCCACCTTCGGCGGCAACGCCAAGAAGTTCGTCGAGGGCCTGCGCGGCAGCGGCGCCAAGGTCGACATCACCGCGGGCCTTCGCCACGAGAAGCGCGCCACGCTGATGCACTTCGCCTGGCACGTCGCCAAGGGCACCAAGACGGCCGCCGCGGCCAACTCGTACTGCCAAGGCAAAGGCATCAACATCGAGTGGGACCACGGCGACCTCAAGAAGACGAAGGCCGCCGCCCAAGCCCTGGTGAACTCCTTCGGCCTCGTTCACGCCGCGTCGTTGACCTCGAACCACATGAGCGGTGAGGCCATCGACATGAAGATCACCGGCGTGCCCGACACCCTCACCATCGGCGGCAAGAAGTACACCGCCGGGAAGAAGGGCTCGGGCACCTTGGACGAGGACAAGGTCGACCACATCGGCAAAGAGATGGGCGTGATCTGGTACGGCGCTGGCGACTACGTTCACTGGTCGAAGACCGGGCGCTGAGCCGGGTTTAGGCCCACCCAACGACGCCTCGGGAGCCACCCTCCCGGGGCGTTGTTGTCTCTGGCTCACTAAACACATTCAGTGAACGTGTTTAGTCGTTGGAGCCGGCCGCCGCGCGCAGGCGCCGGGCGCGCTCGATGGCGAGGTCGGGGAGATCCTTGAGCGCGGCGAGGATGCGCCGGGCCTGACGCGCGGGCATGGCGGGCACACCGAGCCAGGTCTCCCGGGCGGGCACGTCGCGGATCACGCCCGAGCCCGCGGCCACCCGGGCGCCGTCGCCGACGCTGAGGTGCTCGGTGAAGCCGGCCTGACCGCCGACGAGCACGCCCACCCCAAAGGTGGTGCTCCCGGCGACGCCCACCTGGGCGGCGATCACGCAGGCCGGGCCAACACGCACGTTGTGGCCGATCTGCACGAGGTTATCGAGCTTGGCCCCCCGGCCGATGCGGGTCTCGGTCAAAAACGCCCGGTCGATGCAGGTGTTCGCGCCGATCTCGACCTCGTCCTCAACCACGAGGCCGCCCACCTGGGGCACCTTCACCGGGCCTTGGGCCGTGGGGTGGTACGAGAAACCATCCGCGCCGAGCACCGCCCCGGCGTGAACCCGGCAGCGTTTGCCGATGACGACGCCGGGGTAAAGCACCACCTTGGGGAAGAGCCGCGTGTCGTCGCCCACCTTGCAGCCCGGGCCGACGATCACGCCCTCACCGATCCACACCCGGTCTCCAAGCACGGCGCCGGCGCCGATGACGGCGTTGGCGCCCACGGTCACGCCTTGGCCGAGCTGGCCCTCGACGACGGCGCTCGGGTGAACCCCGGCGGCGCGCTCCTCGGGGAAGAGCCGGTTCAAGGCCTGGATGAAGGCGAGCTTTGGGTCGGGCGCGATGATCACCGCGCGGCCCTCGACCGCCTCCTTGGCGATCACGCAGCCCGCCTCGCCGCTCACCACACCTTCAGCGTACGCCAAGGCCTCGGGGCCCGCGGAGTCCAGGGGCGCGACGGCGGTGATCACCCGGTCGGGACCGACGAGCGGCAGGCCCAGGGCGTCTGCCAGCCGGGCCGCCGTCGTCGAGATCACGGGGTCAGCCGGTCGATGGTGCGCGGGAAGGGGATCGTCTCGCGGATGTGGTGGATGCCGCACACCCAGGTGACGAGGCGCTCAAGGCCCAGGCCGAAGCCGCCATGGGGCGCCGAGCCGTACTTGCGCAGGTCCAAGAACCAGTCGAAGGCCTCTGGCGGCAGCTTGTGCTCGTGAATCTTGCGCACGAGCACGTCCTCGCGGTCCTCACGCTGGCCGCCGCCGATGATCTCGCCGTAGCCTTCGGGGGCCAACACATCAACGCCCAGGGCCCGCAGGGGGTTCGTTGGGTCTTCCTTCATGTAGAAGGCTTTGATGGCGGTGGGGAAGTGGGTGACCATGATCGGGCGGTCAAACTGCATGGTGAGCGCCGTCTCGTGGGGGGCGCCGAAGTCGTCCTCGGGCTCCACAGGCACGCCAAGATCTGCGAGCATCTTGCAGGCCTCATCATAGGTGATGCGCGGGAAGGGCTTCTGCACCCGCTCCAAGGCGCTCAGGTCACGCTCAAGGATCTCGAGGTACTGCCGACCGCTGGCCAAGACCTGGGCCACCACCGTGCAGAGGAAGTCTTCAGCGAGCTCCATGATGTCGGGCAGCTCGGCGAAGGCGACCTCGGGCTCGACCATCCAGAACTCGGTGAGGTGGCGCCGGGTGGCGGACTTCTCGGCGCGGAAGGTGGGCCCGAAGCAGTAGGTCTTGCCAAAGGCGAAGGCCCCGGCCTCTTGGTAGAGCTGGCCAGACTGGCTGAGGTACGCCTTCTGGCCGAAGTACTCGGTCTCAAACAGCGTCGTGGTGCCTTCGCAGGCGTTGGGCGTGAAGATCGGCGAGTCGAGGAGCACGAAGCCGCGGCTGTCGAAGTAGTCGCGGATGGCTTTGGCGCAGAGGTGCCGGATGCGTAAGATGGCGAACTGGCGCTGGCTGCGTAACCAGAGGTGGCGGTGGTCGAACAAGAACGCCGGGCCGTGCTCTTTGGGCGAGATGGGGTAGTCGTGGGCGTCTTGGAGGACATGGGCCTCGGACACGACGAGCTCAAAGCCCACCTTGGAGCGGGGATCGGCCTTCACGTTGCCGGTGATCACCAAGGAGGACTCTTGGCCAGCGCGCTTCACGGCCTCAAACTGGGCGTCGTCTACCTGACCTTGGCGCAGCACACACTGCATCCGGCCGGTGCCGTCGCGGAGCTGCACGAAGAGGAGCTTGCCCCGAGGCGTCGAGTTGTCGAGCCAGCCGTGCAGCTTGACGGTCTGGCCCTCGTAGCGGGCGATCTCGGAGATGCAGGCGAGGCTGGACATGAGGCGCTCAGGGACTTGAGGAGAGAGGGTCTGCACCGCCTCTTAACGTAGATTTGGCCCGGCATCCAGGGGCGCCGACGCTGGGAGCGCGGCGCAGATACAATCAATACAAACAACCTCAAGAGATCACAGAAGCCAAAATTCAACGCCCTGATTATATACAGATGATATACAAACCACATGCACTCATCTTGAACGACATGGAGTTTTTTCGTATTGCGCGTCAGGAAGGGCTCGGGAAAGGTTCGTGAAGGGTCGTTTTCGGCGTTTCTTCGCGGAGTAAGACTTACATTCGTCATCATTTTGTGTTTCAGATAGTAGAAACATTGTCAGCCTCCTGATCAGTGCTACACTGTCTCATCCCAGCACCCCCCAACGCCCTTCTCCAGAAGGCCAGCACGCCGCAGCGCAGGCGCGAAGATGCCCTGCGGTGCCGTAATTAATTACTGTCCATCAGAACGTTCGCTCTGATGGCACCTAGGCAGGAAGCCGCCATGCCCTACGTTCTCCCCAAGAGTCAGACCCTGTGCTTTAAGGTCGTCTACTACGGGCCCGGCCGTTCGGGAAAGACGACCAACATGGAGCGCCTGCACGCCGAGACCCCTGAAGAGGCGCGCGGCAATCTGCTCACCTTAGACACCGACGAGGAGCGCACGCTCTTCTTTGACCACTTCCCGGCGCTCGTCGGCAAGCTGGGCGGGTATCGGGTGAAGCTGCACCTCTACAGCGTCCCCGGGCAGTCGTTCTACAACAACACCCGCAAGGCGCTGCTCCAGAACGTCGATGGCGTCGTGTTTGTGGCCGACTCTGACCCTGGCCGTGAAGAGGCGAACCTCACCGCGCTCCAGAACCTGTTCGAGAACCTTCGGCGTCTAGGGCACGACCCCGAGACCTTGCCGATCGTGTTTCAGTGGAACAAGCGGGATCTCCCGAACGCCACGCCGATCAAGACGCTGGAGGCCATGCTCAACCCCGACCGCCGCCCGTCCATCGCCACGGCGGCGCACCTGGGCAAAGGCGTGATGGAGACCCGCAACCTCGTGCTGCGCGGCATGTTGAAGCAGGTCCGCGAGCACCAAGAGGCCGACCGCGGCGTTCAGACCGCCTGAGGCCAGGCGGCTCAGGTCACCCTCAGCCCGGCCCACATCCGCCGGGCGGCGTCGGTGAAGTTGTCGGGGTGAATCTCGGCGAGGCACACGAGCTCGTCGCCTTGGCTGTGGCCGGGGTTGAGCCGGGCGAAGCAGGCGACGTGGGGGTTCTGCAGCCGCGCCGGGGTGAGCCCGCCGATCTCAGGGAGCACGGCGCCGTTGCCCGGCAGGCGCACCACACCGCCGCGGTACCGTGGGCCGTAGCGCCGCCGCGCCAGCTCATCGAGGAGGCGCTGGGTCTCGGGCGGGGTCGGCGCGTCGTGGCGCGGGAAGAACTGGTGAAAAAACACCGGCAAGAAGCGATAGGTGCGGAAGCCGGAGCAGATGAGCATCCAGTACACCGGCTCTCCTCCGGCGCGCTCCCGCAGGCGTAAGGCCGCCTCTAACCAGCCCCGCGCCAAGGCCGGGCTGCCCCAGGCGGCCTGATCGACGATGGTGTCCCCAGAGAACAAGGCCCAGAGCGCCTGGCCGTCGAGCTCGAGGCGCCAGGCGCGCAGCGTCGAGAAGCCGCGCAGGGCGCCATCGGCGTCGGAGAGCGTGATCACCTCGTCCTTCTCGTCGAGGTCAGCGTCAAACAGCGCGCGCTCCACCCCGTCAAAGTGGGCGCTGAGCAGGTGGAACATCTGCTCCCGCAGCGGCGCGGTGACGGCCGCGCGGGGGAGCACCTCAGCGCGTAGCGGCGTCATAAGGTGGCGATCTCCAGGCGGGGGACGCGGGCGGTGACGGCGTCCGCGGCGGCGTGGCCCTCGGGCCAAGACACAAGGAACAAGGCCGCGCGCACCTCGATGGCGCCGTAGTGGCGCTTCACCTCGTCCCCCAGCGGGTCACCGTCACCGACGCCCAGGGTGAGCCACGAGTAACCAGCGCCGATGGCCCGGTTGCTCGCCGTGGCGATGAGCGCCAACGAGAGCGGGAGCTCGTCGTCGTCCTCGGCGGCGAGGTGGGAGAGCGTGGCGTGGGGCACGGCCTCGCCCGGGGCCGGCAGCCGGGGCACGTTGAGCAGCGGCGCGGCGAGGTTCACGAGGCCCCGGAAGGTGCCGAGGCCGCCCTCGTAGCCCATGACGATGGACTGTTTGTAGGCGGTCTGATCCCAGAGCGCGACGCAGCCGACGAGGCGCCCGTCACGCTCGACCACGGTGAAGTCGCTGGGGCGCAGGCCCCGGCAGAGGGCGGGGTCGCGCAGGTCGGCCTCCGTCCACACCGGGGCGAGCGGGTGCCGGCGGAGCTCTGAATGAAGGAGCGCGGCGAGCTGCGGCAGGTCGGCGTCGACGCCCGGCCGCAGCGCGAGGCCCGCGGGGACACGTTGGCGGCGCCAGGTCGGCAGGGCCAGGGTGCGAACGGTGCCGATGCGCCGATAACGGGGGAAACCCTCCAAGTTCGCGCCCAAAAATCGGATCGCCGGGGCGTTGTCCTCAAAGATGGTCGTCATGTGCAGCGTCGTCGCCGGGTCGGCCTGGGCCAAGGCCCGCACGGCGTCAAAGCCTCGCTGGAGCATCTGGCGGCGGCCCCGGTAGGCCTCCTCCAGCCGCAGCGCGCTGAGGTAGCCCACCTGGGTGGGCGTCTTGTCCACCCACAAGGTTCGTGTGGAGCGGCTGCACAGCCCGACCACCCGGCCTTCAGGATCCCTCGCGACGATGGCCTGGTGAACGGGGCCCTCGACGGCGGCGGCGGCGTAGAAGCTGGGCTCGCGGGCGAAGGCGAGGCGGATGGTGCCGTCCATCGCCGTCTCCCGCATCACGCGGCGCAGCTCGGGCTCGTCCTCGGGGCGGGCGGGCTCAAAGCGGATGTCGCGGGTGGGGAAGACCACCTAGAACGCCGCCGGGAGCAGCTCTCCGCGCCACGCCGCGTCTCCGAGGGGGTAGTGGTCCCGCAGAGAGACCTCGGCGCGGTGCATGCCGTTGATGAGGTAGAAGTTGCGCCACATGAAGAAGTCGGAGCGGTTCACCGGGTCGAGGCTGCGCTTGAGGATGCTGCGGCGCGAGTAGAAGCGCGATCGGGCGTCGACACAGAGGCGCTGAAGCTCGTCGGGGCCCATGTTTTTGGGCTGGAACGGGATCTTGTTGTAGCTGTACGCCGGGTCGAGCCACCAGGCGTCGTACAGAAGCCGCCCCTCGTCTTTGAGGCGGCTGTAGAGCGCCGTGCCAGGAAACGGCGTGAGGTGGTTAAACGCCGTGATGTAGAAGGCGTGGCGCTGGGCGAACTCCACGGACTCATCAAAGCTCGCCGCGGTGTCCTCGTCGTAGCCGAACACGAAGGTGACGTAGAGGCGGATGCCGTGCTTGCGCAGGTTGGCCAAGGCCACCTCGTAGCCGCCCTTCATCGTGTTGAACCCCTTGTCCATCTTCTTGAGGTTCTCGGGGTTTAGGCTCTCAAAGCCGATGAGCACGCCTTGGCAGCCGCTCTCTTTGAGCAGGATCAAGAACTCCTCGTCGTGGGCGGCGTTGATCGACGACTGGCTCACCCAGCGGATGCCCAGAGGCTTGAGCGCCCGGAAGAACTCTTTGGCCTGCTTGAGGTTGGAGGTGATGTTGTCGTCTACGAAGAAGAACAGCTTCTTCGAGCCCTTGAGCGCGCGGAGCTCGTCCAAGATGTCGCCCGTGGGGCGGCGGGTCTGGGTGCGGTTGAACACCGTCTGCACCGCGCAGAACTCGCAGCGGAAGTGGCAGCCGCGCCCGGCCTCCACGAGCCCGATGGGCAGGTATCGTTTGCCTTGGAAGATGCTGCGGTCGGGGCGGCTGCCGTCAAGCGCCGGGCGGCCCACACCTTGGTAGCGTTTTTTGGGCGTGCCAGCGCGGTAATCGTCGATGACCTCTTGCCACACGGCCTCGGCCTCGCCGAGCACGATGGACTCGGCGTACTGCTCGACCTCTTCAGGGATGAGGCTCGCGTGAAAGCCGCCCATCACCACGGGCACGCCCCGGCGGCGGTACTCGCTGGCGATCTGGTAGCAGCGCCGGGCGGTGTAGGTCTCGATCGACATGGCGACGAGGTCGGTGGGCTCGTCGAAGGGCAGCTCCTCCATGCGGTCGTCGTAGAAGCGCACCTCGACGTCGTTCGGCGTCAGCGCGGCGATGAGCGCCGGCGGCAGGGGCTCCATCTGCCAGGTCTTGATGTACTGCTGGCCCGGGCGGCGGCCGATGCAGGGGTGAATCAGGGTGAGGCGGAACGGGCGGCTCATGCGTTGGCCCTCGCGTTTGGCGCGCCGTCTTGGCCGATGAACCAGTCGCAGTTGTAGTGGGTGTGCAGGTTGTTCGCGTAGAACCGGTAGCCCCAGTTTGACGCGATGGACAGCGGGATCTGCAGCCGGGACTTCGCGAGGCGCCGCACGATGTTGCGCCGCTTGTAGACGTACTTCCAGGCCTCCTCGTGGCCCTCCAGAAGCTCCTGTTCGCTCAGGCGGGTGGGCTTAAAGACGACGTGTTGGCCGTCGTAGAGGTCCCAGTTGTGGTGGAGGATGCGGCCCTCGCGGGTGAGGCGCTGGAAGAGCGGCGTGCCGGGGAACGGCGTGACGATGGCGAAGCGGGGCAGGTCGATGCCCGTCTCGACACAGAAGCGCGCGGTCTCCATGAAGACCTCGGGGCCGTGGCTGTCGAGGCCGAACACGAAGGTGCCCATCAAGGTGATGCCCCGGGCGTGCAGCATCTCAATGAGCTCGACGTAGCGGTCGGGCTTGTTGAAGCCTTTGCGGCTGCCGTCGAGGCCGTCGTCGTCTAAGGTCTCAAGGCCGATGAGCAGGCCGGTGCAGCCCGAGCGGGCCATGAGATCCAAAAGCTCGACGTCGCGCTGCACGAGGCTCGTCGCGAGGCCAAACCACTGGATGCCCAGGGGGATGAACGCCTCAAACAGCCGCTTCGCGTAGCGGCGGTCGGCGATGAGGTTCAGATCGATGAACAGGGCCTTCTTGGCCTTCATCTGCCGGATGTCGGCGATGACGTCCTCCACCGGCTTCTGGTACGGCTTACGCCCCCAGGCCGTGGGGACCACGCAGAAGTCGCAGTCGTGAATGCAGCCGCGGGTGGCCTCAAACACGTTCATCGTGGTGTAGTTGTGCCGCTTCAACATCTCGCGCTTGGGGAACGGCATCCCGGCGAGGCTGTGGTTCTGGCCTTGGGCGTAGTGGTCCTTCAACGTGCCGGCGCGTAAGTCGCGCAAGAGCTGGGGCCATGTCTCCTCCGCGTAGCCCGTGACGAGCACGTCGGCGTGAGCGCGCACATCCTCCGGCGCGAGGGTGACGTGGGGGCCGCCGAAGACGACGGGGATGCCCCGGGCCCGGAAGGGCTTGGCCAGCTCGACGGAGCGTCGCGCCGATCCGGTGATCACCGTCATGCCGACGAGGTCCACGTCGAGATCCTCGGGGATCACCTCGACACCTTCATCGTAGATGCGCACGTCCGCGTTGAGCTCAGCGGGCACGAGCGCGGCGAGGGTGGTGAGCGTGAGCGGCGCGTACCGCAGCGACTTCTTGAAGATGCCACCGCGATGGCGGTAGAGCGGCCCTTTGGGCGAGATCAGCGCGATTCTCATGGAGGGTCTCCAGTGAGGTTGAGAGTATCGCGGATCGGCGGCGCGGGGGCGCAAAATGTTGGGGCAAGGCAGGTGCACGGAACCCGCACCCGACCCCCCAGCCCCCACGATTCTCACGCCCCCTCTGGCGCTCCCCCCCACTTCCGGCCTATCCTGGTCCTCCCCCGTCGAGGCCACCCCGATGTCAAGCCCCCTCCTCATCCTCCTCTTCGCCGCCTGCAAAGGCGCTGATGATGTCTCCAACGACTCCTCCGCCCCCGACGACACGGGCGTTGAGGAGTCGGAGGTGATCGACGACAGCGGCGACGACACCGACGACACCAGCATCGACGACTCGGGCGAGCCCTTCGACAGCGAGTGTGAAGAGGCCACGCTCACCGCGCCCACGAGCGGGGTGTGCGGGGTGAGCAGCGTCGGCAGCAACGGCTGGGTGCAGCTCCGGGGCCAGGTGCTCGCGCCGCAGGGGGTGATCAGCAAGGGCTCGGTGCTCATCGACACCGAGGGGGAGATCGCCTGCGTCGGCTGCGACTGCGACGACTCGAACGCCACGGTGATCGACTGCCCGGAAGGCGTCATCTCCCCCGGGCTCATCAACCCCCACGATCACATCACCTACACCGAGGGCGACCCGCTGGCGGCGACGAGCAAACGGTACGACCACCGCCACGACTGGCGCGGCTCGGTGTCTACGCCGTCAAACTCCAAGGACCAAGGCGAGTCTTGGGGTGAGCTGCGTCAGCTCTTGGGCGGAACGACCAGCCTCGTCGGCTCGGGCAGCGCTGAAGGGTTTGTGCGAAACCTCGACGTGTCCGACGACAACGAGGGCCTCAGCCTGCCCGATGTGATGAACCAGACCTTCCCCTTGGGCGACTCCGGCGAGAGCCAAAAGTCCAACTGTGACTGGGACTTTAAGGAGTCAGAGCTAGAGGTCTACGGCGCGGAGTCGTACCTGCCCCACGTCGCTGAAGGCATCAACGACCGCGCCCGGGAGGAGTTCCGCTGCCTGTCCAGCTCGTTTGACGGCGCCATCGACCTCACCGAGCCCAACACCGCGCACATTCACTCCATCGGCCTCACCACTGAAGACTACACCAACATGGCGTGGTCGGGCGCCCAGCTCATCTGGTCGCCGCGCAGCAACATCGCGCTCTACGGCCACACCGCCCAGGTCGCGCTGTTCCATAAGCTCGGCGGCGTCGTCGCCTTGGGCACGGACTGGACGTACACCGGCAGCATCAACATGAACCGCGAGCTCGCCTGCGCCGCGGAGTACAACCTGCGCAACCTCGGCGGGCTGTTCACCGATCAAGAGCTGTGGGAGATGGCCACGGTGAACGCCGCCATCGCCACGGGCAGCGAGCACCTGCTCGGCTCGCTCAAGGTGGGCCTCGTCGCCGACATCGCCGTGTTTGATGGCCGGACGCGCAGCGAGTACGACGCGGTGATTCAGGCCGACGCCACCGGCGCCCGGCTCGTGCTGCGCGGCGGTGAGGCGCTGTACGGCGAAGACGCCGTGATGCAGGGCATGGGCGTGTCTTGTGAGGCCCTGGACGTCTGCGGCGAGAGCATGGCGATCTGCGCCCAGAGCGAGGTGGGCCGCACCTACGAGAGCCTCGCCTCGTTGATGTCCTCTGCCTACCCGGCCTTCTTCTGTGATTCTGTGCCTGATGACGAGCCCACCTGCCTCCCGGCGCGCTCCGGCGAGTTCACCGGCGAGCCCAGCGGCGAAGACGGCGACGGCGACGGCCTCAACAACGACATCGACAACTGCCCGACCGTGTTTAATCCGCCGCGCACCATGGACGACGGCGCCCAGCCCGACCTTGACAGCGACGGCGTCGGCGACGCCTGCGACGAGAGCCCGATCCCCGACGACCTCGACGGCGACGGCACGGTGAACGGCCTCGACGTCTGCCCCTTTGACGACGACGACCAGACCGACACCGACGGCGACGGCAAAGGCGACGTCTGCGACGTGTGCCCCACGCAGTTCAACCCCGACTCGGTCTGCCCACCGCCGCTCACCACCGTTCAGGACGTGCAGCAGGGCACCGTCAGCGAAGGGGAGAGCGTCACCATCGAGGGCCTCGTGGTCACCGCGCTCTCGTCCAACGGCTTCATGGTGCAAGACCCCGACGCCACGGACGCGCGCTTCAGCGGCCTCTACGTGTACACCAGCAGCGCGCCCACGGTGAAGCTGAACGACCTCGTCGTCGTGAGCGGCTCGGTGACCGAGTATTTTGACGAGACCGAGATCGAGCTGAGCAGCGTCGAGATCATCGGCACGGCCACCCCCATCGAGCCCACGCCGGTCACCGTCGCTGACGCCGCCCTGGAGGACTACGAGGGTGTGCTCATCGTGCTCACCGACGGCTCGGTCACCAACGCGGCCTACAACTGCTCTGTGGACGGCTCAAGCTGCAAAGACACCGGGCTGTGGGAGGTCGGCGGCTCAACGGGCGTCGTGCTCTACGACAAGCTCTACACCGACTCCGACTGGGACGCCCAGATCGGCACCTTGCCCGCGGCGGGCGTGATGGGCTTCCGGTTTGAGCGCCGCCGCCTGATGCCGCGGGACGGCGAAGACTTCGGCGGCTGAGCGCGTGTGCGCGGGCCCGCTCCGACGGCTGGGGCGGGCCCCCCGTGTCGCTGAGGCCGTGGTGAGGTGGTCACGGTCGTGAGACCTCCCCGCGGCGGCGGAGGCGAGGAGTTTCACTGCTGAAAGAGGCTCCCGGCGGCGGCGGCGAGGAGTTTCACTCCTGAAAGAGACTCCCCGGCGCAGGCCCCCCCCCCCCGCGCCCGCGCCGCCCCCCCCCCCCCCCGCGCGGGCCACCTCCTGAAAGAGCTTCGCGGCCTCGCAAAGAGCTCCCGGCGCGCCGGCAGGAGTTCACCCTGAACCCCCTCCCCACGCCGCCCCAGCCGCTCAGCCCCCCGCCAGCGCCCGGCAGCGGCCCAGGAGCTCATCACGCTCGGTCTCGGCGTCAACAAGCTCCAGCGTCTTCCCGCCGTCCAAGGAGCAGACCACGCCGGCGCTGGGGCAGACGTCCAGGCAGCTCACGGTGAGCACCCTCACCTTCTTGCCCCACAGGCCCTCGGCCTTGAGCTGGTCTTTGAGCCAGCCGCGCAGGTCTTCAGCGCCGTGGTGGCCACACGACGGCTTGGGCGCGCCCTCGGGGCGTTTGTTGGCGCAGATCATCACGACAGGCGGGCCGCCCTCTTTGAGCGTCTTCATTCGGTCATCTCCACGGGGGTTGGGCCGGGCTCACAGCGCCATCACCCCGGCGGTGGCCTCCATCATGCGCACCCGGCGGCGGGTCACGGCGCTGGAGCCGTCGAGCAAGGCGTCGGTCTCGGTCAACATCTGGGTGAGCGGGAACCGCACCACGGCGGAGTCCCAGGTGGGCAGGCCGCCGGGGGTGTGGGGCTGCCAGGCGACCATCTCATCGTGGTGGCCTTGCAGGAGCGACTCCACCGCCGCCGCGCCCAGGCGACCGGCGATGAGGCGGTCGTAGTACGAGGGGCTGCCGCCGCGCACGAGGTGGCCGAGCACCGTGGCCCGCACATCCACCCCAGGAAGCTCGGCATCAGCCACGGCCTGCAGCCGGGAGACGAGGGCGTCGGTAGGCACCTCCACCCCTTCAGCCTTGAGGATGAGCACCATCTGTTTGCCACGCTCAGGGTCGAAGCCCCGGCGCAGCACGTCGGAGAGCTCGGCGACGAGCTGCGCCTCCGACTTGCCCTGCTCACGGAACAGGCAGGCGTCGGCGCCCACGGCGACGGACCCCGCCATGGCGAGGTAGCCGCAGCGCCGCCCCATCACCTCGACGATGAACGCCCGGCGGTGGGCCCGGGCGGTGTCGGAGATGCGGTCGCAGGCCGAGACGATGGTGTTGAGCGCGGTGTCGACGCCGATGGCCAAAGACGTGCAGCCGAGGTCGTTGTCGATAGACGCCGGGAGGCCCATCACCCGCACGCCCTGCTCCTCGGAGAGCACATGGGCCCCGGTCAACGAGCCGTTGCCGCCGATGACGAGCAGGCCCTCGACCCCCGCGGCCCCAAGCGTCGCCGCCGCCTTGGCCCGGCCCTCGGGGAGCAGAAACTCTTTGGAGCGCGCCGAGCCCAAGACCGTGCCCCCCAAGGAGCCGATGGTGTCGACGTCCCGCGGGGTGAGCGGGCGCATCCGGCCGCCCATGAGGCCCTCAAACCCTTGCTCGACGCCGAGCACGTCCACGCCCCGCGCCGCGCAGAGCTTCACGATGGCGCGGATGGCGGTGTTCATGCCCGGGGCGTCACCGCCGGAGGTCAAGAGCGCGAGACGGGCCACGGCTTACTCCGGGAGGCCGCACCAGGCGGGCAGCGGCTCGGGGAACGGCGCGGTGTAGCCCGGGTCGCCATCCGCGAAGCTCACGTCTTCGAAGAAGCGCCAGATGTACTCCGTGGCGCCGTCGGGGATGGTGTGCCCGCCGTCGTGAACGCAGTGGCCCACCCAGCTTCCTTGGCTGAGCAGATCCGCGGAGAGCTCGCGGCTGCCGACGTCAAAGGAGTAGACGCCGTACACATCATCCTCGCCGCCCCAGGTGAGCAGCACGGGCAGGGGCCGCGCGGGCGGGTTGAAGTCCATGAGCTCGGCGGTGCCGCCGGAGATCGGCGCGGCGGCGGCCAAAGAATCGGCGCGGTGCATCAGCAGGTACGAGGTCCACAGGCCGCCGGCGCTCATGCCCGTGGTGTAGACCCGGCTGAGATCGGGGCTGAACTGCTGGTTTACGCAGGAGAGCAGGTCGTCGTAGAAGGTGAGGTCGACCGCCGGGTCGTCGCTGGCGGTGAAGCTCCACTCGAAGGTGCCGCAGCAGGAGTCGGGGGCCACGACGATGGCGCCTTGATCGGCCCAGTCGCCCAGGTGCATGTACTGCATGATCTGCGTGGCCGTGCCGCCAAGCCAATGCCAGGCGAAGATGACCGGGGCGCCCTCGGGGTTCTCGGGGAGCCTCACATAGAAGCTGCGCTCTTGACCGGCGGAGAGGAAGCCGGTGTTGCTGCCATCGACGATCTCCGGGCACTCACCGCCAGAATACGCCGGGGGTGTCGGGGGTTCAGGGACCGAGATCACCTCGGCGGCGGTGTCGTCCCCTTTGTCGCTGACGTCATCAGCGCCCACACAAGCGAAGAGCAGCGTCCAGATCATCGGGCCTCCAGACCACTCTCATACCCTACACATCGGTGGCCGTCCCCCCCAGACCTCGGGTATAACGGCGCGTCCGCAATGGAGTCACCAGGATGGTCAGCGTCGGAGACATCGCCCCCGCCCTCGTCGGTCAGCCGGTCTTCGGCCTGCCGGTGGAGCTGGGCGCCAAGCAGCGTCACCCCGTCGCCGTGTGTTTTGTCCGCCACCTCGGCTCCCCGTTCTGCCGCGCCGCCTTGGCCCAGCTCCAGGCCCGCTACGCCGAGTTTGACGTGGTCGGCGCCCAGGTGCTCGTGATCACGCCCTCGCCCTTTGAGGTGGCGACCGACTTTGTGCCCCGGCACCAGCTCCTCTTCCCGGTGATCTGCGACCCGGACCGCGCCCACTTTGAGGCCTGGGGCGTCGGCCTCGACCGCTCGCTGTTGGGCACGGTGAAGACCTTGGCCTTGGGCGGCCTGCCCGAGCTCGCCGATGGCCTGAGCTACGGCCAAGGCCGGGTCGACGGGGATCCCCGCCAGCTCCCGGCCTGGTTTGTCGTCGGCCCCGGCGGGCGGCTGCGGTTTGTTCGGCTCGGCGCCTCGGTCACCGAGGGCCCGCCCATCGACGCCATGCTGGAGGCGGTGTGCTCGGCTTGAGCCTCTTGCTGTTGGCCTGCTTGAGCCCCGACGACGCCGTCGAGGCCCCGGCGCCCACCGTCGCTGAAGAGGCGCTGCCCACCTTGGGCTTCGCGGCGATCGAGCTCGCCGATCACAGCCGCGCCACGATCCTCGTGCGCCTCGACAACCCCCGCCGCGACCCGCTCCTGCGCTACGCCCCGGGCCTGCTCGTGCTCAACGCCGAGGGCCTCTGGCGCCCCTCTCGCCGGGGTGAGGCCTCGCCCGAGTCGGTATCGTGGGTGAACCTGCACACCGAGGCCCTCGCGGAGGCCCCCGAGATGCGCCTCACCGACACCCGCGAGGGCCCCGGCGACGGCTTCCGCCTGTTCATCCGCGGCGACAAGCTGCTCTTGCACCTCCCCCACATGGGCTCGCCGATCCCCGTCGCCCATGGGGTCGCCCGGGTCTTCGCCGTGGGCCTGTTCAACGACGATGAGCTTGACGACGAGACGCTCGACCGCCTCGACGCCGAGTTCCGCAGCGTCGACGCCATCGGCGCGAGCCCCCTGAACGCCGACATCGACGGCGTCCTCGACGAGTGGAGCCACCAGCGCGCCGTCGCCATCAGCTCGCCGGGCCACGTCGTCACCCAGCCCGAGGTCTGGGACGGCCCCCGCGACGCCTCGCTCTCCGTCGCCGCCCGGCGCTGGCGGGGTGAGGTGCTCCTGGCGCTGCGGGTGCGCGACGATCAGCTCATGGCCGGCGATCACGTCACCATCGAGCTCGGCCCCGGCGTGAAGGTCCACCTCGACCTCGGCCAAGACGACGCCTGCCCGGCGGAGTTTCGCTGCGAAGAGGACCGCTCGGCGCTCTTTGGCCGCGCCTTTGAGCTGGCCTTGCCCGCGCCGGGAGGCCCCCAGAGCGGCCCGGCGGAGCAGCTCGGCCTGCCTTTGGTGGTGCGGTACGCCGACCGCGATCAGAACGAGCCCCTGGTCGAGCTCGCCAGCGCCCCGTCGCTCCAGGCGCTCACCTTGGCCCTGAGCCTCTCCCCGGCGGGCCCGAGCTAAGCCGCGCGCGGCCCGGCGATCACGAGGATGAGGATCGTCGTGAGCACATAGAGCAGGCCGGTGATCAGGATCGGCTTGTCGCGGGTGAGGGTGCCGCTAGGGTCGCCGCCGTCGCCGCCGCTCTGCACCAGGTAGATGTAGCGGAAGATCACGTAGAGCACATAGGGCAAGGTGGCGAGCAGGTACGGCGTGGGCGAGGCCAAGACCGTGTACAGCGCGTAGCTGATCACCGTGCCCGAGGTGGTGATCGCCTGGAACTCGTCGAGCAGCGCCGGGCTGTACTCCGAGAGGTTCTTGCGGTGTTTGGCCGCGCCCTCCTCCAACAGCATCAGCTCGCCCCGGCGTTTGTTGAAGCCGATGAACAGGGCCAAGAAGCCCGTGCACAACAAGAGCCACGGCGAGATGAACACGTCGATGGCCACCGCCCCGGCGACCGCCCGCCACAAGAAGCCCGCGGCGAGGAGCATGATGTCCAAGATCACGAAGTTCTTGAAGATCAGCGTGTAGGAGAAGGTGGTCACGAAGTAGAGCAGCGCCACGGCGGCGAAGCTCGGCGACACGGCCAAGGCCAGGCCGAAGCCGCCGATAAAACACGCCACCATGATGCCCCAGGCCAGGCCCGGCGTGACGGCGCCCGAGGCGATGGGGCGCTTGCGCTTCTGGGGGTGCAGGCGGTCGGCTTCAGCGTCGCGCAGGTCGTTGAAGACGTAGCCCGTGCTGGAGATCAGGCAGAACGCCAAGAACCCCAGGCTCGCCCGCATCACCTGCTCGGGCACGGTGAAGTTGAACGAGAAGAACAGCGCGGCGTAGACGAAGGCGTTCTTCGTCCACTGCCGGGGCCGCAGCGCCTTGAGCGCGGCGAGGGGCAGAGGGTCGTGCTTCACAGGTCCCAAGTCTTGGGGAGCATCAGTCATTCGGCGCTCAGCGTTTGGAGTCTTTTGAAGAGAGCGCCGAGGGGACGATCTGGACCACCCAGACCTGGCCCTCTTGGGGAGTGAGGGTCTCCTCAGTGGGCGCCGCGCCGACGGGCTCCACACGAAGGGTCACCGGCGCCCCGACGAGGAGCTCTCGCTCAGCTTCGCCCTTGTTGTTGAGGATCAGCGCCTCACCGTCCAAAGTGACCTTTGACCCTGGGGGCACGCTCAAGCGAAGGCTGGGCGCCGGGAGCGCAGGCGGCGGCGCGGCCTCGGTGGAAGAGAACAGGTTCGCCCCGATGAGCCCTCCGCTGAGCCCACCCACGAGCCCGCCCAACATCATCCCGGCGACCAGGGCCAGCACGACGGGGCCGAGGATCGATCGTTCAGGGGCGGGGGCCTCGGCGACGGCCTTCTTGGGGGCCGGGGCGGCCTTCTTGGGGGCCGGGGCCTTCTCGGCGAGGGCCTTGGTGAGCTGGGTGGCGCCGCCGGGCACGTTCGCCGTGGGGTCGTCTAAGACCAGCTCTTCATCGACCTCAGGCGTGACCTTGGCCACGACCCGCGGCGCGACCGGCGGCGGGACGGGGCGACTCGGCGCGGCGGGCGGGGCGGCGGGCTTGGGCGCGGCGGCGGGCTTGGGCGCGGCGGCGGGCGGCGGCTTGGGCGCGGCGGCGGGCACGGCGCCGGGGCGGTTGCGGATGAGGGTGGCCACCTCACCCGACCACTCCTCTTCACGCGCGAGGTCTTCGACGTTGCGGCGCAGGGTGGCCTCGTCGTCTACGGTGGGCACGGGGCGTGAGGGCGCGCGCTGGGGGGCCGCCGCCGGAGGGGTGACCGCGGGCGGCGCGGCTCCGGCGAGGTTTCGACGCCCGGTGAGGCCCTCGGGGATCTTCTGCGGAGGTGTGTTCGGGCTCAGCGGGTCTTGGTCTTCGCCGAACATGCGCGGGTCAAAGAAGCCTGAAGGCGCCACGTCGCGGGTGCGGCGAGGCGGCAGGCGCGCGGGCGGCGCGGCCGGGGGTGGGGCGGCGAGGGGCGCGGCGGGCGGCTTCGCCACGGCAGGAGGCGCCGCAGGAGGCGCGGCGGGAGGCGCGACAGGAGGCGCGACGGGCCGAGACGCCGGGGGCGCGGTGTTGAGCCTCGGGGTGACGCCGACCCCCGCCGGAGCGGCGGGCGCGGGCGGGCGCGGCGGCGGCGCGGCGGGCTTCGGCGCGGCCTGGGGCGCGGGGGCGGGTGGCGCGGGCCCTCGCCGCGGGCGGCGGCGGCGCCGGAGGCCGCAGAGGTGGGCCGAGGTTGGTGCGGGTGATGGTGTCGTCCCGCCCGCCGCTGAAGGGCGGCGGCTTGCCCGAGTGGTCCGTCGAGCGGTCCTCGTCGTCCTCCACCAGCGGCCCGCCGCCGACGGGCAGGGGCCGGGTCTCTTGGTCACGAAGGCTCGTGATCGTCGGCGTACGTTTGAGCTTCGCCGACTCGGGGAAGAGCCCCTTCAAGAAGCCGGCCAAGGTGGCGGGCGTGAAGATGAACCCGGCGTCATGGGCGTAGCGGTTCAGGGCGTCCTTAAACTCCGTGGCCGTGGCGTACCGGGCCTCGCGGTCCCGGGCCAAGGCGCGGTCGATGATCACCTCCAGGGGGTAATCCACGACGGAGTTCACCGCGCTCGGCGGCGTGTACTCGCCCTGGCGGATGGCCTCGATGGTCTTGATCTCGCTCTTCTGGTGGAAGGGGTGCGTCCCGCAGAGCAGCTCATAGAACAGCACACCCGCGGCGAAGAGGTCCGTGCGGGGGTCTACGTCCTCGCCGCTGGCCTGCTCGGGGCTCATGTAGTCAAACTTGCCCTTGATCACCCCGGAGAGCGTCTCCAAGGCCTTCACGTTGGCCTTGGCGATGCCAAAGTCGGTGAGCTTGACCTCACCCTGCAAGCTCACGAGCACGTTTGAGGGCGAGACGTCCCGGTGAACGATGTTGAGCGGCACGGGCTTGTTGCCCCGGAGGATCTGGCGCTTGTGGGCGTACTCCAGGCCCTTGAGCACCTCGATGAGCACAAACACCGCCTGGGGCACAGGCAAGGTGATGCCCCGCTGGCGGCAGCGCTCGAGGATCTGGCCCAGGTCGGGGCCGTCCACCAGCTCCATCGCGACGTAGTACTGGCCTTTGACCTCGCCGAGATCGAGGATCTGCACGATGTTCGCGTGGGAGAGCAGGCCCGCGATCTTGGCCTCATCGACGAGCATGTCGATGTATTCGCGGTTTGTGCTCAGGCTGGGCAGAATACGCTTGATCGCGTAGAGCCGATGAAACCCGCCGATGCCCTCCATGCGGGCCTTGAAGATCTCGGCCATCCCCCCGCGCGCGATGCGCTCAAGGATCTGGTATTTACCGAACTGCTCGATGGGGGCAGGCAGGGCCACGGGGGCGCTCCGATTGGGGCGGCGCTCAAAGATAGCCCAGGGCTGGGCGATCAGGTTGAAGAAGGCGCAGGAGGCTCGGCGAGATCAGCCCTCGGACGCTTCGTTCGGCCCGCAGACCTGGGCGCAGGCCGTCGGGAAGCGGCCCTCATCATACGACGGGCAGGGCAAGGCCGTGAGGTCCTCTACGCAGGCTTTGCCGACGCTGGCGTCGAACGCGCAGGTCTCGTCGCTGGACGTGCCGCCGCTCTCGGCCCGAGCGTCTTCACGGAAGACCACACACTCCTCGACGGTGGTGTAGGGCAAGAACGGGAGGTTGTCGTCCTCTTCACACTCGAAGACCTTGTCGCAGAAGGCGAGGTCGTACGCGGCGTCATGGTCGTCTGGGGAGTAGCAGCCCCAGGTGAGGGCGAAGGCGAGGAGCGCGGCGCGAGACGACATGAGCTTCTCCGAGCACGGCGGATCCCGGTATTCTCTGCCTCACGGAGAGGCAAGCGCCACCCCATCAACATGCGCGATGAGCACGACTGGCAGAGCGCGTGATCTTGCCGCTATACTTGGCGGGTCTACCGAGCGAGCGCGTATGGCCGCTGTCTTCCCCGCCCGACCGATCCCCGCCTCTCCCCCCGATCCTCTGAGGGCGCAGGCCCTCGATGATCTCCGCTTTATGGACGATCCCGCCTGGGAGCCTCGCGTAGAGGAGCTCGGCCTCACGATCGCCGAGCGCGCCGTCCCCGAGAGCCCGCTGCGCGCGCAGCTCGCCGTGGTCGACATTCAGGCGCCCTTCGCCTTGGGCCTGCGCGCGCTCACCGCCGACCTGCTGCCCCTTCTGCGCCGCTGGAGCCCGCTGTTCTACAAAGGCCGGGTGCTCCAAGGCCCCGACGCCTTCAACGACACCCTGCACCTCATCTTCCACTCCGCCGGGGCCGGGGTTCACCCCCGGGAGTTGGTGCTGCAACGCAACATGACCTTGTTGCCCGACGGCGCGGCGCTGTTCTCCTACCGCTCCGTCGAGTCCCCTCAGGCGCCCACCCACCCGCGCATCGTGCGCGCCCGGGCGATGCGCGCCGCCCACGAGCTGAGCCTCACGCCTTGGGGCTGCCGCCTGCGCGCCTTGTGGCACCTCGACCCCGCGGGGGCCTTGCCCAGCTTCGTCGTCAACCGCGCCGCGGCCCAGCTCAGCGAGCAGGTGCACCGCCGCCTCAAGAAGCTCCTGTTTGAGATGCACAACGAGACGCGCCGCTTCGGGGAGAAGCGGCCGCGTCAGGTGGACTACCGGGGTTAACCGCGGGCTCAGGCCTTGGGCGTCGCCGCCTCATTGGACCGCGCCAAGGCCTCGCTCCAGCGCACCCGGCCCGTGAGCTGCATCAGCAAGAACAGGGTCGCGATGGAGAGCACGGTCACGGTGAGCCCGGTGAAGCCGTCGAAGAAGTGCGCCAGCGAGAAGCCCACCAGGTAGATGAGCTGGGCGATGGCGGCCTCGACAAAGGCGAAGCGGGAGGAGACGACCAGGCGCAGGTAACTCACCACCAAGCCCACGCTCACGACGCTTGAGAGCCCGAAGGCCTGCTCCACGGGCAGGTGGTCGGCGCTGTAGGCAAAGAGCAGGTGGAAGGCGAAGAAGGCCCCGGCGATGAGCGCGTAGTTGATCGGGTGAATCTCGATGCCCCGCATCATCGAGAGCATGAAGATCACCAAGAAGAAGAAGAACAGAGACACCGGCGCCGAGAAGCTCAGCTCCGTGGCCAGCTCGCCCGGCTGCACCCGCTGGGGCATCACCATGCCCACGCCATAGCCGGTCACGACCTGGGCGAAGTCCCAGTCCAAACGCCAGCCCGTGCCCTCTTGGGTCTTCGTGGACGGGCTCATGGTCTGGGTGGGGAAGTCGATGTCGGCGAAGTCGGTGAGCACGGAGACGTGGAAGTCTTCGAGGTTTGAGACGCTGTTGGTGGGGCTGTAGCGCCACTCGTCGCGGCCGCGGCTCTTGTACCCGGCGCCGACGCTCACCACGTCGCCGGGGTTCACGGTCACCCGGGCGGTGACGAGGCCGTTCTCGGGCACGAGCTCCCGGGCGCGGTCTACGCCGTTGATCACGAAGGTGAAGTTGTCGTAGATGCCCTGCTGATCGGGGAAAGCGAAGCTCACGTCGAGCCAGCCCGCCTCATCGCGGTCGTGGCGATAGGTCCAGGCGCCGCTCATGTCGACGTCGTACAGCGCGTACCACACGAGGCCTTTGCGGCGCGGGTCCAGGGTGAGCTTGGCCTCGACGTCTGTGGAGGCGGGCAGGCGCAAGACCTCATGGTCGATGCGGTTCACCCCACGCACCTCGACGGCTTTTCCGTCCTTGGTCTCGGTGCGGGTGAAGGGCTCTTCAGTCACCCAACGAAACACCAAGGTCGGCGCCCGCTGAACCTGGGGTGTCCCCCACAGCTCGGTGATCTGCCCCTCCATCTCGTAGGTCTGCTTGTTTGTGCGGCCTTGGGTGATGCCGCCGAGGGTGAGCCACGCGACGGTGGACACCACAAAGACGACGATAATCCCGATCATTCTGAGGACTGGGTGCATGTTGAGCGAGCCTCTGGTGGACCCTCTCTTTGTACCCCCACGATCGCGCAGGCCCGGCGAGCATGCTTCGCCGGGCCTGAGGAGAGTTTGTGCAGAGCTTCCGCAGCGCGCTCAGATCGGGCCGGAGGCGTCCTGCCGCACGATCTCGACCTCGGGCACCAAGGCCGCCTGGATGTCTTCACCACGCAAGAACAGGCAGTAGTTCTCGCCATCAGGGCAGGGCTCACACTCCGCGCCGACGCCAGCGACGAAGTTGCAGAGGTACTCCGGGTCGTCCTGGTCGAGCAGGGCGTCCATCTCGCGGGTGTCGGCGAGACCCCAGAGCTTGCCGCCGGCGAAGGAGCTGCCGTCGGCGGCGAAGGTGCCCTCGAGGTGGAAGTCCCACACCGGGATGCTCACGCCGCTGTACGTGATGGTGATGCCCGCGTTGTCGGCGGAGAAGAACGGCGGCTCGGCGAAGTTGACCCCGGTGAAGTCCCAGGTGGGGATGTACTCGCCGTCGAGCTTCTTGAGCTGGAAGAACTCGCCGTCGGACGACACGCGGCCTTGGGCGCCGACGAGGCTCATGTCGACGCCGTCCAGCGCCGTGACGCCGACGAGGATCGGCACGTCGATGTACAGCGACAACAAGCCGCCGATGCCGACGGGCTCGGTGAAGTTGACCTCACCGAACTCGATGACGTAGGTGCGGGTGACCAGCTCCGCCGGGTCGATGGTCAGCGGGGCGCCATAGGACGAGGTGGTGAAGAAGGTCTCGTAGCTCGCGCCGCAGACGTCGATGACGAGGCTGTGCCGCACGCTCGCCGCCAGGCCACCCGCGCGGGTGAGCGTGGCGATCTCGGCGCTGGCGTTCCACTCCGTCTCGAGGGAGTAGACCTCGCCCGTGTCGGCGTTGGTGAGGATGAACGCCGCGTCATCGGCCTCGACGGGCACGGTGAACTGCACGGTGAGGGGATCCCGGTAGAAGACGTCCTCTTGGTCTTCCAGAGGCGTGATCGCCTTGGGCTTGGCGTCGCAGGGGATCTCAACCTCGGTGTCGTCGGTGTCGTCACCGCCGCCGCTGTCGTCGGTGCCGCTGTCGCCGGTGACCGTCGAGTCATCGGTTGGGGTGTCGTCGCCCTCATCTCCTTTGCAAGCGATGAGCGCCAACAAAGTCAGCATGGATATGCGCATGGTCTCCTCCAGAGAGCGGCCGGGTCAGTAGTAGGTGACCTCGACCTCGATGATGTACCAGTAGAGGTCGCCGTAGGGGGTCTCGGGCCGGTACCGCACCTTGAGGTACCAGATCGAGCCGTCGCCTGCGGCGCGGGTGAAGTCGGGATCTAAGCTCGCGCTCGCGCTGCTCTTGTCCCAGGTCTCTTGGAGCACGTCGTAGGGCAAGCCGTCGGTGCCCTCTTTGGTGAAGTAGAGCTGCAAGCGCGGGGTGAGCGGCGAGCCGAAACCTTGGGCCTGAACCTTCACGCCCACCGTGGACTTCTCAATGGGCGTGGTGAAGGCGTACCAGTCGTACTCTGTGGCGCTGTCGACGACGCCGAAGATGCGCTGGCCGACGGCGATGGGCTGGGCCGTCTCCCAGGTGGCGTGGTCTTCGGACTCCATGTCGGTCCAGGTGGTCGGCGGCTTCGTGGTGGACGCCAAGAAGCGGTAGTCGTGGTCTTCGCCGAAGCCTTGGTAACCATCGGTCATGTAGACGGTCCAGACATCGGACTTGGCCACGGGCACGACGAGGAGCGGGTCGTTGGAGGTGGCGCCGCGGTACACGGCGGCGTTGTAGCCGCGCTGGGACTCGACGTTCATCACCGGGTCGGCCTCAGAGCCACGGTCGGCGGCGTCGACGTCGATCTTGAGCCAGCCGCCCTCGGGCATCGAGAACGTGAACACGTCAAAGTCGCCCTTCTCGCCGAAGTTTCCGCAGGCGAAAGACTCCATCACGATCTCGTTGGCCACGGACGTGTTGTAGTTGGGCTCGACCTCGGGCTGATCACAAGGCGGCGGAGGCGTGGTGTCCTCGGGCGGCGTGGTGTCGACGGGGCTGTCTTCAGTCTCCGTCTCTTCCTCTTGGGTGTCTACCGGAGGGTCCGGGGGCAGCCCAGGGTTGAAGCAAGAGGTGAAGCACCCTTTGCAGGCGGTGAACAAGCCGAGCGCTAGGAAGGGTCGCATTGGGTGAAGACTCCTCTCATCTCAGCCACCTTAACGTGAACCCGATGGGCCTTGCAGTGATTCCCGCGTGGGTTCACCCGCGCTCTCGCGTAGCGATGCTGTGGAAGGGGCGCTATGATGCGTGCTTGGAGACGTAACCATGAAAAACAGCGCCCTTCTGACATGGCTTCCCCTCACGCTTCTCGCCATCGCCGGCTGCGATGGCTCCGAGAACAACGTCAATCAGCTCTTCCCTGAGATCCTTGTGAGCCCCACAGAGGTGGACTTCGGGGAGGTCGTGAAGGACTACCCCGCCACCGTGGCGCTCGAGATCATCAACGGCGGGCGGGCGCCCTTGAAGATCAGCAGCATCGTGCTGCGTGGGGACGGCGTGGTGCCCTACGCCGTAGACGTCACCGAGGCCGAGATCGGCTGGAACAACACTGAAGAAGACCCCACGGCCGACCGCGAGGTGGTGAACCTCACCTTCTTGCCGCCGAACTACTTCACCTATGACGCTGAGCTGGTGATCAACTCAAACGATCCCAACTACCCCGAGTGGGTCGTGCCCGTCACCGGCATCGGCAGCGACGGCCCCACCCCCGACATCGAGCTTGAGCCGATGTCTCTGGACTACGGCGACGTCACCCCGGGCACGATCTCGACGAAGTGGGTCACCATCAAGAACACCGGCGACGGCGACCTGACCATCAACTCCACGGCCCAGACCGGCTCTGGCGACTTCTCCATCGCCACCGACCCCCGCGGTCAGACCATCGTGGCCGGCGGCAGCGTGCAGATGATCGTGCTGTACTCGCCGAACATCCCCGATGTTGAAGGCGAAGAGATCGGCGACGACGGCGTGATCACCCTCACCACGAACGATCCCGACGAGTCCACCGTTCAGATTCAGGTGGTGGGCAACGGCGGCAGCACGTTTGAGTACCCCATCGCCGACATCGACTGCCCCGGCGTAGGCGCCCCGCCGGAGACGATCGTGCTCGACGGCTCGGGCAGCGTCGATCCCATGGGCTACGCGCTCATCGACTACAACTGGTTCTTCCCCAACGGCGAAGACGACGACTGCCCCGATGGCTCCACCTGCACGCTCCAGGCCTCGGCCGGCACGACGAGCGAGCTGTACATGGACATCGCCGGGGAGTACGAGGTGCACCTCCAGGTCACCAACGAGATCGGCGTCAAGTCCGCGGCGGCGCGCTGCGTCATCGACGCCATCCCCCAAGACCAGATCCACGTCGAGCTTTTGTGGGACACCCCCCGGGCCGACCTCGACCTGCACATGTCGAACGCCACGGACGTGTCGCTCTTTGACTCGCCTGATGACGTGGCCTACTGCAACCCACACCCCGAGTGGGGCGACAGCAGCACCACCTTGGACGACCCCCGCCTCGACATCGACGATCTCTCTGGCTACGGCCCCGAGAACATCAACGTCGAGGAGCCCTACACCGGCGAGTACCCCGTGCGGGTCCACTACTTCGACGACAACGGCGACGGCGCCACCACGGCCACGGTGCGGTTCTACATCTACGGCACCTTGGTCGAGACCTACAGCCGCGTGCTGGAGCGCAACGAGGTGTGGAGCGTCGCCACGATCCGCTGGCCTGAGGCCCTGGTCGTCGAAGAGGACACCGTCGCCACGGCCTCGGCGCGGAGCTGCTTCTAAGCCTGCGCCGGGCGCCCCATCGTTGAGACGTCACGAGCCCTCGGAGCCAATCTCCGGGGGCTCTGTGTTTTGGCCTTGACGCTGGGGGCGGAGGTGCGAAAGATCGTCACGCGCATACATTAAAATATGAGCATATGATCTCTCGAAGCCCCCGGAGGACTGATGAACGTCACCCGACTCACCCTCTCCGCCACCGCGCTCTCCCTCTTCACCGGCTGCGCGGTGATCCACGCCGATCAGGTGGGGGTGAAGACGCGGCTCGGCCGCCTCGCCCCCGAGGTCTACGAGCCTGGTCCCGTGGTCTACAACCCGCTCGTGAGCCGGGTGATCGCCCTGCCCACCCGCACGGTGAACCTGGAGGTGAAGCTCGACCTGCCGAGCAGCGAGGGCCTCAACATCCGGGCGGAGATCTCGATCCTCTACAGCATCGATCCCAACTACGCCGACGACATCGTGCGCACCATCGGCACGAACTACGAGGAGGTGATGATCCTGAGCGTCTTCCGCTCGGCGGCGGCGGACGTCTGCGCCCGGTTCATGGCGAAGGACATGTACACCAGCGCCCGCCAAGACATCGAGCACGAGATCAAGACCCGCATGGACGAGATCCTCGCCCCCCGCGGCTTCACCATCGAGAACGTGCTCCTCAAGAGCATTCAGCTCCCGCCGGGGCTGCAGGCGGCGATCGAAGACAAGCTAGAGGCCGAGCAGGCCGCGCAGCGGATGGAGTTTGTGCTGCTCCAAGAACAACAAGAGGCCGAGCGCCGCCGCATCGAGGCCGAAGGTGTGGCCCAGGCCCACCGCCTGCTCACCGAGAGCCTCAATGAGGAGATCATCGCCTGGCAGTCCCTCGCCGTGTTTCAGGAGCTGGCCAGCTCGCCGAACACGAAGATCATCGTCACCGACGGGGACACGCCGCTGCTCATCGACG
Organism: Deltaproteobacteria bacterium; assembly: GCA_016717595.1. Classification (GTDB taxonomy): domain Bacteria; phylum Myxococcota_A; class UBA796; order UBA796; family CAJQPC01; genus JADKFE01. Next base: position 5,311 of record JADKFE010000007.1, on the reverse strand, counting down.
CGGCGGAGACAGTGCCCTCCCCTGCCCCGACCCCGACGAAGGCGGCGCCGCGCTGAGGCCGGTGAGGCTCAGCGGCGCAGGGCGGGCCAACGATCGAGGAGCCCGCGCGCGCCCTGGGCCAGCTCTTTGCCGGTGTAGGGTTTGCTCAAGAAGCCCTCGTTGACCTCGGGGGTCATGCCCGAGGTCTCCGGGGTGAGGCTCGACGTCCAGAGGATCGGCGCGGTCACCCCCCGCAGGCGGAGCTGGTGGGCGAGGCTCGACGGGGCGCGGTCGGGCAGGCCCACGTCGAGGATGAGCAGGTGCGGCTTGGGGGCCGAGGCGTCTTCAGCGGCGCTGAGCAGCTCATCGGCGCGCTGGAAGGTGCGCACCTCGTACCCGAGGCCCCGCAGGCGGATGCCCGCGAGGTCCACGAGCTCACCCAGCTCATCGGCCACCCACACCCGCTCGTCTCCACGAGGCGGCTCGGCGCGGCAGCGGGGGGCGGCTCGATCCCGACGGGGCGCGGCTCGGAGAGATCGCGGAAGGTGCCCATGAGCACCCGCTTTCCGGTGAGCGGGTCGGACACGGCTCGGGTCGAGACCTCGACGGGCCGCTCGTCGCCGCCGCGGCAGGTGATGAGCCAGCGGGCGCGGTACCCGTCGGAGCGAAGCAGCTCACGGAGCGTCGCGGTGACCTGGGCGCGGTAGGTGGGGTCGGGGTAAGCCAAGTTCAGCCAGCCGACGCGGTCAACATCGGCGCGAGACCAGCCGGAGAGCGCGGCGAGGCGGTCGTTGTAGTAGAGGATCTCCCCGGACTCAGACGCGACGATCACCCCTTGGTCAGAGGCGCTCATCAGCGCGTTGAGCATGCCGTCGGCGAGGGTGTGCCGGGCGCTCGCCTGAATCGCGAGGTCGTGGGCGCAGGTGAGGCGGATGACGAGGTCAAGCTCCGCCATCTGATCTTCGGTGAACGGCCGGCTCTGCGGGAAGAGCGCGAGGCCCCAGGCGACGGCGCCCCGGCGCAACGGGAAGATCGCGCAGTGGCGAATGCCGTGGGACCAAGCCGCGACGTTGAGATCGTCGTCGGGCTCGGGCTCGGGCAGGTTGTACTGGAAGGGGGCGCCGCTGCTGAGCACCTCCCACACCACGTCGGTCTGGAGGCCGAAGGAGTTGCTCAACAGGCGCAGCTCTTCGCGCTCGTCGCTGGTGGTCAGGCGCTGCAGCTCGTCTTCACGGCGGTTGAGCATGTACACGCCGCCGACGATCCCGCGGCGCGCGCGCAGATAGCCCAAGGTGAGGCCCCAGAGGCGGCGCACGTCCTGGGCCTCGGCCAGCGCGCGGCCGAGGGCGTCGTAGTCCTTGGGCGGGTCGGGCGAGAGGGCCGTGTCCGGGGCGTGGCGCAGGTTCACGTCGAGGCTTCCGTGGCAATGGCGGATCAAGCTTCGGGATATACCAGGAAGATCCCGAGACTTCAACCATGGCCACCGGATTATTGCGCCGCTCGCCGACCCTCAGTAGTGCGGAGGCAGCTCGTCCTCGGCGCGGTTCGCCTGCCCCGTAGGCTGGGCCACCTGGGCCCGCAGCGTCTCTACCTCACGCGCCAAGGTGTCCAGGCGGTCGTGAAGCACCTGGGTGACCTCGTCGAGCTGGCGGATGAGGTCCTCTTGAAAGGCGTGGCGAATCTCGAGATCATCAATGCGCGCTTGAAGGCGCTCCACCTCGCTCATGGCGCCTCCGCCCGGCGCAAGAGCGCGGGATAGTTGTCCGTCTCCGCCAGTGTGCCGTCGCCGCCGCCCACGAGGTGCCGCCGCGTGAGCAGCTCCGCCCGGGCCTGGGTGCCCTCGTGGGGGATGCCCTGGAGCCCGGCGAGCTGCACCAAGGTGGCCATGCGGTCGGCCACGCCGCGCATCCGAAGGGTGTCGAGGCCCTCGGGCTGGGCCAGGGTGGCGTCGAAGGCCTGGGCCACGGGGTTCACGAGCGCGGGGTCTAGCCGGGCGCGCAGGGTCTCAAAGAAGCCTTGGTGAACCCCCAGCCGCCGCGCGTCGCGGAGCACCTGGGCCCGGAGCACGTTGTGGGTGCCCTCCCAGTTCTCGCAGACGACGTTGTCGCGCAACAGCCGCGGCAAGGCCGAGAAGCTCTCGATGGCGCCGTTGCCGCCCAAGACCTCAATCCCCCGCAGGATCACGTCGTGGGCCTGAATCGCCGTGCGCAGCTTGTTGAGGTTCAGCGCCACACGGAAGAACGCCCGCTCGGCCTCGTCGCTCTGGCCCAGATCCAGGCGCTGTTGAATCCCGGCGAGGAGCCAGCTCGCGGCCAGAGCGCCCTCCACATCGGCGCGCATCCAGGCGAGGGTCTCGGCGACGAGGGGGTAATCGACGATGCGCTGGCCAAAGGCCCGGCGGTGGTGTGCGTAGCCCTGGGCGATGAGCAAGGCGCGGCTGGCGAGCCCCGCGACGGAGAAGGCGTTGTACAGGCGGCTGGTGTTGATCACCTCCTCCATCGTCGTGCGGAAGCCGTGCTCCACGGGGCCCAAGGGCTCGGCCCAGGCGCCGTTGAGGTCGATCTCCGCCGAGGCCATGCTGCGGGTGCCGAGCTTGTCCTTGAGGCGGCGCAGGCGGTAGTGGTTGAAGGTGCCATCGGGCAGGCGCTCGGGCATGAGGTACAGGCCGAGGCCCCGGGTGCCCGCCGCGCCGCCCTCGGGCCGGGCGGTGAGCAGGATCACGTCGGCGTCAGCGTTGCTGCAGAACCACTTCTCGCCGTGCAGGGTGACCCCGCCGCCCTCAGCGGGTCGGGCGAGCACGCCGTTGTTGCCCACGTCGGAGCCGCCCTGCACCTCCGTGAGGAACTGCGCGGCGGTGAAGTTGGTGTCCCAGCGGGGATCGAGCAGGCGCGGCAGGGCCCAGGCGCGCTGGGCGGGGCTGCCCACGCGCTGAATCGCCCGGATCGCCCCCGCCGTACACGCCAAGGGGCAGTTGTGGCCGCCCTCGCCCACATGGCTCGACAAGAAGAACAACGAGAGGATGTGCTGGTGGGGCGTGGGCGACTCCCCATAGGCCGCCATGACGCCGGAGCCGTAGATGAGGCGCCCGGCCTCGTGGTAGGTCGGGTGGTGATCGATGGCCTTCTGGCGGCGCCCGACGCCGTCGTAAGGGTCGAGCACGGGGAGGTTTCGGTGCAGGTTGTTCTCGGTGACCGCGGCGTCGAGGGGCCCCGCCGCGGCCAGCCCAAAGGCCGTGAGCGCGGGCAGGCGCCGCGCGCGCTCCGCCTCGCTCCAGTCGCGAAGCATGAGGCGCGTCAGCAGCGGGACGGCGTCAAAGAAGCTCTTGGGCTGGTCGTCGCGCCAGGCGCCGAGCGCCTCACGCCCCAGCATCGTGGGATCTACGGGGCTCTTGGAGTGCATCATGGGCTCCACCGCGGGGCCGCCTCTTATATCCAGCCCTCGGGGTGGTTGGGCCGCCGCGCGGATTTTCAGGACAAGCGCCGACGACGCTCATATACTCCAACCCTGTGCGTCTACCGTCCTCCCACCTCGGCGCGTTCACCCTCGAAGAGCCCATCGCCACGGGCGGCATGGGCGTCGTGTGGCGCGGATCGGCCCCGGCCCGGCGCCCGAGTGAGGCGCCGCTGACCGTCGCGGTGAAGGTGCTCAGCGCTGAAGGTTCTCGGGAGCCCACCCAGCGCGCCGCGTTCTTAAACGAGGTCCGGGCGATCTGCGCCTTGGATCACCCCAACGTCGTCACGCTCTTCGACGCCGGAGAGGTGCCCGACGCGCCGGGGCTGCCTGAAGGCATCACGCCGGGCAGCCCGTGGATGGCGATGGAGTACGCCGACCAAGGCACCTTGGTCGACCGCACCCAGGCCCGGCACTGGGAGGTCGAGCGCCGCCTCCTGCGCTCGCTGTTGGAGGCCCTGGCCCACACCCACGCCCGGGGCGTGCTGCACCGCGATCTCAAGCCGTCGAACGTGCTCATCGTCGGCCGCGACCGCCGCCCCAAGCTCTCCGACTTCGGCCTCTCCATCGGCCCCTGGCAGCGGCACAGCCTGCACCGCCCCGAGCTGTGGCCCCTCGTCGAGCCCGAGGGCATCGAGCCCGGCCACCGCCCCGACCCCGACGACGAGCACTTCCAGTGGGGCACCCCGGCGTACATGGCGCCAGAGCAGCTCCGCGAGGGCGAGCTGCGCCTAGGCCCCTGGACAGACCTCTACGCCTTGGGCTGCATCGCCTGGACCCGCTCCATGGGCGCGCCGCCCTTTGGCAACGGCCCCGTGGAGGAGGTCGTCACCCGCCAGCTCTACGCGCCCCTGCCCCGGCTCAAGCCGATGGAGCCCGTGCCGCTCGACTTCGAGGCCTGGGTGCGGCGCCTCTTACAAAAACACCCCGAGGATCGATACCAACGCGCCGCCGACGCCTTGGCCGATCTCAACAGCCTGGGCGACGCGCTCTCGCCCCAGGCCCGGCGCTATCGGCCGTCGATGCTCTCCCAAGAGCCCACCCTGCCCCGGGAGCGCCGCGCCGTGGTGCCTTCAGGCCCCACCCCGCCGCGCTCGCCGGTGGAGTCCCGGCCCGGCATCCCCGCGGTGCCCGACACCTGGCGCCCCCAGCGCCGCATCGCCCCGCCGCCGCGCCCGGTCGCCGTAGGCCTGGGCGTCTTGGAGCAGCGTGAGGCGCCCCTGGTGGGCCGCGACCGTGTGCTCGACCGCGTGTGGACCAACCTCTGGCGGGTGGCGTCTCGTGAACAAGGCCGGGTGGTGCTGCTCGCCGGTCCGCCGGGCTCAGGCCGAGAGCGTGTGGCGAGCTTCATCAGCCAGCGGGCCCATGAGCTCGGCGTCACCCACAACCTCAGCCTGCACCTGCCGACGCCGACGAGCGGCCGCCGCCCCTGGCCCGACGTCACCCTCGATCAGCTCCGCCAGGCCGCCCGCCGCCGCGTGCCCCTCCTGCAGATCACCGGCGACCCCCACGCCGACGGCCTGCCCGAGCTCCTCGACGCCGTGCTCGACCCCGACGAGGCGCTCACGGCCTTGGTGCTCGTGCGCTGCGCCCCCGAGGACCTCCGCGTGGGGCCCCTCGCCGAGCTGCTCGAGCGTGAGGGTGTCGAGGGCGTGACCTTGGGGCCCTTGGCGATCGACGACCTGCGGCAGTCGTTTGGGGAGGGGTTGGGGCTCTCGGAGACGTTGTGTGACCAGCTCTGGCGGGAGAGCGGCGGCGTGCCGGGGGAGGCGCTGCGGCTGTTGACGGCGTGGGCGAAGGATGGGGTGCTGAGAGAGGGTGGGGAGGGGATTGAGCGGGGTGAGTGGGGCGCTCTTGTGGCTGGAATGGGGCGCTGAGGGTG
>JADKFE010000006.1 GCA_016717595.1 Deltaproteobacteria bacterium | reverse complement strand
CTGTGCCTCTGTGTTCTCATCACGGGTTGGTTGAACGCCGACTATCCCCCGTTGTGCCAAAACCTATGCCCCGTCCCGGCGTCGCCCGGCGCTCCCCTTCGCCACCAACGGCACCCCCAGCCCGGCCTTTGAGACGCCAGCGACCTTGTCATCGTTGGAGACGCGACGGTAATGTTTGAGCATCACCTCCGCCGTGTGGCCCATCAGCTCGGCGGCAGCCTTGATGTCAGCCCCCGCCCGAAGGAGGCTGTTCACGACCATGCGGCGCAGGCCGTGTGCGGTGAACTCGGGCTGGCCTAAGCGGGAGCACGCCGCGAGAAGCTGGCGGTGGATCAGGAGGTTGGGAGACTGAACGGGCCACAGGAAGACGGGCGCCTCGCTGCGGTCGGCGCGCGGCGCCAAGAGCGCCCTCAGCTCAGGGACCAGCGGGAAGCGCCTCGGGCCGGTCTTGCCGTTGAGGTGCAGCCAGCCGCCGCGAAGGTCGATCGCGGATCGGCGCAGCGTGGTGACCTCGGACACACGGGCGCCGGTCACCGCCATCACCGTCACCGCGAGGCGTGTGTCGCCGTCGAGGAGGCCGATCACGGCGGCGGCCTCGGTGTCCGTGGGGGTGTGATCCCGGCGGGCCTTGGGGGCGCCCGTGGCGCGGTCGATGGGCACCAAGGTCGGCGGGAGGAGGCCCTGCTCGGTCGCCCAGACGACGGCGGCGCGCAGCGTGCGCTGGTGCTGCACGATCCCTCGGGGGCTGATGCCCCGCGCCGCGAGGACCGTTCGCGCACGGTCCATCGTTGGGTGGCCAAGCTCCGCGACGGGGAGCGCGCCGATGCTCTGGGACAACGCACGAACCCGACGCGCGTAACACTCCCACGAGCCCGCCTTGAGCTGAGGGTCGTTCGCTCGTGCATCGAGCCACAGTTGCAAGAGCTGCTCGATCGTGCGGAGCTGCGGGGCGGCCTTGGGCTCGATGTGCTGACAAGACAGGACCAAGGCCGCGCGGGTAGCCCAGCCGGTCCAGACGGTCACGCCGTCGCCGCTACGGGCGCGCCAGTACCACTCCCCGGCGGCGTTGGGGCCGCGCACGACGCCGTAGGAGAGGCCGTTCACGGTGAAGGGTTTGGGACGTGTGGTGGCGTTGTTGGTGAGGCTGTTCATGGGGCGGCCTCCAGACGGGGCGTGAGACGAATGACCCGACCCAAGTCGGCGAGCTGCGCGGCCTGCCGCAGATCGTCGTCGGTGACGACGCGGTAGTGTTTGAGCATCACCACGGGATCGTGTCCGGTGATGCTCGCGGCGACGGCGGGCTCAACGCCCGCGCGGGCCATGCGGTCAACGGCCATGCGGCGGAGACCGTGTGGGGTGAACACCGGGACGCCCAGGGCGTCGCAGGCGCGCGTCAGGACGTAGCGGAGGCGCTGCTGCGGATGATCGACGGTCGGCACAATCAAGGGCGTGTGGGTGCCGTCCAGGCGACCCGCGACGAGGCGCAGCAGGCCCTCGGTGAGCGGGAAGTCTCGGGGGCCGGTCTTGCCGTCGAGGCGCAGCAGGCCCCGCGCGGGGTCGATCTGGTCGCGCCGCAGGGCGAGCACCTCCCCGACGCGGGCGCCCGTCGCGGCAAGGAGCTGCACCATGAGGGCCTCCTCGCCGTCCAGCGCCGAGATCACCGTGGCGACCTCGTCAGGGGTCGGGGTGCGGTGGTTCGCCGTGTAGACTCGCTCGTCGATGCGCAGCCGGATCTGCGGCGGCTGACCGTAAGGGATGAGGCCGCGCTCTACACCCACACGCCATGCGTGACGAAGGGAGACAAGATCGCCTCGGACGGAGCGGATGGAGGCGTAGTCTTCGAGCCGGGCGGCGACGTAGCGCTCCAGATGTTCACGTTTGAGGGCTGAGATGGACTGATCGCCGAGCTGCGCGGTGAGGTGCCTCGCGCGGTTGGTGTAGTTGATGAGGGTGCTTGGGCTGAGGTCGGGGCGGCTGCGCTGCGCGCTGAGCCACGCGGCGATCAGCTCACCGACGGTCTTGAGGCCGGGCTGGGTGGGGCTGGGTTGGGGGCGGGCCAAGATCGCCGCGCCCTCCCGCGCGGCCTCGTCGCGGGTGGCCCAGCCGGTCCACACGGTCGCGCGGTCGGCGTCGCGGGCGCGCCAGTACCAGCGGCCCTCGGCGTTGGGGCCGCGCACGATGGAGACGTGGAGATCGCCGAGGTCGATGGCGGCGGGGCGTTTGTAGCGGGGCTTGTTCATGGGGCTCCTCTGTGGCGTTTGGGGGTGGAGGCGGCGCCGATGGCCTCCAGCCAGTCGCGGAAGGGGGCGCGGAGGCTGCCGCCGATGGGGCGGGCCGTCGCTGGCTGTTGGGACGCGGACAGTCGGCGGACGCCCATGGCGCGGGCGAACTCTTTGGCGGTGACGAGCGTGTCGGGGGCGGCGAACAGGGCCGCGCGGAGCTGGAGCCGGGCGATGGGCTCGTGGGGGTCGGCGGTTGGGGTGTCCGTCTTCGGGTGGGTCGGCATAGGGGTCCGCGTCGAGGGAGGTTCGCCGCCGGTCGGGCTTGGCCGTGGCGTGCCTTTAGGCTTGCCGATTGGCAGCAAAGAGGCGCGAAAAATCGTTGACCAAACTCCGTGCGGAAGTACTGGGAAGTACGCGGAAGTACGGGTCAACGAGGCGCGTCGGCTGGTAAGTGACGTGTCATGTGGAGAACTGGCGAGCATGGGTGTGGAGTACGTTTCTGGGGTGTGTGATGGGGCTACGATGGCGTTATGGACGTGGTCGATTTCAGGCGGTCCAGAGTTACGTTTCGTGAGGAGCACGAGATGGGCCGCAAAAATAGTTACGTTTCGTTTCGGCGGACCCCGCTGACGTGGAAGTACGCCTTGGGCGGGGTGCGTCGGTGTGGAAGGACGGTTGAACCGCCTTCATCGTCGGCTATGGGCGCGATTACGGCTTGAGGCGCCGCGCCTCCCGGCGCTGAGACCAGGAGGCGGGCGCCGCGTGTTGGGGCTCGCTCAGCCGAGGGTCAAGCTGGGCTCGTCGAAGCGCAGCAGCTCGTAGATCGGCACCTCAAGCACCTCGGCGTAGCGGGCGAGGAGCGGCACGGACGGGCAGCGGGCGCCCGACTCGTGGCGGCTGACCTCGGCGGCGTCGGTGTTGAGCAGGGACGCGACGTCGCGTTGGCTCAGGTCGCGGGCTCGGCGCAGGGCGCGCAAGCGGGCGCCGACGCGGACCTTGAGGGCGTCGGTGTCTGTGTCGGAGGTCATTTGTCCTCCGGCGGCGTCTCGGCGCTGGCGATCAAGATGGCGTTGATCACGCGGATCGCCTTGTCGCGCTGGGCGGGCTCGGCGTCTCGGAGGAGCGTCAAGGCGCCCTCGATGTCGCGGAGGTCGTCGAGAGGCTGTTCGTGGTCGAGAAGCACAGTCAGACTCGACTGAAGCCCCCGGGCGATGGCGTCGAGGGTGATGAGGCTCGCGGCGCGCTGGCCGTTCTCGATCTTGCTCAGCTCGGCGTGGCCGACTCCGGCGCGCTCGGAGAGCTGGCGTTGGGTGAGGCCGCGAAGCTCGCGGAGTGTGCAGATGCGGCGTCCGACGGCGCGGATGAGCTTGGTGGGCGTGGTCATCAGCGCACCTCGTCAGGGTTGGAGGTGGCGTTGCGGGTAGCGGCCAGGGCGTTTAGGGCTTCGCCGAGGTGATCATGGGCGGTCTGGAGCGCGTCGGGCTTGCCGCGAAGGCTCGTGTGCAGCTCGTGCAGCGGGGCGAGGTCGGTGTCTGTGAGCGGGCGCTGGCGGAGGGTCCGTGTGAGGTGGATGAGGAGCGCCTGGGCGGCGCGGGCCTGCTGGTCGAGGCGGCGGGGGCCGGTGCCGACGGCATGACGTAGGGTGGTGATGGCCTCGGTGAGCGGGACGAGCGCCTCAGCGCCTTGCTGGAGCGGGCGCGGCGGGGTGTGCGCCGGGATGGTGGCTTGCTCGACGCAGAGAGCGGTCTGAAGGGTCGCGGCGCGGCTCACGTTGAGTGTGAGGCCGTCGAGATGGGACTGAAGGTGTGTGAGGTCGAGCATGAGCGGGCGCGGGTCGGCGTCGGTGCCTTGAAGGGTGGAGATCGTGAGCGCCTCGGCGTTCGTGCAGGCGCGCTCGGCGATGGGGAGGAGGTCGTCGAGGCGGTCGCGGGCCTGGAGGAGCTGGGCGTAGAGGTCCAGGCTGAGGGCCTGGGGGTCGGTGAGCTGGGGCTGGGAGGAGGTTGGCATGTGTTTGATTCCCGAGTTGATTGGGTTGTCTGTGCTGGACAGAGCGCGGCCTTGGGTCGGGTCGTCGGGCGGACGACGCGGCCAGAGCGGGCGGACGCAGGGAGGCCAGGGGCGAGCCGGGATCCCCCGCTGGAGGGCGCGGGATCGTGGGCAGAGCCCGGGCAAGGATCGCCACGCGAGAGGATCGCGCGGAGATCGCTGGCGTTGGCGCTATACGCCGAGAATGAGCCTGTGACCTGGGTTTAGGTCACGAAGGGCGGCTCTGGCGGGGGCTCTGGGGCCTCGCTCGACGGCGGCTTGCTGGCGTCGGAGCGAACTCGGGAATTATGTTCAAGAGGCGGGCAGTCTTGTACTGCTCGCCGGGGTCGTTGATGTCTATGCATCTTCGGCTCCGGGGTCCGGTGGAGGGTGCAATCTCCGCCGGGCCCGTTTCGGCTTGGGTTAGGGTGTCAGGTGGTGCTGAGGAGCACCGGAGATAGTGTTACATAATCTTTGGGGGTGAGACAATGGCGATTTGATCAATTTTCAGAGAAAGTTGTTTGTGTCCGTAACTGCTGGAGTTTTTCGAGGGCTCTGGGGTGCGTAAGGTGAGGTAGACTCTCGCGGAGCACGTCGAGGACAGGAGATCAAGGTGGTCAAGCCATGTGAGAATGAGGAGTGCGGGAAGCCGTTCATCGCGAAGCGGCGGGACACACGGTTCTGCTCGGCGAGCTGTCGGGCGCGGGCGCATACGCTCAAGAATCGGCGTGAGCATCTGCTGGCGCGGTCTCGCCCGGGAGCTGGCGGCGAAGCGGCGGTCAACACGCCGACGACGCCCGCGACGGCGAGGCTGGAGCGGCGGGTGCGCGGGGTCGAGACGGCGCTGGAGGCCGCGCGGGTGGAGGCGGTGCGCGGGCTCGGCGAGCTGGCGGCGGAGCTGCGGGTCGGGCGGGACCAAGCCGCCGAGACCGTCGCGGAGCTGGCGGCGCGGTTCGACGCGGAGGTCGCGGCCCAGGCGAAGCGGGCGCGGGCCGCCGCGACTGAAGGGCGGCGGCGAGACGCGCGCATCCGAGAGATCGAGGCGCAGTTGTTGCGGGTGACGACGCTCTTGGGGGCGCTGGAGCAGAGGCTCGTGGCGATGGAGCAGGCGGTCGTCGTGGCGACGGCGCGGCTCGGAGGGCCACGACGGTGAGGTGTTGGCGGGGTGGCGCGTTTCCAGGCTGGGCGAGCTTGCTGGTCTGGTAACTTCGGGCGTGGGTGCGGCCCGGCGGCGGCTCGGGCTCCGCCCCGGTGGGCCGGTGCCAGCGGATATCGACTTGGAGGTCAGATTAAGCGGGTCGGCGCGTTCCACACGAGATTCGTGATGCTTGGAGGGGAATCTAACCGTTTGTCGACGGCTTCACGCTCATTGAGCTGGGGTGTACGATGGCGTTGGTGGGGCTGGGCTCGGCGCCGTCGTGCCGGTGCTTGAGCGGCCCGCCGAGCCGGGTGCGCTGGCGGGCGATGAGGCTCAGCGTAGGGTTGAAGGTGACGGCGCGAGGCGGGCCACTCATCGGATCTTGCGGCTGGGGGCTCACCGCGAGCCTCATCGTGCGTTCGCCAGCCCCCGGCGGCCAGGTGCGCTCGTCGAGCGGCGTTGACCCGCCTGGGGTCGCTCCGGGCCGCTCTGCCCGCGCAGGCCGCCGCTCCGCGCCCCGAGGTTGCTCCCCAAGGCCCTCGTAAACGTCTTGATCCGGTTGTATTCGGTTATATCCGGATAGGCGACGACAAACGGTTATTAAAGAGCTTGAACGTCACTTCCACACGATCCGTTGCGCTGTGATCCGTTTAACCGTTTGGTCCTACGGCAAGCAGAAACGGCCTCTGATCGTATGCTGGAGGGGGTAAGCAACGTGTGCTTTGCCCAGCACACGCCCCAGAGCCCAGGACGTTACAGACAGCAGGCCATCACCGAGCGCGGGAGATCAGGATGATCAAGCGGTGCCAGAACGAGGAGTGCGGCAAGTCGTTCACCCCAGCGAGGCGGGACGCCAAGTTCTGCTCTGACCGCTGCCGGGGGCAGGCCAACGCGCGTCGGGTGCGGGAGGCGGCGGCCCCAAGCCCAGCGGTCAACGTCAGCGCCCTCGCGGCGAGCGACGCGCGGCTTGAGGCGATCGAGGCCCGCCTGGAGAGCGCCGCCCGCATGATGGAGACGCGCCTTGACGCGCTGGAGCGTGCGGTGAAGGCGACCCAGACGGAGACCAGCCAGGCGCTGAAGGCGGCCACGGAGGAGCAAGGTCGGGCGCGTGACACGGCCCACAAGTCTGTGCGGGATCTTGGCAGGCGTCTGGACGGGCTGGAGACCACGGTGACCGAGATGAAGGCGTCCCGGGGGGCGATGAGAGAGCAGCGGCAGATCAATGAGCGTCTCACCGCGCTGGAGACGCGGCTGAATGAGGTCGTGGTGGCGGTGAACACGCAGCACGGCTTGATTCAGCAGCTCGACACGCTGGTGGGGGATCTGGTTGACCCGCCGGACGAGCCCAAGAAGCGCAAGAGATGAGCGGCTGGGCGTGGGGCCCACGACCGCCTGAGCCGGTGCTCGACGCGGTGCGGGCGCGCGGGATCACGGCGTTTTGACGGGCCATGATGCCCCACACCTTGCTCGACGCTGGAGGCCCGGCTCACCGCCGCGCCGCAGCCGGGGGTGTCGTTGGGCTACGCAGCGGGCTTCTTCGCGCGGGCGCCGCGCCGCGCGGACGTGCGCATCGTCACTCTGAACATGGGCCTGGTCCGTGACTCCTTGCCGATGCTCGCGCCGCTGATTGAGGGCAGGCTCGTCGCTGAGGGCCGCCCGCTGCGACCCGCCGACGTGGACGCCGTGGTCTTCTCCGACCCCGGCTTCGAGCGGGCGCACACCTACGCGCTCCTACCCCGCGTGCGGCGGATGTGTGCGCTGCATGGCCTGCGTCTGATCGTGCTCCAGAAGCCCGAGCCCTCCGTCGCCGCGGTCACCCTTCGCCAGCTCCCGCCGCCGGGTGACCCTGCCCGCGCCGCGTGGGCGAGCAGACGTATGACCTGGCCCTCGATTGGCCGAGGCTCGTGCTGCCCGAGCGCGCCAGGGTGAGGCCGCTGGCCCACGCGCGCTCGGGCGTCGCCGTGCGCTCACTCGTCAAGTCCTCGGAGGACACGAGCGGGGGCGCGCGACGACGCGGTAGCCCCCAATGCCCTGGCGGGCGCCGGGGGTGAGGCCGCGCGCTACCGCGGCGGCGCGGCGCTGGGGAGGGGCGGTCGCAGAGGGCCCCTGGCCCGCGCACCTCTCCACTTCATGGCCTAGCGCCCCGTCGGCACAGCTTCGGGCAAGGAGGGCCTTCGCCTCCCACGGCGCTTACCCCGATCGCCCGCCCAGGCCTCCCTCCTGCCGCTCACCACAGGATCGCGCCCACCACGCCGTCTCAGGATCCTCTCGGCACCGTCAAGAGCAGAGTCCATGATCGCCGTCAGCATCGCGGCCATGAAGCCCGAGAATCGCAAGAGGGCGCGCTCACGCGCCGCCCGCCGTGTTGGGTCCCAGCCGGACAAGTGCTGTCCCCGATGAACTTTTTGTAGACAAGATCTCGAACCCTCAGGCTATCCTCAGGTCACTCAGGTTCACCCAAGCCCTCTTCTATCCTCGCCGTTACCCGTCGTCTCTGAGCACATCTTAGCCTCTCGTCGTCCTCTCTCACTGTTTGGAGTGGTCATGGCCAACTGTCGCCGTGTGGTCGGTGTCGTCGTTCAGGAGAACCCCGCGAGCCCGACGGGGCCGGGATTGCCGATGGCGCGGGTGCGTGTCCGGCTCTTGACCACGGGCTTGTCGCGAGGCGCCGTCGTGCTCGATGAGCGAACCACGGACCCGGCGGGGCGCTTCTCGTTTGATCTCTCCGCGTTAGACACATCGACGGTCAGCGGGGTGCTTGAGATCGAGGTTTATGATGGCGCGCTGCGCCTTGAGGTTCACGGCGACGTTCGGCTGCACGCGGATCGTGACAACCGCGATCTGATCGTCTGCGCGATGCGGCCTGAGAACTGCCTGCCGCCGAGCGAGGTGGTCCCCGCGGAGCTGTTTCCTGGCGGCGCTCCGACGGGGCTCTACGGCTTCGTGAGGCATGTGGACGGCACGGCGCTCTCGGGCCTGTGGGTCAGGCTCGCGTATTTTTCCTTGGCGGGTGTTCAGGAGTTCTCTGCTCCAACCATCCAGGCAACCACGGGGTCCACGGGCTGGTTCAAGTTCACAAGCTCGCCGAGCCTTCCCGCGGACGTGCTGGTCAAGATCTATGACTCCACCAACACGACCCTTCTCGGCCAGTCCGCCGTTCGCTACCAGTTCAACGGCGGGGCGCATCGGTTTGAGGTCTACCTCTGCAACGAGACGCTGCGCGGCCCCTCGGAGTTTGAGCGTATCTCCACGGATCTCTCCAAGGTGCTCCACCCCAGCGCGTCCTCCCACCCGCACTACGTCGGCGGGCTCGACGGAACGCTCTTGAACCTGACGATGGAGAAGCTCGTCTGGTTGAGCGCCAGGGCCGACTGGCCGCTCCAGCAGGTCGCCGACCGCGCCCGCGCAGAGTCCATGCACAACGTGCTGGAGTCCGAAGGCGTGAGCATCCCCGCCGAGGATCTGTACGGCTTGTTGCGTGAGGACTGCCCGAAGGTGCTGCACAAGCTGCTCACGCACCTCCCGTCCGCCTTGGTCTCCGCGCACGCCCGCGCGATCCGCCTCAACGTTATCGACGGGACGATGACTGGCGCGGCGCTGACGGCTGAGCTGAAGAGCGCCCAGGCCGCGTGGATGAACCGCGACGCGCCGGACACCCTCGGGGCGATCTTACGCCTGTCTGATATTCTCTACAATCCTGTTGGTACCCCGGTCGACTGGGTGACCCCGATCTGTGAAGAGATCGCCGGGTTCACCGGCAGCGATGAGACGCTGTGGACCAACATCGCCGCGATCGAGGTGTCCAGCACGACCATCGGCGCGCCTGCGGTCGCGATGGCGAAGCGCCTCGTGCAGCTCGGCACGATCTGTCTGGGCAGCGCGCCCGTCGTGGCCGCTATACACACGACACTTGGCACGGCCGCTGTGTCTACCCTCGCGAGCTGGCCCGCCGCGACGTGGACGACGGCGGTGGCGCTGATCGCGACGGGGGATCTCCCCGACGGTCTGGAGGGCGCGACGAGCGCGGATTGGCGAGCCCACCTCTGCCGTCTCTTGGCCGAGAACGCGGCGATGGCCTTCCCCTCGGCGGCGGTGCGCGGCCTGCTCACCACGACCTCCGCGATGCCCTCGGGCTACGACGTGAAGGACGTGCTGGACGCGAACCCCACGCTCGATCTTCGTGTGGCGGCGCTGACGTCGGCGGCCTTTGAGCCCACCTCAACCGAGACGGCGGACGCTGAGCTCGCCACCTTACGGAAGGTGCAGCGTCTGGTGCGTGTGGCGCCCACGATCAACGCCGGCAGCGCGATTCAGCGCCTCGCGAACCTCAGCGTCACCTCAGGCCAAGACGTGGTGCGCGGCGGCCGCGCCCGGTTCATCCAGCGCTACATCGACGACGGCGGCTCCGAGGCTGAGGCCGAGCAGATCTTCGCCAAGGCGCGCAGTCAGGCCTCCGCGGCGGCGAGCCTCTTCGTCGCCGCCCACCCCGCGCTGGGCCAAGCCCGACTGGGCTTCATCGCGCAGACGGACGCCGACAGCCGCCTCAGACATCCCCGAGTACGCGACGATCTTCACCACCCCCTCGGGCACCCGCTGCGCCTGGTGTCAGTCCATCCACGGACCCTCGGCGTATCTAGTGGATCTGTTGCACTGGATGTCTGCGCGGACGCGGCCCTTGAGCCTCAGCGCTGGCCCTGAGACCGCCCTCGACGCGCTCCTCGCCCGACGCCCGGATCTGGGCGAGCTGCCCCTGACCTGTGAGAACGTCGAGCGTGTGCTGCCCATGATCGATCTCACCATGGAGATCTTAGAGGCGAAGGTGGTCGGCGCGTCTGAGCTGCCGGCCAACAGCAGCGAGAGCACCACGGAGGAGCAGCTCGCGGGGCCACAGCACATCAACGACGCGGCGTACACGATCCTCGGCGACGAGGACGCCACGACGAGCTTCTTGACCCCGTTCCACCGCCCCCTCGTCGAGGCCCGCGCGTTTCTGGGCCAGCTCGGCGTCACACGCCTCGCGCTCATGGAGGCCTTCGCCACCACACACAGCCTCACCGCGCTCCAGCTCGCCACCGAGCGGCTCGGTCTCTCCGCCGAG
>JADKFE010000005.1 GCA_016717595.1 Deltaproteobacteria bacterium | reverse complement strand
CCCGGCGGGTCATCACGATGAGGTCGGCGTCCTCCTCCTCAAGCTCCGCGGCGTCGTCGGCGACGGCGGGCCGAACGGCGGACTCGCTCATGCCCATGGACGCCTGGTACTCGCGCAGGTTGAGGGTCTCGCGCAGGTTGTAGCCCTGCTCCTCTTTGAGCCGGTGGCCCGAGGCCGGCGCGGCGCCGGGCGCGCCGCCGCCGCCGTCTTGGCGGATCACGAGCATGATCTGGGTGTCGCCGTCGCGGACCGCGGGGCCGTCGTCCCCGTCGCCGTCCACCTCGGCCTCGTGGCGCTGGGCGCGCTCGGCGTCGGCCATGATCGAGACGGAGGTGTGCTCTTCAGCGGTGTCGGTGTCCACCGTCGGGTCGTCTTGGCGGCGGAAGAGCGTCGGGAAGGCGCCCAGGGCGGACTCGTCGTGGCCGCCGCCGTCGCGTAGGCCGAAGGGCAACGACTCCGTCGTCTCGCGGGTGTCGTCGTCGGGGGGCATCGTGGCGCCGGGGGCCAAGATGCGCGCCAGCTCCATCGGGTCGCCCTGCTCCTTGGCGTGCTCCCCGCCGATGCCCCACAACAGCGCCTCGATGCGGTCCTTGTCTTGGTCGGGCAGGCGGCGAGGCGCTCCAAGATCGCCTTGGCGCGTAAGAACGACCCGGCGGCGATGAAACGCTCGGCGAGGAGGAGCTGGTCGGCGGGGGTGCCCGTGCGCTCGATCTCCCGGGCGTTGGGGTCGGGCTGGAGCGGCGGGGAGTCGGCCTGGACCTCAAGCTCGGCGAGGCCGGGCAGCTCAGCGCCCAGCTCACGCAGGCGGCCCAGGGGCTTGCGCGCGCGAACGGGCCAGCCGCGCTGGATATGAAGCTCGGCGAGGAGCACGAGCATCTCGACGTCGTCGGGGTCGCGGGCGGCGAGCTCGGTCAGCCGCAGGTTCACCCGGTCCATCAGCCGCAGGCGCAACAGCGCGCGGGCCTGGGCGATGAGGCCGTAGCGGGTAGGCTCCCCCGCGTTCACCCAGCGCTCGACGAGGCGCACGATCCCGACGTCGTCCCCGCGCGACGCGAGGTCGGCGATGACACGATCGAGGTAGTCGTCGAGGCTGGAGCGCGCGGGTGCTCCGTGGGCCGGCATCGTGACCTCCGCGCGGCATTGTAGCAGAAGTGCCAGGACGCAAACACCCACCAGAGCCCGGGGCCCGGTGGGTGCGCGCGTTGGCGAGGATCAGCGGTGCTCAGCCAAGATCAGCCGATGACCGCCTCAAACTCCTTTTGGAGCGCCGGGCAGATCGTGAACAGGTCGTCCACGATGCCGTAGCTGCTGTGCTGGAAGATCGGCGCCTCGGGATCCTTGTTGATCGAGACGATCACCTTGGAGGTGCGCATCCCGGCGAGGTGCTGGATCGCGCCGGAGATGCCCACGGCGATGTACAGCGTGGGGTTGACGACCTTGCCGGTCTGACCGACCTGGTGGGAGTGCGGGGCGTAGCCCGCGTCAACGGCGGCGCGGCTCGCGCCCGGGGTCGCGCGCAGGGCGGCGGCCAGGGGGCGAATCACGCTGTCGTAGCCCTCGGCGGACTTCAAGGAGCGGCCGCCGGAGACGATGCGGTCGGCCTCGGTGAGATCCACCGTCGCCTGGGCGCTCTTGCGCACCTCGATCACCTGGGTCTTGAGGTCGGAGGCGCTCACGCCAGCGTCCACGGCCACCACCGAGGCCGCGCCGCCGCCGGTGGGGTTCACGGCGAAGGAGTTGGAGCGCACGGTGAACAGGGCGACGGAGGACTTCACCTTGACCGTCGCGATGGCCTTGCCGGCGTAGACCGGGCGACGGGCGACGACCTGGCCGCCGACGTTCGCCAGCTCCGTGACCTCGGTGACCGAGCCGACGCCGAGGCGGGCGCCGAGGCGGGGGAAGAGGTCTTTGCCGATCGGGGAGGCCGCGCCGAGCACCACGGCCGGGCTGGCCTTCTCGATCACCGCGGCGAGGGCCTTCACCCAAGCGTCGGTGGAGTAGGCGCCGAAGGCGTCGCCGTTGACGGTGTAGACCGTCGAGGCGCCGTGACGGCCCGCCTCAGCGGCGTCGACGCTGCCGCCGATCACCACCGCGCTGACCGCGCCGCCCAAGGTGGCGGCCTTGCTCAAAAGCTCGAGGGCGGTCTTCTTCAGCTTGCCGCCGTCGGTCTCACAGAACACCAGAATTCCAGAGCTCATCGGTTGTTCCTCCTGTTGAGGAGCGCGTCGGCCATCAAGCCACGCGACACGAAGGGGTTACCACGAGGGAAAAACGAGCAGGACGGGGCCGATCAGATGACCTTGGCCTCGTCGCGGAGCAGGCGAACCAGCTCCTTGACCTTGGCCTCGGGGGTGGCGCCCTGGATGATCTTGGACGAGGGACGGGGCGGGGGAAGCTCCAAGCCAGACTCCTCGACCAGCGCGCCCGCGGCGCCGACCTGGCCCGCGGAGAGGCCGAGGTCAGCGGCGGACTTGACCTCGATGGGGATCTTCTTGGCGGCCATGATGCCCTTCATGTTCGCGAAGCGCGGGGTGTTCAGGCCCTTGTCGCAGGTGATGACCGCGGGCACGGAGGTGGACACGACCTCGATGAAGCCGCCGCCGGCGTTGCGCTCGGCGGTGATCTTGCCGCCGTCCACGGTGAGGCCGGTGACCACGGAGACCTGGGGCCAGCCGAGGAGCTCGGCGACCATGGCCGGGACCGCGGCGCTGTCGGTGTCGATGGCTTGTTTCCCGGCGAGGATCAGCTCGACCCCCGCGGCCTTCGCGGCGGCGGCCAAGGCCCGGGCCGTGCCCAAAGAGTCGGAGCCCACGACGCTCGCCTCATCCACGCGGATCGCCTCGGTGGCGCCGCGCGACAAGGCGTCACGAACACGAGCGTCAGCGTCAGCGGCGCCGACGGTGAGCACCACCACGCCCGTGGCTTTGCCCGCGTCCTTGAGCTGGAGCGCCGCCTCAAGGGCGAGCTCATCGTAGGGGTTGGTCTCCCACTTAATCCCGGCGGTCACGATGCCGGTCTTGTCGGGGTTGATCTTGATGATGGTGTCCGAAGCGGGGACCTGCTTGAGCAGTACACCGACTTTCATGCGCCCTCCAGGGGGACCGGGGTGAGTGGGGAGTGTTGGGGGGAACGAGGCGTCAACGAGGGGAGGCGGCGGGGGTGGCCATGCCGCGCAGGAAGATGTCTGCCACCTGTTCAGCCGCGGCGTCGGGAGAGATGCGCTCGCGGCGGCTCAGGACGTACTGCTGGCCAAGCTCATCGAGGGCCCCGAAGAAGGCCCACTTGGCGAGGAAGGGGTCTACGTCGGCGCGCATGACCCCGCGGGACTGGCCCTCACGCACGATCTGCTCAAACACCCGCAGGTAGTCCCAGAGCTTCTCGGGGCGGTAGTCCTTGAGGAACTTGTGCGAGAGCCGAAGCTCGACCTGGAGCACTTCTGAGACGGCGCGGTGGCGGCGCACGCTGTCGAAGTGGAACCGCGCGAACACCCGCACCCGCTCCAGGGGGCAATCGACCCCGTCGAGGGCGGCGAGCAGGCCCAC
Source organism: Deltaproteobacteria bacterium (assembly GCA_016717595.1). Classification (GTDB taxonomy): domain Bacteria; phylum Myxococcota_A; class UBA796; order UBA796; family CAJQPC01; genus JADKFE01. The sequence goes on along the minus strand of JADKFE010000005.1, from coordinate 143,279 downwards.
ACGCAGAAACTCCATCTTCTCTTCGAAGATGGAGAGGAGCAGGTGCTCTTTGTTGTCGAAGTAGAGGTAGATGGTGCCATCGGCCACGCCCGCGGCCCGCGCCACGTCGCTGATGCGCGCGGCGTGAAAGCCTTTCTGGGCGAACACCTCGATGGCCGCCTCGACGATGGCCTCGCGCTTGTCGCCTTTGCGGCTGGCCTTCTCGCTCACCTTCGACCCGGGAATGAATGAAGCTTCATTCGGTTAGCCCATGCAGGCCTCAGGGGCAAGCGGAAGGCGCGTGACGCCGCGCAGCAGGCGGGCTTCGGGCCGCTCAGCCCCGCTTCGAAAGCCAGGCCGTGACCGCGGCGGCGACGTCGAGGTCTCCGGCGGCCTTCCAGTCGGCCATGAACGCGGCGTCACCCTTCTCGGTGAGCGGGTGCTGGAACAGCCGCTTGAGCACGTTGTGCGGGATCGTCGCCACATGGGCGCCGGCCTGGGCGGCCTGGGCGACGTGCAGCGGGTGGCGAATCGAGGCGGCGAGCACCTCGGTCTGCAGGTCGGGGAAGTTGGCGAAGAGCTCGACGATGTCGGTGATGAGCTCCATGCCGTCGGTGCCGAGGTCGTCCACACGCCCGACGAAGGGCGAGACGTAGGTGGCCCCGGCCTTCGCCGCCAAGAGCGCCTGGGTGGCCGAGAAACACAGGGTGACGTTCACCCGGATGCCCTGGCGCGAGAGCCGGGAGGTGGCGGTGATGCCGGCCTCGGTGAGCGGCACCTTCACCACGACGTTCCGGTGGACCTGGGCGAGCAGCTCCCCCTGGCGCACCATCTCGTCGGCGGACTTGGCGACGACTTCAGCGGAGACCGGGCCGTCGACGAGCTCGCAGATCTCGAAGATCGTCTCGACGAAGTCTCGGCCCTCTTTGGTGATCAGCGAGGGGTTCGTGGTGACGCCGTCGATGATGCCCCAGGCGTACGCCTCGCGGATCTGGTCGATGTTGGCGGTGTCGATGAAGAACTTCATGGTGGGCTTCCCGGCGACATGGGGCTTGGAGCGGCGCCGCGCGGGCGCAGGGCGTTGGGATACACCGGCTCCGGGCGGATCGCAAGCGCGCTTGGGTGAGGGTTCGGCAACACCCCCACCCGAGAGAGGCCGGGCAGGGGGCCGTCGGGCTGGAGCCGGGCATACGGCAGGCCGCCGCCGGGGTCGCGGGCCTCGGGCATCACGTCGAGGAGCGGGCGCCAGGCGAAGGGGCGCTCGGTCAAGAGCGGGTGCGGCACCTTGAGCACGTCGAGGTCCAGGGCCATGGCATCCGTCCAGAGGAGGTCCAGATCGAGGGTGCGGTCCGACCAGCGCAGCTTGCGGCGGCGCCCAAAACGGGCCTCTAAGCCCTGACATGCCGCCAGCAGAGCCAGAGGGCCGAGCTTCGACTGGATCAGCGCCGCGCCGTTGAGAAACCGCCCACGGGCGATGCCGCCCGCCGGGGGGCTCTCGTACAGGCCGCTCGCCCGCAGGAGCGTCACCCCGGGCAGGGTGTCCAAGGCGTAGAGCGCGGCGGTCAGGGTGGTGAGGCGGTCGCCTTGGCTCGTGCCGAGGCCGATCACCCACAGCCAGTCGGGGCGGCTCACGGGGCGGGCGTCGTGATCGGCGTGGCGCGCTCCAACATCTGCCGCTCCGCGCGCAGCGCCTGCTCCTTCTCTTGGGCGGCGCGGATCGACGACTTGATCTCGCCGTCGATGTCTACGATCCAGCCACCCACCGAGGGGATCCGGGGGCTCGGCCTTGAGCTTGCCCACACGCACCAGCTCCTCCACACCCCGCGGGGGGCGGCCCCGCTCGGCGGCGAAGGCCTGGGCCAGCTCGTTGAGGCGCTCGGCGTACTCGTCGTGGGTCAACGAGGCGAGGCGGCGCTCAAGCTCCACCCGAAGATCCGGGTCGTCGGTGAGCTTCAGCTCGTCCTGCAAGAAGCGGATCGCCTGGGGGCGCTCTTTCTGCTCTTGGCGGAAGGCCACGGCGGCGACGGCGTACCACTCTGGAGCCCCCGGGCGGCGCGCGGCCTCGGCCACCCAACGCGCGGCCTCCTCGCGGTCGCCACCATTCATATAGAGGTTCATGCCTACGGAGAACGGGAACCAGGGGTCGTTGGGGAGGTTCTCCGAGCCGAGCTTCATCACCGCCGTAGATCCTTCGTAGTCGCCCAACACCCGCAGCATGACGCCACCGTAAAAGTAGGGCGTGCGCCAACGAGGGTCGATCTGGCAGACGCCGAGCACGGTGCGCGAGAGCCACTCCACCCAAGCTGGATCCCCAGTCGAGTTCCAGCGCTCCCCGAAGGCGAGCACCGAGCGCACCCAGAGAATGTCGGCGACGTGAACCGAGTGGTCCAACGCGGCGATGCGGACGCTCTCGGCGTCGGGGATGAACAGCAGCTCGTGGTTGACGTTGACGTCGCGGCGCTGGGCGTCGACGTGGCGCTGGCTGGTGTGGGCCAGGGCCGCGCCGCCGATGAGCGCGATGCTGAGCGTGAGGGCCTGGGCGCGGGTCATGGCGAGATTGTAGCGGACTCTGGGGCGTTGTAGCGCGCCGCGGCGTCGAGGAGCCGGGCGGCGTGCTCATCAAACTCCTCAGCGCTCACCCCGGCGGCGGCGGCGCGGCGGGTGGTGTACCCGACCTCGTCTCCGGCCTGGCGCGCGGCGGCGGCGAACACGAGGTTCAGGGTGGGGTCGGTGGGGTTTTTGCCCTGCTCAACCCGCGCCACGGCCTCGTCCCAGCGCCCGACGTGGGCGAAGATGAGCCCCTGAAGCCCGAGGATCGTGTCATCCCGCTCACAGCGGGCGGCATCAGTCAGCGCGACGGCCTCCACCGCCTTGTCGATGTACCCATACCGAAGCGGACAACGCAGCGCGTTCTCGCAGATGGTGGTGTAGGGCGGGTCGTCTTGAAGCGCAGCGGCGAACAGGCCGCAGGCCCGAGGGCCGTCGCCGCGGTTGTTGAGCTCGTGGGCCACGGCGGCTTGGGTGTAGCCGTTGACCTCGTGTCGTAAGGCTGAGGCCCAGAGCTCAAGGCCCGACTGCCAGTCGGGGAGGCGCTGGTGTAAGGTCAGGACGCTCACGAGCGCGAAGGCCGGGGCGAACCACAAGCGCCCGACCGCGCAGGCTCAAGGCCAACGCCAACGCGACACCCCCCAGCGGCGCGTAGAGGTAACGTTCGCCCATCTGGCCGCGCAGGGCGATGGCGGCGAGGCTGGGCGCGAACGACAACCCGGCGAAGGCCAAGCCCGCCAAGGCGAGACGACCGCCCCGAATGACCAAGGCCACAGCCCCACCGAGGCCGAGGCCAAGCCCCAAGACGACCTTCCACAGCGGAGGGCTGAGGTACTCCAGAGTGTGACCGGTGGTGAGCGGCCAAGGCCAGAGGAGCTTGAGGGTGTAGTGGGCGCCGAGCGCCGGGAGACGATCGAACAGATAGCGCCAGTGGCTCCAGTCCGGTGTGGTGGCAGGATCGATGCCCGCGGCGGTGCGTAGGCCGATCCAGCAGGACGCCGCGAGGCCCAGCGCCGCGTACCGAGGCCAGCCCCGCGGCCGCCCAAACCGCGCGAGGTCCAAGGCCAAGACGAGCCCGCCGACAAACAGCCCGCTCTCTTTGGAGAGCGCCGCCGCCGCCGCCGCCAGGCCGCCGCCGAGGAGCGCGCCTCGGCTGGGGCGCTCCTCCCACAGAAGGCTCGCCGTTAAGAACGTGAAGGTGGCGACCATCAGATCGTTGCGCGCGGCGACGAACGCCACGGCCTCGGATTGGATGGGGTGGAGCGCGAACACCGTGGCCCCGGCCAAGGCCGACCACGGCGGGGCGGCCTTCTTGAGCAAAGAGAGCAGGCTCATCGTCGCCGCGAGGTGCCAGGCCAAAGAGTGCAGGTGGTGCCCGGCGGCGGAGAGCCCCCACAGCGCCCGGTCCAGGGTGAGGCTCAGCAACATCAGCGGGCGGAAATAGCCGGAGTTGATGCCGACGCCGGAGACCGCCCAAAGATCCACGGTGAACATCTGGGGCAGGTTTCGCCAGTCGCCGGTGATCGTGTTGCGCACGACCAAGGGCTCGTCATCCCAGACGAAGCCGGCCAGCGCCAAGGCGCCATAGGCCGCGACGGTGAGCAAGGCCAAGCCGAAGGCCACGGCGGCGGGGGAGACGGGCGGGGCGTCTTGCCGACTCATGAGCGCATCATCGCACAACGCGTGGCCTCAAGGGCTCCGCGCTCAATACACGTCCGCGTTCGTGAGCGGAATGGGGCGCAGCGAGCGCTGGGCCGTGAAGGTTGCCTCGGAGCCATCGCCGTCGATGTCCGAGCGGCCGAACACCGTGAAGTCGCCGCCGTCGGAGCCTTTGCGCCCAGCCACCGTGATGATCTCGTACTGGCCACGCACGGCGCCATCGGGCACCCAGCCCAGCTCCGCGAAGCCGCTGTTGCCGCCGCCCCACTCCACAGGCGCTTTGCCGGGGATGACCGGCGGGTGCGCCACGGCGGGGACATACCCATCGTTCACGGCGTCGTAGCCGATCTCAGCGGTCTGGATCGCCGAGACGTTCACCGGCAGCTCGGCCCGTTTGGCTCGGTACTGCATCTCGACGAAGTTCGGGATCGCCACGGCGGCGAGGATCCCGATGATCGCGACGACGATCATCAGCTCAACCAAGGTGAACCCGCGACCATCTTGGCGCGTGTGAGTCTTGTTCATGCTTCACCTCCGTCATGGGGGTTGTTCAACCTAAACGCTCAAAATGACAAAGGGTGACCGGCAAGCGCCGATCACCCTAAGTCCACCTCAGACTGGCCTACGAATCAGTAGGTGTCGTTGTTGTTGTTGAAGGTGGTGTTGATGGACTTGGTGGCGGTGTAGCTGGAGAGCACGCCGTCGCCGTCGATGTCGCCCTGGCCGGTGACGACGAAGTCGCCACCGGGCGTGGTGGCGGCATCAACCGTAGTCACAGTGTAGGAGCCACGGACCTGGCCGTCAGGCTGCCAGCCGAGGGTCTGGAAGCCGCCGGTGACAACCCAAGCCGTCGGGGCCTTGCCGGAGGGGGCGGCGGGGTTAGCCGCGGCCGCGATGAAGGTGTCGAAGGCGGCGTCGTAGCCCATCTCGGCGGTCTTGATGCCGTCGACGTTGGCGGGGAGCTCAGCGCGCTTGGCGCGGTATTGCATCTCGACGAAGTTCGGGATCGCGATCGCGGCGAGGATGCCGATGATGGCGACAACGATCATGAGCTCGACGAGGGTGAAGCCCTTCTTGGACATTGGTGACTCCGTAGTGTGTTCTGACGTGGGTGGAGGCTGGCGGTCAGGGGGGGTGCGTTTCCTTCTGACGGAAAGACCAAGTGCAAGGGATGTGCCAACCGATGCTCAGGCGGCGCCCTGCTGCCCCGATCGCCCTGGAGCGTGTGTGGAGGCGCAACGGACAAAGATCGTTTGCGTTTTTGGACCCGCTGTGGATCAACGCCGCCTGCCCTCCAGCGTCAGCGGGGGTGCCGCAAAATGTCAGGTGTCACGAATGGTCACCAAATCTGCCTGCCGGTCTTCGCCACACGAGCGCCGGGCTCGGGTATCCTCGTCCGTGATGCGCGCCCCCCACCGAACAAGACGCCTCGCCCTCACCCTCCTCGCCGCCGCCCAGCTCGTCGGCTGCGGGGAGCCCTCACGACCGAACCTGCTCCTGGTGACCTTCGACACCACCCGGGCCGACGCCGTGAACCTCAGCGACCCCGCCGGGCCCACGCCCACCCTCGCCGCCTTGGCCGCCCGGGGCCTGTGGTTTGAGCGCGCCACCTCGCCGGTGCCGCTCACCTTGCCCGCCCACGCGAGCCTGCTCAGCGGCCTGGAGCCCCTCGCCCATGGCGCCCGCAGCAACGGGGTGTATGTCGTCGATCCCGCCGTGGAGACCCTCGCCGAGCGGCTGGCCCAGGCCGGTTACCACACCGCCGCCGCCATCGGCGCCTTGCCCCTCGCCGGGCGGTTTGGCCTCAACCAGGGCTTCGCCCGGTACGACGAGGGCGGCTTCACCCAGCGCAGCCAGGCCGCGACGACCTTCCCCGAGCGTGACGCCGAGGCCGTGATTCGGGCCGCCCTGGCCGAGCCGCTGCCCGAGCCTTGGTTTCTGTGGGTTCACTTCTATGATCCGCACCAGCCGTGGATCACGCCCACGAAGCCCGGAGAGTCCGCCTACACCGCCGAGATTCGGGCGACGGACGCCGCGCTGGGGCGCCTGCTTGGGGCCTTGGGCGGCGAAGACGAGCTGTTGGTGGTGGTCACCGCCGACCACGGCGAGAGCCTGGGTGAGCACGGCGAGGCCACCCACGGCTGGTTTGTTCACGACGCGACCACGCGGGTGCCTCTGGTGATGGCCGGGCCCGGCGTGCCCGATCACGGCGCCGTGGGCGGCGACGCGCGGCTCATCGACGTGGCGCCGACGATCCTCGACCTCTTGGGCCTCGGCGCCATCGGCCAAGGGGAGAGCCTGCGGCCCTTGTGGGAGGAGGGCCCCGATCCGCCGCGCCCGGTGTACGGCGAGAGCGTCACCGCCCAGGAGAGCCTCGGCCTCGCGCCGATCTCGGCCCTGCGGGTGGGGGATCTGCGGGTGGTGCGCAGCGGGCGGGATCGCCTCTATGATCTCAGCGCCGATCCCCAAGAGCTCCACGACGTCTCCGCCGAGCGCCCGGAGGAGCTGGCGCGGACCCAAGCGGCGCTCACGGCCTATGTCGAGGCCCACACCGGGCCCCTGGCCGCCGCGGGCCCCCGGGCCCTAGACGCCGAGACCCAGGCGCTGTTGAGCCAGCTCGGCTACGTCGACGCCGGGGTGGAGGAGACCGGCGGCGACCTGTATGACTCCTTGGACCTGCTCGCCGTGCACGATCAGCTCAGCCTCAGCCCCAGCCAGCGGCGCCTCGACCCGGCCTTGCTCGTGCGGGTGCTGCGGGCGCACCCCCGGGCCCTGAGCCTGTGGGCGCGGGGCGTGCCCTTCCTGTTGGAGCTGGAGCACCCCGAGGCCGCCGCCTTGGCCATCGAGGCCGCGGGCTTGTTCCCGCATGACGAGGAGGTGCAGGCCCGAGCCGCCACGGTGATGGCCCGGGCAGGCGACCCCCGCGCCGCCGATGGCCTGACGGCGTTTATGGCCTCGGGGCGCGGCGCCGCGACGGACACCCGCTCCGAGGTGCTGGCGTTGTGGGCCCAGGTCGCGCTGAGCTTGGGCCGCGTTGAGGACGCCCGGGCCCTCGTGAACACCCTCGCGGCGCGACCGCTGCTCTTGGGCCCCGAGCTCTACGACCGCGCGCTCTTGCGGCACTCCTTGGGGGATGTGCCCGGCGCCGCCGCCGACTACGCCCAGGCCGCCCGGGTGCTCAGCGACGACGCCGCGCTGTGGGCCAACTTCGCCGGGGCCTTGGCCCAGCTCGGCCGGCTGCCCGAGGCGATGACCGCCGTGGAGCGCTCCTTGGCCCTCGACCCGACGCAGACGACCCTGTGGGCGAGGAAGGCGGCCTTGGCCCAGGCGATGGGCGACGAGGCGAAGGCCGCCGAGAGCTGCGCGGAGCATCAGCGGCTGGGCGGGCGGGTGGCGCCTTGTGTTCAATGAATGTGTTCATTGAACGTGTTTGGTCAGTTGGCGAGCGCGGCGTCGATGGAGGGCGCGGTCAGGGACGACTTGAACCAGCGGCTGAGCGTGTCGAGAGAGGCGCCCTGAAGACGCGCTTCTTGCTGGGGCGTGAGGGCGCCGAAGCGGTGGACGAGGTTGTCACGAGACACCGCTAGGATGACGCGGAGGCCTTTAGCGTAACCCTCTGCGAAGCCTTCGATGTAGGCCTTGGCGTAGGCCCCCCGGTAGCCCTTCGCCAACGCGGCCGCCTCAGCCTCGGCGTTGGCCTCGCGCAGCAACCCATCGCTCAGCGCCCCGGCGGTCACTTCGCCTCCAGCAGCTCTTGGAGCGCGGCGTCGATGGACGGCGCCGTCAAGGCCCCCTTGAACCAGCCCTGGAGAGTGTCGAAGGAGGCGGATTGGAGGCGTGCCTCGTGCTCGGGCGACAGCGCGCCGAAGCGGTGGCGGAGGAGCTCTCCAACGTTGCTGCGTAAAATACGCACCTCACCGATCGCCACGCCTCGCGATTCGCCTATCGCCTGTCCCTCCACCAGCGCCTCCGCGCGGGCCTCGGCGTTCAACTCACGCAGAAACTCACTTCTCGGCTGCCAGTTCTCCATGACGTACTCCTTGAGGATGCGGCTGAACTCCGGCGCGACCTTCTCGAAGATGAGGTCAGTGTACAGCCGCTTGCGGGACTCGTCTACGTTGGCGATTGCGTCAATGGCGACTCGGCCAACCTCCACCACCCCGGGCTCGCCGCCGTGGGCGATGACGCTGAGCACCGCCAGCTCCGGGCTCGCCTGGGCTTGGGCGGGGTCGGTCACCAGGGGCACCTGGGCTGGGCCCATGACGATGGGGCGCATCATGGCGTCTGGGCCCAGAGAGATGGGCTCGGCGGCCCAGCGCGCGGTGGACGGGTCGAGGGTCAACACGAGCACCGCCGCCGGGCAGCGCTGCCTCGCGCGGGTGAGGGTGAGGTAGGCCGGCCACGACCATTTTTTGTCCTGATCTTGCTGGAGCTGCACCTCGATCACCAAGGCGAGCTCTAAGGCGCCGCGCAGGAGGATCGCCGCGTCGGCCCGGTACTCGGCGGGCACGGCCTCGCTGAGGTCGGTGTCGATCATCACGCCCTCGACGGCCCCGAGCGGCGCGAGGCCCTGGGCGACGGCGAGCAGCTCGGCGGCGAGGAGCGGGCGGGCTCGAAAGAAGCTGACCAAGGCCTCGTGCAGCGAAGAAGGCATCAAGAATCATCCGATCCGGTATGGTGATGCCAACCACTATGAGCCGCCGGATCTCCCGTCAAGGGACATGGGCTATGATAAACTACTCCGATCGGATAAGTGTGCGACGTTGCAGGCGAACGGGCAGGCCCCCTTTGGGGCGCAGGGTGAACAAGGTCTCGGGGATCGGGGCGGTGTCGCTCAGGCGCTCGGGGGTGAAGCGCTGGAGCAGGGTGGCCAACAACAAGCTGCCCTCCATCTTCGCGAAGGCCTCGCCGATGCAGACGCGGGCGCCGCCGCCGAAGGGGAAGTAGGCGAAGCGGGGGCGCCCGGCGCTGGCCTCGGCGGTGAACCGCTCGGGGCGGAAGCTCAGGGGCTCGTCCCAGAAGCGGGGGTCGCGGTGGGCGCACCAGGCGGCGGCGAGGATGAGGGTGCCGGGGGCGAAGGTGTAGGCGCCGAAGGTCACGGGCTTCACGGCCTGGCGGGGCAGGGCCATCGCTGAAGGGTAGAGGCGCAGGGTCTCGGCGAAGACCTGATCACAGAGGGTGAGGCGCGGGAGGTCCGCGGCTTGGGGCGGGCGGTCGCCCAAGACCTCGTCGAGCTGGGCTTGGAGCCGGGCGGTGACCTCGGGGTGGGCGGCGAGCAGCCAGAACGCCCAGGCCAAGGTGGCGGCGGTGGTCTCGTGCCCGGCGACGAGTAAGGTGGTGACCTCGTCGTGGATGTGCTCATCGGACATCGCCGCGCCGTCGCCCTCCTCGTCTCGGGCGAAGACGAGCATCGACAAGATGTCGCCGGTGTCGCCGCTCAGGCGCCGGGCGGTGATCATGCGGGAGACCACGGCGCTCAGGCGGCGTTTGCCGTCGTGAAAGCGGCGGTTGGTGGCTGAAGGGAGGAGCTGGAGCAGGGGGCCGAGGGGGTGTGAGGTCTGGTGGTACCACTGGGCGAAGGCGGCGACGGCGGCGGCGACCTCGTCGGACTCGGCGAGGCTGAGATCGGCGCCGAACAGGGTGCGGGCGGCGATGCGTAGGGTGAGGCGGTTGAGGGCGTCGGCGAGGTCGAGGCCGTCGGGGGACTCGGCCCAGGCGTCTCGGGCGCGGGCGGCCTCCTCCAGCATCACCTCGGCGTAGCCCATCACGCGCTGGCGATGAAAGGCCGGGGCCATCATGCGGCGCTGGCGTTTGTGGGGCTCCCCTTCGTTCAGCAGCAGGCCTTTGCCGACGAGGGGCCGAAAGCTCTCCTGCGCCATGCCCTTCACGAAGGCGCCTTCAGCGTTCATAAACACCTGGCGCACGTCGTCGGGGTGGTTCAACTGCACCGCGGGCATGTGGAAGAACCGAAAGCCGACGACGTCGCCGTAGAGCCGGGCGTTGTCCTCCAAAAATCGCAGGGGCGCCTCGTGAAACTCGTTGAGGCTGCCGGTGATCAGGCTGCCTTTGGGGCCAGGCGGGCGGGTGGACTCGGGCATCGTGACCTCGTGGATCGGGAGAGGTTTATAACGTGAGCTTTTGCTCATGTTTACCCGCGAGACCCTTCCCGCGCAAGGGGTGAGGGGCTACGTTGGGCGCATGGAGACCTCCCCCCAACGCCGTCGTGACCCGGTGCAGGCCCGCAGCCGCGCCCGGGTAGACACCATCCTCGACGCCGCCGACGCCGTGTTCTTGGAGCTGGGCTTCGCCGAGGCGACCACCAACCACGTCGCGGCCCGCGCCCAGACCTCCATCGGCTCGCTCTACCGCTTCTTCCCCGACAAAGACGCGCTGCTCGTCGCCCTGGCCGAGCGGTACGGCGCCCGGATGCAGGCCCTCGCCAGCCAGCTCACCCCCATGGACCCTGAAGGCGCCACGCTGCGGGGGCTGATCAGCGACGGCATCGACGGGTTCTCGGCGTTCTTGTTGGCGAACCCGGGCTTCGTCACCTTGATCCATCAGGCGCGGCACCCGGCCTTGACCGCGGGTCGGCGGGCCCAAGAGGGGCAGATGGCGGCGCTCATCGGCGGGCTGAGCGCCAAGCTCGCGCCCCAGCTCTCGGCGGAGGAGGTCTCGGTGATCGGCGAGGTCGCCCAGACCGTGCTCAGCGCCTTGCAGACCTTGGCCCACATCCACGACGACGCCCGGTCGAGAGAGGCCACCCTCGCCGAGGCGAAGCTGATGATGACGCTCTACCTCTCCCGGCGCCTGGGCGTGCCCGAGGACGTGCCTCTGGCGAGCCTGGGCGGCGGGGACACCGGCCAGCGCGGGGCCTAACCCCCGACCGCCAGAACAGCGCTGAACAGGTGGAGCTGGGTCTTGCCCCGGAAGGGCCCCAGCTCAAAGCCGCCGAAGAAGCCGGCGAGGGGCACGCCGTCCAAGAAGCCGCTCACCACGGCGGCGTCGTAGTCGGGGATGCCCTGGAACTCGGCGCCGCGCCCGGCGCAGTTGGTCATCAAGGCGAAGGCCGGGCGGCGGCGGCGCAGCACCCCCAAGGTCTCGATCATCATCGCGTTGAGGTCGGCCCGGGAGGAGTCCACGGCCCGGGTCAAGAACAGCAGCGCGTCGCCCTCTTGGGCGGGCTGGCTCAGGCGCACGGCGGCGCGGGCGCGGTCGAGGCCCATGAACGGGCGCACGAAGAGGCCTTCAGCGCCGACGCGGTCTCCGGGCCCGGCGTGACCGGCGAGCAGGGGGCTGTCGTCGCCGTCGTCTCGGGCGGCGAGCAAGGCCGCGAGCACCTGCAGCGCCGGTTTTCCGTCGAGCTCGAGCACGTCGGCGCCCTCGCAGCGGGTGATGAGGTGGCCCCGGGAGAGGGACCGGCAGCTCTGGGTGAGGCGCACCTCGGGCTGACAGTCGCGGATCACGAGCGCCGCCAAGCCGTCGCGGCTCAGGCCTTGGCCGGTGAACACGAGGTCGTCGCCGTCGGGGTTCGCCGCGCCGCCGCCGATCACCCGGGCCAAGGGGTGCTGGGACGCGACCACCTCCAGAAACGGCGTGGCCTTAAACGTAGACGCCGTGGGCATGAGCACGACGAGGTCTTGGGGGCCAGCGCCGTGCAGCGCCTCCCGGGCGGCGCGCTCGGGCTCGGCGTAGAGGTCGTGCAAAAGCCGCGCCTCGACGTTCGCTTCAGTGAACGCCATGAGGCCCAAGGCCGGGCCGTCCATCACCTCCCGCCCGCCGACGGTGACCCCGGCGGACACACACCCGGCGAGCACCCGGGTGCCGAGGCCCAAACAGAGCGCCGGGAGCAGGCGCTGAAGGTCATCGGCGTGCTCGGGGCTCACCCAGCACAAGGCGCCGCTCACCGGGGAGTCTCCGAGCGCCGCTCGGATCTGGGAAGTGGCCTCCCGGGCGGCGTCTTCGCCCCGGGGGTTCATAGACAGTGCGACGACCGCGCGCATAGAGGCCCTCCTGGCCAGTCCCCTCAGGATAGCGTCAAAGCGCGGAGATTTTGCGAAGGCGCGACCTTTGGGGGTCTGGCCCGGCGCGCGGAGGTAAGCTCTTGGAGATGTGGAACCTCCTGATCCTGCTCGCTTGCGGCGGCCCGACGGTCAACCCCGCCGACCCCCAACGCCTGCGCGAAGCCCTGGGGCTCGGCGTGATCCCTCGCGCGCCGCTGGCGCCGATCGAGGGCGCGGCGACGGTTGTGGACGGGGTGCGGGTGATCCCGGTGAGCCTTCAGCTCTACCCAGGCCTTCGGGTGTCCGCGGCCTTGTGGCTGCCGCCCGGGGACGGCCCCTTCGACGCGGCCTTGGTGGCGCACGGGCACTTCGGCGAAGGCAAGACCGCCGGAGAGAGCCAGGCCCCGGCCTTCGCCTTGGCCCGGGCGGGCTACGCGGCCCTCGCCGTGGACACCCTCGGCGTCGAGGAGGGTGACCTGCCGGGGAGAAGGATCCACTTTGAGGGCGGGGCCCACAACCGGGCCTTGCTCGTCGCCGCGGGCAGCTCCGCCATGGCGACGCAGATTGAGGGGCTCCAGGCCGGGGTTCAGTACCTCCAGGGCCGAGGCGACATCGATCAGATCGTGGTGATCGGCGCTTCAGGGGGCGCGGTGCAGGCGCATTACCTCTCCGTGTTGGATCAATCTATCGTCGGCGCCGTCTTGGCCGCCTATGTGCCCACCCCACGCGAGGCCCGCGCCGGGGGCTGCGCCTGCGACGCCGTGCCCGGCTGGCCCGGCCCCGACCCCAGCCTCACCGCCGCCCTCGCGCAGCCGAGCCTGTGGCTGACCGAGCTGGACCAGCCCGCGCCCAAGGGTCTGCCCCGGCGGGCCGAGCATGAGGTGTCTGTGGGCCCCCACAGCTACACCGAGCCGATGATCGCCGAGACCTTGGCGTTTCTGGGCGAGCTCCTCGACGGAGAGGGCTCGGCGGACCTAGGCCAGCTCCCCAACCTCCCCGCCGAGGCCCTGCGCTCATCCGACGTGGGCCCAGCGTCGCTCTCCGACGTGCTCAACCCGCCACACCCGCCGCGCTGGCGCCCCGACCCCGACCTCGACACGCCGACCACCGCCACCTGCGACGGCGTGGGGCCCGTGGTCATCGCCGCCGGGGCCCGAGCGGACGAGCTTCAGGCGCTGGTTCAGGCTGGGCTGAAGGTCTGCGCCTTGACCGTGACCTTTGATGAGGTGGACCAAGAGGCCGGGCTCATCACCCAGCGGCCCTATGTGGACCGCTTCGCCGGGGCGCTCCTGAGCGCGGCGCGGCGGGAGCGGGCCGAGGCGCTCTACGTCACCCGCGCTTGGGGGGTCGCCGCCGAGGGCGCGGGCCTGCCCTATGTGCTGCGGGAGCCCCTCACCCGGCCCCAAGACGTTGACACCGCTCAAGATCCGCCCTGGGTTCACGCGCCGGGCTGGTGGTGGCCGACGCCGACCTACCCCGGCGCGATCTTGACCGGCGACGACCCGGCGGCGCTGGCGGCGGCGCTGGCGGCGGCCCTCGCCGGTCGGCGCACAGGCCAGCTTTGAACACGCTATGTTAGAGGCCGTTTAGGAGTGACCCGCGTGCCACGCATCCTGCTGCTCGACGACGACCCAGAGCTGCGCGCCGTAGTCACCCAGGTGCTCATCCCGCGTGGGCATCAGCTCGTCGTGTGTGACGACGGGGACACGCTCCGCGCCGCCGCCGCCCAGCCCGCGGCGCTGCTGATCTTGGGCGGGCGTTTTGCCGACGCCGAGGGCCGCGCGCTGCTCACCGAGCTTCGCGCCGCCGCCCCGGTGCCCGCCCTCGTGGTGCCCCAAGGCCGCGGCGAAGACGACCTCGGCGCCTTGATCACCGTCGGCCAAGACGGCGTCGGTGTGCTTCGGCGGCCGTTCACCCCCGGCGCGCTGCTGCTGCGTGTAGACGCCGCCCTTCATGGCCCCAGCCGCGGCGTCGCCCCCGACGGCGCCGGGCCGAACGTGCCCCGGGAACGGTTCGCCGAGGGCCTGCCCGAGCGCCTCGCCGAGCTTGAGCGCCTCACCACAGACGCCCGGGTGGGTGACCGCGCCGCCATCGAGGCCGCGCTGCACCAGAGCCGCCAGCTCCACGCCGCCGCCGGGGCCTGGGGCAACGCCGACCTCACGGTGATGATTCAGCGGGTGGAGCACATCCTCAGCGTCGCCCTCGACGAGCAGCTCGGCCCCCATGACCTGCGCTGGACAGAGCTCGCGGTGCTGCTCACCCGGGCGCGCGCGGACGCCGGGTCTAGCCTCGTAGACGGCGAGCTTCTGGAGGAGACGCCCCTCAAGGTGCTCATCGTGGCCGCCGAGGGCGAGGCCTTGGAGGTCGCCGCGCAGTTTGGCCGCCGCCGCAGCCTGCAGATGATCCGCGCCACAAGCCTAGAGGAGGCCGTGCGCCGCGCCGCCACTGAAGAGCCCGACGGCGCGTTGATCGAGGTCGAGCTGAGCGGGCGCCGGGGTGGGTTCTCCGCCGCCGAGGCCCTGCGCGCCCTGCCCGGCCAGGCCGAGCTGCCCGTGGCCTTCTTCTCCGCCGATGGGGGCCTCGCCAACCGCCTCGCCGCCACCCGCGCCGGGGCGCTGCTGTTTCTGCCCAAGCCGGTCACGGCCATGGACCTGGGCTACGCCGCCCGGGGCTTAGAGGACCGCGCCCGGCCCGAGCCCCTGCGCGCCCTGCTGCTGTGCGTAGACGCCGAGAAACGCGCCGCGCTCCAGGGCTTGTTCATGGCCGATGGGGTGCATGTGCGCCTGCTCACCGAGCCCCTGGAGATCTTGGAGGGCATCGCCCGGGCCCGGCCCGAGGTGCTGCTCTTGGACCTCACGACGCCGTTCCTCTCGGCCCTGGATCTCTGCCGTGTGGTGCGCGCGGATCCGGCCTGGCAGACGCTGCCCATCGTGCTCTTTGACGGTCCTGATGATGACGACGCCGAGGTCGAGGCCTTGGCGGCGGGGGCGTCGGACTACCTCGGGCGCGACCGCTCCCCGGCGGCGCTCATCGCCCGGGCAAAAGGCCAGGCCGAGCGCGCCCGGCACTCCGCGCGGCTCATCGCCCGCGACCCGCTCACCGGGCTCTACCCGCGCCATGTGTTTCGGGAGTACGCCCAGCGCCTGCTCTCTGAAGCCCGGCGCCGGGCGGAGACCATCGCCCTCACCCTGATCCGCCTCGACCACTTCGCCCGCTTCAACGCCGAGCATGGATACGCCATGGGCGACCATGTGCTCGCCGGGGTGGGGCGCCTGATGAACGGGCGCTTCCGCCGCCACGACCTGCGGGGGTACTGGGGCGGCGACAGCTTCGTGATCGCCTTCATGAACGAGCGGCCTACCGCCGCGCGGCTCGCCGTGAGCCGGTTCTTGCAGGATCTCAGCCAACGACGACTTCGCACCGCCCAGGGAAGGGAGGTCAGCCTCACCGCGAGCGCCGCGGTGGCCAGCTTCCCATCGGCGGGCACCTCCGTAGATGAGCTGGTCCAAGCGGCCGAGCCCTTGCTCGACCAGGCGCTCGCGGCGGGGGGTGACCAGATCCTCATCCTTCCGTAGGCGGTGGCGCGGAGGCCACCATGAACTCGACCCGATCGATCCTCGCGATGTGCGCCGACCCCGAGCTGCGGGCGCTCCTTCGCCTCATCACCGAGCCCGGCGGCCACTGGATCCGTGAGGCGAACAGCCTAGAGGAGGCCCAGGGCCTCGTCGGGCGCCACCACTTCGACTTGGTGATCACCACGGAGCTGCTCACCGACGGCGGCGGCTTAGAGCTCGGGCGCTGGCTGCGCTCGTGGAACGCCCAGCTCCCGATCCTCTTCTTTGGATCGATCTGGCGAGAGGCCGCGGAGAACGCCGCCTTAGAGCAAGAGCTCTCGCCCTGTGTGGTGCGGCCATTGCCCGCCCCGGCGGGGGCCCTGCGGGAGACCCTCGGCGACGCCTTACGACAAGGCGGCGTCGCCCCCAGGAATCCCGGCGGTCTCGTGCTCAGCGCCTTGGCGTTGGAGTCCCTCATCGAGCACCGACGCCCCGCGGCCAGCCAGCGCTTAGAGAAGCGGGTTCACGACCTCGCCGGGGTGCTCGCCCGCGGCCGGATGCAGGGCCTCGACCCGCAGGAGCTCTACCGCGTACACCGCCTCTGCGCCGAGCTTCACGCCGCCGCCGGGCTCTACGGCCTGTTGGAGATGGCCGTCGCGTTGGGCAAGCTGGAGCTGCTCTTTCAGCGGCTCACCTTGGGCGAGATCACCGACTTTCAGGGCTTCTGGGCCCAGCTTGACGAGGCCCTCGACCGAGCCAGGGGGCGTGGTCCCCGCGCCTTGGAGGCCGAGGCCGAGCCCGACCCCGCCGCCACGGCCCGGGTGCTGGTGTTGGGCGTCGATGACCAGGACGTGCAGGCCTTGGCGAACGCCGCCAGCCGCGAGCTCGTGGAGATCTGGGCGGCGAAGGGCCTCGCCGATGGTCTGCCGCTCGCGAGGAAGCTCCAGCCCGACGTGCTCCTGGTCGATCTTGACCTGGGCGGGCCCGGCGGCGGGGTTCACCTCTCGCGGAAGTTACGCGGCGTGGATGGCGCCCCGGACGCGAGCCTCGGCTTCCTGAGCCGTCGTCTGGGCGTGAAGCTCCAGGTCGCCGCCGCTCGGGCCGGCGGGGAGCTGTTTTTGCCCAACCCGCCTGAGCCCCGGGAGTTCCTCAACGCCGTGCGCCTGCTCCTCGCCGCGCGCCGCCAAGAGCCTCTGCGGGTGCTCGCCGTGCACAACGGCGCCACGGACCACCTCGCCCCCCTTGAGGAGAGCGACGGCGTCGAGGTCACACGCCTGGACGACCCCTTGCGCGCGCCGGAGCTCCTCGACCTCACCCGCTTCGACCTCGTGCTCGCCGACAGCCGCCTGCCTTCGCTCAGCGGCCCAGACCTCGTGCGCCTGCTGCGCACCACGCCCCGCTGGCAAGACCTGCCCGTCGTGCTGCGTGTGACCCGGGGAGACGCCCACCAGCGCGCCGAGGCCCTGCGCGCCGGGGCAGACGAGGTCTGCTTAGAGGATGAGCTAGACCCCCCTCTGCTTGAGCGGGTGCGCCTACGCGCCGAGCGCCACCGCCGCGCCCGAGAGCTGCACGACCGCGACCCCCTCACCGGCCTGCTGAGCCGCCAGGTGTTCACCGAGCAGCTCGCGGCGCGGCTCGGCGAGGCCCGGCGCAGCGGCCGCCCGGTGTCTGTGGTTCACCTCAGCGTCGACCTCTTCCGTGAGCTGAACGAGCTGCACGGCCTCGCCGCCGGAGACAACGTGCTCATGGGCCTGGGCAAGCTGCTCACCACACGGTTTCGGGTGGAGGATCTGCGCGGGCGCTGGGGCGGGGCCGAGTTTATGGTCGCGCTGTGCGGCGCCGGGCCCCAAGACGCGCTGATGGTCATCGGCGGCCTGCTCCACGACCTGCAAGAGACGGCCTTTGACGCCGGGGAGGGCGTGCGGGTGCGCGCCACGTTCTCCGCCGGGGTCGCGTCTACCGTCGAGGCCGGAGACTCCGTCGAGGGCCTCATCCGCAGCGCGGCGGAGCAGCTTCGCCTCGCCCGGGCGTCGGGGCCAGGCACAGTGCTCGGGGCCTCACGCGCCCACGCGGCGCTGGACACCCCACAAGACCCGACGCCGCGCCCCTCTGAGCGCCGACCCCCGCTGTTCTCGCCGCTCGGTGGGCGCGGCTAAACGCCAGCGCCCCTCACAGCGCCTCGGCTCACTCCCCCGCGGCGGCGGCGGCCGCGGCGGCGAGGCGCGCCTCCTCTTCTTCTTCTTCGGGATCCCGCTGCCGGTGACGCCAGCGGGCGTTCTTGTTGGAGCAGTTGCGCGAGCAATACTTGGAGTTGGGACGGGCGGGTTTGCCGCAGTCTTTCCAGGCGCAGAGCTGAACGCCGTTGGCGTCGAGGATGATGGGCTCGTCGTCGAGGTCCACCTTGGAGGCGCGAGACGCGCTGGGGGCCTCACCCGTCGGCACGTCGTCGTCGCTGGAGTCGTCGTCCCGGGCGCGCAGAGGGCGCGTCGGCTTGGGCTTCTTGACCTTCACCGGCTTGGGGGCCAGCTTGGGCGCGACCGGCGCGATGGCCGCGATGGGGTCGACGACGTCGGGCGCCGGGCGGTCTTTCTCTGGGGGACGCACGGACTTGCAGCCGTGGTACCAACAGGCTTGGGTGCCCGCCGGGTAACGCACGCAGGGCAGATGGTTGAGGCACACCCAGAGGTTGTGGTTGCGCCAGACGCTGTTGGACCTCATCGCTTCTCTCCATGAACCCACACCGTAGCCACCGCTGTGGGCAAGTCCAATTCCAGGCCAGGGGAACGGGCGAGCCGCACGCTTAACCCAGGATGTCGGGGCGCGCAGCGTGTTTCGTGAGGCCCACGTCAGACCCCCGTCAGACCTCGCTCAGCGCGCGTCGGGAACACACACGGCGGTGGTGGCGACGATGGTGCAGACGAGCTGGTCGCCGCCGCGCACGGGGCTGAACTGCGCGGGCACCCCACCCTTGAAGTAGAGCGTGCAGTCCTCGACGGGGGCGCCGTTGAGCTCGGCGCGGCCCTCCGCGATGGGGGCGCGGGCACGGTAGCCCGCCTGGGGGCAGACCAGCTCGATGGCGTGGTTGTGCCCGGCGTCGCCTTCTAGACGCACCCGGAGCATCCCCTGAGGCACCCCCTCGGGCACCCGAGAGGTGTCGGGGATCGGCGCAGGCGCCACGACCGGCGGCGGCGGCGGCGGGGGCGGCGGGGCCGGCGCCCGGCTAGTGCAGGCCAAGAGCGGCACAAGCAGAAAAAGCATACGACACGCCTCCTGGTTAGGCGCTACTCTACCCCACAACACCCCATCGCCGCCCCAGGACGCGGAGAAGTGACGCCATGGCCCAGCCGGGCGAACGTATCGGCCAGTACGAGCTGCTGGAGTCTATCGGCGCCGGCGGCAGCGCGAGCGTCTGGCGCGCGCGGCACACGCTCTTGGGCAGCGAGCACGCCGTGAAGCTGCTCCAGGCGCCGAGCGCTGAGGTCGCCAGCCGCCTGCTCCGCGAGGGCCGGGTGCAGGCGCGCTTACGCCACCCCAACATCGTGCCCGTGACCGACCTCGTGCAGTCCGAGGAGCGTGTGGCCCTGGTGATGGAGTACATCGCCGGGGGCACCCTCCTAGAGCGGCTCCAGCGCGGCGGGGCGATGGCCCCTGAAGAGGCCCTGCGCGTCTTCGCCGGGATGCTCGCCGGGCTCAAGGTGGCGCATCAAGCCGGGGTCTTACACCGCGACCTCAAGCCCGCCAACGTGCTCATGGACGACGGCCGCCCCCGCATCGCCGACTTCGGCCTCGCCCGGGTGACGGAGGCCACCCTCGACCCCAAGCTCACCCGCGAGGGCTTCGCCATGGGCACCCCGGGGTACATGGCCCCAGAGCAGTGGGCCGACCCCACCCACATCGACGAGCGCGCCGACCTCTTCGCCATGGGCGTGATGCTCTATGAGCTGCTCACCTGCCGCTCTCCGTTCACGGGCCAGAGCGCGGCGGAGGTGCTCCAGAACACCGTCGTGGGCCGGTATGAAGACCTGCGCACCCTCAACCCCAGCCTCGATCTGAAGCTCGTCCAGGCCGTAGACGCCTGCTTGCGGCCCCACCGCGAGGAGCGTGTGGCGAGCGCGACGGCCCTGGAGCAGCTCCTCGGCCTCGTTGAGTCCGGCCCGTCGGTGACGCCCCCCGCCCTGCCGCCAGCGCCGCCAACCCAGCCCCCCATCGCCGCGCCGTCGCCGACCCTCGCCCCGCTTCACGACGACCACAGCCCCCGCGCCGCGGAGACGATGGGCTTCGCCGAGCTGCGCGGCGACCCCCAAGACGACGGCGAGCCCACGACGGGCCCCGCGGACGACTCGCCGAGCCGCGGCGGCTTCTGGGGCATCGTGGCCATGGTGTCTATCGGCGCGATGGGCCTGGCGCTGTTGGGCCTCGCGCGTCTGCGGGAGCCGGAGGCGCCGGAGGAGCCGCTCATTGAGGCGCCCGCGCCCGTCGCCGAGGCGCCCCCCGCCGAGGCCGCGCCCGCCGAGGCCGAGCCGCCGCCCACCGGGGAGAGCGCCCCATGCTCGCCCGAGGCCGGAGCGCTCGGCTTCTGGTACGCCAGCCGCAGCGTCGGCGGCAAGACCGGCGAGGTCGTCACCCTGCCCGCCGACGCCCGGGTGCGCAAGATGTGGCCCAAGACCCAAGACGTGCCCGCGGAGGTGGTCTGCACCTTGCCCGCCGGGGCCTCGGTGCGCCTGCAAGCCCCGGTCGAGGACGTGCGCGGCAGCCGCTGGATCCCGCTGAGCGGCGCCGACCTGCAGCCCTGAGCGCCTCGACCCCGCAGCGCAAACCCCCAGAGACAAGAACCCCCCGGCGTCATCCGCCGAGGGGTTCATCGTCAAGGGACCAGCGACTTAGGGGGTCGCGGGCTTCTCTTGGATCACGGTGTCGCTGCCGGCCTTACGCTCCTTGATGACGAACTCGACGCGGCGGTTCTTGGCCTTGTTCGCGTCGCTGTTGTTCTCCACCACGGGCTTCTCTTCGCCGTAGCCGACGCCCTTGAGCGTGCCGACCTTGACGCCACCGATCGTCTCCAGGTGCTTCACGACGGACTCGGCGCGGGCCTGGGAGAGCTTGATGTTGGCGGCGTTGGAGCCGTCGGAGTCGGTGTGACCGCCGACCTCGATCAGGGTGAGGTCAGGGTTCTCGTTGATGACCTTCGCGATGTCGGCCAACAGCGGGTACGAGACCTTCTTGATCGTGGCCTTGTTGTAGTCGAAGTAGATGACGTCGAGGATCTCGATCTTCTCCTTCGTCACGATGACGCGAGACGGGCAGCCGTCGGAGCGGCTGGCCTCGGCGCGCACGTCGATGGCCTGATCCGGGCACTTGTCGCGCTTGTCGGGCACGCGGTCGTTGTCGCGGTCGGGGCAGCCGTTGGTCTCCTTGGGACCGGCCTCATCGGGGCACTCGTCGTCCTGGTTGGCGAGGCCGTCGGAGTCGTTGTCCGGGCAGCCTTGGGTCTCCTTGGGACCGGGCTTGAGCGGGCAGCGGTCGTCGGCGTCGAGGATGCCGTCGTGGTCGTTGTCGGGGTCGGGGCAGCCGTTGTCGTCCTCGAAGTTGTCCTTGTCTTCGGGCTCCATCGGGCAGGAGTCGGCGGTGTCAACGATGCCGTCGGCGTCGTTGTCGAGCTCGGGGCAGCCGTCGGCGTCCTCGAAGTTGTCCTTGTCCTCGGCCTCCATCGGGCAGTTGTCGATGTCGTCGGTGAGGCCGTCGAGGTCGGTGTCGGGCGGGCCGCCGGGCTGGCGGTAGTTCACGCCGAGCACGAGGCGGAAGTCGGGCGCGCCGACGCCCGCGATGAGGCCGGTGCCCAAGCCCAGGGTGGCGAGGATGCCCTCGTCACCGCCGTAGGTGCCGTAGATGTGGGCCTCCATCGGGTTGGCGTTCCAGGGGCCGAGGCCCGCGGCGGCGTCGATGACCGAGGTGAGCTCAGCGCCCACCCGGAGGTCTTCAGCGACGGTGTAGTTGGCGCCAGCGCCCCAGAAGAGGTTCGTGCCGACGTCGAGCTCCTCGATGGTGGCCTCGGTGCTCTCGACGTTGATCGTCTGAGCGCCGGAGAACTCCATGCCGAGGTTCGCGCGCCAGCCCAGCTCACCCGTCTCACCGCCGACGGTGCCGAGCAAGCCCGCGCCGAAGCCGTTGGAGAGGTAGGAGTCCTTCGCGGCCTGGCCCGTGGGGATGTTGAAGTAGGGCTTGACGGCGACGCCGACACCCTCCTCTTCGTAGGTGAGCAGCGGCACGAGGGCGCCGAGGCGAAGGTCGCCCAAGCGGGCGCCGCCGACGCCGTCTTGGGGGCTGCCGACGACGTAGAAGGGGATCTCCACGTCGGCGCGGAACCAGTTGTTCAGGTTGTAGCCGCCGTGAAGGCGGGTGCCGAACTGGTGCTGCACGACGGTGGTGTCGGTGTCAGAGCCCTCGTAGCGGATGACGAGGGGGTCGTTCGCGTAAGAGAGCCCGAGACCGGCGTAGTACGAGCCGGCGTCATCGAGCTTGGGGTGCGCGAGCTGGAGCGTTCCCTGGCTGTCGAAGGTGTCGCCAGAGAAGTTGAAGGTGTCTGAGTCCTGGGCGAGCGCGACCGGGGACCAGACCGCGGCCCCGGTCATTAGGGCGGCGAGGACGGCGTGGGATCTCATCAGGGTGCCTCCGTGAGCTTCTACATCTTGGAGAGGGGGCGGCGCGAACAGGCTCGATCGCGAGTCGGGCGCAATCTTATGCCATGACGCCGCCGTTGCAAATGACAAAATGCTTACCAGGAAGGGCCAGGATTGCCGGGGCGCCCTTGTCGGGGCATAGAGCGGCGCACCAAGACTCAACAATCAATGATGGAGTGCGCCCATGTCTCTCGTCCCCGTTCACGGTGGCCTGTCCGATCTGATCAACCGAACGCTGCCTTGGAGCGCTCGTAAGTCCTTAATTGAGAAGAGCTCTTCCCTTCCCAGCGTCACGCTGAACGAGGGCGACCTCGCCACCCTGCACCGCATCGCCGACGGCACGCTCTCCCCCTTGGAGGGCTTTATGGACGAGGCCGAACACAACCTCGTGCTCGACCACCAACACATCGTTCGCGGCGGCGCACCGTACGCTTGGACGATCCCCCTCTCGTTGCCGGTGACCGATGAGGAGCGCGCGGCGCTCTCCGTGGGCGGCGAGGCGATCCTTCGCGATCCCAGCGGCGCGATCGTCGGTGTGATCGAGATCAGCTCGATCTTCGGCTGGGACAAGGCGCGTTTTGTTGAGAAGGTCTACGGCACCGCTCGTATGGACCACCCCGGCGCCGACATCGTCACCCGCGACGCCCGCGCCACGCTTGTCGGCGGCAAGATCCAGGCCTTGCCCCCCGCGGTCAACCCGGCCTTCGGCGAGGCGGTCTTGCCCCCTCGCGTCACCCGGGCGATCATCGCCGCCCGCGGCTACGAGGCGGCGCTGGCCTTCCAGACCCGCAACCCCCTGCACCGCGCCCATGAGTACGCCTTGGTCTACGGGGCCGAGACCCTCACCCGCCAGGGCCTCTACACCGGCGTGTTCTTGAACCCCCTCGTGGGCCAGCTCAAGGGCGACGACGTCGACGCCGCCACCCGCATGCGCACCTACCGCGCGCTCCAGGTGAGCCGCTCCTTGGGCGAAGGCGACAGCGACAAGGCGCTGTGGGAGTCCAAGGGCTACGACCTCAACGACGTCTTCCACCTCGTCGGTCTCGACATGCGCATGTTCTACGGCGGCCCCGCCGAGGCCGTGATGCACGCGATCTACCGCCAGAACCACGGCTTCTCGCACATCGTCATCGGCCGCAAACACGCCGACGCGCCCTACCACGACAAGACGGCGATCTGGGGCGACTTCGACGCCCAGGAGATCTTCGGCAAGCTCCAGGGGGCCCTGTCCACCAAGCCCGTGAACGTGGGCTTCGCGGCCTACTACGAGTCCATCGGCCGGGTGGACCTCACCGAGAACCACCCCAACGAGAAGCCCCTGAACATCGCCGGGACGAAGATCCGTGAGGCCCTGGTGAGCGGCGAGCGCCCCGACCCCCGCGTCATGCGCCCCAGCACCGCCGACATCCTGATCGACGCCTACCGCGCCCAGGGCTGATCCGCGCGGATCGAGCGGGCGTGGGGTGCGGACGATCCGCACCTCACGCCCCGCGCGGGCCGAAGCGGGCCCAGCCCTTCGGCCCCAAGGCCAGCTCTGAATCCGTGAGCAAGGCGGCCTCTAACCCCCGGCGCACGGCCTCCGCGTCGAGGCCGACGCCGATGACGACGAGCTCTTGGCGGCGATCGCCCTGGGGCTCGACCCACACGGCCTGGGCCCGGGCGCGCACGGCCTCGTCTTCAGGCCAGCCCTCCCGGGGGATCAAGGCCAGCCAGCGCCCCTGACCTCAGCTTCCCCTGCCTTTGGAGCGTGCCGGCCTCCCAGGCCTGGGAAGCGCCCGTGGAAGGGGCGCCGGCGGAGCTCACTGAGGAGTGCCAAGGCCTCGGTCTCGGCGGGTCGCCCGAAGCTCGGCCTGCCACGCCGCGGTCCTAGGCGACCAAGGTAAGCCTTCGCCAGCACCTCGCGCCACGGCGAGTCACCCGCGCGGTGGCGCTCAGCGGCAGCGCCAGGTGTCGGGGCCTTGAGACGCAGAGCTGGAGCGCGCGTCCTCGGGCCGCCTTCGGCGCCATACTCTCGGCGAAGCCGTGACCAAGGTGTCGAGGCGGGCGTGGTCCCAGAGCGCTTGGCCATCCTCAGCTCGAAAGGTGAAGGTCTGGGCGACGGGCTCGGCTCCGAGATGCCGGTGGACTCGATCAACAAGGCGTCGAAGCGGCCTTCAGCGGCGAGGCGCTTGACCTCTTGGAGCAGGTCGTCGCGCAGGGTGCAGCAGATGCAGCCGTTCTGCAGCTCGATGAGGCGCTCTTCAGTGCGGGAGAGCGCGGCGCCCCCCTCGGCGACGATGGCGGCGTCGACGTTGATCTCGCTCATGTCGTTGACGATCACCGCCACCCGCAGGCCCTCGCGGTTGCGCAGGACTGTTAGCAGGGTCGTTTGCCCGCCTGCCGGCGGCCAGGGTTCGCCTTGGGCTCCTTGACAGGCGTCATTGACTTGTTGATAATGACTTTCACTTTCATCAAGCCCGCGGAGATCTGATGCGTGCCCCGTCCCATGACCACTGCCACCCCATCCCCCTCGCCCACGGCCCCGTCGGCCAGGTCGAGGCCTGCACCTGCGGCGCCGTGCGCCTGAGCGTCGGCCCCCTCACCCTACGGTTTGAGGTGGCGTCGTTCTTGGCCTTGGTCGATCTCCTGGAGCACGCCCGGGAGCGCCTGCTCTGCGGCAGCGCTCGCCCGCTGAACCCAGGTCAGGCGGCCTGAGTCGGGGCGCTCAACACATCGAGGATGGCGTCGGTGATGGCGCCGTCGCAGGCCGTGTCGTAGGCGGTGTACATCGGCTGGGCGTTCATCTCCAACAGCACCAGCGCGCCCTCGGCGTCGCGTTTGAGGTCGGCGGCGCAGAGCTGCAGGCCCATCGCCAAGGCGAGCGCACGAAGCGGCCCCAAGACCTCCTCCGGTGGATCGTCCACACGCTCAAACGGCGCGTCGGGGGTGGCCCGGTGATCCAGGGCCTCGGTGTGGAGGGCGAAGGTGAACGTTCGCGCGCCCACCAAGGTCACGCGCAGCTCGGGGCCGCGCAGGCGCGTTTGCACAAACGCGGGCGACGGCGCGGCGGCGTCCTCCGCGGCCTGCTCACCCAGGGCGTCTTGAAGCGGCACACACAGCCCACCGCCGCGCAGAGGTTTGGCGACGAGGCCCTCACCCGCCCGCGCCCGGAGGGCCTGAAGATCGTTGGTGACGACGCCTTTGGGCACCCGCAGGCCGAGGCGCGCGGCGAGGCCCAAGGCGGCGACCTTGTTCACCCGACGCCCCAGCGCCTCACGGTTGAGCACGTTCACGCCCGGGTTCAGCGCGGCGAAGCCCAAGAGCGCCTCGTACCAGTCGAGGGCCCGGGCGGCCACGGCGGGGCGTGGGTCGGCCAAGGCGGCGAACACGTCATGGCGTGCCCAGAGGGCTGACGGGGCGAGGGCCTCGCCGTCGAGGATCAAGGCGCCGTCGGGCACGCTCAAGGTGAGGGTCGGCCAGGTCTCGGGGCCGACGAGCAGGCCCCGGGCGGCGATCCCCCGGGCTTCAGCGCGGCGGAGCGCGCGGGTGAGGTGCGGGTCGAGCGCCCCGCCCGCGAGCAAGATCACCGGGCCCTACTTCTCGCCGAAGGCCTTCTTGCTGGCCTGCTTCTGGCGCTCGTCGCCGGGCTCTTCAGGGATGGCCATGGTCTTGTACTCGTCGTCGCCGGGCTCCTCGGGGATGGCCATGGTCTTGTACTCTTTGGGCGCCTGGGACTTCTTCGTGGTGTCGGCCATGGGGGCTCCGGGGTTGGGGGACGAGGGGGAGGATAGCACCTGCGCGGCTCAGCGGGTGGGTGGCGCTTGGGCGGGGCTGCCCTCGCCGCGGGCCTCTTGAGCGCGCTCGCCCTCGGCGGGCTGGATGACGAAGTGAACGGCGCCGCCCATGACGTGTACCGCCGCCGCGAGGGTGCGTAGGCTCACGTTCCGCCCCCGGAGCATCTGGGTGACGTTGGCCGGGGAGGTGCCGAGGCGCCGCGCCAGCTCCGCGCGGGTGATGTTGTGGTCGGACATCCACCCCGCGAGGCGGTCCATGACGTCGACGACGAGGGACTCTTCCGCGAAGATTCTCTCCTTGACAGGATCATTGTCGAGAAGCTCTGGGGAAGATCGGCTGAATTCTTGCGCTTGACATGGTGCCCTCTGGCTACCCCTCTTCTCCGGGGTCAGCTTGTGCACGATGTTGGATGAACTCGGCTCTCAAGGTCTCGATGCGCTCCAACAAGCCTTTGGGAAGGGTCTGGCGCTTCTTGAGAAAGCCGTCGATCAGGAACCAGGTGTTCCTGGTGGGATCGAAGAACATGAAGATCCGGGCTTCGTTGCCCTTGACCTCGTAGATGTCGCCCTTGATGTGTTTGAACTTCTGCTCGTTGCGCAGTTGACCTTCATTGGCGAGGAGCCATAGGTTGCTCTCTAGAATCGCCAGCTCGCGAAAGTGGCGAGCGTTGAGCTCCTCAATGAAGTCTTTGGCGGGCGAACGACCTGATGCGAGCTCGCAGAGATCAATAGTGAAGCGCGTGCCCGTGTACGGGGGGAAGTGCCTCTCGGTTGTTGGACATTCAGCCATATCCTAATGAGGATGGGGAGTATTTTTGTGTCCGACATTGAAGACCCCAGAGAGGTTGAGATTCGCTGTTGGGCGGATCTCAGGCGCACGCAAAGCGTGCATTGACGCACGCAAAGCGTGCATTCATACATTAACTTAAAAATTAACCCCGTCCACCAAAAAACCTCACCCCTCCGCCGCCCGCGCCCTCACCCACTCCACCAGCGCCTTGTCCTGGGGCGCGTTGAGCACGTTGAGCTCCGGCGCTGGGGGCAGGCCCAACAACGCCTGCTCTCGCAGACGGTGGGTGCGGCGCTCGCTGTCTTCGCCGAGGCGCTCGTAGCGGATGTCCTCTTCTTCGAGGCGGATCAGGGCCTCGTACAGGGCGAGCTGGCGGGGCAGCTCTTTGCAGGCCAAGAAGACGTCCACGGTGGCGGCGCAGGCCCTCGCGGCGGCTTGTTCGATGGGGAAACGGTCGGCGACGGCCTTCATGTCCATGTCGTCGGAGAAGATCACGCCCTTGAAGCCCAGCTCTCCGCGCAGAAGCTCGGCGAGCAGGCGGTGGCTCAGGGTGGCGGGGTGGTCCTCGTCGTAGGCCGGGAAGACGACGTGCGCGCTCATCACGCCGGGCACACCGGCGGCGACGGCCTCGCGGAAGGGGCGCAGCTCCATCGCCTCTAGCTGGGGGCGCTCTTTCTCGACGATGGGCAGGGTGAGGTGGCTGTCTTGGTGGGTGTCGCCGTGGCCGGGGAAATGTTTGACGCAGGAGGTGATGCCTTCGCTGGTCGCGCCCTTCATCCAGGCCAAGAGGTGCCGGGTGACCTTGGCCGCGTCGTCGCCGAAGCTGCGGTCGCCGATCACGGGGTTCTTGGGGTTGGAGTTCACGTCGGCGCAGGGCGCCCAGTTGATGTGGAAGCCCATGGCGCGCAGCTCTCGGCTGAGGCCGGCGGCGAGCTGCGCGGTGATCTTGGGGTCGTCGAGGTTGCCCAGCCAGCGCGCCGGAGGCCACAGCGTCGCCCCGCCGCGCACGCGCTGCACCCGGCCGCCCTCTTGGTCGATGGTGTGCAGCGGCGGGTGGCTCGTGGGCAAGAGGCTCGTCAGCTCACGGTTCAGCTCACGCACCTGGGCGGGCTCCTCGACGTTTCGGGCGAAGAGGATGAAGCCGAAGGGGCGGATCTCCCGGATGAGCTGGCGGGTGTCGTGGTCAAGCCCGGGCCCGGGCAGGCCCAAGATGAGGCGCTGGCCCGCGCGGCGTTTGCGGTCGGCCAGAGAGGTAGACTCGCCGACGGCCTCGACCTTGACCCTCATAAGGTCTCCTCGGCGACGTCCGCGCTGGGGTCGTGGGCAGGCGCGGCGTGAACGCCGCCGTCGTGCTGGGAGAGCTCGATGAGCACACCCCCCGTGCTCTTGGGGTGGATGAACACGATCGTCGCCCCATGCGCCCCGGGCTTGGGGGCCTCGGAGAGGAAGCGGTAGCCTTTGGCCTGGAGCCGGGCCATGTCGCCCACGATGTCATCGGTGCGGAAGCAGAGGTGGTGAACCCCCTCGCCCCGGGTGGTGAGCGCCTTGGCGATGGGGCCCTCGCCGTTGAGCGGCGCGACCAGCTCGATGCGGGTGCCCTGGAGCGGGAAAAACGCCGTAGACGTCAGCTCGGTGAGCACGTCCTCCGTGCCGGTGAGGGTGAGCCCGAAGTCTTCGACGAAGCGGCGCACCGCGGCGTGAAGGTCTCCAGTGGCGATCGCGACGTGATCGAGCCCGATGATCATTTGATGCCTCCGTAGGGCCGCTCTTTATCCTTTTCACCCCTCGGTGGCCTCCCCGTGCCGTCCGCCGAGGGTGTCAGGCGCCACGCCGCGAAGATCGCGTTAACGCGGTGTCACGTCTTCGCTTCTTTGGAGGCGCGTCGGCAATGCCGGGCGCGCTCCGCCGTACTCGGGCATCGTTCGACCCTAAGGACGCCTCATGCTCCGCTCCGCTCGTCTGCTCGTGGTCTTCGCGCTCCTCTCTTTGGCTTGCTCTGGCGGCGCTGGAGGCCCCGGAGGCCCCGGAATGGAGGGCGGCGAAGAGGCGCCCAAACGCCAGGTCGATCCCCGCACCTTGGTCACCGTCGCCGCCGTGGGCCCGGGCGAGGTGGCCGCGACGATTCAGTCCACGGGGGTGGTGGAGAGTGAGGCCCAGGCCGACCTCACCCCAGAGGCCAGCGGCACGGTGATCTCGATCTCCGTTGAAGAGGGCGACACGGTGAAGCGTGGTCAGGTGCTCGCCGTGATCCAGAACGCCAGCTTAGACGCGGCGTATGAGCGGGCGAAGGCCGAGCTGGCCCGCGCCGAGCGGGAGCTGGCCCAGGTGGAGTCTCTGCACAAGAGCGGTGCGGTCTCGGACACCGAGCTGAACACCGCCCGCGACGCGCTGAACACCGCGAAGACCACCTTGGCCGAGGCCCGCAGCTCCGCCGGGCACCTGCGGCTGGTGAGCCCCATCGACGGCACCGTGGCCCTGCGCGATCTGCGTTACGGCGAGGTCGCCGGGGGAAAACGGGCGTTCCAGGTGGTGGATCTCGACCGCCTCCGCATCGTCGTGAAGCTCCCCGAGCGTGACCTGAGCCGCCTGCAGGTGGGACAGCTCGCCACCCTCACCCCGGTCTACGACGCCGAGGTTCACGTCGCCGCCGAGCTGATCCGCCTCTCGCCCACCGTCGACGCCACCACCGGCACGGTGCGCGCCACCTTGGCCCTGCCCAAAGGGGAGCGCACCTTACGCCCGGGGCAGTTTGTCTCGGCGTCTTTAGAGACCGAGCGCCGCCAGGCCGCCCTCGTCGTGCCCCGGGAGGCTGTCGTCTACGATGACGGTCAGGCGATGGTCTACCGCGTCACCATCGAGGAGCCCCCCAAAGAGGAGGCGCCCAAAGAGGACGAGAAGAAGGAGGGCGAAGAGGAAGAGAAGAAGGGCTTCAGCTTCTCGTTTGGCGGCGAGGGCGGCGAGGGCGCTGAAGAAGAGAAGGAGGTCGAGCTGCCCGGCCCCTACCGCGTCGCGAGAAAGGTGCCCGTGGAGCTTGGGCTCAGCGACGAGGACACCACGGAGATCGTGAGCGGCCTCAACCCCGGCGACGAGGTGGTGGTCGTGGGCCAGGCGAACCTGCGCGACGGCGCCCGGGTGCGGTTTGAGGCCGACCCGCGGCTTGAGGACGTGATCGCTGAAGAGGAGGCCAAGAAGAAGGCCGAGGCCGAGAAGGCCGAGAAGGCCGAAGGAGCCAAGGCCGACGGCGCCAAAGAAGACGGCGCCGAGAAGGCCGAGAAGGCCGAAGGTGAGGAGGGATGAGCCTCCCCCCGCCGCCCGAGCGGCCCCAAGAGGGCTTCTACGGGTTCCTCGTGGATCGGCCCCTGGCCGTGCTCATGGTCTTTGTGGCCGTGGCGGTCTTCGGCTGGGTGTCCTACGGCCAGCTCCCGCTGAACCTGATGCCCGATCTGAGCTACCCCACGCTCACCGTGCGCACGGAGTACCCCGGCGCCGCCCCTGAAGAGGTCGAGAGCCAGGTCTCCCGCCGCGTTGAGGAGGCCCTGTCTACGGCGGACGGCCTGTTGAGCATCGAGTCCCGCAGCCGCGCCGAGCGCAGCGACGTGATCCTGGAGTTCAACTGGGGCACGGACATGAGCGCCGCCGCCCAGTCGGTGCGGGAGCAGCTCCAGACGAGCACCTTCGGCGACGACGTGGGCCGCCCGCTCATCCTGCGCTACGACCCCACCCTCGACCCCATCCTGCGCATCGCGCTCTCGGTCAAGCCCGACGCCGCTGAAGACGTCTCGCTGTTCGCCCTGCGTGAGCTGGCTGAAGACGAGGTCAAACGCGCCATCGAGACCCTCGACGGCGTGGCCGCGGTGCGGGTGCGCGGCGGCTTAGAGCGCCAGGTGCTCATCGAGGCCCGTGAGGACTGGCTCGTCGCCCGGGGCGTCACCTTGGCCCAGCTTCAGGCCACGCTCACCGCGGAGAACGTGAACATCGCCGGGGGCTCGATCCGCGAGGGCGAGACGGAGTACCTGCTCCGCACCCTGAACGAGATCGACGACTTAGACGAGCTTCGGCGCCTGCGGGTGCGGCGGCCTGACGGCCAGTCGGTGCCGCTCTCGGAGCTGGCCATCGTGCGGGAGACCTACAAGGACCGCCAGGTCATCTCCCACCTCGACGGCCAAGAGGCCGTGGAGCTGGAGGTGTTTAAGGAGGCTGACGCCAACATCGTCTCCGTGGCCCGGCGGGTGAAGTCGTGGCTGGGCGAAGAGGGCGGCGCGGAGGTGATGCCCGGCATGGAGGGCGTGGACATCCCCGGCCTCACCGTGGAGACCTTCGCCGACCGCCTGCCCGAGGGGGTGACCTTCGCCGTTCTGGACGATCAAGCGGCGTTTATTGAGGACGCGATCACCAACCTCGGCGACACCGCCGTGCAGGGCGGCCTGCTCGCCATCCTCATCCTGTTCTTGTTCTTGCGCGACTTCTCGGCCACCCGCATCATCGCCATCGCCATCCCCATCTCCATCGTGAGCGCCTTCGCGCCGATGTACCTGGGCGGCGTGTCGTTGAACCTCATGTCTCTGGGCGGCCTGGCCTTGGGCGTGGGCATGTTGGTGGACAACTCCGTCGTCGTGCTGGAGGCGATCACGGTGTACCGCGAGGCCGGCTGGAGCCGCCGCGAGGCCGCCATCGCCGGGAGCGCTGAAGTCGCCGCCGCCGTCGTGGCCTCTACGCTCACCACCGTGGCCGTGTTTTTGCCCATCGTCTTCGTCGAGGGCGTCGCTGGGCAGATCTTCGGCGATCTCGCCCTCACCGTGGTCTACTCCCTGCTGGCGTCTTTGGCCGCCGCGCTGTTTCTGGTGCCCGTGCTCGCCGCGCGTGACTTTGGCCTGGACGGTGAGGCCGAGAGCTTTCAGAGCCTCGTGCGGGCGCCGCTCACCGGGCCCAAGACGCTGCGGGAGAACCTCACCTGGATGTGGGAGAAGAAGGCGCGGCTGCTGCTGGCGCCGATCGTCCTGGGCCGTGACCTCGCCTGGATCGTCGTTGAGCTGGGCGCGCGGCTCGTCTTGGCAGTTACTGCCATTGGGGTGAAGATCGGGGCGTTGGCCTGGGGCCTGATCGTGCCCCGCCTCGCCGCGGTGAGCCTGCGGGTCGCCGCCTTGTTTGGCCGGGCCTGGGATCGTGTCGCCGCGGCGTACCCTCCCCTGCTCACCCGCCTCGTCACCCGGCCCACCGCCGCGCTCTCCGTGGGCCTGTTCGCGTTTCTGATCGCGCTTTTGGCCTGGAACCGGCTGGGGCGTGAGCTGATCCCCGAGGTCCACCAGGGCCGCTTCACCCTGGAGATGAGCCTGCCCGTCGGCACGCCCCTGGACCGCACTGAAGAGGTGATCAGCGCCGTGGAGGCCCTGGTGCTGGCGCATCCCGAGGTGGCGCGGGTGTACTCGGCCATCGGCAGCGACGGGCGCTCGGACGCGCGGCCCGATGAGGGCGAACACACCGCCCGGGTGCTGGTGCAGCTCTCCCCCGGCGGTGACCTCGCCGAGCGCGAGGCCCGCACCCTGGAGGACTTACGCGGCCAGCTCAAGCAGGCCACCTCGGCGGGGGTGAAGGCCAGCTCTCCGGCGCTGTTCTCGTTCAGCACGCCGGTGGAGGTGCTCGTCTTCGGCCCCGAGCTCGACGAGCTGCGCCGCACCTCGGCGGAGGTCGTTCGCCGCTTGGAGGGCGTGGAGGGCCTGCGCGACGTGCGCTCGTCGTTGGTGGCGGGCTTCCCCGAGGTGCGTCTGCGCTACGACCGCGCGCTCATGGACCGCTTCGGGCTCTCGACCTCGTCCGTGGCCGCCGCGCTGCGCGACAAGATCCAAGGCGTCGAGGCCACCCGCATGAGCCGGGGCGAAAAACGTGTAGACATGGTCGTGCGGCTGGTCGAGGCCGACCGCGCCTCGTTGGCGGACCTGGAGCGGGTGAACGTGAACCCGAACCTCGACCCGCCGATCCCGCTCAGCGCCGTGGCCACCTTGGAGTCCGCTGAAGGCCCAAGCGAGGTGCGGCGGGTGGATCAGCGCCGGGCCGCGGTGATCACGGCGAACTTAGAGGGCTTTGACCTCAACGCCGCCCGAGAGGGCATCGCCCAGGCCCTCGTGGGCCTCGATCTAGAGCCCGGCTACAGCTACACCCTCGCCGGTCAGGCTGAAGAGATGGACCGCAGCCTGGACGCGATGATCTTCGCGCTCTTGCTCGCGGTGTTCCTCGTCTACGTCATCATGGCGAGCACCTTTGAGAGCCTGGTTCACCCGTTCATCATCCTGTTCACCGTGCCCATGGCGGCGGTGGGTGTGCTGCCGGTCTTGTTGATCACCGGCACGCCGCTCTCGGTGGTGGCGTTCATCGGCGTGATCGTGCTCGCCGGTGTGGTGGTGAACAACGCCATCGTGCTCGTGGACCGCATCAACCGCGGCCGCGAACAGGGCGAGTCTCTGGAGGAGGCCGTGGTGGCCTCGGGTCGGGCGCGGCTGAGGCCGATCTTCATCACCACGGCCACCACGGTGATCGGCCTGCTGCCGCTCTCTCTGGGCTTCGGCGCGGGGGCGGAGCTGCAGCAGCCCTTGGCGGTGACGGTGATCGCTGGGCTCTCGGCCTCCACCCTGCTCACCTTGTTGGTGATCCCGTCGATCTACCTGCTCATTGAGCGGCTGCGGCTCCCGAAGGCCCCCGCCGCCGAGAGCGCCCCATGAGAAACTGGCTCCCCGCCATGGCCGTGCGCCACCCGGTCACGGTGTTGATGACCTTCTTGGCCACGCTCGTGCTCGGGGCCTTGGCCTACGCAAGAATCCCGCTCCAGATGATGCCCTCGGGCTTCTCCGCGCCCTACATCTGGGTGCAGGTGCCCTGGATCAACGCCACGCCGTCGGAGATCGACACCCAGCTCGTAGACCCGGTGGAGGGCCAGCTCTCCACGGTGCCGGGCATCAAGACGCTCAGCTCGGACGCTCGGGCGGGCTCGGCGAGCTTCTCGATGGAGTTCCACCAGTCGGTGGATCTCGACGAGGCCTACAACTCCGTCGCCGACCGCCTGGAGCGGGTGCTGCCTGAGCTGCCCGAGGGCGTTGATCAATACGGCATCTTCCGGTTCAACCCCAGCGACGAGCCCGTCCTGTGGGCCGGGGTGACCTTCTCCAAAGACGTCGAAGACAAATACCGCCTGCTCAACGAGAAGGTGCTGCCCCGCCTGGAGCGGGTGCCCGGCGTGGCGCGTATCGACGTGTGGGGCATCGACGAGAAGCAGGTCTTCATCGACTTTGACCGCGAGGCCCTGGCCGCCTACAAGCTCGACCTGGGCGCGGTGGTCGCGGCCTTGGGCGCCGACAACTTCCAGCTCGCCTCGGGCCGCATCGAGGACGCCGGGCAGGTGCGTTTTGTGCGGTCCTTGGCGCGGTACGAGGCGATCGCCGATCTCGCCGCGCGGCCCGTGGCCCCGAACGTCACCTTGGACGACGTCGCCGAGATCAACTACCGCGTCGAGCGAGAGGCGAGCATCAACCGCGTGAACGGCGACGACGCCGTGGCGTTGGGCATCAGCAAGGAGTCCAACGCCAACACCGTGGAGGTCTGCCGCGAGGTGCTCAAGGTCGTTGAGGAGATGAAGGCCGACCCCAGCTTTGAGGGCTTCGACTTCTTCGCGTTCTTCAACCAAGGGGAGCTGATTCAGGGCAGCGTCGACACGCTCTTGGAGAGCGCGGGCTACGGCGGGCTGTTCGCGGTGATCGTGCTCATCGTGTTCTTGAGGGAGCTCAAGGTCACCACGCTCATCGCCACGGCGATCCCGCTCTCGCTGTTGATGACCGTCACCGTGCTGTACTTCATCGGCGACTCGCTCAACCTGCTCTCGTTGATGGGCCTGATGATCGCCACGGGCATGGTGGTCGATAACTCCATCGTGGTCGTGGAGACGATCTACCGGCGAAGGCAGCTCGGCGAGGGCCGAGACGTGGCGGCCATCGAGGGCACAGGCGAGGTCAACCTGGCCATCGTGCTCTCCACCGCCACGACGATGGTCGTGTTTTTGCCGATCATCCTGATGAGCGAAGACGCGATGTTCTCGTTCTTCATGGGCTCCTTGGGCTTCCCCATCGTGTTCGCCTTGGCGGCGAGCCTCGTCGTGGCGCTGATCTTCACCCCCGTCGCCACCGCCGTGCTCCAAGGCGGCGCGATCACCGCGGATCCGCCCTGGGTGGGCTGGATGAGCGCCTGGCACCAGCGGGGCATGCGCTGGGTGCTCACCCGGCGGTTTGACTCGGCCTTGCTCGTGATGGCCGTGATCTTCTTGACCGTCGTCTTGCCGTTCCAGAAGGTCGGCTGCACCGACCAGGCCAAGGGGGGCATGAACGACTTCTCGATCCGCTACGACCTGCCGAACACCTTCAGCTTCTCGGACAAGGTGGCCACGGTGGACGCCATCGAGGCGGTGCTTGAGGAGAACCGCGAGGCCTGGGGCCTGCGGGTGTACCGCAGCCGCGTGAGCGCGGGCTCGATCCGGGGCAGCACCTATGTCTACATCCTCGAAGACTTTGAGGAGATGACCGCTGAAGAGGTGCAAGAGGCCGCCATCGCCAAGATGCCCGACCTGCCCGGCGTGCAGATCTACTCGGGCTATGGCAGCCAAGGCGAAGAGAGCACCAACACCCTGAACCTCTCGCTCACCGGCCAAGACAGCGACACGCTCTTGCGGCTCTCTGAAGAGGTCGTGCGGCGCCTGCGCCTGACGCCGGGGGTGAAGGGCGCCGAGGTGCCTCTGGAGGAGGAGGGCAGCGACGAGCTTCGCCTGAGCGTCGATCGGGACGTGGCGGCGCGCTACGGCCTCGACGCCCAGTCCATCGGGCGCACCCTGGCCTTCGCCATGCGCGGCACGTCGTTGCCGCCGCTGCACCTGGGGGCCAAAGAGGTCTCGGTGTACGCGCGCTTCTCGGCGGACGACCGCGACAGCGTCGAGACGCTGCGCGACTTCTCCGTGGCCAGCCCGCTCACCGGCGAGGCCGTGCCCCTGCGCGCGCTCACCGACGTCGTGCCCGCCCGAGGTTTCCGCTCGATTCACCGCGAAGACCGCCAGACGAGCGTGCCCGTCTCCGTGGAGCTGCCTGAAGACATGCGGCTTGACGAGGGCTTCGCCTTGGTGGAGGCGGCGACGGCGGACATGGAGTTCCCCCGGGGCTACGGCATCGACAAGGGCGACCGCTGGATGGAGCAGCTGGAGAGCGACAGCGCCCGGAACATGGCGCTCTTGCTCTCGGTGGTGTTCGTGTTCTTGTTGATGGGCTTCCTCTTTGAGAGCCTGCTGCTGCCCATGGCCATCCTCACCACCATCCCCATGGCGCTCATCGGCGTGTACTGGACGCTCTACCTCACGGGCACCCCCTTGGACGTGATGGGCGGCGTAGGCCTCGTGGTGCTCATCGGCGTGGTGGTGAACAACGGCATCGTGCTCATCGACCTCGTCACCCAGCTCCGCGCCGGAAGGGCTCTCCCGTGAAGACGCCCTGCTCCAGGCCGGAGAGCGCCGCCTGCGCCCGGTGCTGATGACCGCCCTGACCACCATCGTCGGCCTGATGCCGATGTGTATCGGCTCCGACACCTTCATCGGCATCCCCTACGCGCCCTTGGGCCGGGTGATCGCCGGAGGCATGGCGGCCTCGACGGTGTTGACCCTGTTCTTTGTGCCCTACTGCTACACCCTCCTCGACGACCTTCGTGAGACGGCCACCCGCGTCTTACGGTACGCGACCCAGGGCCGCCCCGCGTCGGAGACCCCATGACCCTTCTCGCCCTCTTCGTGCTCTCCACCAACGCCCAGGCCATGAGCTACGACGAGGCCCTGCGCCTCGCCGAGCAGAACAACCCCGATCTGCAGCTCGCCGCCGCCCAGCGGGACGCGGCGAAGGGTGGGCTGCTCGCGGCCCAAGCGAGCTGGGATCCGCAGCTCAACGCCGGGCTCAACCGGCCGGTGAGCACCGACAAGAACTTCTCCAACGGCTTCACCTACAAGCTCAGCTCGTCCACCGTGGCGTGGAACGTCGGCCTGAGCCAGATGACGCCTACGGGCACGAGCTGGGATCTCGCGCTCTCCGGCGCCGAGACCTCCATCGACGATCTGGAGATCTTCGGCAGCACCGTGGAGGGCTTCAACAACCTGCGCATGTCGTCGAACCTGAGCGTCAGCCAGCAGCTCCTCAAGGGCTGGCGGATGTCGTACAACATGCGCTCGGTGATCAGCGCCGAGTCCAACCTCAGCCAAGCCGAGGCCACCCTGCTCCAGCAGCGGCAGACCACCTTGGCCAACGTCGCGACGCTGTATTGGGATCTTTACGCCGCCGGGGCCACCCTCACCGTGGCTGAAGAGGCCGTGCGGGTGGCGACGGAGGAGCAGCGCATCGTGCAGGCGCTCCTGGACGTGGGCAAGGTGGCCCCGGTGGAGCGCACTCGGGTAGACGCCGCCTTGGCCCAGGCCGAGATCAACCTCATCGACGCCGAGTCGGCCTATGCGCTGGCCTCGGATCAGCTCGCCTTGACCCTGGGCCTGCCGTTGGGCATGCCGATCTCCGCCGACACCGAGCCCAGCGACGCCCCCGACGGCGTGCGGGTGCCCGTGGACGAGGCCATCGAGGCCGCCATGGCGGCGAACCCCGGCCTTCATGTCGCACGAATCACCGCCGAGAACGCCGAGCGCAGCTACCAAAACGCCCGCCACGGCCTCTTGCCCAGCCTCTCGGTGAACGCGAGCTATGGCCTACAGTCGTTCAAGGACTCGTCCCAAGGCGACGAGGTGACCTACTCCGCCTCATTCAAAGACCTCGCCGCCCGTGAGCTGCCCAGCCAGAGCGTCGGCCTCAACCTCTCGATGCCCTTGGCGAACCGCGCCGCCCGCGGCGACGTGATGAGCCAGGCCGCCGCGCTGACCCAGGCCAACATCAACCTCGAGACCGCCGAGCGCAACATCGCCCAGCAGGTCACGATGAACATCCGCACCGTGGAGAGCGCCGCCCGAAAGGTCGATCTCGCCGCGCTGAACCTCCAGCTCGCTGAAGAGACCCTCGCCGCCGAGAAGGCCAAACAAGACGCCGGCCGCGCCATCGAGAAGGACGTGCTCCTGGCGATCTCCACCCGTGATGAGGCCGCGGTGAACCTCGCCCGCACAAAGGCCGACTACCAGAAGGCGGTGGTGGCGTTGGAGGCGCTGCAGGGGAAGCTGTGAGGGCGCGGCCTCAAAAATTTAGCCCGTACTTGGGGTCAGACACGGGCTAATAGGCAGAGGAACCCCTCTGTCCCTGGAGCCCTCTCATGTCTGTCCCGACCACGATGCGCGCTGTCCACGTCGCCTCCCTCACCGGCCCCGAGGCCGTCACGATCGTTGAGCGTGAGGTGCCCCAGCCTGGCCCCGGCGAGGTGCTGGTGAAGGTGGGCGCGGGTGGGCTCAACTACGCCGACCTCATGCAGACCCTCGGGCTCTACGTCGGCGGCCCCAAGGCCCCGTACTTCGCGGGCTTTGAGCTCGCCGGAGAGGTCGTCGCCGCCGGTGAAGGCGCGAGCTGGCCTCTGGGCGCTCGGGTGATGGGCTTCGGCCAGGAGTGCTTCGCCGAGTACGCCCTCGCGCACAGCGCCGCGCTCTTCCCTACGCCTGAAGGCTGGACGGACGGCCAGGCCGTGAGCTTCCCCGTGCAGTGGCTCACCGCGCACGGCTGCCTACGCACCGTCGGCCGCCTCAAAGCCGGGGAGACCGTGCTCATCCACGCCGTCGCCGGGGGCGTCGGCCTCGCCGCGCTGCGCCTGGCCAAACACTTCGGCGCGATCACCATCGGCACGGCGTCCACCGCCGGGAAGCTCGCCATGGCCGCCGAGCGTGGCCTCGACCACGGCATCAACTACACCGAGCAGAGCCTCGTGGACGAGGTCAAACGCATCACCAACGGCAAAGGCGTTGACCTCGTCCTGGAGATGGTCGGCGGCCAGACCCTACACCAGAGCTGGGACGTCACCCGGCGCTATGGCCGCATCGTCGTCTACGGCGCCGCGAGCGGTGAGTCGGCCAAGATCGACAACGTGAAGCTCATCTTCAGCCCCGTCGAGTTCATCGGTTACCACATCACCCAGCTCATCGTCGGCCGCCCCGAGCTCTTCGCTGAAGAGATGGCGGAGGTCACCGAGCTTCTGCAGGCCGGCGTGATGACCCCGGAGTCGCCGACCTCGTGGTCGGTGGAGAGCGTCGCCGACGCCCTGCGCGCCCTGGGCGACCGCACGACGACGGGCAAGCAGGTGGTGACGTTCTGAGCTTAGGCCCCATGAGGGCAGTCGCAGGAGGTGGCGCTCGATCATGGCCACCTCCCGCGCGTCGAAGCCGAGCGTGTGGCGGTCCTCGGACCAGACCGCCGCGCCGGGCGACGCGGACCGCTCGGTGGCTCGTCCGGGCGAGCTTGTCCCAGCGGGCGGTGTGGCGTCCTCAAGCGGACCCGCCAGGTGAGGGCAGGCCGTTACCCGAACACGACTGCTCACGAGGTCATAAGCAGGGGACAGCCTGGGGACGCGATCGTAGATAACTCCCCAGTTTTCCAGTGAGCGTCCTGCCGACCCTAAACACAGAGCTGGCCCCTCCTGCCACCCAGCCCGCACGGTCGCAGCAGCACCCCCCCCCCCCCCCCCCCCGCCTCCCCTGCCCTCGCGAGTAGTCGCCCGCCTCACCATACGGGCACACAAGCGCCGTCTTCCGTCGATAGAGGCCTTCATCTGCACCCCTGCAGCCCAAAGGCGAAGGTGCTGGCCGCCTCGGGCGCCCATCCCCCGCCGCTCCGGGTGAACCGTGACCGCCCCTGGCAGGTCTTGCCGATGGCCACCAGCAGGTCGAGATCTGAAGAGTCGTCGTCCAAGCCCACGGACCTCGTGACCATTCGGCGCACGGTCCCTGTGGGGATGAGGTGCGCGAACCAGTTCGGAACGCCCGAGGTGAGGATTGGATTGGGGCGACGGTCTTCAAGCTGCTGCCCGAGCACTGGACGCCGTGCGTCATTGAGCCAAGCGCTGTCAAACACGAACCGATGGTCGTAGCCGTGGCTCCCGTTTGAGTCGAAGCCCAAGAACTCCAGGTGACCGACCAGAACCTCGTGAACATACACGAACGCGACCTGAATCAAGCCGCACCGCCCACCAAGTACGCGATCGCGGGACGGTCGTTCTCACCCGGCGCGGCGAGACGCGAGATCAGCTCGTCTAGCTCGGCGCTCAGCGCGAGCCCCCGCAGACGAAGAAACTCGTTCTCATCACCAGCGTCCCAAGCGGAGATCATCGTGTCGTCGAGCAGGAGCCCGTAGGGGTCGGGCGCGCCGAAGAGAGACGCTGAGTCCTGCCCACCGGGCAGCTTGTGTTTTTTGGCCTTCCACACGCGCGAGGCGATTGTCTTCTCACCCGCGCGGCAGACCGTCGGGAACAACTCGCTGAGATCACGCACGTCAAGCTCGCTCTGTAGCGCCTTGTGGGTGATCCTGGCGAAGAAGCCGACTGCACAGCGAGCGCGCAGAGCCGCGTGTTCGCCCCGCCGCCGTTCCAGTTGGCCATTGGATCCGGCGCGAGATGCTCACGCGGCACCCGCCTTAGGAGTCGCTGCACTGAGTCCGTAGGATCTTCACCGATGTCCGTGAGCTGGCGGTGAATCACCTCGTTGGAGGTGTTCGCGTGGACGCCCGAGAGCGCGCCGCGCCACAGCCAGCGCACGAGCAGCGCACGATCCCGTGGTGTGAGCTTGGGGTGTACATCAAACATCCGCGCGAGCACAATGAGGGCGCCCCGATACGGGAGCAAGGCGCTGTGGGGGATCTCGGCCTCCGTGATGATGAAGTCACAGGCCGCGGTGAGCGCCTGGATCGCACGATCGATCAGCGCGCTGTTTGGGCGCTCCTTCTCAGAGAACTCTCGTCGGGGGTTGGGATCGTGCACGGCGCGCACGCAGCGCAAGAGCCAGTCCTCGGAGAGCCTGCCAAAGCCCGTGCTCCGATGAAGCTCCTCGGCGAGCCGCGCGAGGGGCTGGTCCTCCTCATCGCCAAAGAGCGCGTTGAAGACCTCGGACTCCTTGAGCGCGACGCCCGCGTGGTTCACCCGCGAGAAGATCAGCTTGAGCGCGTCTAAGGGGGCGTCGACACGTAGCCGGCCCGCGTAGTTCTGATCATCTTCTCAAGATCGAACGCCCGCTGATGAGCTCCTCCGCTCATCCCGCCTGGAACGGCGTGACCACTGATCGAGATTCCTCCGATCGCAGATGACGTTCAGCGGCAGCCAAGCTAGCCCGGTAGGTGCGGTACGCATCACCTCAAAGGAGTAATCCCTGAGGTTCACCCACACCGAATGAACCCCCCCACACGGGTTCTTCGTCGGGTGACGCAGCGCCGCGATAAGCGCGGTGACCCGCTGTTGACCATCCACGAGTAGGAGGCCTTCACGCTGCGCGGGTGCCTGCACCTCCACCGGCCCAAACCGCTGCACACCCGCAGGAAGCTCTTTGCTCCAGAGCAGCAGGCTCCCAATCGGGAAGCCACGGACGATGCTGTCGAACAGCTCGACGACGTTCTTTGAGCTCCAGCGCAGCGGGCGCTGAAACTCGGGAACCCGCAGCCTCCCCTCTTCAGCCGCAGAGATGAGGTCTTCAACCTTGAGGGACTCTGCGCGAGGGCGCTTCGGGAGAGAAGGGAGGCTCATACCCCACCTTTACCTCCGCCCGCGCCGCCACACAACCGCGCTACCTCCAGGTGAGCGGCGCTGCCCTCACGCCGTCACCGGCACCCCACCCAGCGCGTCTTCAGCCTCGTAGTCCTCCTCCCGTTTGGGGGCGCCGACTTCAGGGCCCTCGCCCATCAGGGGCCGCAGGTTCGCCGGGGGCAGAGGCTTCTGACCGGCGAGCTGCATGAGGTACTGGTGGTGGAAGTAGTAGGGGCGCAGGGCCTCGGGCACGATCTCGCGGGCCTTCTTGTGGTACGCGGGGAGGCTGTACCAGGGCACGGAGAAGTTGGCGTGGTGCTCAAAGTGGTAGTTGATGTTGAACGGCGAGAAGATCACGGCCACGGGGTAGAAGTAGGTGCGGGAGCGCAGGAGCCGGTCGGGCTCGTTCGCGAGGCCGCCGCCGTGCTCTTGGGCCTTCTTCAGGTAGTTCAGGATCGACACCACCTGAAAGCCGACGACGAGGGCCGCGGGCACCACCCAGCCGAAGGTCATCCAGGTCAGCGCGACGATGGGCGCCCACACAGCCAGGCCGATGGCCGCGCGCTTGAGCTGGCCGGGGTACTGCTTCGAGGGGTTAAACGCCACGAATGAGAGGGGGATGAGCGCCAAGATGAGCAGGCGCCTGTAGAGCTCCCAGCCGGTGATGGGGTAGCGGTCTTGGGGGTCGTCCGCCTCGCAGGGGCGCAGGTGGTGGACGGTGTGGCCCTTCTCCCAATGGCGGAGGTAGTCTGTGAAGAAGAGCCAGCCCGCGAACACCCCCACGGCCCGGTTGAGCCGTTTGCTGCGTTCACGATCGGCGCTGAGCACAAACATATTATGGCTACATTCGTGAATCACCAGAACGTTCACGCTGAAGTACACCACGCCGAAGATGACGCCCGCGATGGGGATGTAGAGCAGCGGCGGCAGGGCGGCGGAGAGCATCATCGTTAAGATGGACACGAGCACCAGCACGAAGGTGCTGATGCCGTTGATGATGTTGTGCCAGAGGGGATCCTTCTTCATCGCGTGAAGGTCGTTTCCGGCGGTGACCACCTCGCGCATCCACGCGGGGCGCTTCTGTGGCTTCTCCATGATCGCTCTCCTCCTGTCGAGCTCGGAGCCGTGGGGTGTTGCCTCCGAGACGACCAATCTATCTCAGGAGGCGCAACGCGGGCGGACGGATGTGTGATAAGCCACACAACTGCGCGGATCCCCTGATCTACGCCAGTCATGGAGAGCTATGCGTGTCCTCGCCGTCGGGCGGGCCTTCCCCCCGAACTACTACGATCAGGAGACCCTCATCGCCGCCTTCACCCAGCACTGGGCCGGGGCGATGCACAACCAACGACGGCTAGAGCAGCTTCACCGCCATGTGCTCGTCGGCGGACGCCACCTCGCCTTGCCGATGGAGGACTACCTCGGCCTAAACGGCTTCACCGACGCCAACAATCGCTGGATCAGCGTGGCGCAGGAGGTCGGCGGAGCCGCGGTGTTAGACGCCCTGGCCCGGTCCGGTGTGGCGCCGATGCAGCTCGGCGCGTTCTTCTTCACGACGGTGACCGGCCTCGCGACGCCGTCGATCGAGGCCCGGCTGATGAACCGGCTCCACCTGCCCGAAGCCCTCAAGCGGGTGCCGATCTTCGGCTTGGGCTGCGTCGCTGGGGCCGCGGGGATCGCCCGGGCGGCGGACTATGTGCGCGCCTTCCCCGATGAGGCCGCGTTGTTGTTGTCCGTCGAGCTCTGCTCGTTGACCATGCAGCGCCAGGACGTGTCGATCCCGAACCTCATCAGCTCGGGGCTCTTCGGCGACGGGGCGGCCTGCGCCGTGGTCGCTGGCGAGCGCCTCGCCGCGCGGCTGGCCGAGGCCGGGGGCGTCGGCGCCCAGGCGGTCGAAGACGCCCCAGAGGTGATCGCCACCCGTTCGGTGTTCTACCCGAACAGCGAAGACGTCATGGGCTGGGACAT
Organism: Deltaproteobacteria bacterium; assembly: GCA_016717595.1. Classification (GTDB taxonomy): domain Bacteria; phylum Myxococcota_A; class UBA796; order UBA796; family CAJQPC01; genus JADKFE01. The sequence goes on along the minus strand of JADKFE010000005.1, from coordinate 99,623 downwards.
CTCCGAGCGTGGCTTCCGCATCGTGCTCTCCGCCGGGGTGCCTGATGTGGTGAAGGCCCACCTGCGCGGCGACGTGGACCGCTTCTTGGCCAGCCACGGCCTCCACATCCAAGACATCTCCTCCTGGGTGTGCCACCCCGGCGGGCCCAAGGTGCTGGAGTCCTTTGAGGAGGTGCTGGAGCTTGGCCCCGAGGCCCTGGAGCTCACCTGGCGCTCCCTGCGCGAGGTCGGCAACCTCTCCTCGTCTTCAGTGCTCATGGTGCTGCGGGACACGATGGAGACCCGGCGCCCGGCGCGGGGCAGCCTGGGCCTGATGATCGCGATGGGGCCGGGCTTCTGCTCTGAGCTCGTGCTGTTGAGGTGGTGATGGACACCCGCCTGCTCTACACCCTGCTCGTGGGGCTCATCGCCTTGGAGCGCCTGTTTGAGCTGCGCTTGAGCGCGAAGAACGCCGCCTGGGCCAAGGCCAGAGGCGGCGTGGAGCGTGGCCAAGGGCACTACCCGGCGATGGCGGCGCTGCACACCGCCGGGCTCATCGCCGCCCCCGCCGAGGTCTGGCTGTTGGACCGGGCGTTCTCCCCGGTCCTGGGCGCGGTCTGCGGGGTGATCCTCATCGGCACCATGGCGCTGCGCTATTGGGCGGTGAGCACCTTGGGCCCGCGCTGGAACACCCGGGTGATCGTCGTGCCCGGCCTGGGCCCGGTGACGGACGGGCCCTACCGCTACTTGCGCCACCCGAACTACCTCGCGGTGATCCTGGAGCTTGGCGCCTTGCCGCTCCTGCACGGGGCCTGGATCACGGCGCTCGTCAGCTCAACGCTGAACGCCTGGCTGCTCTCTGTGCGCATCCGCGCAGAGGAGGCCGCGCTCAACGAGCTGTGCAACTATGGCGAACACATGGGCGCGAAGCCGAGGCTCTTGCCGGGAAAGGAAGGGTGATGGACGACGTGACACCGGCCTCCGCGCCGCAGATGACCGACGAGGCGCTCCTGGCGCTCATCGTCGAGATCGCCCAGACCCGCCTGGGCTACACCGGGCCGCTCACCCACGACACCCGGCTCGTTGAGGCCCTCGCCTTGGACTCGGTGCGGCTGCTCACCTTGGTCGTCGAGCTCGAGAACCGCCTGGAGCTGTGCCTGGATGAGGGCGACGAGCAAGGCGTCGAGACCGTCGGCGAGCTGATCACCCTCTTGCGGAGGCGCCATGCTGCGGATTGACAGCGGGCGCGTCGTCGGCATGTCCCCGACGCTCACCGAGACCCTGCGCGCGGCGGCGAAGAGCCCCGACGGGGGCCTTCGGTTTCTGGACCGCAAAGAGCAGGTCACCGCGGTGTCGTGGGCGGCGCTCTTGGAGGGCGCCAGCCGAGTCGCCAGCGGCCTTCACGCGCTGGGGCTGCAGCCCGGCGAGCGTGTGGGGCTGATCTTCCCCACAAACATCAGCTTCTTTGAGGGCTTCTTCGGGGCGCTTCTGGCCGGGGGTGTGCCCGCGCCGCTCTACCCGCCGGCGCGGCTGGGGCGAATGGAGGACTACCACGAGCGCACGGCGCGGATGCTGCGCGCGGCGGGGGTGAAGGTGGCGCTCCTCGACCCCATGGTGCGGCGGGTGATCGGCCCCACGATTCAGCGCGCTCGGCCAAGCTTGGGCGCCTTCACCCTCGATGAGCTGCCGTCCGGCGCCCCAGCGCCCGCCCCCAAGGAGGACCCAAACGCCTTGGCGATGGTGCAGTTCAGCTCGGGCACCACCGTCGATCCCAAACCCGTGGCCTTGACCCACCGCGCCGTGCTCGCCCAGACCGAGGCCATCGCGCTCCAGGTGCTCCAGCTCGACCCCAACGCCCGGTCCGGGGTGAGCTGGCTGCCGCTCTACCACGACATGGGGCTGATCGGCTGCGTCTTCCCGGCCTTGGCCCAGTCCGGCGAGCTGACGCTGATCGGCCCGGAGCAGTTCTTGGCCCGGCCGGCCCTGTGGCTTCGTGCGCTCTCCCGCACCCGGGCCGTGGCGTCCCCGGCGCCGAACTTCGCCTACGCCTACTGCCTCCAGCGCATCACCGACGACGAGCTCGACGGCGTAGATCTCAGCGCGTGGCGGTTGGCGCTCAACGGCGCCGAGCCCGTCTCCCCCGACACCCTGCGCGGCTTCACCGCCCGCTTCGCCCGCTGGGGCCTGCGCCCAGAGGCGCTCACCCCGGTCTATGGGCTCTCTGAAGCGAGCCTCGCGGTCACCTTCGCTGAGGTCTCTACCCCGTTCCAGACCCTCCACGTCGACCGGGTGCGGCTGGCCGAGGGCCTCGCCGTCCCCGACCCCGAGGGCGTCGAGCTGGTGAGCGTCGGCCGCCCGGTGCTCGGCTTTGAGGTTGAGCTGCGGGGCCCTGATGGCCTCGACCCCTTGCCAGAGGGCCAGGTGGGTCGCCTCTTCGTGAGCGGGCCGAGCCTGATGCGCGGTTACCTCGACCAGCCCGAGGCCACGGCCCGGGCGCTGGTGGGCGGCTGGCTCGACACCGGGGATCTCGGCTTCTTGTGGCAGGGCCAGCTCTACCTCGTGGGCCGGGCCAAAGACGTGCTCATCCTGCGGGGCCGAAACCACCCGCCCCACCCTGTGGAGCAGGCCGTCGATGAGCTGCACGGCGTGCGCGCGGGCTGCGCGGCGGCGGTGAGCTTTCGCCCTGAAGGCGCCGATCACGAGCTGCTGCTCCTGTTCATCGAGCGGAAGGCCGACGCCCGGGCTGAAGACCTCGCCGCCTTGCCCGAGGCCGCCGCCCAGGCCGTGCTCCTCGCCACGGGCCTGCGCCCTGATGAGGTGATCGTGCTCGCGCCGGGCACCTTGCCCCGCACCTCCTCGGGCAAGATCCGCCGCGGCGAGGCCCTGCGCCAGTTCACCGAGGGCCGCCTCTTGCCCCCCGGAGGAGGTGGGCGCGCTCAAGATCGCCGGGCTGATGGCGCGCTCGTGGCTGGCCTTCGCCCAGATGCGCTTTAAGGGCTCGTGAGCGTCGCCCGATCGATCCTCATCGTCGGCGGCGGTCCTGTGGGGCTCGCGGCGGCGATCTTCGGGCGCCTATCGGGGCACAACGTCACGCTCATCGAGCGCGGCCGCCCCCCGGTGGACAAGCCCTGCGGCGAGGGCCTCATGCCCAGCGGCGTGCGGCGCCTGAGCGCGATGGGCGTCGAGCTCGACCCCGAGGGCCTGCACTCCTTCATGGGGGTGCGGTACATCGACGGCGATCAGGTGGCCGGGGCGAGCTTCACCTTTGGCGAAGGCTACGGCTGCCGTCGCACCTACCTGCAAGCGGCCATGGCCCGGCGGGCCGAGCAGCTCGGCGCGGCGCTTCATTTTGGCCAAGAGGTGATCGCCGTCAACGCGGATCGAGGGGAGGTTCACACCGCCGATGGGCAGACCTTCCAGGCCGAGCTCGTGCTCGCCTGCGACGGGCTACGCTCCCCCGTACGAAAGCTCCTGAACCTCGACGGCCCGCCCGCCTCACGCCCCCGGTTCGGGATGCGCCAACACTACACGATCAAGCCGTGGACCGACCACGTCGAGGTGTATTGGTCCGACACCGCTGAGGCCTACGTCACCCCCGTGGGCCCCAACCGTGTCGGCGTGGCGTTTCTGTGGTCCGGCGACGGCGAACGTTTCCCCGGCTTGCTCAGCCGCTTTCCCAAGCTCCAGGCCAAGCTCGGCGACGCCCCCATCGAGAGCCAGGTGCGCGGCACGGGCCCTCTGCAGGTGCGCCCCAAGGCCGTGCTCAAAGGCAAGGTGGCCCTGGTCGGCGACGCGGCGGGCTACTACGACGCGATCACCGGCGAGGGCCTCACCCTGGGGTTCGCCCAGGTGGAGACTGTGCTCAAACACTTTGAGCGACACACGCTGCAAGACTGGCCCAAGAGCCACAAGACCCTCGTGTTTGAGCCGTACCTCGTGATCTGGCTGCTCTTGTTCATCGAGCGGTATCCGGCGCTGCGCCGACGGGTGATCGTGGCGTTGTCTCAAGATTCTGTGTTGTTTGAGCAGTTTTTGCAGATCAACGACGGGCTGATGCGGCCTCAGGATCTGCCGATCCGTGGGCTGCTGCGGATTGTGTGGCGGGTGGTGTGGGGTGTCGGCTGAGGGCTCGGCGGGGTAGGGCCGAACAGTGGCGCGGCGTTTGTGCGCTGTGGTGACTGCGTCTCAAGGTGCTTGAGGAGCGCTCGGGGGGAGTCCGTCATCCAGTTCATCTGCCTCGGCCAGAGGACGTTTGTGTGTGGTCTGGCGTGCGGCGCGTGAGGGCTAATCTGGACGCCGTGGAGGGTTGGCGTGAGCACGATGGGGGCGGGGATGGGCCTGGGGGAAGAGGAGGAGAAGGAGGGGTGAGAAAAGAACCTTAGAGAGCTCGGGCCCTCCCCCGGTCAACCGCCGCCGCCCCGCTTGTGCGCAGCGCCAAGGAGGTGTACCGTCCTGGGATGGACCCAACTCTCGAAGACACGCTCCTCAAGCTCCTCAGCGCAGATGACCGGCGGCCGCTGGTGCGGGCGATGTGCGCCTGCGCCCGACGGCAGCTCGCCGCCGCCGCCAAGGTGGACCCCCGCAACACCACCCTCGTCGAGACCGCGGAGGGCTGGGCCGCAGGGCGTCTCACCACCGTAGAGGCCCGTGAGGTCGCCTGGTGGGGCCAAGGGGTGCCGGGGGGCCTCTTCCCGATGACCTGCCTGAAGGTGATCGTCGCGCCCACGGCGGATCGGGAGGCCGCGGTGCGCCTCCTCGCCCAGCAGCTCCCGATGGTGCTCGCCACGAAGAAGCGCCCGCCGCCCCACGAGCTCCCCCCGCTGCTCGCCGCGACGGAGCGAAATCTGTGTACGCTGGCAGAGAACGCCGCGAAGGCCGCCTAGGCCAGCGCGCCGCCGCAGCTCGACCCCGCCCCGGCCGTACACCCGAAGCAGTGGCGGCCCACGGCGATCGGCGCGTCCGCGAGGCCCGTGACGTCCCCCAGCTCCCGCACATGGCGCCGGGGGCCGGGCGCGGGCAGGTCCAACATCTGGTTAAAGTCGCAGTCGTACAGTCCGCCGTCCCATGAGACGCTCACGAGGTGACGACACATCAGCCCCGGCACCGTCGCGGCGTTGAAGTTGGCCTCTAAGAGCGTCTGGTACTGTGTGGCTTTGCCCTGGCGAGACAGATCGGCGGCAAATCGAGCGATGGGCAGGTTCGTGATCGTGAGCAGGTTGGTGAACACGAGGCCGTGATCGTCGAGCAGTCGTCGGCGATAATCCGCCTCTAACGCCCCTTGGCTCGGCGGAAGAAACGCGCCGCCGGGGTTGTACACGAGGCTCAGCGCCAAACCGGAGCCCGGCTGGCCATACCCCAAGGTGTTCAGGCGGCGCAGGGCCTCGACGCTCGCGTCGTACACCCCGCGGCCCCGCTGGCGCTCGACGTTGTCGCGCAGATAACAGGGCATCGAGGCGACGATCTCGACCTGCTCCGCGGCCAAAAACGCCGCGGTGTCCTCTTGGCCGGGCTCTAGGAGCACGGTGAGGTTGCAGCGGTCCATCACCCGTCGGCCCAGGGCCCTCGCGCCGCGCACGAGGTCGCGGAAGCGGGGGTGAAGCTCGGGGGCGCCGCCGGTGATGTCGAGCAGGGTGAAGGAGGGGTTCTGGGAGAGCGCGCGGAGCACGTCCTCCACCACCTCATCGGACATCTGCTCTTTGCGGTGGGGCCCGGCGTCGACGTGGCAGTGGGCGCAGGTCTGGTTGCAGCGTTTGCCCAGGTTGATCTGCAGCCAGCTCGGCGCGGCCCGGCGCAGGGGGCCCAAGCCCGCTTGGCTCAGGGCGTCCTCAAAGGTCATGGGCCCTCCCCGACGGCCTCGGCGCGGCAGGCGTTGTAGGCGCGGATCACCCGGCCCGTCGGCGTCGTGCTCAGGATCACGCCCACCCCGGCCAAGGTGACCGTCCCGGCGGCGACGTAGCCCGCGCCGCCCGCGGAGAAGAAGATCCCCGCGACCAAGATCGAGCCCGCGCCGCCAAAGGCCATCGCCGCGCCGACCTTTCGCCGAACGTCACGCCGCCGCTGCAGGGGCGCGCTGCCTTCACACTCCCGCATCAAGGCGTCGACGAGCTCCCGCTTCTGGTGGCGGTCGGCGGAGATCCGCTCGCCGTCGAGGAACAGCGCGCCGCTCAGGGGCTTGTAGTGGACCTGCACCGGGAGCTCTGGCGGAGGCTCTTCAGCCCAGGCTTGGCCGGTCAGGAGCAGGAACGGCAGGATCAAGCGGAGGATCATAAACCCTCAACAGAGAGGTGGATCGAGCGAACCAAGGTCGCCCGGCCGTCGATGAGCTGGATCGAGACGGCGAGTCCCGCGCCCTCTTGGCGCACATTCACCTGGCTCTTGCCGAAGCCTCTGCGCAAGAGCACACCCCGGGCGGCGGTGGCGACGGCGCCGGGCAGCCCCGGGCGGAGGTTCTGGCCGATGGCCACGGCCTCTACGGCGTCTTGAAGCTCCTCCTCCAGAGAGCGCGGCGGCGCGGGCGGGGGCTTGGGCCTCAACGGCTGGCCGGGGGCAGGCTGAGCCCACCCAAGGCCAGAATCCGATCCCGCTCGGCGTCGGTGACCGGGCTCACCGAGAGGCGGCCCTGGCGCACAAAGGCCATGCCCATGAGCGCCGGATCGGCCTTGATCTCTTTGAGGGTGAGCGGCCGAGGCAACGCGGCGACGGGGGCGATGTCGACGCCCACCCAGCGGTCATCCCCTTCTTCAGCGCTCGGGTCGCGGCGGGCGGCGCCGATCACCCGGGCGAGGCCCACGACAGCGAGGCCCTCGTTCGAGTGGTAGAGGAGAAACTCGTCGCCCACGGCCATCGCCTGCAGGTTGTTGCGCGCCTGGGCGCTGCGCACCCCGTCCCAGAAGGTGCTCCCCTGGCGCACGAGGTCGTCCCACGAGAACTTGAAGGGCTCGGTCTTGCCTAACCAGACGGCCATCTGCGCTCCCCGGCGGTCAGCCGCCGAGCTCCTTGTCGATCACGGCCTTAAACACCTCTTTGGGCACCGCGCCGTTGAGGAACACGCCGTTGATGAAGAACGCCGGGGTGCCGCTGATGCCCGCGGCCTGACCGGCCTCAAAGTCGGCGGTGATCTCGGCGACCTGGGACGTGGGCTCGCTCACGCAGGTCTTGTACGCCTCCACGTCCAAGCCCAGCTTGCCCGCGGTGGCCTCCATGCCTGAGGCGGAGAAGTCGCCGGTGCGCATGAGCACGTCGTGCATCTCCCAGTACTTGCCTTGGCTGCCCGCGCAGTTGGCGGCGATGGACGGGCCCATGCCTGAAGGGTTCGGGCCGCCCAGGGGGTAGTCGCGGTAGACCACCTTCACCTTGCCTTTGTACTCATCCAGCAGCTCGACGAGGGTGGGGTAGACCTTGCGGCAGTACCCACACTGGTAGTCGGCGAACTCGACGATGGTGACCGTGGCCGCGGCGTCGCCCAGGGTTGGGTCGTCATCAGCGGAGACCTCAATCTTGGGCAGGTTGGGGTACGGGAGCTGAATCTTGAGGCCGTACTTGGCCTTGAGCTCGTCGAGGTACGCCGCCATACGCTCGTTCTCGGCGTTGCGGGTCCAGGCCTGGGTGACCTGCTCCAAGATGGCCTCCAGGGGCGCCTCGGTGCGCATCTGGCGGCGGACGTAGGGGTAGACCTCCTCAAGCTGGGCCTGGGTGGGCTTGGGGATCTTGTCTTGCACCTCGGCCTTCAACAGCGCGTCGGTGCTGAGGTTACGCGCCTTGGCCTCGGTGTCGATGAGCGCGCGCAGGGCGAGCTCCTCAGCGGACTGGCGCTCGGCGTTGTAGCGGTTCTGGAGGTACTCGACCTCCATCATCACGAGCTGCTTGCCCAGGCGGGTCTGCACCTCGGAGTAGCTGATCTGGCCGCCGGTCCAGGTGGCGACGACGCCGGAGGGATCTTGGGTAGAGGCGGGGGCCGTGGCCGCGGCCGGGGCGGCGGGGGCCGGGCCTGAGGGCGTGGCGGAGGGCGTGGCGTCTTGCGCGCCGCCGCAGGCCAAGATCACGAGGAGCGAGAGCATGACGTTCACCGGTTTCGAGGAGGTGGCAGCGCCCCCCTAACACAGCCAGGGGCGAGACGGGGTATGTTCAGCGGCTTCGGAGTGGAGCGGCCTCGGTGAAGGATGTCTCGATCCCGATCCCGATTCAGATCGGGCCCTACCGCGTCGTGCGCCCCCTCGCCCAAGGGGGGATGGCCGCGGTGTTTGAGGTGGAGGATCCCCACACCCGCGAGCGCCAGGCCCTCAAGCTGCTCACCCACCGCGGCGTCGCCTCCCCGCGCCTGAGCCGAGAGTACCGCGCGCTCACCCGCCTGGACCACCCGAACATCGTGCGGGTCTACCGCTACGGGGCCCACGAGGGCACGCCGTACCTCACGATGGAGCTCCTCGACGGCGTGCCGGTGCAGGTCTGGGCGAAGAGCCTGGGCAAACCCGGCGAGCCCCAGCGCACAAAAGAGGTGCTGCGGGTGGTGGCGTCCGTGGCCGACGCGCTGGACTACCTCCATGGCCGGGGCATCGTTCACCGCGACCTCAAGTCGGCGAACATCCTCGTCTTGCGCGACGGCAACGCGAAGCTCCTCGACTTCGGCACCGCCCGGCTCTTGGCCGATGAGTCCATCACCCGGGCCGGGGAGTTTGTCGGCACCTTCGCTTACGCCTCGCCGGAGCAGATCACCGGGGGCGTCGTCGACGCGCGCTCGGACCTCTACTCTCTGGGCGCGCTCCTGTACCGGCTGTGTACGGGCAAGCGGGTGTTTGAGGCCGAGACCCCCCATGAGCTCGCCCGGATGCACGTCGAGCGCCGCCCGGTGCCGCCCCGGGCCTTGGTGCCGAGCCTGCCTGAAGAGGTCGAGCGCATCATCCTGGAGCTGCTCCAGAAAGACCCGGGCCAGCGCCCCCAGCGCGCCCGCGACCTCGCCGACCGCATCCGAGGCCGCGAGCCGAGCCCCAGCCAGGCCCTCGTCGTCTCCAAGCCCACGCGCCTCGTCGGGCGGCAGGCCGAGCTGGAGTCGATCCGCGCCACTCTGCTCAAGGCCCGACCCGGGCGCATGGTGCTCATCGTCGGGGCGCCGGGCTCGGGGCGCGGTCGGCTGCTCAAGGCGGCCTGCGCTGAGGCCCGCGGGCTGGGCTGGCGGGTGTTTATGGCCTCCTTCGGCGGCGCGCCCGGCCTCGCCGCGCTGATGGAGCTGGCGGACACGGTCTGGTCGTCCCTCCCCCGGGCCCAGGCCATCGATCTTGTGCAGCACATGTTGACCCTGCGCCGCTGGGACCGCGCCGCCGCCGAGGCCGAGCCCGGCCCCGAGGCCCTCGCCGAGGCCATCGAGGCGCTCACCCGGGTCATCCAGGCCCGCGCCTCCTTAGACGAGCACCCCCTGGCCTTGGGCCTCTCCGCGCTTCAGCGCTGCTCTCCCTTCGCCTTGGACGTCATCGCGGGCTTACGCCAGCAGCTTCGTGAACAGAAGGTCGCCGTGGTGCTGCTCGCGGGCAGCTCCGATGAGTCCGACGCCCCGGGCGCCGCCTTACGCCAGCGCCTCCCCGACGCCTGGCGCGTGAACCTCCAGCCCTTGACCGTCGAGGAGGTCGGCGAGCTGATTCAGGGCATGCTCGGCGGCCGGGTGCCCTCCACAGAGCTCTCGCGCAACATCCATCAGGTCACCGGGGGCCTGCCCGGCTACGTCGAGGAGATCCTGCGGGCGATGGTGCAGTCCGGCGCCTTAGAGGCCCGCCGCGCCGGGGCGAGCATCACCTGGGTAGACCGCAGCGAGGGCCGCATCGCCATCCCCGGCTCGGCCCGGGAGGCGATCACCCTACGCCTGGACGCCTTGCCGCGCCTGGGTCGCCGTCTCGTCGAGGCCCTCGCCGTGGCCGGGGGCGAGGCCCAGGTGGGCATGCTCGCCTTCGCCCTGGAGCTTGAGCAAGACGCCGCCGTCGAGGGTCTAGAGGAGCTCGCCGGCAGGCGCATCGTCGAGTGCCGCGAGGAGGCCGGCGTTGAGCGCTGGACCTTCCGTCTGGGCATGACCCGAGAGCTCGTGATGGAGCGCCTGCGGGCCAGCCGCCGCTATGTGCTGCGAAAACGCCTGGCCCAGGCCGTCGTCGAGGAGCCCCCGGGGCCCCGCCGGGCGGAGCTGCTCGCCGCGGCGCGGCAGGTGGACGAGGCCCTGCACGACATCGTCTCCTGGGCCGAGCCGATGATCGAGTCCGGCCGCGCCGGGGAGGTGCTGCCCAGCCTAGAGCAGGTCAGCGCCGCCTGCCAACGCACGAGCCCCCAAGACCGCGCCGCCTTGGCCCGGCTGCACCTGCTCTTGGGCCGGGCGCTGGCCGAGGTGCGCCCCGGAGACGGCTCGGCGGAGGCGGCCTTTCGTGAGGTCCACGCCCTCACCGACAACCCCCGGCTGCGCGCTGAGGCTGACCTCTACAACGCCCGACTCTACGTCGAGCGCGGCGACCTCGACCGCGCCCAGACGCTCTTGAGCCGGGCCCACGACCTGAACGACCGCAGCAGCTCCCCACGTTTGGAGGCGCGGGTGTGCCGGGACATCGGCTCGGTGCAGTGGTTGATCGCCCGTTTTGAGGACGCCGGCCGCTGGTTCGACCGGGCCTTAGACGCCGCCCGGCGCGACGGCCACCCCCGAGAGATCGCCCGGGCCTTGGTGTCGTTCGGCGTGTTCTGTGAGGTGCGGGGGCGGCTCACTGAAGGGGAGCGTGTGCTGCGTGAGGCCGTCGGGCTCTACGACTCCGTCGGCGACCGCTACGGCCAGTGGTTCGCCCAGGCGAACCTCGCCGAGGTGCTGCGCCAGCGCGGCGCCTTCTCTGAGGCGATGAGCGCCCTTGAGCCCCAGCTCCGCGCCGCCCGAGACGGCGGCCCGCGCGGGCGTTGGGCGATGATGAACCTCAACCTCGCCGAGCTTGAGATCGAGCTCTACCACCTCGGCCGCGCCCGGGAGCGCCTCGCGACCCTCACCGCCGAGCTCGATCCCCGGGAGCACCTGCACCTCTGCGTCGGCGTGGCCTTGGCCCAGGCCCGGGTCGCCCTGCTCACCCAAGAGCCCCGAAAGGCCGTCGAGATCCTGGAGCCCGCCATCCTCTCCGCGGAGGCCGCGAGGCTCAAGGTGATCGCGCCCCGGCTGCGGGCGGCGCTCGGCGAGGCCCTCGTGGCCTGCGGCGCCACCGCTGAAGGTGAGGCCCAGCTCCGGCGCGCCTTGGGGGAGGTGGAGGGCCTGGGCAACATGCCCACCGTCGGCGAGATCTGCGCCGCCCAGGCCCGGGCCACCGGCTGCCGCGAAGATCCCGACCGCGTCTTCGCCCCGGTGCTCAAGTGGATGGGCGAGGAGCCCGCCTTGCTCCTGCGCCTGGAGCACCTGCTCTGCTCCGCGCGCTGGGCCGAGTCCCGGGGCTGGCCCGACCGCGCCCGGGCGTTCTACGAGGCCGCCCAAGCCCTGCTCAAGCGGATCCGCGAGGACCTCGGCCCCGCCGACCAAGAGGCGCTCTCGGTGCACCCTTGGACGTTGGAGATCCGCCGCGGCCTGGGCTGAGCCCCCCGCGCGAGCGTCAGAAGCCCCCGATGCACGCCGATCGGCGCGGTGAAAGTGTTAGGTAACTTTTTCTGGATCGAGCCTAAGATCTTACAATTGGGAATGTTTTTAAAATTTTGTGCGGCAACACGCCAAGCCGAGCGCCGCAAAGACCCCCCTTGTTCGGCTCGTTTTGCCGCTCCCCCTAGAAACACGTCAAAGACGTGTTCATTCGTCAGCAAAGGGATCCCCACAGAATCGCCCTAGGCGGGGCTGCGCCATAGGACTATTTTTGTGTGTCTTTTGTATACGATTCATATACCCTTTGAACACCGATAAACAGCCTCCAAAAAGACCTTCTGAGATTTTTCGGTTTCTCTATTATAGTGATTCTGTACCCCGGTCAGGACGGCTCCGATGCCCACTCTTCACCCCTCCAAGCAGCTTCTGCGAGTCAAGGTCGTCTACTATGGCGCCGGCCAATGTGGGAAGACGACCAACCTCAAGATGCTGCACCAGGTGTTCCCGGCGGGCTCTCGTGGCGCGATGGTGACCTTAGACACCGAGTCCGAGCGCACCTTGTTCTTCGATTATTTCCCGGCGCACCTGGGCAACCTGAGGGGGTACAAAGTGCAGGTCGACTTCTTCTCCGTGCCGGGGCAGTCGTTCTACAACTCCACCCGCCGCGAGCTGTTGCGGAACGTCGACGGCCTCGTCTTCGTCGCCGACTCCAGCGAGCGCCGAGAGAACGCCAACCTCCTCGCGTTGGAGAACCTTGAGCACAACCTCACCCTCTACGGGCGCTCGCTCAAGGACACCCCCCACGTCCTCCAGTGGAACAAGCGGGACGTCGCCGACGCCGTGCCTGTCAACGTCATGGAGACCTTGTACAACCGCCACGACGCCCCGTCGGAGTCGGCGATCGCCTCGGAGATGGTCGGCGTCTGGGAGACCCAGACCGCCGTGCTGCGCACGGTGCTGGGTCGCCTGAGCCTCCAGTACGGCCAGCAGCCCGCGGCGATGGCCGGCTGAGCGGCCCTCACATCTCCAGGCGGGAGTCCTCGATCACGGCGAAGGTGGGGAGCACCCGCCAGCGCTCGCCGTCGAGGGTGAGCGTGCCCTCGACCTCGCCGTAGTACTGGTTGAAGTCGGCGTCGATGAGCCAAGCCGCCTTCATCTCCCGGCGATGAAACCGCGGCGTGAAGCTGAGCTCAAGGCCGTCGCCGTCGCCGATGGGGTTAAACACCCGCCAGGGGCCGCTCTCTCGGGTCTGGGGGTTGTGTACGCCGGGCTCAAAGGCCACGTCGGGCAGCTTGCGGAGCCGCCCATCGAGCCACACGGCGTACTTCATCGAGCGCACGGCGGGCCGCGCGCGCTCGGGGTGGTCGCGGTGAACCTGAACCCCCAAGGTCACCTTCTCGCCGCTTTGTTCATGGATCGCCTCTCCGGCGGACGCCAGCCAGTACCAGCCCTGAAGCCCCCGCTGGTGACCCACCGTTCGATCCGTCGTGCCCAAAGAGCCCGGAGGCAACAAGATCACCTCGTTGCCGATGGTGAGGGCGCCGAACTTGAGCCGGGCGACGCCGTACCACTGCAGGCTGCCGCGGCCCCGATGAAACCGCGTACATTGCACGAGCTGCGGCCCGACCGAGCGCTCCATGACCCCGGTGAGGTGCAGCCGATCGGTGTGCATCGAGAAGCGCAGCTCTCCCCGGGCCTCGTCCTCCTCGATAAACGAGCGGGTGGTCGGGTCTACAAAGGTGCGCTGGTCGTCGCTGATCGTGACCTGGTTCTGCCGCAAGAGCCGCGTGAGCGACACGGCCTCAAACCGCCCGGTGGCCTTCTCGACCACCTGCAGCGCGACGTTCCCCGCCCGCCCAAAGTCGGCGATGTTCCACACCAGATAGTAGTCGGGGGTGTCCAGCGTGACGTGAAAGAAGCGGTTGAGCGCCATGGTGAACGCGCTCGAGTCCCCAAAGTTGTAGGCCCCCTCAAAACGCTCAAACCACCCGGCGTTGTAGGTGCCCTCAGGGGAGATCAGCGCGGCGGGGCTAGGCACCTGCCGGGTGTAGTCGATTTGCAGGTCAAGCTCCGCGGGCGTGCGCCCGACGGCGGCGTCCAAGCGGTCGATGATGCGAGGCATGGCGGCGCTCCAGAGAAGAAGGAGAGTGTACGCACGCCGAGGGCGGTGTGTTGCGCCTTAGCCTCGCCCCAACACCCGCACCGCATCCCCACACCGCACGGCCCCGCCGGTCACCACCCGGGCGTGAATGCCCCGCAGCCGGGCGGGCTTCAGCTCGTCTAGCGCCGTGAGCGCCCGGGCGTCGGCGCCGAAGCGCCGCTCAAACTTGAGGCAGCCGGTGTGGGGCTTCGCGGTGATCTCCAGCACCACCTCGCCCACCTGAAGGCGGCTGCCCGTGGGCAGGTTCGCCGCGCTGAGGTCCAAGGTGACGAGCAGGTTGTCGCCGGGGAGGCTCAGGTCTTGGCCGTTGCACACGAGCGCGGCCACGTCCGCGCGCATCAGGGTGACCTCGGCCTCGGGGTGCGCGCGCTCGGACTGGGCCCAACGGTCGCCAACGAGGCCTTGGCCTGGCGCGAACCAGCCGACCTGTGGGGCGCGGCGGGCCTCGCCGGGGTGGCGCTCCACGACCAGCGCCACGACGCCGTGATCCAGGGGCGGCGCGGGCAGGGCCGCCAACCCCGCGCGTAAGGCGGCGAGGGGGAGGTGCTGGCGGGGGTCGGCTGGGGGGAGGAGGACCTGAGCGTCGTTCATCAAACCCTCCGAGCTCTGTCGGCGCGTGGCCTCAGCTTACCACTCGTCGCGGCCGCCCTTCTTGCCGCCGCCTTCGTCAGCGTCGCCGTCGAAGTCTTCTTCGTCGCCCTCTTCGAAGTCTTCGTCTTCGTCGAAGTCTTCGTCGTCGAGGTCGCCGTCGAAGTCGTCGTCGTCTTCATCGAGCTCGTCGTCTTCGTCGAACTCGCTGTCGAGGCGATCGTCGTCGTCGTCATCGTCGTCGTCGTCTTTCTCGTCGAGGTAGTCCTCGTCCTCGAGGAGCTCCTCGAAGACCTCCTCGACCATTCGCGCCGACTTGGGGCGGGCGGCGCTGAGGCGCTGGGCGAGGTCTTCAGCGATGAGGCCCTTCTGGCTCCAGGCCTTTACGACGTAATACGCGACGTCATACTCGCTCTGGGCCTTCTTGGGGAGCTTCGAGAGGATGACCTTGCCGTGGCGATAGTGCGCCACGAACTTACGAAGCTCTTCTTTGGTGAAGAGCTCCATGAGGAGCTCAACGAGGGAGTCGGAGGAGGATGACATGAAGAGTTCCGGGGCCTCCGTCGGGGTCGTGCCGGGGTGGTGAAGGAAGCAGGGCGGGAGCAGGTTGTAGGGCCGCGAGCGAGCCCGCGGGGCCGTCCCAGCCGGATCGATTGCCCCTATGCTCTGCCTCGCAAACGCCGACAAGTCTTTTTTGGTGCATCGGCGGCCAGTCCCCCGCCTTCGCCCTCTGCGAGCGCTCCCGGCCCGCGTTAAACGTGCTCACCCCCCTGACCCCGCAGGAGCCCTGGATGAACAGCGAGAAGGTCACCACCACCCACCGCGTGCGGGTCGTCACCGCGGCCTCCCTCTTTGATGGGCACGACGCGGCGATCAACGTCATGCGCCGCCTCATTCAGTCCATGGGCTGTGAGGTGATCCACCTCGGCCACAACCGCTCCGTCGCGGATGTTGTCCAGGCCGCCATCGAAGAGGACGCCCAGGCCGTCGCGATCTCGTCGTATCAGGGCGGGCACATGGAGTACTTCCGCTACATGGTGCAGCTCCTGCGTGAACAAGGCGCGGGGCACGTCAAGGTCTACGGCGGCGGCGGCGGGGTGATCGTGCCCGAGGAGATCCGCCAGCTCCACGCCGATGGCGTCACGCGCATCTACCACCCTGAAGATGGCCGCCGCCTGGGCCTCGTGGGCATGATCGCCGACCTTGTGCGCGGCGCCGACTACGACGTCACCGACCACGGCCAACAAGACGCCGAGGCGATCCTCGCCGGGGTGAAGGCCGGTGACAAGGGTGCTCTGGCCCGGCTCATCACCTTGGCCGAGCGTGAGGTGGAGTCCCCTGGCGCCCTCGCGCCGTCTCTGCGGGCGGCGCTTAGCGGCGCGAAGGGCGCGGCGGTCATCGGCATCACCGGCACCGGCGGCGCGGGCAAGTCCTCGTTCACCGATGAGCTCGTGCGCCGCGCCCGGCGGGATCACCCCGACCGCCCCGTCGCCGTGCTCTCCATCGACCCCACCCGCAAACGCACCGGCGGCGCGCTTCTGGGCGACCGCATCCGCATGAACGCCATCTCCGGCGGCGGGTGTTTTATGCGGTCCTTGGCCACACGCGACTCCGGCGGTGAGCTGTCCCGGGCCACGGCCGACGCCATCGCCGCCTGCCGCCTCGCGGGCTTTGAGCTGATCTTTGTGGAGACCTCGGGCATCGGCCAAGGCGACTCGGCGGTGATGGAGGTCGCCGATCTGGGGGTCTACGTGATGACGCCGGAGTACGGCGCCAGCTCCCAGCTTGAGAAGATCGACATGCTCGACTTCGCCGACGTCGTCGTGCTCAACAAGTTTGAGCGCCGCGGGGCCCAGGACGCCCTGCGGGATGTGCGCAAGCAGGTGCGGCGCAACCGCGAGCTGTTCTCGACGCCCGATGAGGCCTTGCCCGTGTTCGGCACCATCGCGTCCCAGTTCAACGACGTCGGCGTGAACGCCGTCTACCTGCACCTCATGGGCCTCGTCGCCGAGCGCACGGGGCGCCCCTGGCCGTCGAAGCTCAAAGACCCCGGCGTGAAGGCGAGCCCGCCGCGCCGGGCGATCCTCTCCCCCGAGCGTCACCAGCACCTCGCCGAGATCGCCCGGGCCTGCCGGGATCACCGCCGCTTCGTCGCCGAGCAGGCCACCTTGGCCCGGGACGCCTGGCATCTCCAAGAGGCCGCGCGCCTCGTCGCTGAGGCCCCCACCTCCGCCGCGCTGCTCAGCCAAGCCGAGGCCCGGCGCGGGGCCCTCCACCCTGAGACCCGGGCGGTGATCGACGGCTGGGCCGAGAAGTCCCGCCGTTACCGCCAAGACGAGCTGATCTACACCGTGCGGGGCCAAGAGATCCGCCAGCCGCTGGTCACCACCTCGCTCTCAGGCACCCGTGTGCCTCGCGTCGCCATCCCACGCTTTGTGGACCACGGCGAGATCGTGCGCTGGTCGATGTTGGAGAACGTGCCCGGCGAGTTCCCCTACACCGCCGGGGTGTTCCCCCTCAAGCGCGCCCAAGAAGATCCCAAACGTATGTTCGCCGGCGAGGGCGGCCCGGCGAAGACCAACGCGCGCTTTCATCTGCTCTGTGAGGGCGAGCCCGCGGCCCGGCTCTCTACGGCGTTTGACTCGGTGACCCTCTACGGCGAAGACCCGGCGATTCGCCCCGACATCTACGGCAAGATCGGCGAGTCCGGCGTGAGCGTGCCCACGCTGGACGACATGAAGATCCTCTACGGAGGCTTTGACCTCTGCGCGCCGACCACCAGCGTGTCGATGACGATCAACGGCCCGGCGCCGATCTTGCTGGCGATGTTCCTGAACACCGCCATCGACCAGCAGCTCGCCGCCGCCGAGGCCAAAAAAGGCGAGGCGCTCACCGAGGCCGAGGCCCAGGCCGTGCGCGCCCGCACCCTTCAGCAGGTGCGCGGCACCGTGCAGGCCGACATCCTGAAGGAAGATCAAGCACAGAACACCTGCATCTTCTCCACGGAGTTCGCCTTACGCATGATGGGCGACATTCAGGAGTACTTCATCCAGCACAAGGTGCGGAATTATTACAGCGTCTCGATCTCGGGCTACCACATCGCTGAAGCCGGGGCCAACCCCATCAGCCAGCTCGCGTTCACGCTCTCCAACGGCTTCACCTTTGTGGAGGTCTACCTCGCCCGGGGCATGAAGATCGACGACTTCGCGCCCAACCTGTCGTTCTTCTTCTCCAACGGCATGGACCCGGAGTACACCGTGCTCGGCCGCGTGGCCCGGCGCATCTGGGCCGTGGCGATGGCGCGGCGTTATGGCGCCTCGCCGCGCAGCCAGATGTTGAAGTACCACATCCAGACCTCCGGCCGGTCGCTGCACGCCCAAGAGATACAGTTCAACGACGTGCGCACCACCCTGCAGGCGCTGTTGGCGTTCTACGACAACTGCAACAGCCTACACACCAACGCCTACGACGAGGCGATCACCACGCCCACTGAGGAGTCTGTGCGCCGGGCGATGGCGATTCAGCTCATCCTCACCAAAGAGTTCGGCCTGCTCAAGAACGAGAACGCCCTTCAAGGCAGCTTCATCGTCGAGGAGCTCACGGAGCTGGTTGAGGAGGCCGTTCTGGCCGAGTTTGAGCGGCTGAACGAGCGCGGCGGGGTGCTCGGCGCCATGGAGACGCAGTACCAGCGCGGCAAGATCCAGGACGAGTCGTTGTACTACGAGCAGCTCAAGCACGACGGCGCCTTGCCCATCGTCGGCGTGAACACCTTCTTAGACCCAAAGGTGCTCGCGGAGGGCTACGAGCCCGCGCCGATCGAGCTTCGCCGGGCGAGCCCGGAGGAGAAGGCCGGGCAGATTGAGTCGGTGCGGCGTTTTCAGGAGGCCCACGCCGAGCAGTCCAAGGCGGCCCTGGAGCGGCTCAAGGACGTGGCCCTTCATGGGGAGAACCTCTTCGCCGCGCTGATGGACGCCGTGCGGGTGGCGAGCCTGGGGCAGATCAGCCGGGCCTTGTATGAGGTCGGCGGAGAGTACCGCCGAAACCTGTAATGGTGGACGGTCGCGGCGGGACGCCGGGCTCAAACACCCTCACCCACCTCTACCCCTGGGCCTTCGCCGCCGCCTTGCTCACCTTGGCGGGGCTCACGGCCTGGGACCATGTGGCCTGGACCGCCGCCGACCGCTGGCCCCTGGCCTGGGGCGACAGCGGCCTCCACACGCTCTCCTCGGTGAGGACGGCGGACATGGTCCGACACCGACCGGCGCCCCTGGCGCTCAACCTGCTGTACAGCCCGGGCTATTACCCCCACCTCGCCGACTGGCTGTCGATCCCCTGGCATCGTTGGTTTGGGCCGTCTCCCGAGGCGTTTCGGGCGAGCCAGGCCACCTTCGCCGGGGCCTTGGTGCTCGGCCTTGGGCTCACCACGGCGCGGCTGTGGGGGCGCGCCGTGGGCCTCGCCGCCGCCGCCTTGGCGATGATGAGCCCGCTTCTGTGGGCCCAGCGCGCTGAAGGCATGCTCGATGCGCCCTTGGCGGGGATGCTCGCGCTGAGCCTAGGCACCTTGCCTCTGCCTGGCGCGGGGCCCGCCGCCGTGGCGCTCGGCGGGCTGGTGATGGGGCTCACCCTGCTCACCAAACAGACCGCTCTGTTTTTTGCGCCGCCCCTGGCGCTGTGGCTGTTGTTTGTGTGGGGTCGCGCCGGTCTTCGTGGGCTGTGGGCCCCGGCCCTGTGGCTCGCCGTCGTGGCCGCCGTGGTGTTGCCTTGGCTGCTGCCCAGCCTGCGGTACATCCAAGACGTGCTCCAGAACGTCAACGCCCAGCACCAGCTCCCCACGGGCGAGGCGCTGTGGGGCTGGCGGCTCTCGTGGGTGGCGTACCTCAAGGATGGCCTCACCCCGGCGCCTTTGGCCTGGGGCCTCGCCGCGGGGCTGGTGATCGCGCCGTTTGTGCGGCGTGAGGCGCCGCTCTTGGGCGCGGTGTTTTTGGCCTTCGCCGCCGGTTTGGTCGGCCTGATGAGCTTCCCCGACGCCCACGAGCGCCACTTCGCCGCGCTCTGGCCCTTCGTGCTGCCCCTGGCCCTGGCGCCTTTGGCCCTGCTCTCTCGCTGGCCCCGGGCTCAAGGGGCGCTGTGTGGGGTGTTGGTGGTGTGGGGCGTCTTGGCGCAGCTCTCTTGGCGAGCGCCGACGCTGGAGCTGCCGCGAATAGACCTCAGCCGCGACCCGGTGATGCGCGACCGCCGCCCAGCGACCACCCGCGCCGCGGGCCTCACCCGCCTCACCTACGCCCCGAGCCGCTGGGCCTGGGCCGCCCCCGCGCCCCGCGCCGTGGAGTGGCCCACCCGCGCGCTGGTGGAGGCGATCCTCACCCTGGCGCCACCGGCGGGGCCTCGGGGCCCGTCTGTGTTGACCTTTGAGGCGGGCCTAGCCCCCGAGCTGCTTCAGGCCGAGGCCTTGGCGCTGGGGCGAATCGACCTCAAGGGGGTTCATGTGGAGGCCCACCAGCTCGCCGACCGCCTGCAGTCCCAGCGGGATCAGCTCAGCCGCCCGGTGTGGGCCGTCGAGCTTCGTCACCCCCAAGATCCCCTCGGCGTCACCGCGGCCTTAGACAAGCTCGGCTTTGAGGAGCTGGAGGCTTGGCCCGCGCGCCTGGGGCCCGAGGCCGAGGCCGTGGAGCTGGTGCTGCGGCGCAAGACCCTCGACTAGATCACGCTCGCTCAGCGCCGCGCCACGGCCCCAGGCACCTCGTGCAACGAGGCCACGACGGCGTCCGCGCCTAAGGTGGCCACGTCCTCGACGCTGTAGCCGTGGGTGATCAGCACACAGGGCACGCGGGCGGCTTTGGCCGCGCGGAGGTCGGTGATCGAGTCGCCGATCATCACCGCCGGGCCGCCGCCCAAGGCGTCGATCACGTCTTGCAGGTGCCGTGGATCGGGCTTGCGGTACGGTCGGGCGTCGCCGCCGAGCACCGCCCCAAAGAGGTTCGCCCAGCCCAGGCGGGTGAGCACCTGCTGGGTGGGCACGTCGGGTTTGTTGGTGCAGAGTCCCACGGGGATCCGTTTTTCCGAGAGCGAGCGCAGCAAGGTCTCCGCGCCGGGAAAGGCCGTGGTGCCTTCAGCCTCCATCACCCGATAGATCTCCAAGAAGCGCTGGGTGACCTCTTGAGGGTTCAGCGCCCCCTGACCGCCCGAGGCCTCCAGCGCCCGCACCACCAGGGTGAGGGCGCCCTCGCCGATCATCTCCCGCACGGCGCTCAAGGGCAGCGGCGGCCTTGAGAGCGTCTCAAGGGTTCGGTTGACCGCGAGCACGATGGACGGGGCGCTGTCTACGAGCGTCCCGTCCAGATCAAACACCCAGACCTTCGGCTTCATGGCCTAGCGTGTCGAGCGCAGAGTGGCCTTGAGGAGATCGCGGTTCATCCGGGCGATGAAGTTCACGCTGATGCCTTTGGGGCAGACGGCCTCACACTCACCGTGGTTGGTGCAGTGGCCGAAGCCCTCTTTGTCCATCTGGGCGACCATGTCGAGGGCCCGTTTGTCACGCTCGGGCGCACCCTGGGGCAAGAGCCCGAGGTGGGAGACCTTCGCCGAGGTGAACAGCATCGCCGCCGCGTTGGGGCAGGCCGCCACGCAGGCGCCGCAGCCGATGCAGGCCGCGGCCTCAAAGGCCATGTCGGCGTGCTCCTTCATCACCGGCGTCGCGTTCGCCTCGGGCGCCGAGCCCGTGCGCACGGAGACGTAGCCGCCGGCCTGGATGATGCGGTCAAAGGCCGAGCGGTCGACCATCAGGTCACGCATCACCGGGAACGCCATGGCCCGCCAGGGCTCCAAGGTCAGCTCGTCGCCGTCCTTGAACGAGCGCATGTGGGTCTGGCAGACGGTGATCTCCTTCTCGGGGCCATGCGCCACGCCGTTGATCATGAAGCCGCAGGAGCCGCAGATGCCCTCACGACAGTCGTGATCAAAGGCGATGGGGGCCTCGCCCTTGGACTCCAGGCGGTCGTTGAGCACGTCGAGCATCTCGAGCATCGACATGTCCGCGCTGACCCCGTCCACGTCGTACTTGACGAAGGCGCCCGCGGCCTGGGGGGAGCTCTGGCGCCACACATTGAGGGTGATCTTCATTTGTAGCTCCGCTGGGTCAGCTTGACGTGCTCGAAGGTGAGGGCCTCTTTGTGGAGCGTCGGGGCGGTCTCGACGCCCTTAAACTCCCAAGCCGCGGTGTGGCAGAAGTTCACATCGTCGCGCAGGGCCTCGCCGTCCTCAGTCTGGGACTCCTCGCGGAAGTGCCCGCCGCAGGACTCTGCGCGCTCCAAGGCGTCGAGGCACATCAGCTCGCCGAACTCCAAGAAGTCGGCGACGCGGCCCGCGCGCTCTAAGGACTGGTTGACGCCTTTGTTCTCACCGGGGACGTTCACGTTCTCCCAGAACTCGGCGCGGATCTCGGGGATACGCTTGAGCGCCTCCTCCAGACCCTCTTTGGTGCGGGACATGCCGCACTTGTCCCACATCACGTTGCCCAGCTCACGGTGGAAGCTGTCGACGGGGCGTTTGCCCTTGATGTTGAGGAGCTTCTGGATGCGGTCGTTCGTCTCGCCCAAGGCGGCCTTAAAGCCCTCGTGCTCGGCGGTGATCTTGGAGCCCCAGCCCACCCGGGCGAGGTAGTCGGAGATCGTCGGCGGGGCCACGAAGTAGCCGTCAGCGAGGCCCTGCATCAAGGCGCTGGCGCCCAGGCGGTTGGCGCCGTGATCGGAGAAGTTGGCCTCTCCGAGCACAAACAGGCCCTCGATGTTGCTCATCAGGTTGTAGTCCACCCACAGCCCGCCCATCGTGTAGTGGATGGCGGGGTAGATCCGCATCGGCGACTCGTAGGGGTTCTCGCCGGTGATCTTGGTGTACATGTGGAAGAGGTTGCCGTAGCGGGCCTCGATCGTGGACTTGCCGACGCGCTGGATGGCGTCGCGGAAGTCGAGGTAGACCGCGCGGCGCTGGCCGTCGACCTCATGGCCCACGCCGCGGCCCTCGTCACACACCGTCTTCGCGTTGCGCGAGGCGACGTCCCGGGGGACGAGGTTGCCGAAGGAGGGGTAGCGGCGCTCTAGGTAGTAGTCGCGCTGGTCTTCAGGCAGGGTGCTTGGGTCCTTCGTGGCGTCGGCGGCGGACTTGGGCACCCACACCCGGCCGTCGTTGCGTAAGGACTCGCTCATCAGGGTGAGCTTGGACTGGTAGCCGCCGGAGACGGGGATGCAGGTGGGGTGAATCTGCGTGTAGCAAGGGTTCGCGAACAGCGCGCCCTTCTTGTAGGCCTTGTAGGTGGCCGTGACGTTGCAGCCCATGGCGTTGGTGCTCAAGAAGAACACGTTGCCGTAGCCGCCCGTGGCGAGCACGACGGCGTCGCCGATCCAGCTCTCCAGCGCCCCCGTGGCGAGGTTGCGGGTGATGATGCCCCGGGCGCGGCCGTCGATGACGACGAGGTCGAGCATCTCGGTGCGGGTGTGGAGCTTCACCGTGCCCGCGTGAACCTGCCGGGAGAGCGCGGAGTAGGCGCCGAGGAGGAGCTGCTGCCCCGTCTGGCCGCGGGCGTAGAAGGTGCGGGCCACCTGGGCGCCGCCGAAGGAGCGGTTGTCGAGCAGGCCGCCGTACTCACGGGCGAAGGGCACGCCCTGGGCCACGGCCTGGTCGATGATGTTGACGCTGATCTGGGCGAGGCGGTGGACGTTCGCCTCGCGGGAGCGGTAGTCGCCGCCCTTCACCGTGTCGTAGAACAGGCGGTGAACGCTGTCGCCGTCGTTCTGGTAGTTCTTCGCGGCGTTGATGCCGCCTTGGGCGGCGATGGAGTGGGCCCGGCGGGCGCTGTCTTGGTAACAGAATGCCTGGACGTTGAAGCCCAGCTCACCCAAGGTCGCCGCGCAGGCCGCCCCGGCGAGGCCGGTGCCGACGACGAGCACGTTGTACTTGCGGCGGTTCGCCGGGTTCACCAGCTTCATGTTGAAGCGGTGCGTGTCCCAGGCGGTCTCGATGGGCCCGGAGGGGCATTTTCCGTCAAGGGTCATGGTTGCATCCTCCAGGGATCAGCGGTGAACGACGCCGGTGAGGACGGCGATGGGCACAGACGAGAAGCCCACGGTGAGCACGATCGCCAGAGTCCAGGCGGCCCGCTCACGGAGCTGGTTGTACTTGGGATGGTTCAGCCCCATGGACTGAAACATCGACCAGGCGCCGTGGGAGAGGTGGAACACCAGGGACAACATCGCCACGAGGTACACGGCGACGTTCACCGGGTTCGAGAAGCCCTCGACGACCATCCGGAAGGCGTCATGGCGGCCCTGGGCGTCGTGGTACCCGCCGAACTCAGGGTTCGTCAGGAACAGGGTATAATGTGCCAGGTGGTACAGGATAAAGCCCAGCAGGTAGATGCCGCCGAAGCGGATCGTGCGGGAGGCGTAGGTGCTGCGCTGGGGCTGCCACTTGGAGTAGGTCGCCGGGCGGGCGTCGTTGCTGCGCTTGATGAGCTGAAACGCCGTCAAGAAGTGCAGCGGGATCACCGTCAGCAGCAAGAGGCGCGTGCCCCACAGCAAGGGCGGGTTGCCCTTGAGGGTGGCGGCGTAGTTGTTGAAGGTGTCCTCACCGAAGAAGGCGAGGAGGTTCCCCGCCATGTGGCCGAGGGTGAACCCGAAGATGATGAGGCCTGTGATCGCCATGACGGCTTTTTTGCCGATGGTCGAGGCGTAGAGGCTCTGCAACCAGCTCATCTGAACTCCGAAGAGTGCGGTGCATGGAACGGCTAACGGATGATTGGGGGGTCGGACAACACGCCCGAGCCCAGGAAGCTCAGAAGCCCAGCTCCTTGACCAGCGACGCCGCGCCCTCGACCTCCTCAAGGGTCCACAGCAGATAGCGCACATCGACGTGGATGGTGCGGGTCAGGGCGGGGTCGAAGATCCAGTCGGCGCTCATGGACTCGTAGTTGCCGTCGAACACGAGGCCTACGAGCTCTCCCTTGTGGTTCAGGGTCGCCGAGCCGGAGTTGCCCCCGGTGGTGTCGAGGTCGGTGAGGAAGTCCACCGGGACATGGCCCAAGGCGGGATCGACCCAACGCGAGGACGCCTCACGCGACGCGGCGGTGAGCAGGCGCGCCGGGGCGTCAAACGGCGCGGGACCGGCCTTGGCGACCACGCCGGGCACCGTCGTCTGGGGGGCGAAAAACACGCCGTCGGCGGGGCTGTAGCCCTTCACCGCGCCGAAGGTCCAGCGCAGGGTGTTGTTCGCGTCGGGGTAAAACGCGCTCGCCCGAACCGCCCGAGCGGCCTCCATGTACAGGGGCTCCAGGCGCAGGCGCGCCCCGGCGATGGCCTCGTCGCGGTCGCGGCGGGGGGCGAGCCAGGTCTCTAAGGCCAGGGCGAGCTGCACCCAAGGGTCCTCAGAGGCCTGGAGCTTCTTGAGCGGCGAGTCAAAGAGCGCCTTTCGCGCGGCGGCGTTGACGAGCGCCGGGTTGGTGTAGAGCAGGGCCAGGGTCGCCTCGACGCCGCCGTGGGCCTCGACGAAGCTGTGCAGCGGGGCGATCCGCTCGGCCTCGGGCAAGGCGGCGTTCTTGCGGATGCCGAGCTCCACCAGGCGGCGCTCGGCGGGGATCCACAGGCTGTCGTCTACGCCGTAGAGGCCGTCGATGAGGTCGTCCTGGTCACGGTCTTGATAGCCTTGATCTCGCTTGAGGTCGGGCTTGGTGCGCTCGGTCACCGCGCGCAGAGACGTGTGGGCGGAGGTGAGCAGGTCGGAGCTGAACACCAGCCACATCACCTCCCCGGCGGCGCGCTCGGCCCGCTCTTGGGCGCTGATGCGCTCCAGCTCGGCCAAGGCGGCGACGTGGGCGGCCCGGGAGGGCTCGGCGGCGGCCCAGGCGGCGATGGCCTTGGCCTCGGCCTCCCGCTGGGCCAAGATCGGGCTCGCCGCTAAGTTGTCCATGAGCCCGGTGACGTACTTCTGATAGTTCGCGAGGCCGTCGATGGGCGAGGCGAGCCGCGCGGCGCCTTCAGCGTCCCGGGCGGACTCTTCACGAAGGACGGTGAGCATCTCCTCCAACAGCGCGGCGCGGGCGGGCAGCTCAACCTCGGCCTGAAACTTCTGGTCGGCGAAGCGCCCATACCGCTCGGTGGAGCCGGGATAACCGGCGGCCATCACGAAGTCGCCGGGCTTCACGCCGTCAGCGCTCACCTTGAGGTGGTGCGGCGGCCGATACGGCACGTTGTTGGGCCCGGCGTCGAGCTGGCCCTCGGGGCCGACGTAGACCCGCAGCAGGGCGAAGTCTCCGGCGTGGCGGGGCCACATCCAGTTGTCGATCTCGCCGCCGTAGGAGCCCACGGACTCCGGCGGGGCGTAGACCACCCGCACATCTTTGTGCTCGCGGTAGGTGATGAGGCGGAACGCGCGGCCGTGGTCGTCGGCGACGACCTCACAGCGGCGGCCCGCCGTGGCCTCGCAGGCGGCGATGAGCTGCTTCTGGGCCTTGTCGGCGGCCTCAAAACGCGCGAGGTCGGTCTTGGCCTTCTTCGCCGGGCCATGCACCTTGGCGGTGACGTCCTCGATGCCCTCGACGACGTACACCCGGGCCGTGGGGCCGCCGGGCAGCTCCTCAGCGCGGGTCTTGGCGAGGTGACCGTCTCGGGCGCGGTTCTGCTGGGCGTCGGAGTTCGCCTGGAGCAAGGACGAGACGCAGTGGTGGTTGGTGACCAAGAGGCCATCGGCGGAGACGAAGGAGCCTGAGCATCCCCCGCCGACGGAGACGATGGCGCCGAGCGGCGCGGCCTGGGGGTTGGCGAGCTGGGCCGGGTCGAGGCTCAGGCCCATGCCGCGCAGCGTCTCCGCCGGGGGCAGGGCCTCCGGGGGCCACATGCCTTCAGCGGCGAGGGCCAAGGCGGGGAGCGCGGCGCAGAGAAACATCCCGAGGACACGAGGGGGGCTCATCGGCGGCGGCTCCGGGGGTTGCTGCACAGCAATAACCCCTCTACGCCCCAGACGGAGGCCAAGATCGTTCACAACGGCGCACCTTACGCCGCGCCGATCCCCCAGGAGTCTCCGTCGATCCTGTGGCGGCCAAGGTCATCACGACGTGGCCGCCTCAGAGGGTTGGCCTAGAACCGAACCGTGACCATGCCGCCATTGTGCGTGGGGGTGATGATCACGTCGCTGTCTCGGGCGGGGATCACGAGGTAGCTGATCACCGCCGCGCCCGCGGCCACGCCGCCCAAGGCGTAGCCCGCCACCATCTTCTGCCGCAGGGGATCGACCACGTCGTTCTTCCAGGCCTGGGCCTGGCTGGCGCCCGCGGCGACGAGCGCCTCGTAGTTCGCCAGCTCTTGGCGGTACGACGGGCCCCAAGACGCGCCGTAGATCACGCCGCCCACGGCGCCCGCGCCAAAGGCGGTCACGACGATCGCCCGCACCGGGGCGTTGCCGCCGCCTTCGCGGTCGTCATCCGAGTTGTCGAAGCTGTCGCGAGAGTACTCGTCGATGTCTTCGTCATCTTCGAAGTCGTCGGGATCACGGTCGAAGTCTTCGTCCTCGTCGTCCTCTTCGTAGTCCTCGAAGTCGGGCTCCTCGGCGGGCTCCTCCTCGGGCTCCTCGGGCTCGTCCTCGTCGCCGCCGCGGCCACCCCGGGGCGGCTCGTCGGGCTCATCCAGGCCGTCGAGCTCGTCGAGCTCGTCGTCGCCTGCGTCGGGCTCAGACATCGGCTCGTCGGGCTCGTCGGGCTCCGCGGGGCGCGGCGGCGGCTTGGTGGGGGCGGTGGAGATGTCGGCGGCGCTCATCACGACGTCGAGGTTCACCCGCTTGGCTGAGGTGACGATGACCTTGGACGTGAAGGGCTCGTAGCCCGGGGCCTCGACCTCGACGGTGCGCACGCCGCAGCGCAGGGTGACGCCCTCTTCAGGGCGGGCGACGACGGCGCCGTCGACCACGACCTCGGCGCCGCCGGGGAGGCCCTTGAGGCGCAACATGCCCGTGCCGCCGACGTTCTGAAGCGGCAGGTCGATCACCGTGGCCTGGCCCTCAACGACGGTCACCGTGGCCGAGCCGACCATACAGCCGTACTCCAGCTCAAGCTGGTGGCTGCCGACGGGCACATCGCTGAGCACGGCGGGGGCCTTGAGGCCGGTGGGGATGCCGTCGAGGACGATCTCGCCAGGGGCGTTTGAGACCTTGACGTCAACGGAGCCCGTAGCAGCCCAAGCCGCCGAAGGAAAAAGAGCGAGTCCCAGAATCAGCGCGCGCACGGCAGCGACCTCCACGAGCGCCCTCCCGTGCAGGGGGAGAGCGGCGACAGCTTATAGCACCTTCGACCCCGGGTCTGTCACCCTAGGCGCCCTAGACGATCTCTCACGACGATCTCTGGGGAGGATCCTCCGCCTGGGCCGCCCACAGATCTGTCACTTCGCGCTTGCGCGGAGCCAAAGCCTCGTTCACAATGGTCCATTCAACGAGAGGCTGATCCCCATGCTCCTCCTCGCGCTGCTGCCCTCGGCGTTCGCCTACGACTCCGTGACCCACCCGCTCCTGTATGACGATCTCCTCGCGGTCTTTGACCCCGTTGAGTACGACAGCGGCTGGGTGCCCTCGGGCTCGCCGGTGGCTGTGGCGTTCCGCATCAACGCTGAAGGCGGCGCCTACACCCAGATGGACGGCGAGACGGGCCTCACCTGGCCCACCGCGCTCACCCAGAGCTTCACGGCCTATGAAGACGGCGGGCTCTTCGCCCTGGACGCCATGATCACCGCCTCGGTGGACATGAAGATCGACCTCTGGGGCATCTATTGGGAGGACGCCCTCGCTGAAGCCGGAGACAGCTTCTATGGCGAGGCGGTGTTCACGCCTTGGCTTCTGCCCGGCGGAGCCCTGGAGTCCGTCGAGGCCGCCGCTGAAGGCAGCTCCCGTGAGCTGTTCAACCTGGAGTACGAGATCTTCTCGGGCGTCGGCGTCTACCTCATCGGCGCTTGCGCCCCGACGCCCGGGCGAGCCTGCGCGGCGTTCGGTTCACCGCCGGGGACGGCGTCGCTGAAGAGGACGGCGCGGGCATCCTCCACGAGATCCCCGACACCAGCAGCCTCAACCTCTACACCACGCTCACCACGGCCTACGCCGCCGCGTTGGACCTCAACATCGTGCCCACCTTCGGCGTCTGCGCCTCGGTGTTCGGCTGTTACGACGTGGCGAGCTTCGACATCCCCGTGCCCCTCGTAGACGCCGAGGGTGAGCACGACATGCCCGCGGCGCTCACCAGCTTCCCCTTGCCCCGGCTCACCATCGCCGAGACCACCCACAGCTTCGGCGAGGTGGAGATCGGCCAGATCGCCACCTGGGAGCTCTCCATCGGCAACGAAGGGGATCAGGTGCTTGAGGGCATCGTCGGGACGTACGGCCCCGGCGAGTTCACGGTCTTCCCCGGGCAGATCTACATCGCCCCCGGCGGCCTGGACGGGGTCGTGGTCACCTTCGCGCCCACGGTCGAGGGGGTTCAGGAGATCGAGCTGGTGCTCGTGAGCTCCGATCCGGCCCAGCCCGAGATTCGCCTGGCGGTCTCAGGCGCGGGGGTGGCGCCGCCGATGCCGGTGATCTCCAGCGAGGTCGGCACCTGCGGCTGCGCGGCGGCGGAGCCTGAAGGCCTCGGCGCCGTGGGCCTGCTCGCGGCCTTGGGGGCCCTCTTCGCGCGCCGTCGTCGTGGGGTCAACGAATAGGCGCCCGAGGCCCGGTGTTCCAGAGCGGGCCGCCCTCAGCTATGCTGCCAAGAACAGACCCCCGCCTGGAGCGAACCATGACCCGCGCCACAACGATGCTCTTCGCCGCCGCGGCCCTCGCCGCCGCCGTCACCGTGGCGGGGCTCTCCGACGCCCAGGCCCAAGACCCCGCCGCCCGGGGCAAGAAGGTCTACAACGCCAACTGTATGGCCTGTCATGGCGAGAAGGGCGACGGCAAAGGCCCGGCGGCGGTGGCGCTGAACCCCAAGCCCACGAGCTTCACCGCGCCGGAGTACTGGAAGGGCAAGACCGATGAGGCCCTCAAGACCTCGATCAAGGCGGGCAAGCCGGGCACCCCGATGGCGCCGTTCCCCCAGCTCAACGACGCCGACGTGAGCGCGCTCATCGTCTACCTGCGCGGCTTTGGCGGCGACGCGGCGAAGTGACCGAGGGTCAGCACCCGCCGATCTCCCGCGACGAGGCCCTCCGCTGTTGGGCGCACATCGCCGTGCACAGCTTCGGCGGCCCGGCGGGGCAGATCGCGGTGATGCACCGGGCGATCGTGGTGGAGCGGCGCTGGCTCTCTGAGGCGCGGTTTCTGCACGCCTTGAGCTACTGCACGCTCCTGCCCGGCCCCGAGGCGATGCAGCTCGTCACCTACCTCGGCTGGCTGCTGCACGGCGTGCGCGGCGGGCTCATCGCCGGGAGCCTGTTTGTGCTGCCGGGCTTCGTCTCGATCTTCGCCTTGAGCGCGCTCTACGTCTCCTTTGGGGCCGTGCCCGCCGTGGCGGGGCTGTTCTTTGGCCTCAAGGCCGCGGTGCTGGCGCTGGTGATCGAGGCGATGCTGCGCATCGGGCGCCGGGTGCTCAAGACGCCCACCCTGGTGGCCCTCGCCGCCGCCGCCGCCTTGGGCATGTGGGCGTGGCAGGCGCCGTTTGTGGGCGTGGTGATCCTCGCCGGGCTCATCGGCCTTGTCCTGGGGCGGCTCGCGCCGGGTCAGGTGCTCGTCGAGCCCACGAAGGAGGCCGCCGCCGCCGAGGGGCCCACGCCGCCCATCGACGCCTGGATTCAGTCCGGCGCGGCCACCCACACCCTGCCGAGCCTTCGTCGCGCCGCCTTGACCGCGATCGTCTGGCTCGGCGTCTGGTTGGGGCCGCTCGCCGCCGTGGCCTTGATCTTGGGCCGCGACCACACGCTCACAGAGGTCGGCGTGCTGTTCTCCAAGGCCGCCACGGTGACCTTCGGCGGGGCCTACGCGGTCTTGGCCATGGTCGCCCAGCAGGCCGTGGAGGTGAAGGGCTGGCTCACGCCGGGGGAGATGCTCGACGGGCTCGGCCTCGCCGAGACCACGCCGGGGCCGCTGATTCAGGTGGTGCAGTTTGTGGGGTTCTTGGCGGCGTTCGGCCAGCCCGAGGGCCTGAGCCCGTGGGTCGCGGGCACCTTGGGCGCGGTGTTGACCACCCACGTCACCTTCGCGCCGTGTTTTCTGTGGATCTTCACCGGGGCGCCGTGGGTGGAGGCGCTGCGCGGCGTGGTGGCCCTCCGCGCGGCGCTCACGGCGGTGACGGCCGCGGTGTGCGGCGGGGTGCTGCAGCTCGCGGTGTGGTTGGCCACACACACGCTGTTCGCCCGAGCGCGCCCTTGGGAGGGCCCGTTTGGGCTGCGGGTGGAGCTGCCCGAGCCCGCCAGCGTAGACGCCGTGGCCCTCGTCTTGGCCTTGGGCGCAGGCCTCGCCTTGGCCTCGCACCGGGTCTCGTTGACGACGGTGCTCGCCCTGGCGGCGGGCTGCGGTCTTGTCAGCCGTTTGTGAGGCCGTTGACACCCCGCCCGGCGCGCATCTACACCCCAAGAGGTGAAGCACTCCCCCCCCATCGCCCGAGTCAAGATCGTCAGCACCGGGCTCTATGCGCCAAGGCGGGTGGTGACCGCTGAAGAGCTGGCGCCGCGGCTGGGGCGCAGCGCGGAGTGGATCCTCTCCCGAACCGGCGTCGCCCGGCGTCACTACGCGGACGGCGAGGCCCAAGAAGACCTGGGCGCGGCGGCGGCGCGGCAGGCGCTCGGGGACACCCCGCCGGATCTTGTGCTCAGCGGATCGGGCTCAGCCGTCCAGGCGCTCCCCGACACGGCCACCTTCATCGCCGGGGCCTTGGGCTTGGAGGGGGTGCCCGCGTTCTCGGTGCACGCCTCGTGCCTGTCGTTTGTGGTCGGGCTTCAGGTCGCCGCGGGCCTGATCACCACGGGGCCCTGGCGCCGGGTGCTCTTGGTCTCCGCGGAGAAGGGCTCGCCCTCCCTTGATCCCAGCGCGCCGGAGAGCGCGGCGCTCATCGGAGACGGCGCCGCCGCCGCGGTGCTAGAGCCGACGCCTGCGGGCGAGGCCAGCGCGCTCTTGGCCTTCTCGATGACCACCTTCCCCTCTGGCGCGTCGTTCACCGAGGTCGCCGGGGGCGGCACCCGACATCACCCCTTTGACCCCTCCACCACCGACGCCCACCAGCGCTTCTTTATGGACGGCCCCAAGGTGTACCGCATGGGGCGGCAGCGGGTGGCGGAGCTCCTCGACGGGCTGTGGGCGAGCCTGGGCCACGGCCCCGACGCAATCGACGTGATTGTGCCTCACCAAGCCTCGGGCCCGGCCCTAGAGGCGCTGCGACGTTTTTATGGGCTCCGCCCTGATCGTGTCGTAGACGTGATCTCCGAGTATGGCAACTGCATCGCGGCCTCGGTGCCGATGGCCCTACACGTCGCCGCCGCCGAGGGTCGAATCCGCCGCGGAGACCGGGTGCTGCTGATCGGGACGGGCGCCGGGCTCTCCGTCGCGGGGGCGGTGTTGATCTGGTGACAGATCGGGGTTGCTGAGCGCATCCCGCGGGGCTATCTGACGCCCCGCTCCTCCAGCCCCGACCCCGCCCCATGCCTTCGCCAGAGCTGAACCCCGGTACCCGCGGCCACATCATCCCCATCGGCGGCGCCGAAGACAAGGTGAGCGACCGCGCCATCTTGCGCCGTTTTGTGGACCTGTGTGGGGGCAGCGCCGCGCGCATCGCCGTGATCCCCACGGCGTCTACCCTCGACACCACGGGCGGGCGATACCGCGAGGTCTTCGGCTCCTTGGGCGTGGCCGAGGTCAACGTGCTCGACTTCCGCGACCGGGGCGACGTCGAGCGCCTGATCTGGGAGGAGGCCCTCGACAGCGCCACGGGCGTGTTCTTGACCGGCGGCAACCAGCTCCGCCTCTCCACCATCCTGGGCGGCACCGCCGTCGCCACGCGCCTGCGCCGGGTGAACGCCAAGGGTGTGCACGTCGCGGGCACCTCCGCGGGCGCGGCCTTCGTCTCCGAGCACATGATCGCCTTCGGCCGAGAGGGCTCCACGCCCATCGCCGGGCAGGTCACCCTCACCCCGGGCCTCGGCCTCACCAACCGCGTCATCGTCGATCAGCACTTCCGCGAGCGTGACCGCCTGGGCCGCCTGCTCACGGCCTTGGCCTACAACCCCTTCGCCATCGGCCTCGGCCTCGACGAAGACACCGCGGCCTTCATCAACGGCGACAACCGCATCGAGGTCATCGGCACCGGCGGCATCACCGTGGTGGACGTCTCGGCCTTGGAGCACTCCGGCATGGCCACCGCGCAGGAGGGCAAACCCGTGCAGCTCATCGGCATCCGCCTGCATGTGTTGACCCACGGCGGCCTGTTCGACCTGCACACCCGCCGCGCGAGCCCGGGGCCTGAGCCTGAGGATCGGCCCTAGGTGGGGTGGGGGTGGCGCTTGAGGTGAGCCCGCGAGGCGCACGTTGCACGCGTCCTCGGCGGTAACACAGCTCGCCAACGATGCTGAGCTCTTAGAGGTACTTCATGGCTCCGACCACCGGTAAAGCCTCGCATGTCGCTCCTGAGCCCCGCGGCGACGTGTCCAAGCTGCTGCGGACCTACGACGAGCGTAAGGCCAACCCCGAGCCCACCCTCTCCCATGAAGAGGTAAAACGACTGCTCCGCGACTGAGCAAAGGAGCCGGTCAGGTTAGAACGGGGCGTTCAGCGTGCCGCCATTGATGACGACCAGCTCGTCGTTTATGTCGTTCACGCGGGGCCCGGCGGGACAACTTTGATCGCTGAAGGTCGCTCCCCCAAGGTTCGGAGTACACTTCATGGGAGGCCACGATGAACAAGACCCAACCAACAAGCTCATCCCCTTCGACTCCTCGCGGGCTGGAGGAGCTCGTCGCCAAGGGGCTGGTGCAGGCGCCCTCGGCTCCTCGCACCCGGCTGACCACCCTCGCGGCGATCTCCACGCCGATGCCGTTGAGCAGCAAGGAGCTGTTGGACGCCGACCGGGGCGACTGACGTTCGTGGAGACGAGCGCGCTCCTCGCGTGGCTGCTCGGTGAGGCGGCCGCCCCCCAGGTTGAGCTGTGGATTGACGACGCAGAGTCTGTCTGCTGCTCCGAGCTGACCTTCCTGGAGGGACATCGGGCGCTCGCTCGTCTTCGGGTGCAAGGGGCGCCCGAGACGGAGCTTCAGCGGGCGGCGCGAGTCATGGAGGGGCTTCGCCGAGAGTGGTTTGTCGCCAGCGTGAGCCATCCAGTGTTGCTGCTCGCCAGCGAGCCGTTCTTGGTGGAGCACATCCGAAGCCTTGACGCCATCCACGTCGCGACGGCGAGGATCCTCGACGATTCGCTCGCCGAGGGGCTACGGCTGCTCGCCTTAGACGCCCGAGTTCGACTGAACGGCATCGCCTACGGCTTTGAGGTTGTCCCACCGCCCACACAAGAAGAACGTGAGGAGGCTGCCCGGCGCCTTCGGGTGGTTGAGCCGAGATTGTGGTGAACGCGGCCCCCCCACGACACACCCATCGCCCCGCCACCCCACCCGGTCATTCTTATGCTACCCTAGGGCGTAACTCTCTTCTGAGTCACGCCGATGCTGACCCTCCTCGCCCTGCACACGCTCCTCGGGGTCGCCCAGGCCGCCTTCCCCTGTGATGGCGCGGCGACCGACGGAGACATCTACTGGGCGGGCGTGCTGCACGACAGCTTCGACAAGACCTACCGCGAGCCCTTCGGGGCGGCGCCGGCCGGGGGCGTTGTAGAGCTGCGCCTGCGGGCCTGCCGCCGCGACCTCAGCCTCGTGCGGGTGCGGGTGTGGGACGCGAAGGCGCGTAAAGAGACCTGGATCTCCCTGCGGGTGGCCGCGGGCGTCGTCGATCCCGAGCTCGGCGCCGTGGAGTACTGGGTGGGGGAGCTGCCCCTGCCGACGAGCCCGACGATCTTCTACTACTTCTTTGAGCTCCAAGACGGCGCGGACACGGACTACTACGTCGATGACGAGCCCGTGTTTTACGGCGGCGGCCCCGGCGAGATGTCGGACGCCTACGACGACACCCGCTCGTTTCAGGTGAGCGTCTACGACCCCACCTTTGACGTCCCAGACTGGCTCGGCGAGTCCGTCGTCTACCAGATCTTCCCCGACCGCTTCCGCGACGGCGACGCCACCAACAACCCCGCCGACGGCTCGGGCTGGGCCTACGGCGGCATCTCCAACACCGCCCTGGCCTGGGGCGAGACGCCCACGGGCGACTGCGCCGGGGCCGATCAGCTCCGCGCCCAGTGTTTCGCCGGGGGTGACCTCCAGGGCGTCATCGACGAGCTCGACGGCCTCGCGGAGCTGGGCGTCACCGCGCTCTACCTCAACCCCATCTTCACCGCCCACACGAACCACCGCTACGACACCGTGGACTGGTTCCAGATCGACGAGGAGCTCGGCGACCTCAGCACCTTCACCAGACTCATCACCGAGGCCGACGCGCGAGGGGTGCGGGTGATCCTCGACGGCGTGTTTAACCACGGCTCCGCCGACTCTCCGAGCTTTGACCTGTACTCTCGTTGGGACGCCTCCGGCGCGCTCACCAGCCCCTCGGGCCCCGGCAGCGACGACAACTCTGGCGCCTGTGAGGCCTCAAGCGCCCCCACCCGGGACTGGTACTTCTTCCCGGCCACGGACAAGGCCGCTGTGGACGCCTCCGGCGCCAAGGTGCGCTGCGACGGCGTGACGTACGAGGCCTGGGGCACCTACTTTCACATCCCCAAGCTCAACCCTGAAGCCGCTGGGGTGCAAGACCTGTTCTACGCCAACGGCACGGCGTCGGTGGCGCCGTACTGGGTGAGCCTCGGCGCGGCGGGCTGGCGCCTGGATGTCGGCAGCGAGATCGACCCCGGCCTCACGGATCCCGACAACAACTCCTTCTGGGAGGACACCCGCGCCGCCGTGCGCGCCGTGAGCCCCGACGCCGTGCTCATCGGCGAGGAGTGGGACGACGACAGCCAGCTCCTCCTGGGCGGCGAGTACGACAGCCTGATGAACTACCGCTTCCGGGCGGCGGCGCTGGACTGGGCCTTTGACGGCTGCGCCGGGGACGGCTGCACCAGCGGGCGAAGCTTCGCCGATGACGACAGCCAAGCCTGGCGCGAGAGCGGCGAGATCGACGCCATCACCGAGACCCAGCTCTGGCTGCGCCTCAACGCCATCCGCGAGGACTACCCCCGGGAGGCCCACGACGCGATGTTGAACCTCCTGGGCAGCCACGACACGGCCCGGGCGCTGTGGCTGCTCACGAAGGTCTCCAACGACGACGACGCCCTCGCGGTAAAGAAGCTCCGGCTGCTGAGCCTGCTCCAGTACACCTGGCCCGGCGCGCCGATGACGTTTTACGGCGACGAGGTGGGCGTAGACGCCGCGAGCGTCTGGGACGGCGCCGTCTGGCGCGACGACCCCACCACCCGCGCCACCTACCCCTGGGCGGATCTCGGCCTCTCGCCCAACACCGGCCTGCGCGACCACTTCGTCGCGTTGGGCGCCGCCCGCGCCCGCTCTGAGGCCCTGCGCCAAGGCGACGTCAGCCTGCTCGTCGCCGACGACGCCGCCCGCGTCTTCGCCTTCGCCCGCCAGACCGAGGCCGAGACCGCCCTCATCGTGCTCAACCGCGCCGGCGCGGACCAGACCTTCACCCTCGACGTCGCCGATCTCTTTGAGGACGGCGACGTGTTGGCGGACCTGCTCACCGGGTCGAGCTTCACCGTGGTCGGGCGTGACCTCACCGTCACCGTCGCCGCCCTCGACGGCCTCGTGCTCCTGCCGCCCGAGGGCCCCGACACCCACGACGACACCGAGGCCCCCGACGACAGCGACCCCGCCGGGGACTCCGACTCCCCCAGCGGCGACAGCGACCCCGCCGGGGAGACCGGCCTCGACGACACCGGCGAGGGCAAGCCCACCTACCCCCTGGGCTGCTCCTGCGACGGCGTGGCCCCTGGCGGCGCGCCCGCGACGGCGGCGTGGCTCAGCCTGCTCTTGGCGCTGGCCCTCACACGCCGCGGCGCAACCTCTGCAGCGCGGCGTCCTCATCCCGCGCACCTTCACCTCCCTCACGGAGACCCCCGATGAAGCGCACCGCGCGCAACGTGCTCGGCGGGCCCTTGGCGACCTGCTCCACGAACCCCATCACCGGCTTCTGGCGCGACGGCTGCTGTCAGACCGGCGACGAAGACCTCGGCATCCACACGATCTGCGCCCGGGTGACCGCCGAGTTCTTGAGCTTCTCCCGCCGCCGCGGCAACGATCTCAGCACCCCCGCGCCCCAGCACGGCTTCCCGGGCCTCAAGCCGGGCGACCAGTGGTGCCTCTGCGCGACCCGCTGGCGCGAGGCGTATGAGGCCGGCTGCGCCCCGGATGTTGTGCTGGAGGCCACCCACGAGGCCACCATCGAGATCGTGCCCATCGAGGCGCTGCTGCGCCACGCCACCCAGGTCGAGGCGATCGCTTAGCCGCGGCGCGTGAGTCAGGGCGCGGTGTCGTCCCCGGTGATCGCCCGCACCGGGGTGAACGACCACGGCACGCTCAGCGCGGCCTCGCCGTCGGCGCCGAAGGTCAAGGATCCGCTCACCTCGGTGTCACGCTCCCCGGCGGCGTACCCGCAGACCGACACCGTGACCCGGTAGGTGGAGCCCGGCGCGAGGTCACCGAAGCTGGAGGCGCCTTCAGCCTCAAAGCCGTCTAAACACAGGCGCTCACCGTCATAGCCAAAGGGCGCCGAGAGGCTGATCGTGGCGTCGCTCACGTTCGTGAGGTCCAGCGCCGTCGGCGCGCAGCCGCCCTCATCGGGGTCACAGTTCAGCGGCGGGCCCTGAAAGTCTACGGATCCGAAGTCCAGCGACGCCGGGCTGGCCTCGATGGGCCCGCCCCCGCCGCCGTCTTTGCAGGCGACGACGATCAGCAGGGCGACGAGAGAGACGGCGTAGGGGAACCGAGGCATGGACGCTCCGTGCGTTGGCGCCACGCGGCGCTGGCGCAGAGACGGTACACCAGGTCGGCCCGGCGCCGCAGCATGTCGTCCCAGGTGGTGCGGCGCTCCACCCGTCGCACACGCCAGAGCTCTAAGGTGAGCCGCCGCCGCAGGGCGTCCACAGACGGCACGGCGGGGAGCACGATCGGGGCGAAGGCGCGCCACGACTCATCGGCGAGGCGGTACACCCGGGCGACGACAAACCGAGCCGGGCACGGCGTGAGGAAGGCAAAGTCCGCCTGCACCGGGCCCGTGGGCACCCGGCGCGGGGCGATCTCCAGAAGCGGCGTCCAGCGGTCACCGTCGACCGACCACAAGGTCGGCGGGGCGAGCTGGATGTTGCGCAGGGCGGCGCGGTCGTCCACGGATGGCGGCGGCTCTAGGTTGGACCAGCGGGCGACGGCTGTTCCGCCCTCGTCCATGCAGGGGATAAACGCCGCCAACGACGCCGCATAACGGCGCACCTCCCGCGAGATCGGCTCGTCCGCCCAGGGGCCGAGCACCCGGTCGGCGCCGATCATCACGAGGTCGGGGGAGTAGTCCTCCGCGAGCTCGGCCAGCAGACGCTCGGAGAGCGCGTGCGGCGCGGGCAAGGCCGGGCGTTTGTCAAAATGAACGCGGTAGGTGAGCCCCAAGGCCTCGGCCATCTGGCGCAGCGCGGCGTCGTCGTGGGGCAGGCGCCCAGCGACGACCTCAAAATAGCGCCGCAAGAACCGGTCATCCAAGGCGTTGAAGTCGGCCTGGGGGAGCTTGCCGCCGAGCAGGCGATAGTTCGCCTCGCCCGCTGGCGCGTCGTTCACCCAGTCCTGACCGCCGAACTCGTCGGCGGCCCCGACCACGAGCGGCCAGGCGTCCGCGGGGACCGAGATCATCACGCCCCAGCGCGCAGGCGCGTGACCGCCGCCTCGTGCGCGGCGAGCACCGAGGCGCGCAGATCTGGCGGGCCCTCGATGTTCACCGAGCCGCCATAGCCGAGGATCCAGGTGATGAGCTCTTGGGTGATCGCCACGCGCATCTGCAGCCGCGCCGAGCCATCCGGCAGGCGCGAGAGGTGGGCGCTGTGGTGCCAGCGGCGCTCCATCACGAACGGCGCGGCGATGGCGTCAAACACCAAGGACACCTCGGCCAAGGGCCCGCCGATGATGCCGAAGGCCGAGGAGACGACGGCCTTGGGGTCGAAGTCGGCGGGGAGGACAAACTTGTCGTGCCGCACCCGATCAAAGCGGGTGAAACGCTCGACGGCGAAGGTCTTCACCCGGCCGTCGCGGCGATCCTTGGCGAAGAGGTAGAGGCCCTGGCGGTAGGTGGCCAGCGTCCAGGGCTCTAAGTCGTAGTCTCGGGAGCTGCCGTCGGCCTTGACGTAGGTGGCGGTGACGGGGTTCTCGTACAACAGCGCCGTGATCAGGTCGTCGATGAGCTCGCCGACCTCGCGGTAGTCCTTGGCGTGCTCGGGCACGGCCATGAACTTGCGGTCGAGATCTTTGGCGAGGTCCGCGTGGGCCCGAGGGATCGCGGGCTCCAAGCGCTCGATGGCGCCTTGGAGATCTTCAGCGAACTGCGTGCCCTCCAAGAAGGTGAACAGCGTGCGGCCGAAGTGCAGCGAGAGCACCTCGGGCAAGCTGAGCTGCACGCCGGAGCGGCGGTAGTTGGGATCGAGGGAGATGGTGCGCGACTCTCCCATGCCCGTGTCGATCAGCGGCATCTCCATCTCGCGGAGATCGCTGAGGTATCGGCGGAGCGTGCGCGCGTCTACGTCGAAGCGCTCCATGAACTCGGAGGAGCGCACACCGCCACGGCGGTTCATCAGCTCCACCATCTTGACCAGCTTCTGAGCCTTGTTCAACGACTTCATGCTTTCTCTCCCGGCGCCGCTGAGGGGGACCGCCTCGATCCTGCGGACTTTTTTTGGCCTAGCCAGATGTGATGATGTTGGGGTGAGGTGCCTCTGCGCGAAGGGCCCAACGGAGTGGGGGTGGTCACTCCGGGGTTTTGAGCTTTGGCGCCGCCTTGTCATCGATCTGGAAGTTGTGCTTCATCTGAACACGAGGTCATGCTAACATGAACATGTGTTCAGTGTTCTTCGCTCCGCTTAAATTCACATCCGCTCCACGCTCCCGAGGCACGCTATGCTGAACGCTCCGACGCTCGACCTGCTGTTCACTCTCGCCGCCAGCGGCGCGCTCTTGGGCCTCTGGGTGAGCGCCGCGCTCGTCCTCCCATGGACCGCTGTCGAGCTGATGGATGTGGAGACCTCACTGCGTGGACTTGGCTACTTTCTTACGTCAGATCATGCGAGTATGCCAGCCTCGGCGCGTGAACAACACGCCAGAACGGCGCGCGCTCGGTGAGCCCCCCGTCTCGGCGGAGGCCGCATGATTCAGGAGATCGCCGCGTCACGGCGCCTGGTCACGCAGCTCGTCGCCTCTCGCGCCCGGGTGAGCGGCGCCCGCTCTTTGGCGGTGCACCCCTCCGGTCGTGAGCTGGTCGCGCTCACCCTCGATCCCCGCGGTCGCCCCAGCGCGGCCTTGGTGAGCCGCCGCGGGCCGGGTGAGCATGGCCCAGAGTGGCCAGCGTGGCCGGTTCACCCCGACGCCTACGAGAGCGAGCAGGCCACCGTCGCCTGCGGGCCCGAGGGCGACATCCACCTCGCCTGGCTGGCGCGCTCTGGCGCAAAGGGCGCTCGGTGGCTGTTGTACACCCGCTCTGAAGACCTCGGCGCGTCGTGGACGGCCCCCACCCTCTTGCACGACCCCCGCCGTGACGGCGACGCCAGCGAGCCCCAGCTCAGCGTGGATGGCCAAGGCCGCGCGCACCTCGTCTGGAGCGCCGCGCGCCACGGCGAGACCCCCGCCCGGGTGTGGCACGCCGCCGCCGACCCACGCTCGGCGATGAGCGCCCCCCTCGCCCTGAACAGCCGCGGCGACGCCCGCCTCGCCCGGGCCTCGATGAACCACGCCGCGGCCGG
Organism: Deltaproteobacteria bacterium; assembly: GCA_016717595.1. Classification (GTDB taxonomy): domain Bacteria; phylum Myxococcota_A; class UBA796; order UBA796; family CAJQPC01; genus JADKFE01. The sequence goes on along the minus strand of JADKFE010000005.1, from coordinate 59,306 downwards.
GGTCACCGCCGTGGCCTGGATCGACGAGCGTTACCTGAGCCCCCGCGCCCGGGGCGGCGACGTGGTCGTCGGCGTCTTCGACGAGCCCGGCGCCCCGCCGCGCGAACAACGCCTGACCTACTCCGGCGACGCCGTCACCGCGAGCGTGCTCGTCGATCGAGGCGGCGTGCTGCACGCCACCTGGGCCACCGCCGGGGGGCAGGTCTGCTACGCCCAGTCCACCCAAGGCGGGCAGACCTGGCACGACGGCGCCGGGGCGGGCATGGCCTTAGAGATTCAGCCCACCCGCGGCGCCAACCCCACCCTCGGCCTGGGCCTGCACCCCTTCCGTGAGGTGATCTGGCTGGTCTGGTCCGTCGAGGACGCCGAGCGTTACTCCGGCGAGCCCGACGGCGGCCTCGTGTTCTTGGTGAGCCCCAACACCGGGGCGGAGTGGTTTGAGGTCGGCCGCATCAAACGACGCCTGCGTGGCGCCGTGCTCAGCGATCTCTGCGCCGTCGAAGGCGCCGACCTCCGCCCTCGGCTGTGCTGGTCGTCCAGCGGCGCGGGCTCTGAAGATCAGGTCTGGTTCGCTGAAGAGGAGCGCTGAGGCCGCTCAGGGCGCGGTCTTCGTCTCGGAGATCTCCGCCTTCGCCGCCCGGCTCGCCGTGACCACGAGCACCTCCTCCCCACGTCGGGCGAGGCCGGTCACCACAAAATCGACGCCGCCGGGCAGGGCCCGCACCCAGTAGCGCCCCTTCGTCCCGGCCTCGCGGCCCATGTAGATCGCGCCGCACTCGCCGAGGCCCGGGGTGCTCGTGATCAGGGCCTCCCACGCGGCGGGCTCTCGGCCGCAGTCCTCAGGCGCGCGGCCGTTGCGCGACTCCAGGGTGAGGATCAGCTCACGCAGAAAGTTGACCTCGGACTTCACCAGCCGAAGGTCGGCCTCGCGGCGCTGCACCACCGCCCCGGCGAACAGGCCGATGGTGATGACGAGGAGCACAGCGACGAGGGCGTTGAGGCGGCGCGGGGACATGGCGCCTATTCTGAGCCCGCCGATCGGCCCTGGCAAGGGGGTCGGCTCAGGCCACGCGCCCCGGGGCGACGGTCAACTGCGTGATCACCACGTCGTCGGGGCGATCGGGGTGGAAGAAGCGCAGCTCGTGCTCGATGGAGAGCCCGGCCTCATCGAAGGTCGGCGGGCCAAAGGGGGAGATCTGGAGGGTGGCGGGGCCTTGGCCCTCGGCGAGGAGCTGGTCTTTGTGCTCCTCGTTCGTGACCTCTCGGCGGGACCCCTCCGAGTCGTAGCGCCGCGTCGTGAAGCTCACGCGCTCGACGCGGACAAGACGCCACGAGGGCCGCCCCGGGGGGTCAGGAACGGTGAGACGCTCACCGCACAGGAGGGCCGGTGAAGGGGGCCCCGCCTTGAGGGCGCGCCAGCGCTTTAGGATCGGCCAGACGACGGTGCTCCAGAGCATCCAGGCCACGACGGCGGGCAAGAGCCCCCCGAGCCGCGCCCAGATCGGCGCGCCGACGGCGACGACGCTGAACGCGGGCAGCGCCAGCGCCAAGGCCATCCACAGCAAATGCCCCACCACACGCCACCGCTCACGACGGCGCTCGGCCTGCCGCGCCCGCACGATCGACTGGAGAGATTCGGCGCGATCCTCAACGCGGCACACGGCGGGGCTCACGTCGAGGGCCACACGCGCGGCCTCGTCCCCGCCCTCTTCACGGGCGACGACCGCCCACCGCACCACCGCCTCCTCCCCCTCGTAGGTGAAGGCGTCCACCGGCAGGCGCAGCCCGGCGAGGGGCGCCTCACCGTCTTCACCGAGGACCAGCCGGCGCTCGGCGACGAGATCGCTCCGCACCATCGCGACGCCGCCGCGACGCAGGAGCTTTCGTTCTAAGCCCACAAAGACGGCGCGTGAGGAGGGCGCGCCCTCCCGCGCGACCGCGCCGACCACCTCGTCCCCCGCCGAGAGGCTGGCGGCGCGGAGCACGAGCCGCAGAGCGCTCACGTCAGCTCAGCCCCCCAGCGCCTCTGCGCCTCAGCGCGAAACTCGGCGCCGTAGGGGGTCGTGTCGATCAGAGTGACGGCGCGCTGCAGCGCCTCACGCGCGGCGTCCACCTCCCCCAAGGCCCGGAGATGCTCGATCCACGCGGGCGCGGCGGCGCTGAACAGGCCCCAGTCTCCGGTGGTGCCCGCCACGCGCCACGCCAGCTCAAGGGCTTGGCGCGCCTGGTGTTTGTGGCCCGCGGCGGCCTCTAAGCGCCCCAGGTGGAGCGCGGCCCGGCCCATCACGTCGGCGGGGCCTCCTTGGCTGTGCTCTAAGGCCGCGCGGAGCCGATGAATGGCCTCGGTGTCTTCGCCGAGCAGCTCAGAGACCTGCGCGGCCATGAGCCACAGGCGCGCCTGGTGCGCCGCGGGGGCGCGCTGCGCGCCGTTGAGGACGTGGGCGGCGATTCGCCCCGCCATCTCGCGGTGTTTGCTGATGCGCGCCAGGGCCAGCGCCTCCTCTAACCGCGCGAGCTGGGCGCGCTCGCTCTCTTCGGGGTGAAGATCAGCGACCTGATGGGCCACGAGAGCCACGAGGGCCCAGTCTGCGCGCAGCACCCCCTCCGCCTGCACATGTTTGCCCGCGACCCAGGCGCGGGCGCCATCGCGCTGCTGAACCGCGGCGTCAAGGGCCTGCCGCCACAGCTGCTGCGCGCTTGGGTGGGTGGGGCCTTGGAGGGTGGACACGGCGGACGCGGCCACGGCGCAGACCGCGGCGCTGCCTGGGCTCTTGCGGGTGATCGTGAGCGTGGCCAGCCGCACGAGCAGCTCAACCGCCGGGCCGGGATCGGCCTTGTCCACGAGCTCCGCGAGCCGGGACTCCAGGCCCTCCACGAGGGGCGCCACCAGGGGAGGCGGCGCGGCGTTCGCCCCGATGGCCGAGAGCGACGCGTTGAGCAGCGTGAGGCTGGTCTCTAGCTCCACAAAGGTCGCGCGAAGCTCGTCATCAGAGGGGAGGTGCTCGCCGAGGAGGAGCGCCTCCCGCGCCAAGGCGCTCAGCTCTGGGGTCCGCCTCCACCAACACGAAGGCCTCACGCAGCGAGGCGAGCAGGCGCTCTCGGTGGGTGGCGAGCCGCTCGCTCTGCGCGCGTAGGGTGCCGAGCTTGAGCTTGTGCGCGAGCAAGGCGCCCCGCGCGGCCTCGACGCCCCGCTGGATGTCCCGCGGGAGGTCTGCGCGGAGCGTGGGATCCTGCTCAAAGAGCCGCTCTAAGGCGGCGCCGGGATCAGGCGACGCCAAAGCGTCCGCGACGCTGCGGAGCGTCGCGCCGAGGCCGCTCGGGCTGCGCGACGCGGCCTCTCGTAAGGCGTCCACGTCGATCTGGGCCGCCGCGTTGGCGAGCTGGGAGCGACGCGCCTCACGATCGGTCATTGAATCGCCTCAACCGCCGCCCGCTTCGTCGCGTAGTCTTGGCTCCAGGTCTCCATGGACATGAACTCCGCGTGGAACCCGGTGGAGTGTTGATCGACCAGCGCGCGCTCTTGCTCCATCTTCACCAGAGACTCCGCCTTACGAAGCTTGATCTCGTTGAGGATGCCCTGCTCCTCGGCGTGCTTCTGTTCGAGGGTCATAATGCTCTCTGTAACACTCTGCTCCTGCGCCGCACGGGCGGCGATCGCCTGATCCAGGAACGCCCGCTGCTCGTCGGAGGCGGTGGTCGACTCCTCGGTGCGACGCTCCTTCTCGCTCTTCGCCAGGGTCGGGCCTTCAGTGAGGGCGGTGCCGGTGTCGCCGGTCGGACCGACGGGCTGCTTGTCCATCCGGTCGGCGTGGGTCGCGAGCTTGGTGATCAGCTCGGTCACGATGCCCGAGACCCCGCCCTCGGGCTGGTTCACGTTCTGCGCGCCGAGGCCCGCGAGGGCGGTCTTGCGCTGGGTCTCCTCTTGCGCGGAGGTGTTCAGGGGCTCGGTCATGCCGACGCTGGCGTCCTTGAGGGGTTTGCCCTCTTGGGCCATCTGGAGCGTCTGGGCCGAGAGCGCATCGACCAGCTTCTCCGCGGCCTCGGCGCGCTTCGCGTCGTCGTACGCCGCCTTGTACCGGCCAAACGCCTCGGTCGCCAAGACCCGCTTCTGGTTCATGGCCTCGATGTCAGCGACGGGCGGCGTCGCCGAGAGCAGCGCGTTCACGACGGTGTTCCGATGGCGCTCCCGCTCCGCCTGTTGTTCTCCGAAGGCCTGGAGCTGCGCTGGGGTCTCTCGTTGGTCGGTCATGGCGCGGTCCACGCCCGCGAGGTTCACGAGCCCGTTCACGGCCCGCTCAGTGTAGGTGCCGGCGGTGTGTTTTTTCTCTTCAGGCGCGGCGGCGCCCGTCGTCGCCGGGGCGACCTTGGCGTCCGCGGCGTCGGCCTGGGTGACGAGGCGCTCGATCCACCCGAAGAGGGTGTCCTGCAGCCACTCCGCGACGCCTTTGTACGCGGAGCCGACGCCGCCGGTGGCGTTGCCAGAGCTGCCCTTGTTTAGGCCGTCGTTCTTGCTGAGCGCGCCGATCTCGGCGGCGTTGTCTTGCTGACGCTGCAGGCTCTGACGCTCTGCGCCGAGCTCACGGTCCAACTGGCTCTGCTCCCCTGAGAGCCGCGCGAGCTCTTGTTGGGCGGCGGTCACCTGGCCCGACGCCGCGGTCTTCTCCCGGCTTGGGTGTCCCTCGCGGCAGCGAGCTGGTCGCGCTGGGCGTCGGGCATCGTCCCCGGGGTGGCGTCCGCCTGCTGCTCGGACTGAAGGCGCGTGGTCTCGGAGCGCAGGGCCTGGGCCTCTTGGCGCAGCGCCGTCGGGTTTGTGCCTGGGGGCGCCAGCGCATCCGCGCGCTGGGTGCTCTGCTCGACGTCTTGGCGAAGCCGCTCGGCCTCGCTGCGCTCGGTCTTCACCCGCGTCGCGAGGTCACGCAGCGCCTTGGGATACCGAATGGCGGAGATCGGCAAGGTCTGGGTCTTGCCTTGGCCGTTGGTGACCGTGACGGTGTCGCCGTTCACGGAGATGAGCCGATGATGCACGAGGCCGTCAGCGCCGCCGTCGTCAGAGTCCAGCTTGATCCGCTGGTTCTCGAAGGACTTCATGTCCGTGAGCGCCCGCTCGGCGCGCTGGGTGGCCTCCTTGGCGAGGGTGTCCTGCTGCCTGGCGGTCTCGCGGAGCGGCGCGGCCTCTTCAGCCTTGACGGCGAGGCGCTCTTTCTCGGCGATCTCCGTGGTCATGCGGTCGATGTCGGCGGTGCGCTCACGCTGGCGATCGGCGTGCTGCTGGCGGTGGTGGGCCTCCTGCGTCCTGTAGTTCTCGCTCCCGATGTGGTCATCGTGGGCGCGCTCGGCGTCGGCCGCCTTCTGCGCGGCCTCGGTCTCGGCGGTGCGGGCGTTGTCGAGTTTGCGCTGGGCGGCGGTGGTGTCGTCCTGCAGGCTCTGGCGCCGCGTCTCTAGCTCCGCGACCTTTCGGCGCGTCTCCTCAAGGCGCTGCTGCCGGACGGTCTGGGTGGGATCGGAGGCGCTCGCGCTCTCCTCGTCGGTCACCGCCCGGGCCCGATCCTCGGCGAGGGGGATCGCCCGCTGCGCCTCGTCTAGGGATCGGCGCGTGCTCGCCGCTTTGGCTTGGAGATCGCGGATCTGGCCGGTGACCTCACGCACCTTCGCGGGGTCGGGGTTGGGATCGGAGTTGATCGACGTGAGCTCGGAGTTGAGCCGGGTCAGGTCCGCGGTGATCGTCTGCGCCTTCTCGTGCAGCTTCGCCTCAAGCTGCCGCCAGGTGTCCGCGGTGTGCTGCTGGCGACCCATTCGCTCCATCTCATCGAGGGCGCGCTTGACCACGGCGACCTTGCTCAAGAAGGCGCGGATGCGGCCTGGCGAGGACGGGCGGTTGAGCGGGTTGTCGTCCAGCGGGCGCGGCCCTTGGGGGTTCTGGTTGGGGTCGTTCTGGGGGGGCTGCCCGTTTGGCTGGTTCGCGGGGTTGTTGGGGTCGTTCTGGGGGTTCTGGCCGTTCTGCGCCTGGCGCTGACGCTCGGCGTCGATCTCGGCCTGGAGCGCCTGGGCGTCTTGCTCTTGGAGCTGACGGATCCGCTCCGCCTGGTCCGCGCCGGCCTGACCGTCTGGGGTCTGGGACGCGATGGCGGCGTTGGTTTTGTCCTCCATCTTCTGCTTGGTGGCGTTGCTCGCGTTGGTCGCGGTCATGTCGCCGGCTTTGCCGCCGGCCTTCTCGCCGAAGGTGCCCGCGTCCGCGCCGAGGAGCTTGAGCTGCTCCGCGTATTGATCCGACGGCACCATAAACGCCGCCGCGGTGCGGAAGCCCGTCGTGATGCCGGTGAGCACGAGCACGATCATCGACAAGACGTTGTTGACGCGCCCCAGGAGGTTGCCCGCGCGGCAGATCCAGCCGCCCGCGGTGATGAGCGGCGCGCCGACGCCAGCGAACCACACCAAAGCGAGACCGAAGAGGATCAGCAGGCCACCGACGACGTAACAGAGCGCCGAGAGGGTGCCGCAGAGGGTCGCGAGGCTGTCGAGCACGTCGCGGAGCACGCCGAAGAAGTCGGCGATGGCCGCGCAGTAGAGCCCCACCTTGTCTGTGCCGGTCGCCGCCCCGGCCAGATCCAAGGTGCTCCCCATCCGGCTCCAGCCCTCGGTGACCCCCTTGATGCGCTCGTCGCCGAGCCCATAGGCATCGGCGCTGAACGGGTTGTTCTGGATGAGCCCGATGATGGGGCCGATGAACGGCGTGCCCATCTTGCCGCCGGTCGCCCGCTTGAGGACCTGGTCCCCAAAGAACCCGACGTTGTCCCAGAGCGCCGTGTCTAAGCCCTGATCGACGAAGCTTGAGAGGAACGACCCGCCGAAGTTCTCGCCGAGGGTCTCCAAGATCTGCGGCGTGCGGCTCGTGCCGATGTTTGGCGCGTTGGTCGCGAAGCTCTGCTGGTGCGAGAGCTGGGCCATGACGGCGTCGAGGCGCTCGTCGGAGATGCCCGTGTCGGGCTTGATGCTGTCGAACGAGGCGATCGCTGGCAGCGTCTCGGGGACGGTCGCGTTGAGCTGCGCGGCGACGAGGGGATCAATCGCCGCGTTGGCCTCGGGCAGCGCAGGGGCGACGCCAAGCGCGGTGTTCCCGGTGTCGCCCTCGACGGCGTTGGTGGCGGCGACGGCGTTCTGGTCGGCGAGGTTCGCTTGGGACTTGGCGTCGGCGGCCTGGGGCTCGGGCCGGGCGTCCGCTTTGGCGCCTCGGCGCACGAGGTCGAAGGCCTGCTCTGTGGACCCCCAGAACCCACGACCGTTGAACTCGTTCTCAAAGGCGGACATCATCGCGCCGGACTGGTCGCCGCCCTCTTTGGCGCCTTGCCACATCCGGCAGAGGTCTTTGTAGTGCTCAGAGCCCTTGACCTTGCTCAGCGAGGGGCCGGTGTCCTCTTCGTCGTCACAGGCCTCACAGAGCTCATCAAAGGCCTCAAGGTCGCCGATCAAGTCGGCGATGCCGTCTACGCCGCCGGTGTACTGCTCAAGCTTCTCGTCGCCGTCCTCGGTCGCGTTGGGGTCAATGGTGTTCTCGGGGGCGGGCCCGACGTCCGGCGTCACCGCCGCGGCCGTCATGCGCTCGTTGAGCGCGGCGATCAGGCCGCTGAGGTTGGCGCCGAGATCTCCTTCAGCCGCCACATGCCCCTGGGGGATGCCGGCCTGGAGCTCGGGCAAGGCGCCTCCGCGGGCGAAGGCCTCTGCGGCGACGTGGGCCTCGGCCTCGGCGTAGAGCCCGGCGTCGGGGCCGGTGAGGGGGTCGAGCTGGAGCTGGGCGGCGTGGGTCAGCTCGTGGGCGATCAGGCCGCGGGCGTCGGCGGAGTTGGCGTCAAAGCGGGCGGCGTCGAGGAAGACCTCACCGCCCTCCATGAGCCCGCGGGTCCCGGCGGCGCGGGCGCGGGCGGCGCCCTCTTCGCCGAGGTGAACGTCGACGGGGCCGAGGCCCAAGGCCGAGGAGAGGCTGCGGATCATCGTCTGAAGGCGCGCGCCGCTGGGCTCGGAGAGGCCGCCCAAGGCGTCGCCGAGGGCCTGGTCACCGCCGGTGTGGGTGAGGCCCTCGACCTGCTCGGCGAGGCCGACGTAGGGCGGCAGCACCCGCTCAAGCTGGGCGAGGAGCTGGGGCGCGCTCAGCTCGGCGACCCGGGCGCTCAGGCCCCAGGTCCGTCGCCACGCCGACGTGCAGGCGATCGAGCTCCGTGAGCAGCTCCGCGCGCTCCTCGTCCGAGAGCTGCTCGTCAAGCTCCACAGAGAAGCGCAGGTTGTCGAGCTTCGCCCGGGCCTCGGCCACGAGCACACCCTCGACCTGGGCCTCGACCTTGCCCGCGGGCGCCGGGCCGGGCGCGGGGAGCTGGGCGCGCATCAGCTCGGCGATGAGCTGACCGCGGGAGTCCGTGGCGGCGGGGGGCTCAAAGGCCCAGGCCTCGCCGCGGGTCTCCCAGATGCGTAAGGCGTCGCGGCCCCGGGCCTCGGCCTCGACCTCCAAGGGCTGACCGGGGCGGCTGATCTGCCCGGCGATGCTGCGGTCGCGCCCGGCGATGTGCTGCAGGGCGTGGGTGGACTCGTGGGCCAACATCGCCGCGCCTTCAGCGCTCTCGAGGCTGGCGGCCTCGCCGAGGTAGATGTCGGTCTCGACGGTGAAGGCCCGGGCGTTCACGGCGGCGGCGGCGGCGCGGGCGACGGCCCCCTCGTGGATCATGATGTTGGGCATGGCCCGACCGTGAACCTCGGCCAAGAAGCCGCGCTCCTGCGCGCTGAGCGGGCGGCCAGAGCCCCCCATCGCCCGCAGAGACTCGATCCACTCGCCCAAGCCGTCGGGCGAGCGGGGGTCGGCGCCGCCCATGGGCTTACGCGCCAGGGCGGGCTCGGCCGTCGCGGGGCCGACGCTCTCCACGGCGCTGTCGGCTTGGCTCTCAAAGAGCAGGCCGTACCAGCGGTCTACGAACAGCATCCAGTCCAACGAGGCGTTCCAGGGCAGGTACGCGCTCATGTCGGTGGAGACGGCCGTCTCCAGGGCGAGGAGCTGGGAGACGTAGAGCTCCCGGGGGCTCTCGGGCCGCACCTGGGCGCTCAGCTCGCTGATGGAGCCGTTGCCGAGACGATCATGGGCGCCGCTGAGGCTGCCGAGCACCGGCCCCCGCGCGCTCTCGGCGCCCTGGGCGCGGGCGTCTTCGCGAGCGCTGTCGCTCTGGTTCACCGGGCGAGTCGTCTGACGGACCTTGCCTTGGCTCGTGGTCTCTTGATGCCTCATACCCAGCTCCCTTCTTCGGATGCGCGTCGCGCGCCTGGACGGGTCTATTCTGGCGTGAGGAGAGCATTTTTCCAAGCCAAGAGTGCGTTAGGCATGACTTTTCTCACCGCCTAGGCCGCCGCTCAGGGCAAGATCAGCACCTCGGCGACCATGCCCGCGGGCAAGGCCGCGCGTAGGGTGACCAGCGCGTCGTCGTCTAAGGCCACACAGCCCCAGGTCCAGTCCGCGGCGCTCCCGCCGCCGTGCACAAGGATCTCCCCGCCGAGTCGGGTCTCTTGAGACGGCTTCTTGCCGGCCTTCACCGCGGCCACGATGGCGTCGTGCTGGGCCTGGGTGATGAGCCCCGACCTCAACCCCGCCGCGGCGTCGGCGGCGTTTGGGTAATGCACGGCGATGGCGTTCTTAAAGCTCGACCAAGGTTTGTCCGAGGTGGCGTAGAGGCCCTCGGGGGTGCGGCGATCCCCCTGCCGGACCTTGTGCCCCGGCGGATACACCCCAGCGTCGGTGATCCCCAAGGCCACGGGCCAGCACGCCGGCGCGCCGCTCAGCGTGACGAGGGCTCCTTGGCGATAGAGCCCGATCCGCCGGGCCTCCTTCTCGACGACCATCAAGGCCGGGCCCTTGAGCGCCTCCACGGTGGTGAGCCCGCCCAAGGAGAGCGAGTCCACCGTCGCCGGGCAGCCTGGCCCAGCGGGGGCGGGAGCCTCCTCTGAGGAAGCGGCCACCCCGGGCTCAACCGACGCCGCCGGAGCGACGCCGCAGGCGATCAGGCCAAGAGGAGCGCCAGTCCAGACCATCGCGCCATACACCTCCGAAGCGTCATCGCCTGACTACGGAGGGGGGTCTAAGCGGGTTCAGCGGATGATCGTGCCCGGCTCGACCGGCGCCGTCGTGGTCACCATGGCGCGCACGCCCTCACCGCCCGCGGCGAGCAACATCCCGTGGGACATCACGCCGCGCAGCTTCACCGGCAGGAGGTTCACGACGACGATCACCTGGAGCCCGACGAGGCTCCTCAGGGCGTAGCGGTCGGCGATCCCGGCGACGATGGTGCGGGGCTCGGCCTCACCCACGTCCACCTTGAGCTGGAGCAGGCGGTCGGCGTTGGGATGGCGGGCGGCTCGACCACACGCCCAGCGCGGAGCTGGACCTTGGCGAAGTCGTCGTACACGATGTGGGCGCTCGCCTCGGGGCTGGCCGGGGTGGCCGGGGTCGTCGTCTCGCTCATCTTGACCTCAGGGGCGGCGGGGGCCGCCTTGGCAGGGGATTTGGGGGCCTTGGCCGGCTTCTCGGCCTTGGCCGCGGGCATCGGGGCGTTGACCTGGAGCGACCGCAGCGCGCCGCCCGCGCTCGCCTTCTCCAAGGCCGACTGAATCGCCGGGGGCAGCTCATCCAGGCGCGGGAAGAGCGGGTCACCCAGGCTCAACACGCCCCCCTCAGGCAGCCGATCGAGCTGGGCGAGGTCGTCGGTGAGCCGCGGCTCCCCAGCGCTCAGGCGGCGGAGCAGCTCGGCGCCTTTGTTCGGGCAGAACGGCGTGATGAGCGTGCCCACCACCCGGCAGAGCTCCAGCGTGCGGCGCAGCACCCCGGCGAGGCGCGCGGTGTCCCCGGCCTTGTTCAAGGCCCAGGGCCCCATGCTGTCGACGTACTTGTTGCCCGCGGAGGACAAGGTCACCAGGGCCTCGATGGCGCCGCGGTAGTCGAGGGCGTCTACACACTCCATGAACCGGCTGACCGCCGTGGCCGAGGCCGCGGACAGCGCGCGGTCCTCGTCGCGATCGGCGTCGAGCGCCGGGACCACGCCGCCGAGCCACTTCTCGGTCATCGAGATCGCCCGGTGGGCGAGGTTGCCGATGTCGTTCGCCAGCTCGGCGTTGTAGCGCAGCAAGAACGCCTTGTGCGAGAAGTCGCCGTCGGCCCCGAAGCCCTTCTCCGACATCAAGACGTAGCGCAGGGCGTCGGGCCCATAGGCGTCTACGAGCAGGTTCGGGTCGACGACGTTGCCCAGAGACTTGCTCATCTTCTGGCCCTCGACCGTCCACCAGCCGTGCGCGTACAGGCAGCGCGCGGGCTCCAGGCCCATGGCGAAGAGCATCGTGCCCCAGTACACCGTGTGGGTGGTGAGGATGTCTTTGCCGAGGAGCTGGAAGTCCGCGGGCCAGCGCTTGGCGAAGGCCGCCGGGTCGTCGTGGATGCCCGCCGCGGAGACGTAGTTCAACAGGGCGTCGAACCAGACGTAGGTGACGTACTCCTCGTCAAAGGGCAGCGGGATGCCCCAAGACATGCGGGCCTTGGGCCGGGAGATGCACAGGTCGCCCACGTCCTTCTTGAGCGCGCCGATGAGCTCGTTGCGCCGGGACTCCGGGCGCACCCAGTCCGGGTGAGCCTCGAGCCAGGCCCGGAGCTGATCGGCGTACTTGCCCATCTTGAAGAAGTAGTTCATCTCTTCGACCCACTCGACGGGCAGGCCGGAGTCGGGGCACTTGCCGTCGATGAGGTCCTTCTCGGTCCAGAAGCGCTCCGCCGCCGTGGAGTACCAGCCGGCGTACGTCGCCTGGTAGATCTCGCCGCGGTCGTGGAGCTCTTGGAGCACCCGGCGCACCACGGCCTGATGTTTGGCGTCGGTGGTGCGCACGAAGGCGTCGTACTGCACGTCCAGGCGCGCCCAGAGGTTCTTGAACCGCAGGTGCAGCTCATCGGTGTGCTGCTGCGGGGTCACGCCGCGGCGGTTGGCGGCCTCCAGCACCTTCTGGCCGTGCTCGTCGGTGCCGGTGAGGAAAAACACCTCATGGCCACGCATCCGGTGCAGGCGGGAGATGACGTCCGCCGCCACGGTGGTGTAGCTGTGCCCGATGTGGGGCACGTCGTTGACGTAGTAGATGGGCGTGGTGATGGTGAAGTGCTGGGACATAAGCCCCTCCTGCAGGTCTGCGCCCTTAGCGGACCCCTCGCGGATCAGCAAGTCTGCGCGTTCTTTGCCCTCCACCCCTCCCCACGATAGAGCCGAGCGTATGGTCCGCGCCCTGGGTTACTCCGCCAGCCCCTTCGACCCCTCCGCCCCCGGCCGCCTGTGCCGAGGCCGTGAGCGTTGGATCCCCGGTTGGGATCCCGAAGGCCCCGTCTCCCTCTACCGGCTGGTGCTCTCCGGCGCGGAGTTCAGCGATGACTCCGCCCGCGACGCCCGCCGTGGCCTCGCCTGCGCCCAGGTCGAGCCGGGGGTGCTCCTCCAGGGGCTGTTCCCCGGTCGCCGCCTGTGGGCCTTCCGCGAGGAGGGCTACGAGGGAGAGCTCCCCGACTACATCCCTGAAGACGACGACGCCTGGTTCCGCGCCCCCCGCCGCGGCGGCGCCTTCCACGACGTCTGCCGCCGCTGGCGCGCCTTCATCGACGACCCGGCGGAGATCACCCGCCTGGTCAACGAGGACCTCATCGACGGCCTCATCGTGCTCCCGCCGGGCGTCGAGCCCACGAAGGCGCTGGACGACGCGGTGTACCTGCTCACCGGCCAAGGCGACTCCTCGGCCTTCCCGGTCAAACGGTTTCAGCCGATGGCGATGCTCGACGTGCTCCAGCACACCGAGGCGCTGATCACCGTCCACTTCGACAAACACGGCGCGGCCTTGGGCATCTACACCCAGGCGCTGTTCTGCCCTGACAGCGTGATCTCCCAGGTCGCTGAAGAGGTCGACGCCTTGGCGGTGCCCTTCGCGATCCCGCCGATGCTCGCCCGCTGGGACCGCGCCTTACAAGAGCTGCGCGCCCGCTGGACGACCTACCACGACGAGCCCTTCCCCGTGCCCTCCGCCGCCGAGCCCACCCGCTGGAGCCGCCGTCGTGGCTGGGCCAGCGAAGGCGAAGAAGAAGAGGACGAGGACGTGCTGCGGCTCTTGGAGGAGGAGTCCACGGGCTGGCCCGACGGCGAGGCCACCGAGGCCACGGGCGCCGATGAGCCTGAAGACGACGACGACAGCGACTCAGAGGACGAGGACGACGACGACAGCGACTCAGAGGGTGAAGACGACGACGACTCCGAGATCGACGAGGACGATGACTCGGAGATCGACGAGGACGACGACTCCGAGATCGACGAGGACGACGACTCCGAGATCGATGAGGACGACGACTCCGACTTAGACGACAGCGAGGACGATGAGGACGACGAGGACGCGGGCGACGAGGAGAGCGAAGACTGAGTGATCATTTTTGATCACGTCTCGTTCTTGGCTGTAAGGAACCGTCGGCGATCGTCGTTGTCGGGTCGGCTCAGTCCACTGGAGGTCCAAATGATCCGCGCGCTCCTCGTCTTCTCGCTCTCCGCCCTGCTCTCCGCTGATGCCTTCGCCTGCGCGATGCGTATGTCCGACGGCAAGCGCCTTGAGGAGGCCATCGCCGTCGTTGAAGAGACCAAGGCCCCCACCGCCCCCACCGTCGTGCAGGCCGCTGAGGTGGTCACCCCGCCCGCGCCGCTGGTCGAGCCCGCCGCGCCCAAGGCCCCGCCCGCGCCCGCGCCCACCGCCGCCGCGCCCACCACCTGATTCATGCGCTGGGCCCCGCCGCTGCTCCTCCCGGCCTTGGCCTTTGTGGCCGTGCTGGGGGACGCGCCGCCGGCCCAGTCCACCGCCCCGGGGGCGCCGGTTGAGGCCCTCGTCGCCGCGCAGTGTCACCTCTGCCACCGCGCGGCGAGCCTCCCCAAAGCGGGGCTCACCGAGTCCTGTGAGGGCTGCCACGCCTGGATTCGGGAGACTTCAGCGAGCCCCACCGCTCGCGCCCAGGCCCTCACGCTGTTCCCGCTCTGGCCTCGTTACGAAGAGAACGTCCAGAGCTACCTCCAGGTGCCCGACCTCGACGCCGCCATGGCCCGCTTGCGGCCTGATTGGGCGCGGCGCTACCTGGCGAACCCCCACGACCTTCGGCCCAACCTCCCCGAGACCATGCCCCGGCTGGGCTGTCCGCGGAGGAGCTCGACACCCTCGCCTCCGCCTTCGGCCGCGCGTCCGTCCCCGCGCGACCCTCCCCCGAGCCCGCTCGTGTGGCCGAAGGCGGCGCGCTCTTCGTGGGCCGCGGCTGCACGGCCTGCCACACCTTCGGCGGCCAACACACCGCCGCCGCCCTGCCCGGCGCGCCGGACCTCGCCTTCGCCCGAGAGCGCCTCACCGCGGACATGGCGGTGGCCTGGATCCTCGACCCCAAGTCCGTGGCCCCGACGGCGACGATGCCCACCATGGGGCTCACCGAGGCCGAGGCCTTGGCCGTGCGCGACTACCTCTGGCTCACCGAGCCCGGCGGCGCGACCCCAGCCGATCCGTTACCTCTTCCCCCTCCACTTGACAGGCCCGTGACCTGGGCTGAAGTGCAGTCCGAGGTGTTCGGCAAGATCTGCGCCCATTGCCACATGAACCCCGCGCTGAATGAGGGACGCGCGGGGCCGGGCAACGACGGCGGCTTCGGCTGGGCGGCGACGGGCATCGAGCTTGAGACCCGCGAAGGGGTGATGGCCGTGGCCGATCAGATCCCCGCGGCGCTGTTGCGGCGCCGGGATGAGGCCCGCCGCGACGTGCTGCGCCCCGGCGAGCGCCCCCTCCATGTGGTTAGGCCTGACTTACCGGGTATGCCGCTTGGGTTGCCGCCGATTGACGACGAAGACACGGCGTTGGTGCTCGCTTGGATCGCCCAGGGGATGCCGGAGTAGTTGCGGGGGGAGCGTTGGTTGTGCTAATATGTCTCCATGCGCACCATCCCCGAAGCAGACATCGTCCAGCTCCTCGACAATGTGAAGGGGCAGTTTCCCAATGGCGCTGGCGAGGCCGTCGACCACTGGGTCATCAAACAAGGGCTCGACTCCACGAACGACCCAGCGATCTGGGTGTGGGTCATCCTCAAGGATGCTCTGGCGGACCGCGTCAGCGACGTGCTCGTCGTGAACCGGATCCGCGATCTGATTCAGGACTGCTTGTTCGAAAAGCTCGACGTCTACTTTAACTTTGGGCTTGGGGTGTACGTATCCTTTCGCAGCGTGAGCGAGCAGGCCGAGGCGCTGGCAATGCACGAGCGCCCCAGACGGCGCGCGGCGAGAGCCCGATGAGCCTACACGATGACCTTCTCGCGCAGGCCGGTCGGCTCGCGCGAAGTGAACCACGGCGCCCAAAACAGGCGAGTTTACGGCGCGCGGTCTCGACGGCCTACTACGCGCTGTTTCACCTGCTCATCAATGAGGGCTCTACGGTGATGAGCCCAATGAGCGACGCCAAGCTCCGGGTGATCGTCGCGAGGGCCTTTCAGCACGGGGCGATGAAGGCGGTCGCCTCGGACGTGATCAAGGGGAAGTTCTCAAAAGGCTACAGCGACCTTGGGCTCTCTCCTTCGCCAACACTCAAGAGCATTGGGAGCACGTTCTGTAACCTGCAAGAAAAGCGGCATGAGGCCGACTACGACATCGGCGCGTCCTTCACGCGGGGTGAGGTGTTGAAGCTCGTAGAGCAGTCGGAGCGAGCGTTCACAGATTGGAGGCAAATCCGAGGGACGAAGGAGGCGATGGTGTTCCTCCAGTCCATGCTTCTCAAGGGCCGCGACTAACCCCTCACTCCACCGTGGCGCTGATCTCGTTGGACTCGTTGCCCTGGGCGTCCTCGATGCGCGCGGTGAGGCTGTAGGACTCGGCGGTGTCTACGCCGGAGATGGCGCAGATGACCTCGTCGTCTTGGATGTAGCAGGCCTCCCCTTGGCCGTCTTGGTCGAACTTGTCGACGAGGTCGCTCGGGGTGCCGTCGACGACGCCGACGCTGAGCTTGACCTGGCCCCCGGCGACGTCGGCCTCCTCGTCGCAGAAGGTGAGGCCGAGCTCGATGACGTCGCCGATGTTGGGGTAGTCGGCGAAGGCGGCGCGGCTCTCGGTGATCACCGGGGCGCCGGGCTCACCGCAGGCGGGGCCGGTGTCGTCGCTGGAGTCACCGCCTCCGCTGTCGATCAGGAAGGAGTCGTTGACCTCGTTGTAGCTGCCGCCGCGGTTGAAGAACGGGTCTTCGCTGTTGCAGCCGACGAGCAGCGCGAGCAGGGGGAGCGTCATCTTGCGCATGGGGCCCTCATTCGTTGAGCGGCCAGGGGCCGCGCCCGCTACAGCATAGCAGGCGCGGCCCAAGAGAGGATCAGGGCTTGTAGGTGTTGGAGCTCGTCGCGGTCTGGGACTTGCCGCCGTAGACCGTGGAGTTTGTGCCCGAGGCGAGGTTCGCGTTGCCGCCCAAGATCGCCGCCTGGCTGCCAGAGGCGGAGTTGCCGAAGCCGCCGACCACCACGGCGCCTTTGCCCGAGGCCTCGTTGGAGTCGCCGCCGGTGACCGTCGAGTTGATGCCGCTCGCCGTGCTCGCCGCGCCGCCGGTGATCGCGGCGTAGGTGCCCTCAGCGATGTTCGCCGTGCCGCCGCTGATCGCGCTGGCCTCACCCTCGGCGATGTTGCCGAAGCCGCCGCTCACCGAGGCCCAGGGGCCCGCCGACCAGTTCTCTAAGCCCGCGAGGAACGAGCCGTAGCTCTCCCAAGAGTGGCCCATGCCGACGATGAGGTTGTGGCTGCCGGTGCGCGCCGAGCCCGAGGAGCTCGCCTCGTTGTAGCCGACGACGAGGTTGCCCAGGCCGTTGAGCTCGCCGTCGGTGGCGCCAGCGCCGCTGCGGACGTGTACGTTCACGCCCTCAAAGATGACGTCGTCGCCGGAGACGTTGACCACGGCGCCGAGGCCCGCGGGGTAGTTCTGGGCGATCACCCAGTCTTCAGTGGTGTAGCCGGCGCCCTCGATGTCGGAGATGGCGTCGCCGAGGTCGGTGAGGTCACCCTCGATGGAGGTGACGGTGCCCTCGACCGCCGTGAGGCCGTCTTGGCAGGCGACCACCTGGGTCTCCAGCTCGGCGATGCGGGTGTTGGACTCATCCAGAGCCGCCGCGAGCAGGTCGACCTGCTCCGTGAGGGCGTCGAGGTCACCGCTGCCGGTGTCGTCTTTGTCGCCGCAGCCCCCGATGAGGGCGACGGTGGAGAGCGTGGTGAGAGAGATCAGCGAACGGCTCAGCAGGGACATCGTCTTCTCGCCTCCGTAGGCGCGGACGCGCCTGGAATGGTCAAGCTTTATACTATACCGATGCATGGGGTGGTTTGGCGAGTCCTTGACAATCCAGAGCCCCTAAACGCGCTGAACAAGGCGCGAGGGGAGCGCGCAAGAACAGTCTCAGCGACCGCGCGCTGCGGGATCTCGCACACATGGAGATCTTGACGGCGCCGATCGAACCCGGCGGGGGATCTCTCCCCCAAGGGCGCGCGGCCCTGGCCGGGGGCGGCCGCGGCGAGTACATCGGGGGGCCCACTCGGAGTGACTGTGCCCCGCATCACCTGCACCCGCCTGCTCGCCTGGGACGCCGCCCACCGCATCCCGCGCCACGAGAGCAAATGCGCGGCGCTTCATGGCCACCGCTACACCGCGGAGATCACCTGCGCCGCCGAGGCCCTGGACGACCGAGGCCGGGTGATCGACTTCGGCGTGGTGAAGGAGCGTGTCGGCAAGTTCATTGACGAGCGCTGGGACCACACGGCGATCTTGATGCGGGGCGACCCGGACCCCGTCGCCCAGGCCGTCGCCGCGTCGAACGCCGAGAAGGGTCGCCCGGTGTACTGGCTCGACGGCCCGCCGAGCGCGGAGCTGCTCGCCGCGGAGCTGGGCCGGGTCGCCGGGGAGCTCCTCGCCTCAAGCGGCGTCACCGTCGTGAAGATCCGCCTGTGGGAGACGCCGAACGCTTACGCCGACTGGGAGCCCTAACCCTTCGGGAACGGGCCCCGCACGGCGAGGGTGACGCCGTCGCGCTGGAGGTTCAGGAACATCACCTGGCCATCGGGGGAGAAGCACACGCCGGCCATCTCTTGGCCGGTGAGCGCGTTGTGGGCGAGGTCGTAGAGCTCACCCTCGGGGGTGAGGCCCATGAGGCGATCGTCGCGGTCGCCGTCCTCACAGAACAGCACGTCGCCCCAGGGCGCGATGACGCAGTTGTCGGGCATGTTGAGCCGGGCCCGGTCGTCGGACTGCACGAGCAGGGTCAGCTCGTTGCGGGCGAGGTCCAAGGAGAAGATCTGGCCGAGGTCCAGGGGCCCGCCGGAGGTGGCGCAGAAGACCACGGTGTGTTTGCCGTCCCCGGCGAGGCCCTCGCCCCGGCGCACGATGGCCGCGCCGAGCGCCTTCGCCTGCTCGCGGCAGGGGATCGTCTCGGCGCTGGGGTCGGGCAAGGTCACCCAGCGCACGAGCAGGGTTTGGCCCTCGCTGAGCCCCGCGCCGAGGTCAAACCCCGGCTTGGACAAGATCGCCATCGCCTGGAGCTGCCCGGGGCCGAAGGGCGCCTTCGGGGAGTCGGGCACGAAGCGGTAGAGCGCGGACTCGGGGTGGTCTTCAGTCATCACGGCGACGTGTTTGGGGAAGCTCCAGGCCACGGCCTCCCGGCGAAAGCGGCCCATCGCCCGCTGGGGCCGGGCGGGGAGCAGGCGGTCGTCGGTGGGCAAACACAAGAACGCCCAGCCGTGGCCGGGGGAGTCGGTCTCTTCGCAGGAGAGCCAGCCCCAGGGCGAGGCGCCGCCGCCGCAGTTGTTCTCCGTCCCGGCGAGCACCATGCGGCTCTCGCGCAGGGTGAGGGTGGTGGGGTCGATCAGGAGGCGGCTCACCCCGCCGTACACCTTGGGGTTGAACGCCTCGGCGGGGGCCTGGCCCTCGGGCCACCAGCGGCGGAGCGGCTGGCCGACGAGCTCGTGGTTTCTCAGCAGCGCCCAGCTCCCGTCGGGGCCGACGAAGCAGCCCATGCCGTCGGGGGCGCCGGGCATGGGGTAACCGTCGCTCATCACGTCGCCTGCGCGCTGGATCACCGTGGCGGTGAACCCTTTGGGCAAGGCCAAGGGCCCGCCGTCTTGGGGCGGGATCAGCGGCCCGAAGCGCGGCGGCGCGGCGGCGGCGCGGCGGGGCAGGCTCAAAGAAGAGAGCGCGAGGAGGGCGGCGGCGGAGCGCCCGAGCTGGCGGCGGCTTAGCGTCATGGTCCCTTTGTAGCGCGTCGGGGCCGGGGTCGTCGGCGACGATTCGCGGTCAGAGGGGGGCGAGGGCGCTCCCGGCGCGGGCGGCCAAGGCGGCGAGGTCTTCAGGCAGGGGGCAGACGATCCGCAGGGGGCGGCCGGTCTTGGGGTGATCGAGGCTGAGGCTCCAGGCGTGCAGGGCGAGGCGCGGCCAGAGGCCCCCGGCGGCGCCGCCGTGGCGGTGATCGCCCAAGAGCGGCAGCCCGGCCTCGGCGGCCTGGGCGCGGATCTGGTGGGTGCGGCCGGTCTGGAGGCTCAGCTCGATGGCGGCGAGGCCGTCGCCTTGGCTCAAGCGGCGGAGGTGGGTGAGCGCGGGGAGGCCGTCTACGTCGCTCTCCCAGCGGCCCTCCGCCGGGGGCTCACCGACGACGCAGGCCCAGTACCGGCGCTGGATGAGGTGCTCGCGGAAGCCCCGGGCGATGGCTGCGTTGGCCCGGGGATCCAGGGTGAACAGCACGAGGCCCGAGGCCGGGGTGTCCAGGCGGTGGTGCAGGGCGAGGCGGGGGTAGCGGCGGCGCAGGCGGTCGTAGAGGTTGTCGCCGCCGCCCCGCGGCGCCTGGGTGGGCAGGCCTGAAGGTTTCTCGACGACGAGGATCACGCCGTCGTTGTGCAGCTCCCGAACCGCCATCGGGGCGGGATCCTGTGCTTGTCTCGTCATTCTGGGTCAGCCTTGGTCTCGGAGGTTCATCGCTGGGCGGTGTAGACTCTGCGCTCGACAGGAGGTCGTGCTCGATGAGCGTTCGTATCCATGAGCTGCTGGTTCAGGCCATCGATCAAGGGGCGTCTGACATCCATCTCTCGTCAGGGGAGGTGCCCTGCCTTCGCATCAACGGCGAGGTCGTGCGCCTCGACCTGCCGCCGCTCGGCCCCGATGACGCCAAGCGCCTCGCGTACTCGGTGATGACCGAGAAGCAGAAGGTGCTCTTTGAGAAGGACCTGGAGGTGGACTTCTCCATCGGGCTCAAGGGCCTGGCGCGTTTTCGTGTGAACGCCTTTAACCACGCCCGGGGTGTGGGCGTGGTGATGCGGCAGATCCCGTCCAAGGTGCGCACCCTGGATGAGCTGGGCAGCCCGCCGATCTTCAAGCGCATCGCCGAGATGCGTAAGGGCCTCGTGCTGGTGACCGGCCCCACGGGCTCGGGCAAGTCCACCACCTTGGCCGCCATGATCGACTACATCAACAAGAACCGCCACGAGCACATCCTCACCGTAGAGGACCCCGTCGAGTTTGTGCACGATCCCGACAAGTGCATCATCAACCAGCGTGAGGTCGGCAGCCACACCCGCTCGTTCTCCGCGGCCCTGCGCTCGGCCTTGCGTGAGGACCCCGACGTGATCCTCGTCGGCGAGCTGCGCGATCTGGAGACGATCTCCTTGGCGCTCACCGCCGCCGAGACGGGCCACCTCGTGTTCGGCACACTACACACAAACTCCGCGCCCGAGACCGTGAACCGCATCATCGACGTGTTCCCCCACGAACAGCAGTCCCAGGTGCGCACGATGGTGTCCGAGGCGCTGATGGCTGTGATCACCCAGAACCTGCTGCCCAAAGCCAACGAGAAGGGCCGGGTGGCCGTTCACGAGATCATGATCGTCAACGCCGCGGTAAGAAACCTCATCCGCGAGAACAAGCTCTTCCAGATCCAGAGCGTGATGCAGACCGGCAAGATGGACGGCATGCAGACCATGGAGGAGCACCTGCGTGAGCTGGCCCTGCGCCGGGTGATCACCCGCAAGCTGGCGATGACCATGGCGAACAATCCGCGCATGTTTGATGACGAGGAGTCGCGGTCGACGACGGGCAGGCCAACCGGGGCGCCGAGGCCGCCGGGGCGTTGAGGCTCAAGGGGTCTCCACCCCTTCGGCGGCCTCAAGCAGCCGGATCACCCTCACCCGCCGCCGCCTTCGCGCGTGGTCGAGGGGTCGCAGGCCACGTTTGTCCCGCGCCGCCGGAGACGCGCCCGCGGCGAGCAAGGCGGAGACCGCCTCCAGCCGGTTGAAGATCGCCGCCCAGTGGAGCGCCGTGAGGCCGTCGCGGTCGGTCGTGTCGATCTTGGCCCCGCCCGCGAGCAGCTTGGAGATCACGTCCACCCGCCCGTCCGCGGCGGCGAGACCCAGGATCGTGTTGTCGTACAGTCCCTCGGGCACCACCACCACCGCCTCGTTGGGATCGGCGCCCGCGCTCAACAACAGGTCGATGACCTCCAGCCGCGCCTCCTGCACCGCCCAATGGAGCGCCGCGCGCCCGCCCCGGTCGGGGAGGTTCACCGGCACACCCAGCGCCAGGAGGAGCCCAACGACCTCGGCGTGTCCGAACGCGGCGGCCTGGTGCAGCGCCTCATCGGCTTGCTCAGGTCCGAGACGCTGAATGATCGTCTTGACACACTCGGCCTGTCCTTCGATGGCGGCCAGAACCACCGGGCGTAGCCCTTCGCGGTTGAACATGAGCGCGGTCTGTGGCGCATGATCGAGGAGCAAACGCACGACCTCCCCGTGACCCCGCATCGCCCCGAGATGAAGCGCGGTGTTGCCGTGGTCGTCGTAGTGCGCCGGATCCGCGCCAGCCGCGAGGAGCAGGGCGCAGGCGTCGTGATGTCCGTAAAGCGCGGCGAGCGTCAGCGCGGTGAGGCCGTCCTCTCCTTCAGCCTCAAGGTCTACAGACCGCGCCAGGAGCTGCTCGATTGAGTGGGTTTGGCCGAGCTCGCAGGCTTGGTGGAGGGGCGTGTCGCCTGAATGGTCCATCGTGCTCATTCAATCACCCGCACCCACTGTTGGATCCGCCCAACCAGCCGCGCGTACCCTTCGCCGATGACGTGGGGAGGTGGCAACGAGTGGGGGCCTTCCAAGCCCTCAAAGGCCCGGACGCGGCCGGTCAGCGCGTCGGCGAGGATCCCGAGCGGGGCGTAAGGGCGAAGCTCATCGAGGGTCTCGGCGTGATCGAGGGTGGTGGCCATGTCCCAGGCCATGTTCAAGCCGTTGAGCATCTCATCTCGAACGGCTCGTGGCCATCGGGCGACCTCTCGCAGCGACCAGAGGAGGCCCCGGCAGAGGTCAACTCCGACGATCTGTCTCTCGAACTGTTCGACCCCGTCGCGCTCCAGCTCGGCGAGGGTCGAGGCGAGTCGTTGAGGATCGGGCCACAGAACACGCCCGCGCAGCGCGCCCAAAGCGGCGGGCGTCTTCACCAGCAGGATGTGTCGCCCGTCATTGCTCAGATGATCGGCCCCACCCTCAACGGAACCCCACAGCGCGATCCCATCACGCTCGGGCAGCCTCAAATAAATCGGCCATGTGAGCGATTCTAACTGCAGCTCAAGCTCGCTCTTCACGACCTGCATTCTATTCCTCGGCGGGAGAACAACCTCAGCGCGGACGAGCGCTGCGCTCATCATACCCCAAAGCCCCGGGGCGTTAGTCCCGCGCCCGCAGCGTGAAGTCCACGCCGCCGACCCGCTCGCCGCTCACCAAGAGGCTCAGCCGGGCCGGGCCGGGGCGCAGGGTGCGGGTGGTGACCTCACGGAGCTTGTGGTTGAGGCGCAGCGCCAGGGGCTCGCCGGGGGTGATCGTGGCGGTGAGGCCCTTAAACACCTTCTCTGAAGGGCGCTCGGGCCGGGCCCCCGGCGTCTGGAGCGCGTAGTCGATCACCAGGGCCTGAGAGACGTCGCCCTCCAGGGTGGCGCTGAGCGTGAGGGTGTCGCCGATCCAGGCCTCGGCGGCGCTGAGCGTCAGGGCCGTGAGCCGCACCTTGGGCGCCTCAAAGCCTAAGAGCGCCAGGGCCTCGGGCTGGCCTTGTTTGACGAGCATTCTTAGCGCGTGGCGCACCACCCAGCGGCGATCTTCAGAGGCGCCGTGAAGCCAGGTTCGGGCGACGGACAAGGCGCGCTGGGGGTGGTCCTTGGTGACGTCGTTGAGGTGGTTGGCGACGCTCTTGCGCACGTAGAGCGCTGGATCGTCCTTGAGCCGCTCCAAGACGGCGAGGCCGGGGCCGGGGTCGGTGATCAAGGCCGGGACGCGGCCGCCCCAGGGCAGGCGGGGTCGGGCGCCTTCAGAGGCGAGGCGGCGCTGGTGAACGTCGTCGGAGACCGCCCAGCGGTGCATCGACGCCCAGGCCAGCTCGGGGTGGTGGTGCAGGTAAGGCCGCACGGCGAACTCGGCGGAGAAGCGCCGGGTCAGCTCCCCCAAGGCCGCCAAGGACCGCGCCGGGTCGCCGAGGCCGTGGACCTCGACCACATGGAGCAGGGGCCACATCGCCACATGCTGGCCCACGGCCTCCTCACCGTCGATGGGAGGGGGCGCCGCGGCGAGCAGGCGGTCTACGGCGGCGGGCCACTCCGCGGGCAAGGCGCGGCGCAGGGCCTCGGCGATGTGGGTCACCCGGCCCTTGAGCTCGAAGGCGGCGAGGCCGTCGGTGGCCTCACGCACAAAACGGTCGAGGGGGAAGGTCGGATCGACCTGCCGCTGGCGCTCGCCGAGGGCGGCGACGACGGACGGGTTGAACCACTCTTTGAACGGCTCGGCCATGGGGGGCTCCTGGGGTGGGGAGCATAACGGGCGGAGGCGACGCCTGGCGACGGGCAGACGACGTTGTGGTCCGAAGCCGACGCCCAGCAGCACCCCCCGGGGGGCCTGCTCGGGCTGAACCCCGCCTGAGAAGAGTCTTCACTGAACATGTTCAGCGAGGCGAAGAGGCCGTCCCACCCGCTGTGCTGGGGGAGCTGCGGGCGATCGGGCGAAGGGGTTGAGCCGAAGGTGCGGGGTGGTCTTGAGGTCCTCCTGGTGACGAGCGCGCGGGGTGCTTATCTCGCTCGGCGCCCAGAAACACCCCAGACACAATCCCGCAAGACGCCAGCAACCCTGCGGCCCCAGCTTGATGGAGCGAGGCGCGGACACCAACCCCCGCGCCCACACCGGAGCCGCTCATGTCCACCGAGACCCCAGAGACCCCCTCCTCCTCGACCCCCTCCGCCGACGGCGGGCGCTGCGCGAAGGGCGCCAAGGGCGGGCGCCGGGGCCGCCGACTGTTCCGTCTGTTCTTGTTGCTCTCCGCGGTGGGCGCCGGGGCGTTCTTCTTGCCTCGGGCCTTCGCCGGCGGCGGCTGGGGCGGGGAGCGCGGCGGCTGCCACCAGAGCGCCCAGAGCGCCCAAGACCTGCGGGAGCGCGCGGAGTGGGGCGCCTCGTGGTTCTACGACGAGATCGACGCCACCGACGCCCAGCGCGCCCAGCTCGACGCCGTGCTCGATGAGGCCGCGCCCGTGGCCTTCGGGTTTAAGCAGGAGTCCAAGGCGCTCAAGGGCCAGCTCGCCGACGCGCTCAGCGCCCCCCAGGTGGAGCGCGCGGCCTTGGAGGAGGTCCGCCTCGACGGGATGGACCTCGCCGATCGCGCCACGGCCAAGGGCTTCGACTGGCTGGCGCGGGCGGCGGCGATCCTCACCCCCGCCCAGCGGGACGGCCTGCGCGGCGAGTGGGATCAGCGCCAGCGTTGACGCGGAGGCCTGGACCATGCAGGCTCTCGGGCTGATGCCCAACCCCCGCCTGCTCCTCGTCGATGACGATCAGCGCCTCGCCGCGCTGCTCGTGGCGACGCTCACCCCCCGCGGCTTCGTCGTGGAGCACCGCGCCGACGCCGCCACGGGCCTGCCCGCCGCGCTTCACGGCGGCTATGACGCCCTGCTCCTCGACCTCACCCTCCCCGACGGCGACGGCCTCTCGATCTGCCGCGCCATCCGCGCCGTCTCCGACCTGCCGATCCTCATGCTCACCGCCCGAGGGGACGAGCTGGACCGCATCATCGGCTTAGAGCTAGGCGCCGATGATTACCTGCCCAAGCCCTTCAACCCCCGGGAGCTCGAGGCGCGGGTGCGGGCGATCCTGCGCCGTCGTCTGCCCGCCGCCGCGCCGCCGCCGACGCCCGACCCCAAGCCCGACCGTGTGGCGTTTCGGCCGGGTCACCCTCGACCTCGACGCCCGGGAGCTGCGTGTGGACGGCGCGCCCCGCCGCCTCACCAGCCACCAGCTCGACCTCGTGATCGCCCTCGCGCGGAAGCCGGGCCGGGTGCTCAGCCGCGATCAGCTCTTGGAGGAGCTCGGCGTCGAGGAGGACAGCTTCGACCGCAGCGTCGACGTGACGATCTCGCGGGTGCGCGCCGCCATTGAGGACAACCCCAAGGAGCCCCGGTGGATCCGCACCATTCGTGGCGTCGGCTACAGCTTCACGCCCACCGACGACCCCTGATGCCCCGCCGCCTCGCCCACCTCGTGTTTGTTCACCTGCTGCTCGTGGGCGCGGCCTCGGGCCTCGCCGCGTTTGGGGTGGCGCGGCTTCTGGCCCCGGAGCGGGTGGAGGTGCCCGCGCCGCTGCGCGCCGGGGTGGAGCGCCTCGCCGCCACGCTCCCCGACACAGAGGATGCGGCCTTCCCCGCCGCCCTCGCCGCCCTGGGGGACGAGCTGGGCCTTCATCTGTGCGTGTTTGAGCCCGAGGCCGCCCGGGGCGTGTGCACCGGCCCCGATCTCCCCCTGGGTCGAGACGGCTGGTTTTATGCGAACGGACAGAGCGGCTATCGCCTGCGCCTGGGCGATGGCCGCGCCGTGGTCGGGTCAAACGCCACGCCGTCTCATGGAGCGCCGGGTCGGGTCGCCCTGGCCTGGCTCGCCGCGCTCTCGGGCCTCGCCTTGGGGAGCTGGCTCCTCGCCCGGCGGGTGACCCGTCGTCTGGAGCGGGTGGAGCGGGCGATGGAGCGCTGGGGCGAGGGCGACTACGCCGCCCGGGCGCCGGTCTGGGGAAAAGACGAGGTCGCGCGCCTCGCCGGGAGCTTCAACCGCGCCGCCGATCAGGTACAGTCCCTCGTGGAGACCCAGCGCCGGGGCCTCGCCAGCGCGTCCCACGAGCTGCGCAGCCCCTTGGCCCGCCTGCGCCTCGCCGTGGAGCTGCTCGCTGAGGGCGCCCCCGCCGAGCGCGCCGCCTTCGCCGAGGGCGCCACCCAAGACATCGAGGAGCTCGACGCCTTGGTGGGTGACCTCTTGCTCTCGGCCCGGGTGCAGTCGGCCCCGGCCCGGGCCCCGGTGGCGCTGCACAGCCTCGCCGCTGAAGAGGCCCAACGCGCCGGGGCGACCACCACCCTTGCCCCGGTGACCCTCCGCGGCGACGGCCCCGCCCTGCGCCGGATGCTGCGCAACCTCCTGGAGAACGCCCGGCGCTACGGCGGTGAGGGGGAGGTGCTGCTGAAGGTGGGCGCGGCGCCGGACGGCTCGGCCTGGGTGGAGGTGCTCGACCGCGGCCCCGGCGTGCCGAACGAGCTGGCCGAGCGGGTGTTTGAGCCGTTCTACCGCCCCGCCGGCCACGACGAGGGCCGCGACGGCGGCGTCGGCCTGGGCCTGGCCCTGGTTCGGCAGATCGCCCGGGCCCACGGCGGCGAGGCCCGGGTGACCCCGCGGGACGGCGGCGGGGCGCGGTTTGTGGTGGAGGGGCTGCGGTGATGAGGCGGTGATGCGCGACGGGTTGAACCACGCTTTGAACGGCTCGGCCATAGGGCACCTGGGTGGAAGGTCGAAAATGATGAACGACGTTCAGTGAACACGTTCATCGAGGTCCACACGGACGGCGACGACAAGGACAAGCGCGCGGCAGAGTGACGCTTGTCCTTGGGCGGGGCGCGGCGTCTTTGGGGCGTCATCCGCTGAGATCACGCCCAGGACACGATCGCGGCGTTTTGAGATCCCCCGGATTTGGTCGGCACGCTCCTTGCGATGAGGGGTGCATCGGCGGTGACAAGACAGCGACGCCGACCAGAACCCACCTCAAGACGACCTGGAGCTCATCATGCGCGCCTTCATCACCCTCAGCCTCTCCGCCGCCCTCTTCACCGCCTGCGACCTCATCGAGGCCCCCAAAGACACGGCGCTCGACGACACCAACGCGGTCCTCGATGACACCGACGGCAGCGACGACACCGAGGACAGCGCCGTGGAGCTGGCCGACGCCAAGATCCGCTTCTTAAACGTCGCCGATGGCCTCGTCGCCAAGTTCTCCGTCGCCGCCAACGGCGCCTCCCCCGGCCACGAGCAAGGCACGCTCTACTTCACCCAGGGCACCGCCTACGCCGACATCGACGAGGGCACCTACGAGGTGACGCTGAGCAAAGACGGCGGCGGCGTCGTGAGCACCCAGACCGTCACCCTCACCGCCGAGGCGCGCTACAGCCTCGTGGCCATGCGGGTGGTCGGCGATCCGAGCCAGGCCGAGCTGGTCGTCATCGAGGACCACACCTCGGCGGACGGCGACATCGCCGCGAGCACCGCCCGCCTGCGCATCATCCCCGCCCGCGGCTTTGACGGGATGTACGCCGGTCAGGTCTACTACGACTGGAGCTCGGCCTCCCAGACGACCTACGAGCGCTGCGGGTACAACGACGCGGGCACCCTGCAGATCGAGGCCGGGGCGTCTGAGGTCTGTGATTACCCCTACGCCGCCACGAGCATCTACCTCTTCGGCCAGTGGGGCGTGCCCACGGACGAGCCCCAGGTGGCCCAGGAGATCGACAACTTCATTCAGGTGGGCAACAACCAGCTCGTCAACGTGTACCTGACCTGTGAGGGCGCCTGCACCCCCGACGATCACTTCATCCTCGGCCACTACGAGGACGGACACACGGCGACGAACGAGGGCTGCCAGCTCTACACCGTCAACAGCGCGAACGAGCTCACCATCACCGACTGTTGATGGAGGCGCCGCGACGTAAACGAAGGTGGCGCTCAGACCTTGGCTCTGGGCGCCTCGCCCTCTTTGGTACACTGCCCATAGCCCGACACCGCTCCACGACGAGGACCCCATGCCCTTCGCCCCACAGACGATCCCCGCCCAGCCCACCCTCTCCGCCACCCGCGCCGAGAACGCCCGCGTGTTCGCCGTCGGCGTCTCACGCTACGACGACCCCCGCTTCGCGGCGGTGCCCAGCGCCACACAGAGCGCGATGTCTTGGCTCATCGTCGCCTTGCGCCTGGGCATCAGCCCCCACGGCAACCCGGTGTTGGTGGAGGAGGCTGGCGGCGCGAGCGCCCTGCACCACCGCATGAACGAGACGCTCCGCGCCGCCGATCTCAGCGAGGTCGAGCGGGCGCACCTGGGCGGCATGCTCGACGACATGCGCCACACAGACTCCGCCGCAGAGACCCGGATCTTGCGCCCGACCTACCAAAACCTCACCGAGTCGCTGATGCTCCTGGGGAACCACCTGGCGTGTTTCCCTTCGTGTCGGATGTTGTTCACCTTCTCCGGTCACGGCGCCTTGGTGCGGGGGCGCCTCGCGCTCTGCGCCTCGGACACCACCATGACGACGGAGGGGCCATCGCCGAGCGCCCTCCGCGCCCGGGCTCGCGCCTTGGCCGGGCAGCTCCGCGCACAGGGGGAGGCCCTTGAACCCGTCGCCGCGCTTCTGGAGCGCCTCACCGCCGAGGCCGAGGCCAAAGGTGCGCTCCTGGAGCTGCTTGACCTCGTGAGCCGAACGCTGCGCGCCCCCTACGATCCCGGCGTGCGGCTGTCTCTGCTCCAGCAGGTCGAGCAGAACCTCGCCACGCTCCCGACACAGACGGGCCTGCCCGCGCCGACCCTCAGCCGGGTGATCACCCCCGTTCACCTGATCCTCGCCTTGGGCCAAAACGCGGCGCGGGTGACGATGATCCTCGACACCTGCCACGCCGGGGGCCCCGCCGAGGGCCTCCAGGGCAGCCTCGCCGGCCACTCCTGGATAGACGCGGGGCTCTGTTGCCGTGTGGTGAGCGCCAGCCAGAGCGGGCAGCTCGCCGCCGAGGCGCGCATCGGCGATCGTCGCCTCGGCGCGGCGACCTGGGCGCTCACCCAGGTGCTCTCGCGCTGGGATCGTGTCGAGGACGGTGACGCCTACGCCTTGGGGATTCGCAATGGTGATCTGGTGCACCGGGCGAACCTCTTGCTCACCACGCTCGCGTTCCGCCAGCAGCTCTCGCTGCACGCGCCGCCCGCTCTGACCGGCCCCTCCGTCGCGGACTACGCCTTCTTCGGCCTCTCGGCGACGACACAGACCACCTCTGACCCCTCCGCGGGCAGCGGCGGCCTGCAGATCTCCTCGGACAACCCGGGCGTGGCGCCGTCTCTGACGATCTGGCGCATCTCCCAGAACGGGACGCTGCGCGCCGCGCTCCTCGCCGTAGGCACAGACGCCCCGGCCTGGACCTTTACGGTGAACGGTGTGCAGCGGACCTACGCGCCAAACACGCTGAGCGTGTTCTCGACGCCGGGCGACATCGGCCTCTTGGCCGGTCAACCGTTTCAGATGACGATGGCGAGCTGGAATGGCGTTGGACAGGCGCCAATGCCGTTCACCGGGCCGGTCACCACCTTCGGAAACACGCCCTTGTTCGCGCCGATGGCCGCGATGAATGACAGTCTGGAGCGCGCCTACCTGATGCCGCCATCCCAGCCGCCGGGGTTCACCCGTTACCAGCGCCCGGGAAATCCCCGCGAGGTGTTTATCCGCTGGCTGGCCCCCATCGGCGGCAACAACGGCGCCTTGCAGATCGTGAGCAAGGTGGGCTTCCCGTTCACCCCCAACGACTTCGACGCCCAGGGGGAGATGAGCTTTGTGCCTTGCCCCAACCCCAACTTTACGCCGAGCTGTGTGGAGCGGCTCATCGACCTATAGAGCTCGGATGAGGCGCAGCCCACGCACGGCGTACCGTGTGCTGGGCGCATCAGCGAGCCTCGCCGCCGACCGCGAGAGCACGGCTGTGCTCGACCATGCGCCGCCCCGGGCGCTCACAAAGGGCACATCCAGCGCCGCCGGCTGATGAATGAGACGCTCACCGTCTTGGGCGGGGCCCTGCTCCGTCCACTCGTTGTCACACAGATCTCGCACGTTGCCCGCGAGGCCGCAGGCGCCATACACGCTACAGTCCAGGGGGAAGCTGCCCACCGGCACGGGCTGGGGCAAGGTTTGGCTCAACACCCCACAAGACATGGCGGGATCGTGGTGATCCCCCCACGGGAAACGCCGACCGTCTACTCCCCGAGCGAGCTTCTCCCGCTCAAGCTCGTTCGGCAGCCGCCAGCCTTGGGCCGCGGCGAACGCCCGGGCGCTCTGCAGGTTCACGCCGATGACCGGGAGCCGCGCCCAGCGGTCGGGATCGTGGTCGGATGGGGGTCCAAAAAACTTGGAGCCCTCCCGTTTAAAGAGCGGCGCGCCTTCGGTGGGATGCGTCGGGCGCTGCACATCCCGGGGGACATGCAGCTCGGCCTCCTCCAATTGGCCCGCTTGAATCAGGGTGTTGATCCAGAGGAGGTACTCGGCGTTGGTGACGGGGTGTCGCCGCGCGACGAAGCTGTCCACCCAGACTCGCCGCAGAGACAGGCTGTCGGGGGCCTCGTCGTCTCCGCCCGCCCAGAACCAGCCCGCGGGCACGAGCACATCCTCGGGGCCTAGGGCCTCTGTTTTTGGGAGCCGGATGGCGAGCGGCGCGTCCTCCCCCGGGGGCACACCGTCCCATCGACCGGCGCGGGGGATCTGTATGGGATACCGGACCGAGGCATGTCCTGGGTGATCGAGCACGATGAGGTAGCAGCCCGGGGCGATGGGGTGATCCGTGAGCGGCGTCTCCCCCATGGCGACGCCTCGGGCGGGCCGAAGCTGGCGATCCTCGACGACGATGGGGTGCAGCCGCGCCGTGGCGCCGGGTGGGTCGGTGTGCAGCGTCAACGCGCCCGTCCCGGCGAGCCAGCGGCGGTGATGCCCACGATCATGTTGTCGCAGGAGCCACTCTGCTCGGGACGCGGCGCCGGGGTCTCGCCGGGCCTCGGCGGCCTCCAAGAGCCGCCGGTGGTGGAGGGCGAGGCGGACGTGGGCCTCGTGTAAGTCGGGGCTGAGCTGGAGCGCGCCCTGGAGCCGCTCCTCCCACACCACCTGCTGCAAGGCCGCCGCGCGCTCCGCCGCCGCCGCCGCGTCTTGCAGCGCCCAAGCCGCGCGCTTCTTCTCGATGGGGTCGAGGCCGCGCACGCCCACAAGCTGGGCCTCGGCGGCCTTGTTGAGCCTCGCCGCCTCCTCGCGCTGGGCCTGAATCTGGGGGGCCAAGGCGTCGGCCTCGGCGACCAAGACCAAGGCCCGGGCCCGGCGCTGGCTGCCCTCCAGGAAGGCGCGCACCGCCGCGCCCAAGGCGGCCACGTCGGGCAGGCGGCGCGCTGGATCGGCGTGCATCGCCTGCTGGCACAGCTCGGCGAGCTCGTTCGGGACGGCTCGACCGGAGCTCCTCAAGCGCGGGTCGATTGGCGGACCCGCCAAGGTCGCGTCAAGGGTCGCTCGCGCTGTGGGCCCCTCGTACGGCGGCCGGCCACAGAGCACGGTGTAGAGCGTCGCGCCCAGGCTCCACTGGTCCATCCACGGCGTCGGAGGGGCGTTTGGCGCACGAATGGCCTCGGGGGCGATAAAGCCGGGCGTGCCCCCAAGTCCCCCCGATGAGATCGTCGCGTCGGGGATGTCCAGCCCAGCGCGCAACAGCGCGGCGAGACCCCAATCCAACACCAGCACCTCGTCGAACGCCCCGAGGATGATGTTCTGCGGCTTGAGATCCTGGTGGATCACCCCGCGACTGTGCGCGAAGGACACCGCCGCGCAGACGGAGACGAACGCGGCGAGCAGTCGATGGAGGCTCCAGTCCTCGGAGGCCGTGGTGAGCACCGCGTCGAGGCTCTGCCCGGCCACACGTTTCATGACGTAGTAAACTTGGCCCTGCTCGGTCACGCCGACGTCGTACACCGGCACGATGTTGGGGTGCTCAAGCTGGCCGGTGATGCGGGCCTCGGCGATGAACCGCTCCAAGGGCTCGGGATCTGAGCCGTGGGGGCGCAAGAGCACCTTCACCGCCACCTCGCGGCCGATCTCGGGGTCCAAGGCGCGCAGCACACGCCCCATGCCGCCGCGGCCTAACTCACCCAAGATCTGGTAGCGGCCCAGGCGCTCCTCAACGGTCTGTGGCGCGTCCACCACGGCGCCCCCGAGCGCCGCGAAGGAGCGCATCGGGGACGGGACGGCCTCACTGGCCATCGAGGTGCTTGTTCTTTAGGCGAAAGACGCTGCGTTTGGTGACGCCGAGGGCGGCGGCGACGGCGCTGGCGACCCCTTTGTGTTGGGTCCAGGCGGTGAGGAACTCTTGTCGGCCCACGGTGAGACGGCGAGGCGCCTCGGCGTCCCCTTGGCCGAGGCGTAAGGACTGAATCACGCCGTCGTCTCCGGCGAGGAGCGCGGCACGATCGAGGACATGCTCTAGCTCTCGCACGTTGCCCGACCAGGAGTACGCGCAGAGCTGCTCCAAGGCGCGGGCGCTCAGGCGCATCGGGCGCAGGCCGTAGCGGGCCACGGTCGCGGCGAGGATGTGCTGGGCCAGGGGCGGCACGTCCTCGGGGCGCTCGTTGAGCGGGGGCAGGTGGATCAGCGCGCCTGCGAGCCGAAAATACAGATCTTCCCTTAGCCGCCCGGCGGCGATGGCGCGCTGGGGGTCGGTGTTTGTGGCGGCGATGAGGCGCAGATCGAGCTTGATCAGCTCGTTTGAGCCCAAGCGGCTCACGGCGCGCTCTTGCAGCGCCACGAGCAGCTTCACCTGGCCGGAGATGGGCATGGTGTCCAGCTCATCCAAGAACAAGGTGCCGCCCTTGGCCGCCTCAAACTTGCCGATCTTGCGGCCGCGGGCCCCGGTGAACGCGCCGTCTTCGCTGCCGAACAGCTCGCTCTCCAGAAGGGCCTCGGGCACGGCGCTGCAGTTGAGGTGAACAAAGGGACCTCGGGCGCGACGGCTGCGCTGGTGAACGCTGCGCGCGAGGCGGCTCTTGCCGGTGCCTGTCGGGCCGGTGATCAGGACCGGCACGTCATACTGGGCGAGGCGGGCCAGCTCACGAAGCTCGATGATCAGGGCTGGAGATCGTGTCACAAAGTCGGGGAAGGGATCGGCCTCAGACTCACCCACAGCGCGGGCGAGCTGCTGGGCGACGACGGGCAGCCAAGCGCCCAAGGCCGCGAGCGCGCCCTCCCGAAAGCGCCCCTGGGCCTCGGTGTGGTCGAGGTAAACAAAGCCCAAGGGCCGCCCGCCCTGCTGAATCGGCAGGCAGGCCACGCTGCGCAGGCCCAAACGCACGACGGAGCGGCGATCGGCCCAGGTCGCCAAGGCGTCATCGGCGAGCACGGCCTCGCCGGTGCGCAGGGCCTCCTCGATCACGCCGCTGGAGACCTCACCCCCCGGGGCGTGGACGTCTTCAGCGGTCATCGCCCGAGCCTCGACGAGCCGCCAGCCGCCGGGCTCGACCAATCCCACAAACCCGCGCTCGGCGCCGGAGACCGTGATCATCACGTCCAGGGCCTCACTGGCGACGAGCCCCGCGCCTTGGGCGGTCATCAGGCCGAGCGTGCGCTCCAACAGCAGCCGGTGGCGGATGAGCTGCTCCTCAACCTCACCATGCCGCGTGTCGATGGTGTTGAGCTGCTCCACGACACGCAAGAAGCCCAGCTTGAGGTCGGGGTCAAGGGCCTCGGCGTCCCGGGCGACCGCGCCGAGCAGCGCGCGGGCCTGGGCGGTGATGGGCGAGAGCGGCATGACGGGGCTCCGTCGAGGCGGTGGGAAGAACCTGGAGATTCTACGGGAGGTTGGGGGGTGGGGCAAGGGTGACCCCTGGGACGATGACCTGCGCTTGGCGCGCTCAATGGCGGTGTCAAAGCGCACGGCCCAGACGAGCGGCGACGGCGCTCAGCCGTCATCCCCTCCCCAGCTTCAGCCGCGCCGCCGCCGCGTCTGTGCTCATCGCCTCGTTGGGATGAAGCACACAGACATCGGGCCAGGCGCTCGGCGGCTGATCGTCGATCATCAGGTTGGGCTTGGGCAAAAACGCCAGGAACAGCTCGGCGATGCCCAGGCGCTCGGCGACGCCTCGGGCGTACTCCGCGCCGCCGGAAGACCAACAGTACGCCACCACGCCTTCTTCAGCGCAGAGCAGGCGCAGGCGCTCAATCACCCCGGTGATGGGGATCTGGCGGCTGCCGTAGGATCGCACCAGGGTGTCATCCACGTCCACATAGATCACCAGCGGCCGACTGTGCCTCACCCCAACACCCCCGGCGTCGGCTGCACGGTCACGAGGCCGGCGTCGATCCACGCGCCGACGGGGTCGTCTACGCTCACCTTGCCCACGAAGAGGTGCTCCAGGGGGCGACCGGCGGCGAGGTAGGCGCGCACTTTGCGCAGGCCGGTGTAGTAGACGACGTCTTTGGCGTAGACGCCGGGGGCCTCGGGGTCGGCGAGGCCACGTTTGAGACGCTCGGTGATGGTCCAGGCGAGGCCGCCGCCGCCGATGGAGGTGATGCGCTCGTGCAGCGCACGAAAGCCGAGGCTTCGGCCCCAATGCACGGCCTGCACCACGACTCCTTGGCGCCAGGAGGTGCCCGGCGAGATCACCCCGGCGCGCTCCTCGGCGTACAGAGCGAGGCCCTCTTCGGTCTCTAAGGACTCGGGCAGGCCCGTGGCGAACAGGCGCAGGGGCTGCTGGTATCCGTTCTCGGCGCGACGGACATGAACGTCGATCTCATGCGCGATGAGACGGGGGATGTCGGAGGCGCGAAAGGCCGCGTGGGGCGTCACCCGCACGACGCGGTGGGCGCCATCGACCAGCACCCGCGCGGCCATCACCGGGTCGAGCTCGACGCGCCAGCCTGCGAGGCCACGCTCGCGGATCGCGGCCTGCAAGGCGTCCGCCATCTCATAGGCGGTCACGGTCTGGGCGCTGCGCTCGTGCTCCCGGGGCTCGTTGCGCGCGGCGTGTAACGTCTCGGCGTCGGGATACCAGCCGCTGTGGCGCGCCAAGGCGTCAAATCGTGCGGGGTCTCGGTCGCGCAGGGCGAGGATAAACAGCCGCGTGCCCTCGATGGCGCGGCGCAGCAAGGGGCCGAAGGGGTGGTCCTCGGGGGGGCGCAGGGCGTCGAGGGCACGAAGCTCGTCATCGGCCCAGTCCGCGGGCTGGTAGCGGTAGCGCGGGGGCTCCCCCAGGGCGAAGTCGGCCTGGGCGTCGCGGGAGTTGAGGGGGTTGAGGTAACGGGAGAACACCACCCGCTCGAAGAGCCGATGGAGCGCGAGGTCGGTCTCGACCACGGAGGGGGGGAGGTGCGGACGGTTCACGCCCGAATCATACGCCCCACGCGGCGCGGCGGCGCGGCGGTGTAAGCCTCGCGTGAGTTCTCGGGCGGCGTGCGCCTTCGCCGGGCCTTGTGCCCAGCGCGCTCGGGCGCTACGCTCGCCGCATGAACCTCGACGGCCTCACCCCCTCCGACCTCCGCGCCGCCCTGCCCTCTCTGCTCGATGGGGCCGTAGACGCCCCACCCGAGACCCGCGCCGCCCTCAGCGCCATCGCCGAGGCCACGCTCCAGGCCACCGACGACGACGCCCTCGCCGCGACGCTCCGGGCCTTCGGCGCGGCGGGCGGCGCCTGGACCACCTGGCCCGCCGATCCTTTCGCCCGGCGGCTCTCCCGGGCCTGGCTCGGCGGCATGACCCGCGGCGCGACGATCACCGGCCTGCGCCACCTGGAGCCCCTCGACGGCCGCCCCACCCTCTTCGTCGGCAACCACCTGAGCTACGTCGACACGAGCGTGCTCGACCTGCTGCTGGCCGCCAACGGCCGCGCCGACCTCGCCGACAACCTCCTCGCCGTCGCCGGGCCCAAGGTCTACAGCGCCCCCTTCCGCCGCCTCGCCGCCATCGCGCTCAACACCCTGAAGACCCCGCAGTCCACCACCTTAGACGGCAACGACGCCGCCCTGAGCCTGCGTGAGGTCGCCGCCTTGGCCCTGGGCGCGCTCAAAGAGGCCGAGGCCTGGCGCGGAAGCCGCGGCCCCGTCGTGCTCTACCCCGAGGGCACCCGCAGCCGCGACGGCCAGCTCGGCCCGTTCTTGCCCGCCGCCGCCCGCTACCTGCGCGGCGCGGCCTGGGTGGTGCCTGTGGTGGTGCGCGGCACCGACGCGCTCTTCGGGCGGGACGAGCGGTTTCGGCCTCAGCCGGTGCAGGTGGCCTTTGGCGAGGCGTTTGACCCGGGGGCGGTGGTGGGCGATGCGAAGACGGCGGCCTTGGAGGAGGCGAGGCGGAGGGTGTTGGGGGTGATGGTGGGGTGAGCCCTGCGTTGGCTCTCACCCTCTATCGGACTAGGTTGGGACAAATTTAGGGCAGGAGTTGTTCACCGTGACCACGCTCTTGACAGACCAGACACCTACAGCTTCCAGGGGAACAGAAATGCCTGATCCCGTGAAGGCGTTTACCATCACGGTCAAACTTGGCGTGTAAACGTTTGAAGTTATTAATCTCATGTGGATTCTGAAGCTCAGCACGTTCGATGTGCCGCCGAATCGCGTACGCTCAGATGTCGATGAGCTGAACCGCGTTGACAGCGGCGCTGTCCACAAAGAAGGGCTGCTCGATGACATGCTCAAGCTTACCCCAAGCATGTCCTACCTGACGATACTGGGTGAACTCCTTGTGCAAGATGTCTTTGTAGGTGCGCTCGTCATCAAAAACGATCATCCCCTTGTTGGGCCTTCCTCGGCGGTTCTGGCGACCCAAGAAGGCATCAAACCGAGTAACAACTTGAGAAACGCGTCCCGAACAGCGTCAGTCCGCCCCTAATCGTGAGAGCAAGAAGCGCTTGTCGATCGCCTTGAGAGATCAAGCTCCTTCACATTCCCAACAAGGTCGAGCACCTCCTCATAGAGCTGCGAGCGCTCCTTACGGCTGAGGTGAGCGATCGGGATCGTCGCGCGCTTCTTCAGCTTGATCTCGCTGCGCCTCTCAGGTGGAGCAGCCTGGATGGCTTGCTCTACAGCCTGCTCGTACGCCATACGTCGATCAGACCAGGACAGCTCCTCAAATCCGGGAATCTTCTCTTGCTCTCGCAGTTGCGCGCAGATGTCCTTCGCGTGAAGCTCAAAGGAGCAATTGTGCAACGAATACCGGTTCCGAAGCAGCGCCACCTGCTGCTCAAGATGAGGCCACACGGATTCATGCACACAAAGCCCCGACAGCACATAGGTGCTGCAGTTGGGGTCTTTGATCTCGGGGGTGCCAGACGCATCAAGGTAGAGCAGGTACATCCCTAAACGCTCTGGCTCGAAGTGGAGGTCCGGGAGGGCGAAGCCCTACAATCCTGAAGGATGACCCAGACCGACTTCCAAAATAGCTGAGCACTCAGCCTGAGTCAAGCGAAAAGTTTAAGGTGGCCCCATTCTGGACATCTGGCCGCCGCCCCCACCTAGTCCTTCTCCAGATACGTGTACCCCTCAAGGCTCAGCGAGTAGGCGTTCATCAGGGACTTGGACTGCTCCAAGGTCAGCGCGCCGTCGCGCAGGGCGCGCTCGGCCGCTTTGCGCACGCGGCCCACGAGCTCGACCTTGTTGTACTCCATGTAGGCCAAGACCTCGTTGACGGTGTCGCCTTCGAGGACGTGGTCGATGTGGTAGCCGCCGTTGGGGTCTACGGAGAGGTGAACGGCGTTGGTGTCGCCGAAGAGGTTGTGCAGGTCGCCCAGCACCTCTTGGTAGGCGCCGACCAAAAACAGGGCCAAGAAGTACGGTTGGTCGTTGGGGGCGTGCAGCTCGAGCACGTCCTTGATGTCGCGCAGGTCGATGAAGCGGTCGATCTTGCCGTCGGAGTCGCAGGTGATGTCGGCGAGCACGGCGCGGCGGGTGGGCTCCTCGTGCAGCCGGTGAATGGGGCACACGGGGAAGAGCTGG
The DNA here is from genome assembly GCA_016717595.1 of Deltaproteobacteria bacterium. Lineage (GTDB taxonomy): Bacteria > Myxococcota_A > UBA796 > UBA796 > CAJQPC01 > JADKFE01. The sequence continues at coordinate 21,187 of JADKFE010000005.1, read as the reverse complement.
CTGATGGCCCAGGAGTCGGGGGCGGACTGGAACACAGAGAAGTTGCAGTAGTAGATGTCGGCGAGCTTCCGCTCTAAGCGCAGGAGCTCGTCGGGGACGTAGCTCTGGCGGCGGACGTGCTGCAGGATACGCCCGCAGATCTGCCAGTGCAGGTGCTCCAGGCGCGCCCGGGCCTCAAGCCCCATGAGGCCCATGTTGAACGCCGTGCGGGCCTCTTCGCGGGCCTGCATGATGTCGTGGTAGACCTCTTGATAATTGCGCGCGTTGAGGTTGTCGTAGGACTCGCGCATGAGCTTGAGGGGCTCGGGGTCGTCGTCGTTCACCTGGGCGGGCTCACCCTCCAAGGGGAGCTGCGAGACGCCCAACACATCAAACACGAGCACGGCGTGGTGCGCGACCATGGCGCGACCGGACTCGGTGATGATGTTGGGGTGGGGGATGCCCATCTTGGTGCAGGCCTGGCCGATGTTCGCCACGACGTCGTAGGCGTACTCTTGCTCCTCGTAGTTCATGGAGCTGTCGAAGTTTGTGCGGCTTCCGTCGTAATCGACGCCCAGACCGCCGCCGACGTCGAAGAAGCCCATCGGCGCGCCGAGCTTGTGCAGCTCGACGTAGGTGCGCGCGGCCTCGCGCAGGGCGTCCTTAAAGGTGCGGATCGCCGAGACCTGGGAGCCGATGTGGAAGTGCAGGAGCTGCAGACAGTCGAGGTAGCCCGCCGTGCGCAGGCGCTCGACGACGGCGACCATCTCCCGCGCCGTGAGGCCAAACTTGGCCGTGTCGCCGCTGGAGGACTCCCAGCGGCCTTTGCCGGGCTGGGAGAGCTTCGCCCGCACGCCGATGTTGGGGCGGATGCCCAGGCGCTCGGCGACCTGGAGGATGAGCTCGACCTCAGAGAGCTTCTCGACGACGAGGAACGGCCGACGGCCGAGGCGCTGGGAGAGCAGCGCGGTCTCGATGTACTCCTCGTCTTTGTAGCCGTTGCAGATGATCACGGCCTCGGGGTCGTCGAGGAGCGCGAGCACCACGAGCAGCTCGGGCTTGCTGCCGGCCTCTAAGCCCATGTGGTGCGGCCCGGCGAAACGCACGAGGTCCTCGACCAAGAAGCGGTTCTGGTTGACCTTGATCGGGTACACGCCGCGATATTGGCCTTGGTAGCTGTACTCTTCGATGGCCTTGTTGAAGACCGAGGCGAGCACGTCTACGCGGCGGCGCACGATGTCGGTGAAGCGCAGCAGGATGGGGGTGTCAATTCCCCGGCCCTGAAGCTCACGCACCAGCTCGTGCAGGTCGATCCCGCCCAGGCCTGGACCGGCCGGCGTGACCACCAAGTGCCCCTCGTCATTGGCGTCAAAGAAGCCTTGCCCCCAGCGGGGGATGTTGTAGAGGTCGAGGCTGTCTTTGGTGGTCCAGGTCTTCATCGGTGTGGGTCGCTCCGCGCGCAGGAGGTGTCAGGGGGCGCCCATGTATCCTCCCCCGGCCCCGCGCGCCCGAAGGCTTCACATGGGCGGCGTCACCTTCTCGGTCCGCCCTCATGGACCGCAGGATCAAAGGTCGGACTCGCCGAGCGTTTCGCCCGAAGCGCCTGGGAGCCGTCCCCGGGGCGCACGCCGGGGGGCCAGGTCCAGGGCGGGAGCTGCGCCTCGCCCCGCCCCGTCCAGCCCGCCGTGGCGTAGACCGTCGCCCGGGGCCCCCGGTGAACCGGCTTGCCGAAGAGCTGCTCCATCAGGCGCTGGGTGCCGCTGAACAGGCCGCGCAGGGGCAGCGGGTAGTGCTCTTGATCGACGACGACGTGGCTGAAGCCCTGGTCGATGAGGGTCTGGAGGTCCGCCGCCTCAAAACGCCAGGCCCCGCTCAGCCGGGCCTCCTCATAGGCCAGGAGCCCGGCGAGGAAGCTGTTCTCGGCGACGAGGCGGTCCCACTTGGGCGGGCGCACGCGGTCCACCCAAGGCGCGTGGCCGCTCAGGAGCCTCTTCTGGTGGTAGAGCTGGTAGATGAGCGGGGTCTGGGTGCTCGCGACCTTGGGCGAGAACGGGAGCTGCAGGAGCACCTCGCCGGGCAGCTTGGCCAGGGGCGCGTAGGTCTGCGGCGGCAGGGCGACGACGCTCTGGCTGACCTTCACCGGCTCCTCCTGGGCCCGCATCGCCAAGGTGAACGAGGCCGCGAGGGCCACGGAGACCCAAGCCGGCGCCTTGAGCCGCCCCAGCGCCGCCGCCCCGACCACAAACAGCGCGAGGTGGCTCAGGATCAGGTGCCGGTGGGGCCACCACATGCGCTGCAGCGGCGCGGCCAGGCCGTAGAGCGCCTCGTAGAGCGGCCCGTTCGTGCCCAAGGCGAGCACAAAAAACAGCGCGCCGAGGAGCCACAGGCCGAGGCTCTGCCCCGGGCGCTCGTCCCGCCCCCGAAGGAGCTGCACGAGGCCCAGGCCGCCCAAGATCAAGGCCGGGAGCGGGAGCGCCTGGTACTCCGCCCGCCCGGCGGGCACAAAGGCCGGGAGATGGGGCGTCATGCTGTCCAGCACGGCCTCTGGGTGGGGGAAGACCTCGCCGCTGCCCGGCACGAGCCCCCAATGGCTGAGGTACACCGCGAGGAGCGGCGCCACAAACGACACAGAGAGCGCCCCGGCGGCGAGGGTGTGTCGCCACGGCATGCTCTCCCGGCGCAAGAGCCGCCCGAGGGTCAACGCACCCAGGGCCAGCGCCAGAAAGAGCCCGTGATACCAGTACAAGGCCGCCGCCGCCGCCGTGAGCGCCCCCGCCAGGACCACCCGCCCTTTGCTGGGGCTGTGCAGGAGCGTGAGCCAGGCCGCGAGGCCCCCCACCAAAAAGATGAGGTTCGCCTGAGAGAACCTCCCCGAGCCCATCTCCTGCGCCGCGTAGGCGGACGTGCCCACCCCCGCCGCGCACACGAGCGCCGCCCAGGGCCCCGCCCCCGCCGCGCGCCCCAGCGCCCAGCCCGCGAGGCCGTTGCCCACCCACACCGCCCCGGCGTAGGCCGCCACGCCCACAGGCCAGCCCCAGAGCAGGTGAAAGGGCAGGTACAAGAGCCCCTCTGAGCCGTTGCCCGCGATCCACGGCGCGTCGCCGACGGGCCAATAATAGCTGTCGTTGTGCACGAGGCTCTGGCCGCTGGACAGGCGCTCCGCGACCCAGACCAAGAGCCAGTGGTTGCCGAGACAGTCGGGGTGGTGCCAGTCGCCGACGAGCACCCGGCCCGGGGCGGAGAGCGCGCCGCCCAGGCGCTCGACGGTGAGGGCGACGGAGAGCGTGACGGCGGCGAGGGCGGGCGCCCAGGGGGGGTGGCCGGTGAGCGGTGGGGGGCGGGGTGGTGGGCGGCCGGGGATGGCTCATAGCGGGGGAGGTCGCCTTGGGAGGCTGGCGAATCTGCAACGGCGGCAGGCGCCGCGCCCCCCCCCCCCCCCCCCCCCCCCCCCCCCCCCCCCCCCCCCCCCCCCCCCCCCCCCCCCCCCCCCCCCCCCCCCCCCCCCCCCCCCCCCCCCCCCCCCCCCCCCCCCCCCCCCCCCCCCCCCCCCCCCCCCCCCCCGCCCCCCCCCCCCCCCCCCCCCCCCCCCCCCCCCCCCCCCCCCCCCGGCGCCCCCCCCCCCCCCCCCCCCCCCCCCCCCCGCCCCCCCGGCCCCCCCCCCCCCCCGCCCGCGCCCCCCCCCCCCCCCCCCCCCCCCCCGGCGCCCCCGCCCCCCCCCCCCCCCCCCCCCCCCCCGGCCCCCCCCCCCCCCCCCCCCCCCCCCCCCCCCCCCCCCCCCCCCCCCCCCCCCCCCCCCCCCCCCCCCCGCCCCCCGGCCCCCCCCCCCCCCCCCCCCCCCCCCCCCCCCCCCCCCCCCCCCCCCCCCCCCCGACACCGCCGACCGATCCTTGGGGCTCATGGCGCCACCTCCAGCCGCCAGCACAGCCAGTCGGTGCCGTCGCGCAGAAACGGCTCGCCAAGGCTCATGGTGAGGCTCTCTCGGGCGACCTTCCACCGCGGAGGTGGCCAGCCGCGCTTGTGTAAGACGACAAAGCGGAAACCTTGGCTGCGTAGCCCGGCGAGGTCGGCCTCGGTGAACTGTCTCGCGGGCCGCTCCCCGGGCTCCATGAGCGCACGAAACCAGCTCAGCAGCGGATCTTCGGCTACCCGCGCCGCCAAGGAGGGGTCTTGCAGGTGGCTCAGGGCCATGTGGAAGAGGATCGGGCGCTCGTGGCCAAGCTGCTCGATCTGGTAGTTGAGGTGCTGCACCGCCGCGGGCTGGATCGGCAGGTCGAGCACCGCGCCCTCCTCGGGCAAGTCCCCCAAGGCCTGGCTCGGCGCGCGGGCCAAAGGTTCATACTCCGCCACCGGCCAGCGACCGGAGCGCTGATTCTCGAATGCAGACGCGGTTAAAAAAACTATCGCGGCAATAATTTGTATCATATAAAAACTTTTGTGTTTAATATATTCGGCACAATCAATAATTTTTGATACAGCACAGATGCCCGCCAACGAAAACACACAGAGCAGCCGATCGGGCCAATGAAACCAGCCCAGAACCGGAAACGACTGAAGCCACACAAAAGGCGCCCAGACCACCTCCATCCGAGGCCCCGGCGCCCACAGACCCGGAGACGGCCCCAGGGCGAGCACCCAGGCGCCCAGGAGCCCCAGGAGCGCGCCGACCCCCAGGCGGCGGTCTCCCGCCCGCAGGGTCCAGGGCAAAAAAAGCAAGGAGAGCAGCACCAAGGCGCCGGGGCGCACCGAGCCCCACGAGAGCCAGCCCAAGAGCCCCACCGAGGCCCGCCAGGCGGTCTCTAAGGCGAAGTCCCCCTCGTCCATCGCCCGCACCCCAGAGGCCCGGCTCAAGAAGAGGAAGACCCAGGGCCCAGCGACGATCGTGCAGGCCAAGGCGGCGCGGCCCCAGCGGCCCCAGGCGCCGGGGGGCGCGTCTCGGGGCAGAAACGGGCTCAAGAAGGCCAGACACAGGGCGCAGAGCAGGCTGAGCTCCCAGGAGACGAACAGCATCAGGGCCCCGGCGAGGCCCGCCCACAGCGGGCGCAGGGCCCCGCGCCACACCAAGAGCGCCGCGCCGAGGGCCAAGGCGACGAAGCCCAGGCCGACCTGCTCCGGTCGCCCGCCCATGAGGTGATGGAGGATGAAGGGGTCGAGCTGCAGGAGCAAGCCCGCGACGCCGGCGCCGAGCGCGGAGGCGCCAATGGACCGGGCCAAGAGCTGTCCACCGAGCCCGGCGACGACGCCATAGAGCGCGCAGGTCACGTTGTAGGCGGTGACCAGGCCGAGCGCGGGCGAGAGCAGGCCGACGAGCCACACGTCGAGCCAGCCGCCGACGATGGGCATGAGGTCTACGCCGTCCGGGAAGCCGATCCAGGGGCTGCGGGTGAGCGGGCCGCGGGCGGCGCTCCAGCCCGTCCAGAGGTGCCCGGCGAGGTCTACAGAGAAGCGCCCAAAGGCCCCATGCTGGGCTTGGGAGAGCGCGAAGAGGGGCAGCGGAAACGCGCTGAGCCAGAGCAGCGCGCGGGTGGACCAGTGCATCTGGACATTGTGCCATGTCGGCGAGAGGCTGGCGCGGGCTTGGCGTGAGATGCGGCGTGGGAGGGCGACACGGGGATTGGCTGGGGAGCGGCGGGGGTGTTGGGGAGGTTGGCGGCGGCTCGGGGGGGGCGGCGGGGCGGCGGGTCGGGCTGGGATGGGCGCCTCGGGGGGGGCGCGAGCGTGGGGGGCGGGGGCGATGGATGGGGGTGGGCTTGAAGGGGTCAGTGAGGCGACTCAGGTGCCCCGGGCTCAATCCAGTTGCGGCAGAGCGCATCGACGAGTCAACGGAGCGACGGGTGAAGGCCTGTCCGGTCTGGCGCCGCTCCCGCCGCCAGCGCCCCCCCCCCACCCGGCAAAATGTGCCCGCCTCAATGCAGCCCGCCGCGACGTCGGGTCGTGAGGGGCACCCTCCAGAGGCCCGCAGCACCATTCCAACAAACCGGCGGCGTTCACAGGAGCGAAGGGGCCGTCCGGTCTGGCGCTGCTCAAGGCCGCCCGGCGACGTCGGGTCGTGAGGGTCACCCTCCAGAGGCGGGGCAGCCTTAATCCTAAACCGGCAGCGCATCGACGAGTCTACGGAGCGACGGGTGAGGAGGTGTCCGGTCTGGTGCTGCTTATGGCCGCCCGCGACGACTTTGGGCCGTGAGGGTCACCCTCCAAAGGCCCCCCGGCCACGCCCCAACGCCGGGCACGCATCAACGAGTCAACGAGTCAACGAGTCAACGGCGACGGAGCCGTCTGGTCTAGCGCCTGCTCGACGCCGCCCGCGACGACTTCGGGTCGTGAGATTCATCCTCCAGAGGCCCGACGCCTCATCCCAACACTGGCGGAGCGTATCGACGAGCCATTGGGGACGACGTGTAAAGAAGGCTTCTGCCCCGACGACGCCCGCGGCGACCTGCGGTCGCGAGGTTCACCCTCCAGCGCCAGGGCCGCCTCAACCCCACCCCAAACAGCGCCCATCGCCGAGTCAACGAGCGACCGGCGGCGCGGCCGTTCGGGACGCTCGCGGGAACGCCTCCCCCTTCGCGCCGGGACTGACACCGTGGAAGGTCGGCCAGGCCTCACGCTCCCCCGTGCATCGGCGACAGGGTTAGGCGCCTCGGTACGCTGCCGGTTGGCCCCCCGGCGGTGGGCGAAAGCACCGGTCCTCCGCGTCACCGAGGCACAGCTCGGCCCGCAGACCGGCTACCCTGGATCCAAGCGCCGGGCACCCCACCACAGGGCGACGGGACGCCGGCCCCCCCCAAAGGGAAACCCAGAGCCAAAAAAGCCCCGCTGGTGAACCAGCGAGGCTTGATGGTGGAGCAAATGGGACTCGAACCCACGACTTCTACGATGCGAACGTAGCGCTCTCCCAACTGAGCTATTGCCCCAAGCAGGCGTCTGTTAACCGGCGACCCCCTCGGCGTCAACCCCCAAAGCGGCCCGGCGATCCCCCTGTGGATTCCCTGTGGACAACTTCGGGGGGCTTTGAGGCACCGATCGGAAACCCGCTCCCAAGGCGGCGCTTCGATCGATGCCCCTCGCTTGAGGGCGGCTGAGACCTGTGGATCACTCCCCGCCTCGCGCGGGGATGTTCCACGTGGAACGCCTCACTCCCGGTCGAGGGAGAAGGTGCCTTCGTAGGTGACGGGGAACCCCGCGACGGTGGCTGAGCCCGAGGTCTCGCCCTCTAAGGTGGCGTTGCCGCTCAGGGCGCCCGTCCACTCCGCGGAGATGAAGCCCGAGGCGTCTACCTCACCCGCCGCCGAGTCGTCGGCCTCGATGTCGCCGGTGAGGGTGACCGTCTGCTCACCCAGGATGGCCAGGGTGCTCGCAAAGCTGCACTTCATGGTGCCGGTGATCATCGGGCTCTTGGAGACGTCGATGGTGACCGTGCCCGTGCCCGTACACACGTCTTTGGCGAAGCCGCCGTCGACGTTCAGCTCCAGGTCGCCGGAGTAGGTGCCCGACCAATCGACCTCGCAGCCCGTCTCGGGGTTGAGGGCCGCGTCGTCGTCGTCGCAGTCGGAGCCGTCGGTGATCAGGCCCGCCGGGGCGTCGCAGGCCAGGGTGGGGTTTGCGCCGTCGCCGTAGCCGTCGCCGTCCTCGTCGGGGTAAAACTCGGTCTGGGAGGAGGCGAGCACGTCGTCGTCCTCGTCGTCGGCGGCGCCGTCGCAGTCCTCATCGACGCCCAAGCCGGCGTCGTCACAGACCTCGTCGGCGTCGGGGTTGATCGCCGCGTTGGTGTCGTCGCAGTCCCCATCGACGCCGATGGCCCCCTGGGGCCGGGTGCAGGAGATGATGGCCTCACCGCCGAAGCCGTCAGCGTCGCCGTCGAGGTAGTAGGTCGTGCCGTCGGTGGCGTCTTCGTCGATGTCTTCGTCACAGTCTTGGTCGGCGCCGTCGCAGACCTCGGGGTTGCCTGGGAAACGGCCCGGGTCGGCGTCATCGCAGTCGACGCCCTCGATCGAGCCGTCGCCGTCGTTGTCGATCTCGGTGGGGGCGCCGGTGTCATCCGTCGGCGTGCTGGTGTCATCCAGCTCGACCGAACCGCCTTTACACGCGCCCAGACCCATCAGTAGAACCAGCACGATCCGCGACATAGTGAACTCCTCCATTCAGACCCCTCACTGTGACCGATCTTTGGGGGCTTGTCCGGATCGGGACAAAACTTCTGCGCGCCGCCGGGCACGAATCAGCTCATGCACGCCGCCGACCAGGGCCAAGAGGTCGCAGAGGCCGAGCCAAGCCCAGCCGCGCAGGCCCAGGGACGGGCCGATCACGACGGTGGCGGTGAGGGCGGTGAGCATGAGGGCGGCGGCGGTGACCGCCCCCCAGTCAAGGCGCGCGCTGGAAGAGGAGGTTGCCGACATTCTTGTCCCAGGTGGTGACCGCGAGGTCGCGGGGGGCGGGCGCCAAGACCGTGGCCGTCCAGGCGCCGGGGCCGGAGATCCAGCCGTCTGCGCTCACGGCGCCGACGAGGGAGCGCACCGGGGCGCGGCCGGGCACGGCGGCGAGGCCGACGCCGCTCAGGGTGACCTCAGCGGCGTGGGAGCCGTCGAGGTCAAGCCAGGCCAGGGCCTCGTAGACGATGGAGCGCTCGGTGGTGGCGCTGGGGGTGGCGGAGAGGCCGGCGCCGTCGTTGAGGTAGAGGCGGCCCACACCCCACCAGCTCCCGGCGAAGAGGTCGAGGTCGCCGTCGCCGTCTACGTCCTCCAGGCTGAGCGCGGACTGGTACGCGGCCTCGTCTTTGGAGGTCCAGCACAGCTCCAGGCTGGGGCCACACCAGGCGCGCACGACGCCGGGGCCGCCGAGCTGGAGGTTGTCGGAGATGACGAGGTCCAGGGCGCCGTCGCCGTTCACGTCGCCCCAGTCCACGGTGTTGCCCTCGTACGGGCCGAGCTCTTCAGGGGCCTCCCAGCTCGGCGTGGCCGCGGGCAGGCCGCCCTCGTTGAGGTAGACGGCGTGGGCGTCGCCGAGGTTGGCGATGGCCAGGTCCAAGGCGCCGTCGCCGTTGATGTCGGCGAAGGTGACGTCCATGGCGTGCCGGTCACGCTCCGTCGTCCAGGCGGGGCTGAGGCCAAAGTCTCCGGCGCCGTCGTTGAGGAACAGCAGGGAGCGGCCGGGCGGGTTCTTGTAGGGCTCACCGACGGCCACGGCGAGGTCCAGATCTCCGTCACCGTCGAGGTCGCCCAAGGCGTTGGAGAAGCTGAAGAGGCCCTCCGCCGTCCAGGAGGGGCTGGGCTCTAAGGCGCCGCCGAGGTTCATAAAACGCTCGACGCCGCCGGGCTCGGTGAACCGACCGGGGCCCAAGAAGCGGGAGACGACGACGTCCTCTAAGCCGTCGCCGTCGAGGTCACCGACGCTGAGGTGGCCGTAATACGCCGACGTGTCGGACACCCAAGACGCCGTGGTCTCTAAGACGCCGCCTTGGTTGAGGTAGAGGCGCAGGGGGCCGGGGGTGATGTCGTTGCCGTTGGCGACGAGCAGGTCGAGGTCGCCGTCTTGGTCGATGTCGAGCACGCCGAGGCCCGTGGCGACGTCGGCCTCGGCGGACTCCCAGGCCTCGGCCAAGGAGAGCGCGGGCCAGGGGACGGCTCGTCGTCCGCGGGGCTGTCGGGCGCGGTCGACTCCAGGCTGTCCGCCGGGGCGAACCCGCCGTCGTCGGCCAGTTTGCATGCCAGGAGCCAGAAGAGCATAAACGTAGGATAACGCTAGGCCCAGGCGCTCGGATGCAGGAACTTGACGAGGTGGATCACGCGCTTGGCGATGAGCAGGCGGCGGATCCCGACGAGGCGGCCGAGCTTGTCCCCGACGCCCCGCGGGTGCTGCGGGTGGACCCCCGAGACGCGGGCATGCGGGTGGATGTGTACCTGAGCCTGCGGTTTGAGGGCTGGTCCCGCAGCCGGGTGGCGGCGTCGATTCGCACAGGGCAGGTGCGCTCGGAGCAGCGTGGGCTCAAGCCGTCGAGCACGATCCGGGGAGAGGAGCGCCTCGTCTTGGACATCCCCCGCCTCGCGCCCCGGGGGCCCAAGCCGCCGCACCCGCCCGTGGTGTTTGAGGATCGTCGCCTCGTGGCCTTCAACAAGCCGCCGGGCATGCTGGCGCACCCGGTGGGGCGCACCTTCGTGTGGGGGCTGATCAACCTCGCCCGGGAGCTCTACCCCAACGAGGCGCTGCACCTCCTGCACCGCCTGGACAAGGAGACCTCGGGGCTGATGGTGCTCGCCCGGGACGACGACGCCAACCGGGTGCTCAAGCGCGCGTTTAAGGACCGGCGCGTGGAGAAACGATACCTCGCCCTGGTGCGGGGGATCGTGCCCTGGGAGACGCGGGAGGTGGACGCGCCCATAGGTCAGGCCATCGGCTCGCCGATCCTGCTCAAGCAGGGGGTTCGTGACGACGGGGCCACCGCCCAGACGGCGTTTCGGGTGATCTCCAGGCACCCCGAGCGCCAGCTCACCTTGGTGGAGTGTGCGCCCAAGACCGGGCGAACCCACCAGATTCGGGTTCACCTGGACCACATCGGCTTCCCGATCTTCGGCGACAAGATCTACGGCCAAGACCCGGAGGTGTTCTTGAGCCTCTACGCCGAGCGGCCGATGCCCGGGCTTCAGGCGATCTTGGGCCACCCGCGGCAGTGCCTGCACGCCTCTACCTTGACCTTGCCCCACCCCGACGGAGGCGAAGAGATCACCCTCACCGCGCCGCTGGCGGCGGACATGGTCGGCTTGCTCACGGGGGAGTTCCACGTGGAACACTCGGAGGCCAGCGGTGAGGAGGACTCGGCCGACGCGCCGGAATGAGCCGCGTGACGTGGGCGAGGGCCGCTGGATCCACACGCCCACGCCTTCGGTTCAACGTGCGCTTCGGAGGCCCGCCTAAAGACCGACTCGCACCGATCCGCCCCTTGTGGCATCCCCTTTGCGGACGACGTTGACGCGCCAGGAGCGACCATGAGCCAGACACAGCCCACCCCGCCCCTCGTGCTCTTGGGGGCGGCGGCGGCCCTCGCGCCCTTCACCGGGAGCATGCCGATCCCGACGCTCACGTCTGTCGGCGAGGAGCTGGGCGCGGCGCCAGAGGACGCCACCCGGGTGATCTCGGTGTTCTTCTTGGCCTTCGCGACCTCGATGATCCCCGCCGGGGCGCTCTCGGACCGCATCGGGCGGCGGCCGGTGGCCATCGGGGGCCTCGCGCTCCTCACCGTGGCCAGCGTCGCCGCGGCCTTCGCCCCGACCTTGGAGGCCTTGATCGTCGCCCGCTTCTTCCAGGGCCTCGGGGCGGCGGCGCCGATGAACCTCACCCGGGCCGTGATCCGCGACGGCGCGTCGGGGGACGAGGCCACCCGCGCGATGTCCGTGGTCTCGGTGTTTCAGTCCGCCGGGCCGGCCATCGCCCCCATCGCCGGGGCGACCTTGGGCTGGCGCCTGGGCTTCGGCGCGCTCTCCATCGCCGCCCTGGCCTTGGTGGCCCTCTCCGCCTGGCGCTGGAACGAGACCTTGCCCCCGGGCCCCAAGACCTCGCCCCTCAGCCAGCTTCATCACCTCGTGCAGGGGCCGTTCATCCCCTTCGGCGTCGCGCTCACGGCCTTGTCGTCGATCTGGTTCAGCTTCGTGGCCATCGCCCCGGCGGCCTTCGTGGGCTCGGGCTGGCTCAGCCAACAAGAGCTGGGGCTGATGCTCACCGGGGTGGCGTTCAGCCTCGTCGGAGGCGCCACGGCCGCCCAGGTGAGCCTCAAGCGGGGCCTGTCCAGCGACGGGGTGATGCGTATCGGCGCCGGCATCGTGCTGCTGAGCGGCCTCGCCCTCGCCGGGCTGAGCCTCGCCGCGCCGGGGGTGCTCGCCCCGTGGATCGCCCTGTTCTTCGCCTACGCCTTGGGCAACGGCATGATGACCCCGCCGACGATCATGCGCGCCTTGACCGTGCCCTCGTCCGCCGCCGGGGTGGCCTCGGCCCTCGTGGGCGCGGTGCAGCTCTTCGGCGGCGCCTTGGCCGCGGAGCTCGTGCCCCGGCTCACGGACAGCCTGCTCACGAGCTTCGCTTGGGTGACCTTCGCCTGCTTGGGCGTGATGGTCGGGGCGCTGGTCTGGGGAGAGAGCCGGCGGCAGCCCGCGGCTTAGCCGTCGCGGGCGCAGCGCACGTCGAGGAGCACCTGGCGCCCCGCACGACCGAGGCGTAGGGCCTCGGCCAAGGCCCTGGGCAGCTCCTCCGGGCGCTCCAGCCGCACGCCGACCGCGCCGCAGGCCTGGGCGATGAGGCGGATGTCGAGGTCGTGGCTGAAGTCACACAGCTCAAACCGGCCCGTGCGCGCCGCCCAGCCTTGGGGGTGAGAGCCGCGGGTGCTGCGTTTGATCGTGCTCCAGGCCTGATCGTTGAAGACGATGACGACGAGGCCCAGGCCCTCTTGGGCGGCGACGGCGTGGGCTGAGAGCGGCGTGTTGAACAGGTACGAGCCGTCGCCTACGGTCACGAGGATGTCGCGGTCGGGGGCCGCCATCGCCCCGCCCAAGGCCGCGCCCATGGACCAGCCCAGGCCGCTGGCGACGCTGTTCTCAAACCAGCTCGCCGGGGTGCGCCGGGGCACCAAGACCGGGTCGAGGGGGTACTCGTTGAAGATCACGTGGTCATCGTCGATGACCTGGCCGATGCACCACGAGAGAAACCGTTTGCTGATGGTGGGGAGCGCCGCGTCGGCGGCGGCGGCGCGCCGGGCCCCAAAGAAGACCCGGGCGTGGGTCTCGGCGAGGCGCGCGCCCGCGGCGGCGAGGCGGGCCTGGGGCAGCGCTAGGCCGTTGGCCAAGGCGCGGAGGGTCTGGGTGGGGTCTCCGGCCAAGGCGAGGTCCACGGGGAAGCCGCGCAGGGGGAGGTCGGCGAAGAGCGGATCGACGCCGATGGAGATCACCCGCGGCGCCCGGGGGAGCTTGGCGTGGGCCGGGATCCACGGGACGGGGCACTCCACGGCGAGGATGAGGTCGGCCTCACCCACCTCGGGCATGGGGTCGAAGCCGAGGTGATGTGCGTCTTCGGTGGGGAAGTTGAAGAAGTTCCGTTTGCCGTGCTCGATGACCCCGGCCCCGGCGGCGCGGGCAAAAGCGACGAGGGCCTCGGGGCCGCCGGGGTGGCGCCCCAAGTCCGCGGTGACGATCAAGACCCGCCGGGCGCCACGAATCCAGGCGCGGGCGGCGCTCAGGGCGCCAGCGTCGGGCAGACGGGCGCGCTCGGGGCGCTGGCGAGCCTCAGCGGGCACCACCCCCGCGGCCACGGGCTCACAGAGGGGCTCCTTGGGCAGGGTCAGGTACACGGGGCCCCGGGGCTCGCTCTCGGTGATCGCCAAGGCGCGGTCGAGCACCGTGTCCAGGGCGTGGGGCGAGCGCAGCTCATAGTCCCACTTCGTGAACTCACGGAAGCTCGCGGCCTGATCAAAGCTCTCTTGGCCCCACTGCACAAAGTTGCTGCGCACGCCGTCTTTGCCCGACTCGTAGAGCGGCGTGCGCCCGGCCAGGGCCAACATCGGCGCCCGAGCGCGGCGGGCGTTGATCAGCCCCAGGCCCATGTTCGCCGTGCCGACGTTCACATGGGCCATCACGGCCTGGGCCCGCCCGGTGAGCAAGGCGTAGCCGTGGGCCATGGCCACCGCGGTGTTCTCGTGGGGCGCGGGCACCACCCGCAGGGGCAGGGCGCCGTCGTGGTCATAGGCGTAGTGCGCCAAGGCGTCGATGATCGGGGTGAAGTCGGTGCCGGAGTTCGTGAACAGGGCCTCGACGCCGCGGAGCTGGAGCAGGTCGAGCAGGCGCCGGGCGCAGGTGCCTTCAGGCAGCGTCACCTCGGACTGAACGTCGGGGCTCACCCGGTCATCGTCGGGGGCGCGGGCGTCGCGCAGGTGCCCGATCAAGGCGCGGGTGAAGGCCTCGGGCTGGTCGAGGTTGGAGAAGTGGGAGGCGCCGGGCAGGTCCACCAGCCGCGCCGTGGGCACGGCCTGGGCGATCGTGGTGAGCAGGGGCTCCGTGGGGGTCACCGGGTCCAGGGGCCCGCCGATCAGGAGCGTCGGCACGTCAATCTTGGCGAGCAGGGGGCGGTAGTCCACCGCAAACATCACCTCCCAGCAGCGCAGATACGCCTCGGGGTCTTTTGCGCTCTCCCCGGCGATGAGGGCCTGGACCACGGCGGGGTCCGTCGTCGGCGCGAACAGGCCGGGCACGCTCCAGGCCGAGAAGCCCGGCAGGCCCCGCGCGGCGAGCTCTCCGGTCACCCAGGCCACGCGCCCGGCGCCATCAGCCATGTGCGCCCAGGTGTTCGCCAGGGTCAACGAGCGCACCCGCTCCGGCGCCTGGGCGAAGGTCTCCAGGGCCACCACGCCGCCCATGGACAGGCCGACGAGGTGCGCCCGGGCGTACCCCTCCTCGTCCATGGCCGCGAGCACGAGGCGGGCCATGGCCGCCATCGAGACGGCCTCGACGGGCAGGCTGAGGTTGACGGCGCGGGTGGCGTAGCGCCCGGCCAAGGCGGCGCGCTGGGGCGCCCACTGGTCGGGCACCCCGCCGACGGCGTGCAGAAACAGCACCAGCTCACGGGGGCGAGGAGAGGACGTCGGCATCGGGAGGCTCCAGAAGATTCAGCGGGCGCGGACGATCATCGCCAGGGGCCCGCCGCCTTGGGGGCCGTGGTGCTCGGCGCGGGTGGACACATAGACCCGGGTGTCGCCCAAGGTGGCGGCGAGCACAGACGAGAGCACGCAGCGGGAGTAGCGGGTGTCGGAGATGTCGTCATCGCTGAGCATCGTGTGGCGGCGTCCGCGCACGGTGCCCCGGGCATCCGCCTCACTCTTGGCGAACACGCCGACGATGCGGCTGACCTCAGCCGGGTCGGGCGGGGCGCCCAGGTGCAGGCCCAGGCCCCGGGCGACGGCGTGGATCCCGGCCACGTCGAGGAGGTCCGTCAGCACGCCGTGGCCGATCTGCAGCTCACCGTCGGCATACGCGCTGTTGGCGAAGGCGAGGAGCTCCGTGCGGCGCAGGCCCGGCTTGGCGCTGCACGAGGCGATGGCCGAATAGTGGCGGTAGTCGCTGAGCACGACCTCGTCGCTGAGCACTCCGCGCGGCACCTCACCCAAGGCCAAGGCCACGCCCAAGGCGCTCGCCCCGCGGGAGTAGGCCATGTCACAGCGCAGCGGGGCGCCCGCGCGGGCGGCGGCCTCGGCCTCGGCGTGGGTGAAGGGGGGGATCGCGCCCTTCATCTGGATGAGGTGAACGTCGCTGGCGTCGTCTACGCCCAGCTCCTCGACCAAGGCGCGCACGGCCCGGGCCGTCTCTTCGATCTGGGGCATCCGGCCGATCTCCCCGGGCTCAAACTCCCGGGTGTAGCCCACGGCCACGGTGAGGCGCTTCTCGGCGCGGCGATCGGCGGGGCTCGGGGCCTGGGGCAGCGCCCCCTCACGAACAAACACGATCATGTGGGGCGTGACCACACCCTCGGTGCCGCCGGAGAACGAGAACACCACACGGTCCTGCACCTCCTCCGGGGAGACGCCCAGACGGGCGCCGAGGAGGCGCTCCAGGGCCCCCATGGCCAGATCCCGGGTGAAGTCGTTGCGCCCGCCGTTGCCCTCGGTCTTGCCCAACACACAGACGACGTCTTCAGCCCGCACCTCGCCGCGCTCCAGGAGCCCCGTCAGGCCGGAGACGTCCCCCGGGCCCCGGGTCTCAAAGTTGAAGGCGCGGACTCTGTACCCCGGCGCCCCCGACATCTACGCCGCCGCCGGGGCGCCGAGGCCCTGCAGGGTGACGTGGAGCTGCACACCGGTGCGCTCCAAAATGTTGATCTTGAACACGTCGCCGCTG
Source organism: Deltaproteobacteria bacterium (assembly GCA_016717595.1). Taxonomy (GTDB): domain Bacteria; phylum Myxococcota_A; class UBA796; order UBA796; family CAJQPC01; genus JADKFE01. The sequence goes on along the minus strand of JADKFE010000005.1, from coordinate 5,348 downwards.
TTCATCTCGCTGGCGCTGCCTTGGGCGGCCAGGGCCGCGACGACCTCCTCGCTGTTCGCCGTGAGCACGGTCACCGGGCGGTCGAGCGCCATGGGGAAGTCGTGCCAGGTGCCCTCGTGGATCATGATCCCCGTGCCCGGCGGCAAGATAAACGCCCGCACCGTGTCCAGCTCGGGCAGCTCGGACTCCACATTCGGCTTGCCGAGCACCATACACAAGGGCGCGTCGCCGAGGCCCACGAAGAGCTGGGTCATGCGCAGGTGGCGCTCAAGCCAGGTGATCTCGCCGGGGCGGGGGTGAATACGCGCGGTGCGGATGACGGCGTGCTCGTGGTAACGGAACGGCAGGTTGAAGCCCTCCTCGACCGCCCCCTTGTAGAACGGGATCGACAGCCCCGCCTTGGGCACGTCGGTGCCGATAAACTCACCGTACTCGGCGGTGTTCTCCCGGGTGGCGTACACCACGGGGATCTCCAGGGCGCGGTGAACAGGGACATACGCGCTGGGCGTGTTGTCGGTCATGGTGGCCTCAGTCTGGGGGGAGGGCTCAGTATGCCGACTCGCCACCAGGGCGTCAAGCGAGGGGGTCTGTGTGGGATAGGGCCGCGCTCACTCCACAAACCAGGGGCTCGACCAGGCCGCCCCGCCCTCGGCGTCGATCACCCGAACATAGAGCCGCTCCCCGGCCTTGAGCCCCGTGAGCCGCGTCTCCACCAAGGCGAGGCCCTCGGCGCGCTCACCGAGCAGGCTCACCACGCCGTCCCGCACCAGCTCCACCTTCACCCCGCCCGCCCCGGTGACCACCCGCACGGCGAGGTCGTGGTCACCCGCGGGCACGACCTGGCCCATGCCTACGCCGCCCAAGGCCACCCGCAGGGCGATGCGCGCGCCGTTCGTGGCGAAGGTGCGCCGCTCCACAATCGCCGCGTAGACCTCGTCCGCGCTCGGCGGCCCGTCCATGGGCCCGTCGAGCCAGATCCCCGTGAGCCCACCCTGACCCGCCGCGAGCTGGGCGAGGCCGGGGTGACCGTCGTGGCCGTCGCTGCCGCCTATGAAGCCCAGGCGGTATCCCCGCGGCCCAAGGCGTCGAGCACGCTGTGCCCCGGCGTGTAGCCCTGGATGCGCCCCGGCGTGTCGGGGCCCTCGCTGGAGCCGTGCACGCTCACGATCTCGACGGCCGGCTCCAAGACCGGGTCGGGGGCGAAGCTCCAGTCCGTGGCGACGGGGCCCCCCGCCGTGTGGTGGGCGACGGTGATCGCCCGCTCGCCGCGCAGAGACGCCCACAGCTCGGTGGGGGTGTCGGTGGTGGGGTCTAGGCAGGAGCGCAGGGCGCCCGGGAGGCCAAAAAACACGACGTGGCGGTGACCATAACGCCAAGACGTCCACTCAAAGCCCGCCAGCGCCAGCACCCCCTCCGCGGCGGCCACGGCGTTGAGCACCCGCTGGTAAAGAGCCGGGTTTTGGTCGAGGGCGCGCAGACCCCAATGGTCGTGGTCGGTGATGGCGACGACGTCCAGGCCCGCGACGTCCCGGCCATAGGCGATCACCGCCTCGGGGCCGCCCGTGCCATCGGAGAGCCCCGTGTGAACCTGAAGGTCGGCCCACACAAGGCGCGGCGCCCCCGGTCGCACCACGATGGGCTCCCCCGTCGCCACGGCCCGCCCCTCCACCACGGCCTGCACCGAGAAGACCCCCTCCGTCGTGGGCGTGAACGGCACCCGCAGCGCGCCGGACTCCGGCAGCTCCACGGCCACCGGCAGGCCCAAGGCCGGATCCGCCCGCAGCCCCACGGTGAGGGGCCCCCGGGCGGGGCTGCCCGAGACGTCCACCAGCGCGATGCGCAGGGCCGTCGCCTCGCCGGGCCGAGCCGTAGACGGCGTGACCACCCGCATGCCCGCCGGGTCGCCGCCGACCACCCGCAGGGGCAGCTCGTCGTCGAGGAGCCGCCGCACGCCGTCGCCGTCGCCGTCGATGGCCACACGCAGGGCGTCGGTGTCATCGGCGTAGCGGTCCACCTGGGCCTGGGCGCTGCCCGCGCCGTAATGAACCGTGAGCAGCTCCCCCGCGCGTAAGGCCCGATCCGGGTGAATGAACAAGAGGCTCGGCTCGGGGTGTGAGAGCGCCAGCGCGACGCCCTCGGGCCCGGTGACCGTCGTGTAGCCCGGGGCGTCGGGGGCGGTGACCTGGGGCGGGCTCCAGCCCCAGAACGGCGGCGCCTGAAATGCGACGAGGCCGTCCTTGGCCACGCCCAACGCGCCGATCTCGATGGAGAACACCCACGCGCCGCGCCCTCCGGCGACGACCTCTTCAGGCCCCGAGATCAGGCGCAGTCGCCCCGCGCCGTCCGAGGGGTGCCGGGGCGCGGCGAGATCGGCCAGGAGCGTGTCGTGGAGGTCTGGCGGGGGCGCCTCCTCGGCGGGCGTAGAGGGCGCTTGGCCACAGGCGACGAGGAGCAGGAGGGCGGCGGTCATGCTGATTGAGCGTAGCCCACACAAAGCCCGGCGCCCAAGGGATATGCTTCACCCTACGCCCAGGAGACACGATGACGCCGTTCGGCATCCGCAAGAAGCTCAAGAGCCTGCTCAACCCCGACGGAGGCCGCTCGGAGATCGTGCGGCACACCATCACCCTGCTCTTGCCCGACGGCGTCGAGAAGGTGCTCACCACTGAAGAGCACTACTCCATCCTCATGGCCGCCGACGCCTCGGGCATCACCATCTCCACCGGCCGCCGCGCCGGGGGCACCTGCCCCGATGGCCACTGCGGTCTGTGCCGCCTGGAGGTCCTCGACCAGACCGGCCTGAGCGCCATGAAGTCCGGCGAGAAGGAGTCCCTGGAGGACCACGCCGCCGGTCGCCCCCACGAGGGCCGCCCCCGCGAGCCCGGCCCGCCGCTCACGCCGAACACCCGCCTGGGCTGCCACGCCAAGGTGCTGGGCTCCGGCGCCCGGATTCAGGTGCCCGCGCTGTTCACGATGGAGGACATCAAGGGGGCTGAAGGGGCGGGCTAGGCGGGCTCGCCGACGCTCCGCTCGGTCACCACCAACAGACGACACACGCGGCGCGAGCCTCAGCTTAGCGGGGCTCAACCCCGCCGCTGCGCCGCCGCCACACCGCCACAAGGCCCATGAGCGCGGCCAAGGCCGAGACGCCGCCGCTCCCCGTCGCGCAGCCGCCGCAGCCGCCGCCGCCGTCGCCCTTGTCTCCGCCGCCGCCGCTCGTGTCGTCGCCGCCGGGCGCGCTGTCATCGGCGGGCAGGTCGGTGTCGCCGGGGGAGCCGCCGCCGTCCAGGCCGAAGGCCTTGAGGTCGATGGTGACCTTCACGAAGTTGGGGCGCACGAGGCGGTCGAAGGTGACGAGCAGAGTGTCGCCGTTGCGGGAGACGCTGGGCCGCATCGCGCCCTCGGGCACCTCAAACTGCGTGACCTGGTGGGTCTCCAGCACCTGAAAGTCTTTGTCGAGCACGGCGAGCCACACGTCGCCGGTGTCTTGGCTCCAGCCCGCGCTGTCGCTGCGCGCCATGCCGACCACGACAAAGTGCTCGTTCACCCGAATGAATCCTTGGGGCCAATACGCGCGCTGGCCCGACGGCGCGAACTCCAGGTCACGCCGCTCCACCACCGCGAGCTCGGCGTCGAGCTCATAGAGGTAGAGCGTGTTGCTGTTCTGGCCGTTGGTCACCAAGAGCACGCCGCCGGTCTCTGGGTCGTGCAGCATGCCGCCGCCGTTGATGAACTTGATGTCGGGGCTGGTCGTCTTCTTGGTGATCGTGCCCGACTTGTCGACGTGGTGGAAGATGCTGCCGCCCATGCTGGAGAAGGCGACGAGGCGGTGGTCTCCGCCGCAGAGGAGCGCCATGTCGTTGTGCGCCGTGCCCGAGACACGCTCCTCGACGGCGCCCTCGTGCAAGAGGGACCAGTCCTCGGCGTACCCGAAGGCGTAGGCCGAGTCGTTGGGCTGATCCAGGCTCGCTGAGGCCGCGTGAAAGTACGTGCCGTCGCTGCAGCGCATGATCGCGTTGTCGATGAGGTAGGTGCGCCCGGTGAGGCCCACGAGGCCCTTCTCGTCCCAGACGAGGTCCTTGGTGATCGTCGTGACGCCGTAGTCGCCGCCGAGGCCCAAGGTGAGCCACCAGGTGTCGTCGTCTTTGGGGAAGGTGCGCACCCAGTTGGCGCCGCGCTCCAAGGCGACGACCTCGCCGATCTCGGTGACGAAGTCTTGGGCCGCCGCCATCGGCGCCATGAGCAGGAGGCTGAACATCATCCTGACGCTCCTCAGCCCGCCGTCTGGCGGACCTCCGCAGTCTGCCCGGGCTCTCCCCAAAACGCAAGCTGCTTCAGATCAAGCCTGACCTACGTTATGTCAAATCGTAAGGGGCTCAGGACGCCGCCGACAGGCCTCGCAGCAGCTCCCGCAGCGCCGTCGTGGGCAGCCCGCGGGCCTCGCCGTCCTCGATCCAGGTGCTGAGCCCGGCGAGGGTCTGGGGGCGCACCTTGGAGAAGTGGGCGCAGAGGTAGACCTCCATGTTCACCGGGGCGACGAGCGGCGCGAGGCGGGTGATGAGGCCCACAATCCAGGGGCGCAGCAGCGACGGCGCGAGGCCCGGGGACTTGCCGCGCACGGCGCCGACGACGTTCATCGCCTCGACGGCGGCGGCGCAGAGCCTGGGCAGGCCCTCGGCGCGGAGCGTGTCAAAACGCCAGCCCGCGAGCTCCAAGGCGGCGATGGCCGGGATGAGCCCCGCTGAGCCCAGACCGGCGGTCCACGCCACGTCGGCGGTGGCCTTCGCGGGCACGCCCCCGGCGGCGAGCTCCGCCGCCAAGGCCTCCGCCTCGGGGCCCTCAAACAGCGCCGGGCTCAGCGGAGGGGGCCACCACAGCGTCTCTTTGGGGCCCTGCTCCCCAGGCAGCGGCGACGACCAGCCCATCAGCGTGATCATGCCCAGGTTGAGCCGAGCGGCGGGCACATGCTCCAAGAGCAGCTCCCGATCGTGCAGGCCCGGGGTCAGCAGCACGATCGAGGCCCCCGGCACCGCCGCGAGGAGCTCTGGCAGCCAAGGCTCCCGCAGCGCCGGAGAGGCCGTGCAGATCCACACCCGGTCCCAGCGCCGCGCGGCCAGCTCCTCCACCCGAGTGAAGACCCCCGCCGGTCGCCAGAGCCCCGTGGCCGCGCCGTGACGCCGCACCGGGTAACCCTCCAAGGCCAAGGGCACCCAGCGGGGCCGCACATAGACCGAGACCTCTTGGCCCCCCTTGGCGAGAGAGGCCCCGTAGATCTGTCCGACCGCGCCCGCGCCGACGATGAGTGTCTTCATGCAAAGAGCATCCCCCGGGAGAGGGGCGCTGTCAAC
>JADKFE010000004.1 GCA_016717595.1 Deltaproteobacteria bacterium | reverse complement strand
GGGTGAGCGTGAAAAAAATGAGGGACAGTGGCCAAGCACGCATAGATCAAACCTCCGAGTGATTCTCGCACAATGCATGAGCGCGTCGTCGTTGTTCAACCGTGCGTTATGCGCTCAGTAGCGCCTCCGCCGCGCCACCAGCGCCAGCACCCCCAGCGCCAGCCCCGCCGCGCCGCCCGCGCCGCCCGCGCCCGCCGCGCAGCCGCAGTCAGCGCCGATGTTGAGCGGCTGGTCCCCCTTGATGGTCTCGCCCTCGTCGATGGGCTTCTCATCCTCGGGGTCCTCCTCCGGGGGGTTCACGAGGGCGCCCTCGGCGGCCCAGCCGTAATTGTAGGCGCTGCGTGTGTCGCCCATGGGCGTGATCACGACGAGCACGCTCTCAAACTCGCCGAAGCCCGTGAGCACCCCCTCACCGACGCCCTCGATGATCTCGACGGGCACCACCACCTCGGGCTCCTGGCCGTTGTAGCCCACCAAAAACACCCGGAAGTCACCTTCAGGGTCGCCGCCGAACTTAAAGAGCAGGTCGGGGAGCTCCTCGGTGGCGGTGTTTGGGCTCACGTTGATGTAGTTCTGGCCGAGGCCTTTGGGGCGCTCTTTGCTCGACGGCTCACCGCCCGCGGGCAGCTCCGTGACGTTGCCCGAGCGGTCGGGGGTGTCCATGAGCTTGTGCTCACGGTAGTTCATCTGGCCCGACTGAATGGCGAAGTCGAGGTAGAGCGCCTCAAAGTCGTAGCCCAGCTCAGTGAGCACCTCCTCCATGGTGGTGTCGTACTGGCCGCGGTCGCCGACGATCTCCTCCCAGGTGGACCGCACGAGCTCGTGGCCATCGACGTGCTCGTCGAGGTAAAAGCCCCACACGGCCATGCCGTACATGTGCCAGAACTGCGCGGCGTCAGACTGGGAGCTCGCCCGCATCGACACCCAAGGCTGGGTCGAGAAGCCGCCGTTGATGTAGTCCGCCCACCAGTTGTTTGACGGCTGGGCGCTCTCTTGGATGTAGGTGGCCGTGGCCTCCCACCACCAGAACTCATGGGCGAAGCCATAGTTGAACTGCTGGGCGTGGTTGAACTCGTGAACGGCCATGTCTTCGTACCAGTCGCCCATCCCCGAGAAGACGTTCTGGTAGGTGACCATGTACGGCATCCAGGAGCGGCCATCCTGGCAATAATCGACGGTGGTGTAGGCGCCATCGCCGCTGTCTTCGCTGATGTAGGCGAGGATGTAGTAGTTGTTGTCGCCGTTGAGCCGCGTCCAGCCAAGCTCGGTCACCATCGCGTCGTAGCCTTCCTCCAGGGCGTTCGCGAACTTCTCGGCGGTGGCGTCGGGCACGCCCTCGTCGTACTCCACGGAGAAGTGCTCGCTCAGGTAACGTTTGGCGCCGACCTGGCCGAAGCAGGTGTCGGTCATCGGCGCCGGGGGCGCGACGGGGCCCTGCGTGTCGGGGAAGGGATCGGCGAAGTCCGCGGCCCAGGGCGTCAGATAGCGGGTGACCACGGCCTGCTGGTCGGGGGTGAGGAGCGGGTAACCCTCCTTCACGTCCATCACGAGGCCGGTGAGGCAGCTCGGCCCGCCGATCTCAGCGCTCAGGTACTCCGGCGGCAGCTCCAGGGGAGAGAAGTGTGCCAACACATGGAGAACCAGCGCGTCGCCCTGGGTGATCCGCCCGGCCTGAAGGTCGGCGTCGATGAGGTGGTCAACGGTCGGCGGGGCCGCCAGAGCGGCGCTGAGCAGGGCGAAGAGCATGGGGAGCCTCATGCGGGAGTGCGGTGGGTCGTCGGCACCATACCCCGGAGCCTGGGGGCTCGTGTCACGAGGCGGTGGAGATTCGGGTACGGTGGGTTACCTGTCCCGGTCTGTGGAGGTGCGCGGGTGTCCAGCGGTCGTTTCATCGTCGTGGAGGGCCTTGACGGCTCCGGAAAGACCACCCAGGCCCGGCGCCTGGTCAGCACCCTTCAAGCCACGGGGCACCTCGCGCGCTTCACCGCCGAGCCCTCGGGCCTGCCCATCGGAAAGCTCATCCGGCAGGCGCTCTTAGACCCAAGCCAGCTCGGCGAGGCGACCTTGCCCTACCTCTTCGCCGCCGACCGCCGAGATCACCTCGACCGCGAGATCCTCCCCGCCTTGGCCCGCGGCGAGGTGCTCGTGTGTGACCGCTACGTCGGCTCGTCGTTGGCGTACCAGTCCTTCAGCTTGCCGCTGGAGGAGGTCTGGTCGCTCAACGCACGTTTTCCTGCGCCAGATCTCACGCTCTTCATCGATCTGCCCCTCGAGGACTGCGCCGCCCGAGTGCGCGCCCGGGGCGCGGCCTTGGAGCGTTTTGAGGACATGGACCGCGCCTCGGCCTTGGCCGCGGCGTACGGCCTCTCCATGGCGACGCTCAAGGCCCGCGGTCACAAGGTCGTCGCCGTAGACGGCCACGGCCCCGCGGACGAGGTCGCCGCGCGGGTGTGGGCCGAGGTGCTGCGGTGCCTCTGACCCTGCGTGACCTTGGCCGCGCCCCCTACGCCGAGGCCTACGCCCTGCAAAAAGCGCTGTTGGAGGCCCGCATCCGCGGCGAAGGCGAAGACGTCGCGCTCATCGTCGAGCACGACCCCGTCTTCACCCTGGGCCGTCGCCGCGGCGCCGCGGACAACGTGCTCGTCGCCGGGGACGTGCCCGTGATCCAGGTCGAGCGCGGCGGGGATGTGACCTTCCACGGCCCCGGCCAGCTCGTCGTCTACCCGATCCTCGCCCTGCCGCCCGGCCGCCAAGACCTGCACCGCCACCTCAAGAACCTCGAAGAGATCGCCCTGCGAACCTGCGCCGCCTTCGGCTTAGACGCGACGCGAGACCCCCGCAACACCGGGGCCTGGGTGGGCGGCCACAAGATCGCCTCAGTGGGTGTGGCCTGCCGATCCTGGGTGACCTGGCACGGCCTGGCCCTGAACGTACACCCCGACATGCGCTACTTCGCGCGCATCAACCCCTGCGGCCTCAGCGGCGACGTGATGACCAGCATGGCCCAAGAGCTCGGCGCCGCCCCGGATTGGGAGGCCGTGAAGGCGGCGATCATGGCGGCGACGGTGGCCGTGTTTGAGGAGGACGCGGCGCGGGGGTGAGTTGACTAGGTCTGAGCGGGCGAGTATCGTGAAGGTATGAAACGCAAAATCAACCTTCGAGACCCCGAGTTTGAGCCCACGGATGAGGAGCTGGCGGAGCTGATGCACAGCGCCTTCGCCCAGGTCCGGGCGAAGCGTGAGGCGCGCGAGCGCGCAGTGGCGGACGAGATCTCGGCCCGCGTCGCGAAGCGATGGATGGAGCAGCGCGCTAAGCCGGGCCAAACGTGAGGCCTGACCTGCTCGTCATCGCTGGCCCGAATGGTTCTGGAAAGACGACCACCACAGAGGCGCTTGTGCAGCACGAGTGGAGCCTCGGCGCGGAGTACATCAACCCCGACGTCATCGCCGAGGAGCGCTTTGGCGGCTGGAACAACCCCGAGGCCGTGCTTCAGGCCGCCCGTTGGGCCGCCGAGCGCCGGGAGACCCTGCTGATGCAAGGTTCGGGTATGGCCTTTGAGACCGTGTTCTCCGCCCCCGACAAGCTGGAGTTTCTTCGCCGGGCCAAGGAGAGGGGCTATTTCATCCGCCTGTTCTTCATCGGCACGACCGACCCTGCGATCAACATTCGCCGAGTGCAGCAGCGTGTGGTCGAAGGCGGCCACGATGTCCCTCGAAACAAGATTGTGAGCCGATACTTCGGCGCAATGGAGAACCTAGCTCTCTCCTTGGCGTTTGTTGATCGCGCATATCTCCTCGACAACTCCATCGACGAAAACTCCATCGACGGCCACACTGCGACCCTCTACGCTCGCACCCAAGACGGCCAGCTCCGCAAACGGTACGGCGAGCCCCCGGAGTGGGTTGACCTGGCCATCCAGCACCTCCCGCGCCACCCCCAATTTGAGCAGCTCCCCTGAACCCGCCCGCTGGCAACTCACCCGATCCCACCCGACCACCACCGGCCGGGTGTACACTCCTCAGGCACTCCGAGGAGCCCGACATGGGACGCCGCGTATGCTGATCCTGCCGCTGCTCACGCTCTCCTTCGGGGCCGCCGAGGCCGCGCCGCCCCGTGAGCCCGAGGCGCGCGCCGAGTACAACCAGGGCTTCGCCGCGGGCCAAGACGCCGCCCGTGCTGAAGACCCCAAGCCCGTCGCCGCGCGCTCCTTCGGCATCGGCTTTGGGCTCATGGCGGTGTCTGTGGGCTGCGCGGGGGTGGTCGGCGCGCCGATGCTCCTCGGCACCTGCCTGGGCCCAACCGTGATCGCCACCACCCGCCCCGCGGTGCCCCCGCCGATCGGCCCCTGGGCCGAGGCCTCGCCGCCCTACGCCTTGGGCTACACCGAGGGCTACGACAAAACCCGGCGGGCGCGCAGGCAGGTGGTCGGCACGAGCGCGGCGATGTTGGGCGCCGGGGTGGGCACCGCCGTCGCCGTCGGCGGGCTGGTGATCGTCGGCTTCGCCACCGACAACCTCTTCATCCCCCTCTGAGCCGTGGGCGTCTTCGGCCTTGTGCTGCTCGGCGCCGCCTTGGCCACGGCGCCGCCGCCTCTGGCCGCTGACAGCTACGGCCAAGGACTCCTCGACGGCGACGCCGACGCCCGGTCGCTGGACTGGGTGCGCCCCGCCGCGGGGGGTTGTGCCGGGAGCGTCGCCGGGGGCGCGGTGCTGTTGGCGTTTGGCCCCTGCGGCGGCGCCATGGGCCTGGCCGTGGCGGTGACCCCGGTGATCCATTACGCCGCGAACCCGCCGGCGCCGCCGCTCAACGCCGACTGGAGCACCCGCCCGGCAGAATACCGCAACGGCTATGTTCAGGGCTACCAAGACGCGGCGCGCTCCCGAGCGGCCCTCGCGGCGATCAGCGGCGGCCTCGTCGGGGCGACGGTGATGACCGGCGTGTTCTTGGGCGTGATCGCCGCCGGGGGCAACGTCCTCGGCTTTAGTTTGCCGTGATCCGCGCTGCGCGGTCGCCCGGGGCAGGTTATCCGCGCTCCATGCTGTGGATCCTGGTGCTCTGGTCCTGCAGCGGGGCCCCGCCCGCGCCCGCTGACCCCTCCGAGGAGCCCCCGGTGCTCCCGGCGGCGGCGTCCGTGTACACCGACGGCCTGTGGACCCAGCGCGCGCTCACCGTGAGGGCCGGTCTCGACGAGGCGATGCGCCGCTGGCGCGCGGGCGACAAAGAGGGCGCGAAGGCCGAGGTCGACGCCGTTCGCCGCGGCTCCTTCTTGCCCGAGCTTGAGCCCCTCATCCGCCGCGACGTCGACCCCCGCCTCGCCACCGAGCTCGAGTTCCGCTTCGGCCTCGTCCGCGAGGCGATGGGCCGCCCCAGCGAGGTCGCCCTCCAAGAGACCCTCGACAAGCTCACCGCCCGCCTGGACGAAGGCGCGGCGAAGCTGGATGAGAAGCGGGCCGTGATGCGGTGAGGGGAGTCGCCGAGGGCTCCGAGGCGGCTGAACGCGCCCGGTTGCGGTTCGGAGACCTTTACGGAGCGCCAGCGGGCGCCCGGTTGCGGTTCGGAGGCCTTTAAGGAGCGCCATCGGGTGCCCGGTTGTGCTTCGGGGAGTTGACCGGTTGACAACCGGGCGGCGCGGTTGTGGTTCGGAGACATTTACGGAGCGCAAGCGGGCGCCCGGCTGTGGCTCGGAGATTCTTACGGAGGGCCACCGGGCGCCCGGTTGTGGCTCGGAGGGATCGGGGGACGGCGGGATGAGCCGCCGCCCCACCCCCCCGTCACAGCGCCCCGATCGTCCCCGGATCCGGCTCACAGACCGCGGCGGCCTCGGTCGCGGCGCTCGCCGCGCTCACGCCGTTCAGGGTGCCGAGGTCCAGGCGCACGCGGCCGTCGCCGCCGTCGCCGCTGTACTTCGCCCAGGACGAGCCGCTGAGCTGGCCGAGGCCGCCCAAGGCGCCCAAGGTGTCGGGGCTCACGACGGCCGTGGTGGACGCGACGTAGAGTGAGCCGCCCGCGCCCGCGCCGCCGGCCTCGGCCTCGGACGCGCTGGAGCCGCTCGCCGCCGTGCCGCACCAGTTGGTGAACTCCGCGCAGCCGGCCTCGCCGTCTTCACCCGCCGCGGTGAGCAGGCCCGTGCTCAGCACGGTGAGGTTTCGGGCGTAGAGCACCAAGGCGCCGCCGCCCGCGCCGCCGGAGCCGCCGATGCCCTTCTCCGTCGATTGATCGAGGGCCCCGGCGCCGCCGCCTGAGCCCAAGGTCATGGCCAGAAGCGCCACGTCACCGTAGCTGGTGCCGCCGACGCCGCCATAGCCCAGGGTGGGGTTTGACTGTTCACCCGCCTCGCCCGCCGTGGCGTGGCCGCCGCCGCCGCCGTTGCCCTCACAGTTGGAGCAGGACGAGGCCGAGAGCCCGCCGCCGCCGCCGCCGGTGCCGTTGCCGAGGTAGGTCTTGCTGCCCGCGCCCGTGGTGCCTTCGCCGGACTGGCCCGTTGAGGCGTAGGTGGTGTTCTGCGCGCCGCCCGCGTACCCGAGGCCCTCGGCGCTGATCGTGCCCGAGATGCGCGCGGTGGAGGCCACCAGCAAGGCCACCACGCCGCCGCAGTCGCCGTCAAACGGATCCCCGGTGATCGTCGCGCCTGCGCCCAGGCTGAGGTTGAGGAGCTGGGGCACCCTGAACAGCGCGACGGACTGGCCGCTGAGGTCTGTGTTGGATGTGGCGCCGTAGGTGCGGGTGGGGGAGGTGACGAAGGAGACGGTGGCGCCGCTCACCGAGGCCACGTCGAGGAGCTCCCAGGCGCCGACGTTGGTGGTCTTGCCGCTGGAGCCCTGGAGGTTCACGAGCAGGGCCTTGTCCCCCACGGCGAAGTCGCTGGCATCCGACACGGTCACCGCGCCGCCGCTCACGGCGCTGACGACGGTACACGCCCCGCCGAGATCTTCCCAGGCCGTGTCGCTCGTGACGCTCGCCTCGCCGTCGCCGCCAGAGCCGTAGAGCAGGCCCTCGTCATCATACCCGTCACAGTCGTTGTCTAAGCCGTCGCCAGCGTCCGATCCGTCGCCGCCGTCCTCAGCGCCGCCAGGGTACACCGTGGCGTCGGCGTCGTCACAGTCCGAGCCCGCCGCGGCCGAGGCGCTCGGGCTGTCGTCGCCGTAGTCATCGTCATCGGCATCCGTCATACACGCCGCGGCGTCGTCCTCGGGCGCGGCGCCCGGGAAGGTGGCGGCGTCGGAGTCATCACAGTCGGAGTCGTCGTCTACGAAGCCAGAGGGGGCCTCGCAGGAGCTCGTGCTGGCGGAGGCGTCGCCGAAGAGGTCGCCGTCGTCGTCCGCGTACCAGATCGCGGCGTCTAAGGCGTCGGGCTCGTCTACGGCGCTGTCACAGTCGTTGTCTACGCCGTCGCACAGCTCGGTGTCCTCAGGCGAGATGTCGGCGTCTGTGTCGTCGCAGTCCTCGGCGTTGATCACGAAGCCGCTGGGCACCTCGCAGGCCTCCACAGGCGCGTCGAGGTCGCCGAAGCCGTCGCCGTCGATGTCGGAGTAGTAGGTGGTGGTCACGCCCTCGTCGATGTCGCCGTCACAGTCGTCATCACGCTCGTCGCAGATCTCGGTGATCCCGGGGTTCACCAAGGCGTCGGAGTCGTCACAGTCCTCGCTGTTCACCGCGTAGCCGTCGGGCAAGGCGCAGGACTCAACGGGGAAGTCCAGGTCGCCGTAGCTGTCGGCGTCGGTGTCGGCCCAGAAGGTCGTCGTCACGTCCTCATCGACGAGGCCGTCGCAGTCGTCGTCGCTCTCATCGCAGATCTCGACGGCGTCGGGGTTCTCTCCGGCGTCGCCGTCGTCGCAGTCTTGGCAGGCCGGCCAGCCGTCGTTGTCCGCGTCGGCGAAGCCTGTAGACCCATCACAGTTGTAGTCCGTGGGGTCGGCGCAGTCGGTCTCTTCAGCGTTGGGGTGGATCGCTGGGTTCGTGTCGTCGCAGTCGTCGCCGGTGGCGGCGGCGCCGGAGGGCTGCTCACAGGCGTCGGTGGGCTGGGTGATGTCGCCGTAGCCATCGGCGTCGGCGTCGGCGTAGAAGGTGATCAGCACACCCTCGTCGGTCTCCCCGTCACAGTTGTTGTCGAGGCCGTCACACAGCTCGGCGGCGCTGGGGGAGACGTCGGGGTTGTTGTCGTCGCAGTCTTCGCTGGCGGGCACGCCGTCGCCGTCGTTGTCGGGATCCGCGCCGGAGTCGGCGGGGGGGATGCCGCTGTCGGTGGTGCTGGATCCGTCGTCTTTGCAGGCGACCAGGGCGAGGGCGAAGAGCAGGGTGAGGCGCATTGGGGGCTCCGTCTTTGGAGGGGGGAGCCCCAAGATACCAGCCTCGGCCCGGGTTCGGGCGGAAGAATCCTCCCGGCGCCCCTACGCCTGGGCGCGTTTACGACCGACCCAGGCCGCCCCGGCGGCGAGGAGCGTGAGCGCGAGGCCCGTGGCGGGCTCGGGGGTGGCGCCGCCGACGCCGGAGAACCCGCCGCCGCCGCCATAGCTTGAGACGCCATGGGGGGTGGGCGTCACGACGTTCAGCGTAGGCCCGCCGCGCTGGGCGAGCTGGGCCTCGTGGGCCACGGCCACAAACGAGGTCCACTGGGTGATGAGGTGGTGCTCTAAGCCCAACGACGTGATCTCCTGCTCCAAGGCCTGGCGGCGCGTCGGGTCGGCGAAGGGCGAGAGGTAGTCGATCATGCGGTCTTGAATGAGGCTCCGGGCCCACAAGGTCGGCAAGGCGGCGCCGCCGTCGCTGCGCTCGGGCAGGACGAGGTCCACACGAAGCTCAACGATCTCATCGCCTTGGCGCCCCCGAAGGATCACGGGGTAACGTCCGCCGCGGGTGTAGCGGGCGAGCACTCGCACGGGCTGGCCCATGAACAGATCGGGCAGCCGCGCCGGGCTCACCTGCTCCACGGGGGCGTCACCCCACACGATCTGCAGGTCGGTGAGCGCCGGGGCGGCGATGCGCTGGGCCAAGGCGCGGGCGGCGTCTTTGGCCGCGTCGTCATCCAGCACAATTCGCGCGACGCCGCGCCCGGCCCGGGCGAGCTCCTCCAGAAGCCAGCGGTTCACCGAGCTGCCAACCCCCAACGAGAACAGCCGCGCGTCGCCACGAAGGCGCTCCACCAAGGGGATGATGTCGCCCTCGTTGCCGATGTACCCATCGGTCAAGAACACGACGATACGCATCACGCCGGGCTCGGCCTCTTGGCCCAAGGCGGCCTCGATGCCCAGGCGCATGTCGGTGCCGCCTCCGGCGTCGAGGCGCTGGAGGTGTTTGTGCGCGAGCTTGAGGTTCTCCGGCGTGGCCCGCAGAGGCTCATCGGAGAGCGCGCCGACGCTGCTTGAGAAGTTGAGCAGGCGGAAGCTGTCGTCTTTGCCCAAGGTCTTCAGCGCCTCCTCCATGAACAGACGGCTGGTGTCCATGGGCGCGCCGCTCATCGAGCAGGAGGTGTCGAGCACAAACACCAGCTCCCGGGGGATCTGACGCTCGGCGGGGATCGAGGTGGGCGGGCTCAACAGCAGGCTCACCACACCCTCGCCGCCGTCGCCGTTTGTGTTCACCGCCGCCGCGAGCTGCTCGCCGCCCAGACGGTAGGTGAGCACGAAGTCTTTGTTGTCGAGCGTGCGGTCGGACGCGAGGTTGACCGTGCGGTGCTGGGCGCCGTCCTCGGTGATCACGACGGGGTGAGACGGGCTCTGGATGCCGGAGACCGGGGCGCCGCCGTCGAGGAGCACCCGCAGGCGAACACGGTCGGCGTCGATGGTCTCGGGCAGGGTCACCTCGGTGGAGGCCGCGACGGTCCACTGGCTCAGCGCGGGGGCCGCGCCGGGCAGGCTGCCCGCGTCTCCGGGCTGGTAACGAGGCCCCACGACCATCGGAAAGTGCCAGGTGTACGCCCCATCCAGCATCGGCACGGGCTGGGCGTAACGAATCTCGACCTGCACGGTCTCGCCGCCGGGCAGGTTGGCGATGTCTTGGGTGAAGACGTTCGGTTTGTGCTGGGTGAGCAGCGCCGCCTGTTTGCCCTCAGCTTTGGCCTGATCAAACTCGGCCTGGGCGACGTGTCGCTCGCGGATCTGGCCCTCGACGACCAGATCGCCGACCTTGTACAGCATGCTGTAGACCGCGGCGTCGTCAGGCAGCGGGAACAGATAACGGGCGCTCAGATCCCCCTCGTTGGGGTTGTGGAAGGTCTGGATCAGGCTCACCGTGGCGAGGTCGCCCGAGATGCGCACGGTCACGTCGCTCTTGAGCATCGGCAGAGCGCTGACCTCGCCTTGGGCGGTGATCGCCTCCATCATGCCCCCGGCGGGGCTCTCGGCGAAGGCGGCGGCGCTCCAGAGCGTGAGGGTGAGCAGGTGAAGCATGACGGGCTCCAGGATCAGGGGTTGGACGCGAGGGGTTGGGGGAGGTCGATCGTCTGTGATGAGTTGTGGGGCGGCGGCGGCAGATCGAGGGCCTGGGCCAGCTCTCGCTCAAGGCTCAGGCAAGGGGTGGGGTCGTCCTCACACAGCGCCCAAGGGGTGATCCGCTGGAGCATGGCCCAGGAGGTGCCCGGCGCGGCGAGCCAGCGCCACGCGGCCTCGGCGCCAGAGCTCGCCCACTCTCCACGCTCGGAGAAGAAGCTGGCCTGCACCCGGTAGACGGCGCCCTCAGGGCTCGTCGCCCGCCAGGTGACCGTGGGCGAGAGGTCATGGCGCACGCCCAGGTATTCCACCGTGTTGCCCGCGGCGCGAAGGCACACAGAGGGCTCGTGCAGGTGGCGCAGCGGCGCCGTGGTGCGCAGCAAGAGGACGAGGGAGGGCCTGTCCCCGTCGCCGTCGTAGAGCCGCTTCTCGACGTGGCCGCCGAACCTCTCCAGGTAGCTCGTCTCCTCCGGCGAGAGCGGGCGCGGGACGCCGTGCCGCGCGCCTAAACTCGCTGGTAAGGAGGCGCCTGGGCTGGCCACGCTGAGGTCAACCGGTCTCTGCGGGGCCAGGGTGATGAGCACGGCGGCGACGGAGCAGGCTGCGGCGACGGCGGGGGGACAGGCCCAAGGCGGGGCGGCGCGGGGCGGCGCCGGGGTGAGGGTGGGCAGGCGCTGGGCGAGCCACAAGGTGGGGGCGGCGCCCAAGGCCAAGGTGACGAGGCCGACGACGCTGTGCGCGGGCTCGGCGAGCCAGTCGGGACGCAGCACAAACAGCGCCACACGCAGGGCGTTTGTGCTCAATGCGCCCACGGCGGCCAGGGCGATGAGCGGCCCAACCCCGCGCCGGGTGACGCCCAAGAACATCGCCAGGGTCAACAACAGCGTGAGCCCTTGAGATCCCGAGCAGGGCAGCTCCACGGCGATCTGAACACCCGGTCGGCTGAGCATCGCGCCGCGCCGGGTGAGATCCGACACAAACGGCGAGAGCAAGGCCTCGGCGGCGGCGGCGGCGGCGAGCCGCATGGGGTGCCCGGCGGCGCGCTGCACCCAATACTCGAGCGGCAACGACATGGCGAACAAAGCCGCGAGGCCCATGGGCGAGGCGGGGACGGGGCGTCTGTGCAGGCCGAGGCCCAAGGCGATGGCCATCACGTCGAGGCACAAGGCCGCGCCGCCCAGGTGGTTCACGGCGAGCACGCGGCCGAGCAGTCGGGAGGCGGCGGCCAGGGCGACGAGGCCCCAGGCGAGGCGGGCCTCAGCGCCAGGGGAGGGGTCGGGGCCGCTGCGGGCGGCGCGGGCGGCGAGGCCCAGCGCGGCCAGCGCGGCGAGCACCCCGGCGGAGCCGTCGATGGGCCGCCGCCACTGCTCAACGAGCCACAGCGCGGGCTCGGCGGCGAGGGCGACGAGGCCGGGGATCAGGAGGAGGGTGGCGAGGCGGGTCATGCCCACAACATGCCCGGCCGCTTGGGCGGGGCCTCGCAGGGGGCGAGGCGGCGGGGAGGGGAGTTTGTGCAGAGGGTGTGCAGGGGGCACGATGGGCCCGAGACGCTCACGCCAAGGGCGATCGAGGGTGGAGCCGGTCTGGGGTTTGTCCGGTCGCCCGGGCGGGGTGATTAGCGGCAACCGAAGGCCTGTCTGGGCGTCATGGGCTGGACGAGGGCGTCAGCGGCCTAGGTCGCAGTCGGTCGATGTCTTACGGAGCGTGTCCTGGGCCTGGGTCGCGGTCGGTCGATGGCTTACGGAGCGTGTCCTATGCCTGGGTCGCGGCCGGTCGCGACTCCTCCCAACCTGGCCCCGATCTGGATCCTGGTCGGTCGTTCTTTGACCGGGCGTGGCCCAGGCCCAGGTCGCGCCTGGTGATTGGCTCACCGCGCAAAACCCCGGCCCGAGTCTCGCCCGCGCGGTGAGCCACCGAGCCTCCCCTCAGTCCAGCGCCCGCCCCGCCGCGTTTTGCGCCCCACCCCACAGCGCCCGCCGCCGTCCCCGGTTAAGCGGCGGGGCATGGAAGTCCGCGACCCAATCTTCGGGGCCATCCCCGTCAGCCGGGCTGAAGAGCCCCTCATCGACCACCCCGCGCTCATCCGTCTGCGCAGCATCAAGCAGATGGGCTTCTCGGAGTGGTCGTTCCCCGGCGCCGCGCACTCGCGGCTCCTGCACAGCGTCGGGGTGATGCACCTCGCCGGGCAGGCGTTTGACCTCGCCTTTCGTGACCACCCCCTGCCCGAGCCCCGCCGCGCCGAGCTTCGCCAGTGTGTGCGCCTCGCGGCCCTGCTCCACGACCTCGGCCACGCGCCGTTTTCGCACTGCACAGAGTTCGCGATGCCGTCGCTCCGCGCGCTGGGCCTCGCGGCCATGCCCCCCGAGGTGCTCAAGGCCCGAGGCGACCGCCGGGCGAGCCACGAGGACTACACCATCGGCCTGCTCACCCAGTCCTCGCTCACCCCCTTGATCTCCCGGGGGTTTCCTTTCACGGCGGCGCACGTCGCGGCGCTCATCGCCCGCGAGCTGCCCGCCCCCGACGACTTCTTCATCATCAACGGCCTCGACCACCGCCGCGTGCTCTCCCAGATCATCAGCTCCGAGCTCGACGTCGACCGCATGGACTACCTCGTGCGCGACTCCTACTTCTCCGGGGCAAAATACGGCCAGATCGACGTGCCCTGGCTGCTCAACAACCTGAGCGTCTACGTCGAGAACGACACCGTCTCCTTGGCCCTGGATCGCCGCGCGCTCTACGCCTTCGATGACTTCCTCGTGGCCCGTTACCACATGTTCGTGATGGTGTATTTCCACCACAAGTCCATCGTGTTTGAAGAGATGCTGCGCCGCTACTTCAACGGCCCGGGCAACACCTACAGTCTCCCCGCCGACATGGACGAGTACGTCCAGATCGACGACATCCACCTCATCGCGCACCTGCGCCAAGCGGCAGATCCTTGGGCCCAGGCCGTGAGCCAGCGCCGCCCGTATGAGCGCCTCGTCGAGCTTCACGGCACAGAGGAGGAGGTCGATCTCACCTGGGCCGAGGCCACCCTGCGCGAGGCGGGCATCGACACCATCGCCGCCTCGTCCGTAGGCAAGCTCAGCCGCTACGCCGCCGTGGGCCAAAAACGCGAGAGCGCCCCGCCCATCTTCGTGCTCAACCGCACCCCCGGCCCCCACCCCGCGGCGATGCCCATCACCCAGGCCACCGAGGTGTTTGAGCGCTACAAACGTGAGCGCCGCATCGCCCGACTGTACGTCGCCCCCGAGGCCCTGGAGCGGGCGAAGCAGCTCCTCAACGACAAGCGGCGGTGGAGTGGGCCTTTGTTTGGGTGAGGGGGCCCCCCCCCCCCCCCGCGGCGGGCCGGCCGCTCCCCCGCCGCCGGCCCCCCCCCGCCCCCCCCCCCCCCCCCCCGTCCTCCTCCCCGCGACATCTCGCCGCTCCGCCGCTCCGCCGCCGCCGGTTATGTTGGCCCCTCCCTCTGGAGCCCCTGTGTCATCCACCGCCGTCTCGCAGCTCATCATCCTCGGCGCCGTCGTCAGCGGCTGTCGCGCCACCGCGCCGCACTCCAGCGCCGAGGGCCACGGCGCCGGGCACGGCGCGGGCCATCACGCCCAAGGCCACGGCCCCGACCACTTCTCCGACCCCAGCCAGTACGTCGCCGCCTGGAACGCCCCCGATCGGGATGTCTACCAGAAGCCGGATGAGATCGTCGCCGCCTTGGGCCTCACGCCGGGGCAGACGGTCGTCGATCTCGGCGCGGGAACGGGCTATCTGCTGCCGCCCTTGGTGAAGGCCGTCGGGCCAGAGGGGGTGGTCATCGCCGCGGACATTGAGCAGGCCATGCTCACGTTCTTGGGTGACGCCGCAAAGAAGGAGGGCTGGGCGACTGTTCGTCTGCACCTCTCGGCCATGGACGACCTGGGCCTGCCCCCCGCCAGCGTGGACTCCGTGGTCACGCTGAACGTGTGGCATCACATCGAGGGCCGCCCGGCCTACGCCGCCAAGGTGCTACAGACGATCAAGCCTGGCGGCGTGTTCGTGATCGTCGATTTTTTGAAGGAGGAGACGGAGGGCTTCGGCCCGCCGATGTCCATGCGCCTGAGCGCGGATGAGGTCGTGGCGGAGCTCGTCGCCGGTGGGTTTGAGGCGGAGATCGTGCCCGAGACGATGCCCCGGCATTATGTCGTCCGTGGGCGCCGGCCGCTGTAGCGCGCTGGGGTAGGCGCTCTCGCCAAGGCAGGATAGGGGGCTCGCTGGAGGTTCGATGCCCAGCAGCCCCGACCACGGCGACTCTGACTCCTACGCGGCGATGCTCGCGGCCGTTCAGAGCTTTCACGACAAGCACAACTTCAAGGCCCGCGGCGGCGAAGACCTCGTCTACCGCGTGGCGCTCATGGCTGAAGAGCTCGGCGAGATCGGCGCCTGCGTCACCAAAGGAAAGCCCCCGGAGCAGCTCGCCGAGGAGTGCGCCGACCTGCTCATCCTCTTGTTAGGAACCGGGATCTCGGCGAACGTCGATCTCAACGCCGCCTTCTGGCGCAAGATGGACGAGCTGATGGCCCGGCCCGCCCGCGAGGTCAACGGCCGGGTGCGGGTGAGCCGCTTTGACGGCGTGAAGGAGCCGACGTGATCACGCTCCTGTGGGCCTTGGCCTGCGCGCCCAGCATCCCCGGCGTCAAGATCGGCCCCGCCGACACCCAGCCCCCCTCCGACAGCCCCACCGAGGGCCAGGGCGGAGACAGTGATCCCCAAGACAGCGATCCCGACGACAGCGACGCCCCCGCCGGCCCGTGCCCCGCTGAGATGGCGCTCATCGGCGAGGCCCTCTGTGTGGACCGCGTCGAGGCCAGCTTAGAGACCTTGGTGGACGGGGTGTGGACGCCCCGCACCCCCTACGGACCTCTGGACGGCGAGACGACCCGGGCCGTGGCCAAGCCGGGCCGTGTCCCCCAAGGCTACATCTCGGGCGACGAGGCCGAGGCCGCCTGCGGCGCCGTCAACAAACGTCTGTGCACGAGTGAGGAGTGGCTCTTGGTCTGCCAAGGCGACGAGGGCCGGGTGTATCCTTACGGCGACACCTACGATCTCATGGCGTGTAACGACACCTACGGCGGCGGGCACCCCGTCGTAGACTACTTCGGCACCTCGGATGGCGTCTGGGACACCACACACATGAACGACGCCGGGATCAACCAGCAGGCGGACAGCCTCGCCGCCAGCGGAGACTTTCCGGCGTGTGTGACGCCGGAGGGGGTGCTCGATCTGCACGGCAACCTGCATGAGTGGGTAAACGACGCCGACGGCACCTTTCGCGGCGGGTTCTACGCCGACGCCAAGATCAACGGCACGGGCTGTGAGTACCGCACCACGGCGCACAGTCGGGACTACCACGACTACTCCACGGGCTTTCGGTGCTGCGCGGACGCGACGAATTAATGGCCCTCAGTCCTCTACCCGCACGGTCCGCCCGTCATCGGTGATGCGTAGGCCGGTGGTCAGCTCGGCGCGCTCCAGCAGCAGGGCCGGGGTGGCGTCGAGGACCGCGAGGCTCCAAGCGCGCACGGTGCGGTCCCAGCTCGCGCTGTACAGGGTGTCGCCCAGGCGCCCGACGTCTACGACGCGCCCGGAGTGGCCCGAGAGCACGGCGATGCACCGGCCGCTGGAGACGTCCCACACACGCAGGGTGTCGTCCCACGACGTCGTCACCAGGCGTGTGTTGGACAGCCACAACGAGGCGATGGGGTAATGAACGTGGCCCTTGAGGGTGTGGCGGGCGCCGGTCTGAAGATTCACCACGGTGAGATCGGGCGGGTTGTCGGACATCACGAGCAGGCGGCGATCCGGGGAGAGCGTCGCCGCGCGGAGATCTTCGATGACGGGCAAGGTCTGGATTGGAGCGAGGTTCGTGCGCTCGTCGAGGAGGTGCAGGGTCTCGCCGATCAGCGCCAAGACGACGCCGCCGGGCGAAGACCAGGCGCGGCTGATCGGGCCCTCCATGACGTGCTCGACGTGCTCGTGGGGGCGCTCTGGGTTGAAGGTGATGAGGCGGTCGGGCTTGTCGCGCAGGGCGTACATCACGTCGCCGTCGGCCAGCGTCCACGCCTTCCGAATGGGGCTGTCCACTGTGTCGGGTCCGCGCTCGAGCACCTCCCCGGTGAACGGGTCTACGACGCGCCAGCCGTGGTGGGAGGTGAGCACCAAGGCCCCCCGAGACGTCGGCGTCACGAGCACGCTGGCCTCGGCCGAGAGCATCGCCACCCGCCGTCGATCCGAGGCGCGCCAGCTCGCGCCGCGGTTGAGGCCGTCTGTGGTGTAGAGGAGCCCCCGGGCCTCGTCGATGGACAAGAAGCCCACACCGAGGTCGGTGTCGAACCACTCCGGCGTCGGCTCGGGGAGATCCCACACCCGCAGGTCGCTCGCGCCTCCAGAGGTGTAGATCTGGCGGCTGTCCTCACTAAACACGATCGCCGCGCCGGGAAAACCGAGGCCGGTGAGCGCGAACAGTCGCCGCCCGGTGTCTCCATCCCAGACGACGATCTCCCCTTGGTCTGTAGACGCCGCGAGCCATCGACCGTCGGGGGACCACCGCGCCTCGGTGACGACGCCGCCATCCACCACAAAACGCCGAAGCGGCGCCGCTCCCGGGGTCTCGAGTTCGATGAGGCCGTCAAACGAGCCCACGACGAGGCGACCGTTCGTGGGGTGAGACGCGATGGCGAAGGACGCGGAGTCAACGCGGCTCTCGCCGAGGCCCGCGCCCGAGCGGTCAAACAGGCCATAACGCCCGTTTGTACAGACGATCCCCACGCGCTGGCTGTCTTTGGCCCAAGAGATGTCCGCCATCAGGCCGCCGCAGAGCTTGGCCGCGTCGATGGTGGTCTGTTCTTCGTCGCGCCAACGTAGGCGACCGCCGAGCCCACCGACGAGCAGGCCGTCTGAAGACCAGCCCACGGCGGTGGCGCGCAGGGCGTGATCCTCCAAGACGCCGCCGTCGCGGGCGTCGAGCACGAGGAGATGCTCTCCCGTGGCCACGGCGACCCGGGCGCCGTCGGGGGAGGGGGAGAGCCGCCGAGCGGGCACCTCTTGGCGCCACGCGAGCTCACCGCCGGGGCGAAACAGGCTGACGTGGTGAATGGAGCCGCAGAGCGTGCCGCCGGGGAGGATCTCTAAGTGTTCGCAGCCCCCGGGCATGGGCTGGGTGCGGGCGAGGGTGGGCATCGGCATCGCGGCGGTGCGGGCGAGCACACCGCGGGCCTCGGGGCGGTCGGCGTAGCGGAGGCTCTCGGCGGCGTAGAGGCTGGCCATGAGGGGATCTCCCGTGGCCAGCTCATCGCTGGCGCGGGCGGCGAGCACCACGCCGAGGGCCTGGGCGCGGTCACGCTCGGCGGCCAAGGCGTGGTCACGCTCGGCGCGCACCTGGCCCACGGCGAGGGCCAACACCACGGCGGCGAAGGTGATCGTGGCGGCGCCGACGCGCGCCTGCCACCGATAACGATCGTAGAGCAGGCGCAGGGCCTCGACGGGGGAGTAACTGTATGCGTTGACGCGCTGGCCGGCGCTCCAGGCGCGGAGGTCGTCGCTGAGCGCCCCGGCGTCGGGATATCGCCCCTTGGGATCAAACGAGAGCGCCTTCTCGACGATCGCCGCGAGGGCCGGGTGCGCGTGCACGTTGCGGCGGCGCATGGTCGGCGGCGGGGCGGTCGCGGCCTGCTCCAACATCCTGCGGGAGTCGCCACGCCGCAGGGGCGCGCCGGTGAGCAGCTCAAAGAGGATCGCCCCCAGGGCGAACACGTCGGCCCGAGCGTCGAGGGCCTCGCCCCGGGCTTGCTCCGGCGCCATCGTGGACGGCGTCCCCGCCACACCCCAGCGCGGCGCCGGGCCCTCGGCGAGGGGGCTCCCGGGCAGGGCCAGGGCCAGGCCCCAGTCCACCACCCAGGTCTCCCCGGCGCCGCCGACCACGACGTTCTCGGGCTTGAGATCGCGGTGGATGACCCCCCGAGCGTGGGCATACGCCATGGCTTGGCAGGCGTCTAGGACATGATCCAAGAGCGCGTGGCGCTCGGCGCGGCTCTGGGCCCGGGCCATGGCGTCGCTGAGCGTGCGGCCCGGCAACAGACGCATCGTGTACCACGGTGAGCCGTCGGCGTTTGTGCCCACGTCGTACAGAGGCACGATGTTGGGGTGCTCCAGACAGGCGGTGATGCGTGTCTCGCGCAGAAACCGCTCGCGGTGGGCGCCGCCCTCGACGATGAGCCGTTTGCGCGCGACGCGCCGCCCGAGCTGCTGGTCGGTGACGGCCTCCACCGCGCCCAGCGCCCCTCGCCCGACCTCCTGCGGCGTGACGTAACGAGCGCCAGAGATGACAGCGATGACCGGGGGGCCCTCCTCCAACGAGAAGGTCGCGCCGCCCGGGGCTCCTTCATCTTGAGAGGCCTCGGCGTCGTAGGTGGGGTTCGCGAAGGAGGGCGTCTTGCTCATCGGGGACATTCTACCGCAGCTTGGTGAGGGCAGCCGCGCCCCTGCGCGCCGCATCCCCGCGCCCTGGCGTAGAATCATCGTCCATGACGGAGAGATGAGCATGACTCGTATCGGCCTGTTCGCCTGCGCCTTTCGCCTGCCAGGCGCGGATCACCAGCGCGCCTTACACGCGGTGCTCAGCGCGCAGTCGCCGCAGACCCAGGCCGCGCCGCCGGATCGGCCCTTCCCAGAGGTTCCGCTCAACCCGGCGGTGAGCCGCGCGGGCGGCTTCTTGGAGCGTGTCTGGGACTTTGATCCGGCGCGTTTTGGCCTCTCGGAGGAGGACGCGCGGTGGATGGACCCGCAGCAGCGGCTCGCCTTAGAGCTCGGCGCCGAGGCGCTTGAGCGCGCGGGGCACCCCACGGGGTCGCTCGGCGTGTTCTTGGGGGTGTCTCACGACGACTTTCACGAGCTCGTGCGCGCCCGACTCGACCGTGTTCCTGCGCCGACGAGCACCATCACCGGCTGCTTACGAAACCTGATCGGCGCCCGGGTGGGCTGGCAGCTCGACCGGCCCGGCCCGGCGGTGGTGGTTGATAGCGCCTGCGCCTCGTCATTGGTGGCGATTCACCTCGCGCGCCGGGCGCTGGAGGCCGGAGACTGTGAGCTGGCCTTGGCCGGAGGTGTGTATCTCGCGCTCACCGGCACCCCGTTTCGGGTGATGAGCCGGGCCGGGGCGCTCTCTCCAAGCGGCGTGTGTCGGCCCTTTGATGAGCGCGCCGATGGCCTCGTGATGGGCGAAGGCGGCGCGGTGTTTGTGTTGGGTCGGGAGTCCCTGGCCGATCGCCTCGGGCGCGGCCCCCTGGCGTGGATCGCCGGAGGGGCCTTGGGCGGCGACGGCCGCACCCGCGCCCCGGTGGTGCCCAACCCCAAGGCCCAGATGGAGGTGATGCGCGCCGCCTGGGCCGACGCCGGGCGACCCACCACAGACTGCGACGCGGTGGAGGCCCACGGCACGGGCACCCGCCTGGGCGATCTCGCCGAGGCCTCCAGTCTGTGCGCGGTGTTCCCCAGCGGCACGCCCATCGGCTCGGTGAAGAGCCAGCTCGGCCACCTGATGTCCGCCGCCGGGGCCGCCGCCGTGGTGAAGACGCTGTGTTCATTCACGAACAGCACACTCTACCCAAGCCTCGGCGCCGATCGCCCCGTCGCCGCCCTGCGTGGTCTGCGGGTGCCCCAGACCGTCGAGGCGTTTGACGGCAAGCTCGTCGGCGTCAGCTCGTTCGGCTTTGGCGGCACAAACGCCCACCTCGTGCTGGAGCGCCCCGAGGGCCCGATTCACTGGGGTGAGGCCTCAACCCCGGGCCCCCGTCTTCACCTGCCGCTGCCCGACCGCGCGCCACCGCGCCTCACCCCGGGCCCGCTGTTGCAGGCGCACACGGTGCAAGGCCGCGCGCTCTGGCCCGGCGCCGCGAGCGTCGAGCTCCTCCTGCGCGGCGGTGAGGTCCGCGCCTTGGAGGGCCTACGTTGGTGGCGCCCGATCACCGGCGAGGCCGACCTAAGCCAAGAGGGAGACACGCTTCGGGTGATGGAGGGTGAGCGTCTGTGCGCCGAGGCTCGGCTGAGCGAGGCCCTGCAGGTGCCGCCGCCCCCGCCGTGGCGTGAGGACGGTGAGCCCTTGGCCCCCGAGACCCTCTACGCCGAGCTTCGCGCCTTGGGCATGCACCACGGGCCGATCTACCAGCGGGTGCGGGCGCTGCGCCGGGGGCCGGGCTGGGCCGTCGCCGAGGTGGAGGGCCTGACGAGCCCTGAGTTTGTGCTGCATCCCGCGGCCCTCGACGCCGTGTTTCAGGCCGTCGCTGCGCTCAGCGAGGGGTCGTCGTTGCGGATCCCGGCGGGCGCGCGGCGCGTCGTGCGCCTGGGAGACCTCGGCGGGCGTCTGCGTGTGATCACCACCGGGAGGCCTGAAGACGCGGCGATCTGGGCGCTGAACGAGGACGGCCAGCTTGTGCTCTATGTGGAAGGGTTTAGCCTGCGGGCGCCGCCGGGGGTGCGGGCCTTCGCCCCGGTCTGGACACCCATAGACATAGAGGAGCCCCAACACCGGTGGATTAGACCTTCACGTCTCGGCAGACGACACGGCGGGGCTTATTCAGGCGGTGTTTGGCCTGCGCCGGGCGCTGTTGGAGGCTCCGCCGGGCCGGGTGACGGTGCGGGCCGCGGGGCGCCTCGCGTGGGCGCTGGTGAGCTGGGCCTGGGGCCTCGGCCAAGAGCGCCCGGATCTGAGCGTCACGGCCTGCGCCGGGGAGGCCGGGGACGCGGCGCCGCCAGACGTCGCCGGGCGGCTGCGCTGGGTGAACGGGCGCTGGTGCCGCCTGGGCCTCGCGCCCACGGGCTTAGAGCAGGCCGCTGAGGTGGGGCCCCGGGTGCTGATCTTGGGCGGGACGGGCGGCGTCGGCCGCGCCTTGGCCCGGGCTTGGGACACGCCGGGGCGCACCCTGCACCTCGTCGGGCGCCGGGCGGAGGTCAACCTGGAGGGCTTAGGCGACGGCGGGGCGACGATTGTGCTGCACAGCACACAGCTCCCCGAGGGCATCGTAGAGCTTTTGGCGCGGGTGGGGCCCGTGGACCTCATCGTTCACGCGGCGGGGGTGATGTTCCCCGGCGCCGCCCGACGCCAAGACGAGGCGGCCACGGCGGAGACGTTTGGGGCCAAGGTCGGCGTCGCCGAGGCCCTGGCGGAGGCGCTGGGGGAGGCGGCCGTGCCCGTGGTGTTGATGTCGTCCTCAAGCGCGGCCCGGGAGGGTCAGGCGGCGGGGCTGGTGGACTACGCGGCGGCGAACGCGGCCTTGGACACGATCGCCGAGCAGCAGCGGGCGCGTGGCCTGCCGTGGACGTCCGTGGCGTGGGGCGCGTGGCGTGTAGGCATGGCCCAAGGTCGCGCCGAGCACCTTCGGGGTCAACGGCCGCTGCGTGAGGCCGCCGCCGCGTGGGCGCTGCCCCGGACGCTCTCCGAGGCCTGGGTGATCGTAGAGGGTGACGAGGCCCCCGCCGGTGACGCCGCCCCAGCCCTTCGATCTGTGCCGAGCGTGGCCCCCGCCGAGGCCCAGCTCAGCCCTCTGCGCGCCAAGCTGCGGGCGGCGGCGGCTTGGGTGCTCGGTGTGCCCGAGGACGAGATCGACGAGGACAGGAGCCTGATTGAGCAGGGCCTCGACTCTCTGGGCGCCCTGGACCTCTTACGAAAGGTGGAGGAGCCCGGAGAGGGCCTGCCGCCTCAGCTCTTTTTTGATCAGTCGAGCGTCGTGGGCCTCGCGGGGCTCATCGCCGCCCACCGCGCGGGCCGAGGGGCCAACGAGCTCGTCTCAAACGTGCCCGGGCCGCCCGCCGCGCCGCCCGCCGCGCCGCCCCCGCGCCAAGAGGCCGCACCCAGCGGGCGATCCAGCGCCTTGTCCAGCTTGATCCAGACTTTGTGCCGTTCTCCGCGCTCTGGCTGGATCTGGAGGGCAGCCTCACTGAGGAGGCCCTACGCGCCGCCGCGGCCCAGGTCATCGCCCGGCACCCGATGTTGCGTCTGCGCCCCGGTCGTGAGGACGAGGCGCTCAGCGTCGACGCCGACCGTGCGCCGTGGATCGCCCCGCTCCCCGCCGAGGACGTGCTCGAGCCGCTGCGGGCGCCCCTGCCCATGGAGCGAGGTCCGCTGATCTTGCGGCTCCTCCAGACGCCCGCCGGTCCGCGTCTGCTGCTGCTCGTCCACCACCTCGTCGGCGACGGCTGGAGCCTGCAGGTGATCGCGCAGGAGCTGATGGCCCTGCTCTCGGGCGCGACGCTCCCGGCGCCGAGCCCCAGCTCCTTCGCCGACTGGACCCGCTGGGAGGCCGGGCAGCCCCCTCCGCCCCCCGCGCCGCCGCTCCAGGCGCCGGCGCTGCCGTGGGAGGGCCCCGGAGAGGGGCGCGTCTGTGCGCGATTCTTGGCGATCGACGTCGCCGCCACCCGGCGTCTCAAGGACGAGGCCGCCGCCTTGGGCGTGACCTTCGCCGCCCGTGTGCTCGCCGCCTGGACACACGCCCTCGGCCAGTGGTCAGGCCACGAGGAGGTCGTGGTGAAGGTCGCCGAGGCCCGGCGAGACGCGCCGCTCCCGGGCTTAGAGGGCGTGGTGGGCTGTTTTGCCGACACAACCCCCTTGCGGTTGCCCACCCGCGGAGGCGTCGAGGCCCTCAGCCGCGCCGTTCACCAGCGCCTCGCCGCCCGGCCCCCGTCACGCTCCTCCCTCGATCAGCCAAACATTGGCCCCGCGCCGGGCTTCTCCTTCGCGCGATTCCCGAGCCTAAGCGCGCCGAGCGGGCCGATTCGGGTGATCGCGGCGCGAGGGGCCACCGCCACCCGGGCGACGCGCCTCGCCTTGGCCGTGTGGGAGCACGAGGGGGCGCTGGGTCTGTCGTTCACCTGGCCCGAGGATCTTCTGAGCGACGCCACCATTCACAGCTTGGGCGCCAGCGTCCTCGAGGCGCTCACCGCCTGGCCCGTAGACGTCTTTGACGGCGACGACACCCCGGCGGTCTTGGGTGATGAGCCTTGGGGCCACCGTCGTCTACAGCGCGCCGCCCGCGCCTTGGCCTTGGCCTTCGCCGATGAGGGGCCCGTGATCGCCGCGCGGCTGCACCAGGGGCCCGTGGCCTTGGCCGCGCTCTTGGCCACACAGCTCACGGGTCGGGCCTGGATGCCGCTCTCGCCCGATGACCCGCTGGCCCGGGTGGAGCCCGCCCTCGCCGCCGCCGGATCCCCCAAGATCTACGAAGAGCAGCACCTTCGGCGCCTCCTGAGCGGCCCAACCTCTGTGTCGGATCAGGCGCCCAAGAGCCCGTGGGCGGCGATCCTCTTGACCTCGGGCACCACCGGGGCGCCCCGCGCCGTCCCCATCCGCCGCGAGGCCCTGGAGGCCTATCTCACCTTCGCCCAGGCCCGCTTCGGGCTTCGCCCCGACGATCGATGTTTGGCGGCGGCCCCGCTCTCCTTCGACGCCTCCCTACGTCAGCTCCTCGCGCCGATCCGCGCAGGCGCCGCCGTGTTGCCCGCGCCGCCGCGCCTCACCCGCGACCCTGAGGCGCTGGCCGAGGCCATCGTGCGCGAGGGGATCACCCTCTGGTCGTCTGTGCCGTCGTTGTTTCGCCTCGTCGAGTCGCGCCTCGGGGATCACTCCCTGCGGATCATTCAGCTCGGCGGTGAGGCCCTGCCCGCGGACCTCGCCCGGCGCTGGGCGGGGCGGGCGCGACTGTTCAACCTCTACGGCCCCACGGAGACCACGATCAACGCCACGACGTTTGAGGTGCCGCCGGGCTTTGACGGCGACGAGCTGCCCCTGGGCGAGCCTTGGCCCGGCGTTCAACTGTGTGTGGTCAACGCCGAGGGTGAGGCCGCTGAAGACGGTGAGCTGCTCATCGGCGGCGTCGGCTTGGCGGACGAGGCCTTAGGCCTCACCCACGCCCGGATCAACGGGGCGCCTTGGCACCGCAGCGGCGATCGGGTCGTTCGGGTCGGCGGCGCGCTTCTGTATCGGGGTCGGCTGGATCGTCAGCTCAAGCTGCGCGGCCAGCGTGTGGAGGCCGGGGAGATCGAGGCCGCCCTGCGCCAGCTCCCCGGGGTTCACGACGCCGTGGCCATCGTCATCGACGGCGCCTTGTGGGGGGTTGTTGAGGGGGCGCTGCCCGAGGACGCCGCCGCGCGGCTCGGCGAGCGGCTGCCCGCCTCCGCCCGGCCCCGCCTCGTCGTGGTGAGCCCGCTGCCGCGCACCACCCGAGGCAAGGTGGATGAAGGCGCCGTTCGTGAGCGCCTCGCCGCCCAGCTCAAGGCTGAAGAGGCCGCGCAGCAGGGCGCTCAGACGACCGGTGACGACTGGCCCGCCCGCCTCCGCGCCGCCTGGACGGCCACCCTCGGCGGCCCGCCGCGCTCCGACGACGACGACTTCTTCGCCTCAGGCGGCGACTCGTTGGCGGCGCTGCGGCTCTTTGAGCACCTCAAACCGCCGCCGGGCCTGCGCCCGCTGACGATCTACCGCTGCCCACGCTTCGGCGCCTACCTCATGGCAGTAACTGCCAGCGCCGCCGCCGCGCCGCCCGGGCTCGCCCCCGAGCGCCTTCAGGGCCCCGTGCCCCCCGTCGTCGCCGGGTTTTTGCTGGCCGAGGCCCTCGACCCCAGCCGCCCCGCCCAGTGGTCCGCGCGGTTCACCCTACGCGGCAGGTACACCGATGAGGCCGTGCAGGCGGCCTTGGGCGTGATCTTCGCCCGGCACCCGACGCTGCGAGCGCGCATCATCCGGGCCGAGCGTGGGTTTGAGTGGCTGGAGGGCCCAACACCCCAGGCGCCCCCGGTGCTGAGCCTCGTCGGCCTGCCCCAAGAGGAGCAGATCGCCGCGCTGCGCGCCCGCCAAGACGCGGACGCCCACACCCCCCTCGAGCTCAGTGAGGCCGGGGTGCGGGTGAGCCTCCGGCGACTCTCCAAGGATGAGCTGGTGATCCTGCTCCTCGCCCACCACGGCCTCGCCGATGGCTGGAGCGTCGAGGTCATCGCCGAGGAGCTGCTCCAGACCCTCAACGGCGAGCCCTTGCCCGCCCCGCCGAGCCTCGCGCCGCTCACCCAGGCACCGCCGCCGCTGGGGGAGGACGCCCACCGCCATTGGGCGAAGCTCTTCGCCCGGCCCGCGCCTGCGCTGCCCGCCCCGGCGGGGTTGATGACCAAAGCCACGGCGCGCTGGCCTCGTCGGGTTGGCGTTGGCGGCCTCCTCGCCAAGCTCACCGGCGCTCTGGGCGGCCCCGTCGAGATCGGCGTCGCCATCTCCGGGCGTGACGGCGCCTCGGCGCGCCTCGTGGGGCCTCTGGCGTCGATGATCCCGGTGCGGGTTGAGCGCCCTGAAGACGCCACAAGCGCCCTGCACGACGCCTTGGCCCACGCCCCCGGCCCCGGTCAGCTCATCCGGGCCTTCCCCGGGCTCAGCCCCAGCCGCGCCATCGGCGCCGCGGTGAGCGTCACGGTGATTGAGCAGGCCGAACGGAAGGCGCTGCGCCTTGACGAGTCCGAGCTTCAGCCTCCGGCGGGGTGTCTGTTACACGTCGCCGTGCGGATCGTAGGCGACGAGAGCCGGGTGACGCTGTGGGCGTCTGAGGCCTTGGGCCAGTCCCCCGAGGCCCTGCTCAACACCCTCCGCCCCGGGCCGTCGGCGGCGTTGATCACGACCTTGCCCGTGGGGATGGGCCCGATGTGGCGGCAGAGCCAAGGGGATCGCCCCCGGGCCGTGGGCAGCGCACACACCGCCTTGGGCGAGAGCCTGGTGATCGCCTTGCCCGTCGGCGCCGATGAGCTGGAGCGCCCTGGCCTTGAGGCCCACACCCAGGCGGCCCTGGCCCTGGCGGCCGAGGCTGGGGCCAAGGCGGCGTCGCTGGCCGGGCGCCTGCCGACGCGGCTGAACTTCGGCGCGGGGCTGCACAGCCCGCTGCCGCTCACGACGGGCCACGCCCTGACGATCTACGCTGTGGTCGAGACCACCCTGGAGGCGATGTCGCGCTTTGAGCTGGAGCCCCCGTTGTGTGTCGGCGTGCTCGGCTGCGGGGCGATCGGCCTCGGCGCCTTGGCGGCCCTGCGGCGGCGGGTGGCGGTGGCCGAGGTGCAGCTCTGTGATCGCCCGGAGGCCGCGGCCCGGCTCAACCGTCTCGCCGAGTCGTTGGCCGCCGAGGGTGTGCGGGTGAGCCTACGGAGCCGCGACCAGCTCGACGCCCCGCTGATCCTCGCCGCCACCAGCGAAGGCGGCGTCTGGCCCGCCGAGGCGCTGCCCGTGGGCTGCGTGCTCATCGACGACTCCTTCCCCCCGGCCGTCCCCGTCGAGGGCGCCTGGGCGCGTATGGACAGCGCCGGGGACGTGATCGTGCTCGGCGGCGGCCTGCTCACCACGGCCCAGCCGCCGGCGCTCACCCCCGCGCCCGACCTTCGCTCCGCCGCCGCGGCGATCCTCCCCGCGGATCCGCTGGGCCTGCCCGGCTGCCAGTGGGAGGCCCTGGTCTTGGCCGCCCGCCCCGGCTTGCCGCGCATCACCGGCCCCGTGACCGAGCCCGAGGCGAGCGCCTACGCCGAGGCCGCCCGGGCGCTGGGCCTCGTCGCCGCCCCGCTGCACCTCGGCGCGCGCAGGTTCCCCCTGGATTAATCGGCGATTTAACTTTTAGGTTAATCCGGCTCGATCGGGCTCACCTGATCGAGCCAAGCCGGGCGAAACCCGCTGACCAGGGCCTCACGCCAAGCCTGAAGGATCCCGTCCTCAGCGGGGTGCACGCTCATCAGGTCGAGCACGAGGCCGGTCATCGTCGCCCCGGGCCACAGGCCCACCCGCAGGCGCGCCCCGCCGAAGGCGTCAAGGTCGAGGGTGAACGCCCGGGGCGGCTCAACACGCGCCATCGTGGCGTTGAACCCCACATCCTCTCGGCCAAGGCGCAGGCGCAGGCTCTGGCCGGGCTGACGGCCTCGCACCCCACGAAGGCCGCGGGGGCCGATGAGCTTGGTCCAGGCGTCGCTGTACGAGAGCGCGGCCTCGGCGGTGATCCGCGCCCAGGTCGGCGGCGCGTCCAAGGCGGCGGCGAAGGCGAGCCCGTCGAGCAAAGACGCCCAGGCCAGGCGGTGCTCGGCGGCGTCTTCAGGGCTCACCTCGGCCCAGACCTCTGCC
Organism: Deltaproteobacteria bacterium; assembly: GCA_016717595.1. GTDB lineage: Bacteria > Myxococcota_A > UBA796 > UBA796 > CAJQPC01 > JADKFE01. The sequence goes on along the minus strand of JADKFE010000004.1, from coordinate 174,457 downwards.
CGGCCATCGACGCAGCGCAGCGCGGCGTCGAGGCCCTCACCGCGCAGACGGAGGCCCAAGGCGTCGGCCTCGGCGTGGAGGAGCTGGCCCTCGGCGCGGAGCACGCCGTCCTGGAGCGAGGCGTCGGGGGACCACCAGCGCTCGGGGGCCAAGGCGACGGCGCGCAGCCGCGCCGCGGGGGAGGGGATGTTCAGGGCGCAGAGGGGCGTCATCCCCTTCGTTTAACCGACGCTTGGCTTTGAGGGTGGGCGCGCTTATACTGTGACCGTGCCCCGATCCACCCTCCGCGACACCCTGCTGACCGACGCCACCCGCTCCGTAGACGCGGTGTTCGCCCGCCTTGACCGCGCTCGCCGTGAGCACCTCAAGGTCGAGATCGCCCTGCGCTGGATGGGTCGCCTGTGGATGTTGACCGCGGGCGTAGGCCTCATCGGCGCCGCGGGGGCGCCCTACCTCGCGGGCACGATCCACACCTCCTGGCTCGCGCCCTTCGCCGGGGGCCTCGCTTGGCTCGCCAGCGTGCTCGTCGCGGTGTTCTCGGCCCTGCTCCTGCGCGCGGGCTGGCAGCTTCACCGCTTAGAGGCCGTCAACCGCCGCCTCTGCACCTTATGCGCCACGGTGATGGCCTTCACGTTCCCCGGCGGCTCGGTGCTCGGCGGCGCCGCCTTGGCCCTGATGCTCTCTCGCAAGGGCAAGGTCGTGCTGGCCAAGGGCTACAAACGTGTCGTGAGCGCCACGCCCCACCTGAGCACTTGGCGCCTGCGCCCCCTGTTTGGCGGGGCCTCCTAAACCGCGCGCCGCGTCAGGGGCCCTCCACGCTGTATGCTGTCCCTCCATCCGAGGGTTCATCATGCCTCGCGTCTCGCCCCGCGCCGCCTCGCTGCTCCTGCTCACCCTCCTCGGCTGTCGCCGCGACGAGGCGCCCGCGGAGTGCGCCGCGCGCTTCTGCCTGACCCTCGACGCGCCGGGCCTGCGGATCGCGCTGAGCCGCGACGGGAACGACTTGTTGGGCTTCCCCGCCGATGGCCTGCAGCTCGGCCTGCGGGATGAGCTGCCCGACACCCTGAGCTACGACCCTTGGTTTGAGGACAAAGACGCCGACTACGTCTCCGTCATCGAGATCCTCCCCGTGGAGGGCAGCCCCGGCACATGGCGGCTCCGTTTTGAGCAGGACGCCGAGGCCACGCTCACCATCGAGGAGGTCAGCGCCGGAAACTTCGCCTTACACCTCAAGCCAGACGCCGCCACCGCCGCCCGCGCGGGCTATGTGCGCCTGCGCCCCCGGGGGAGCAGCAGCGAGGGCTTTTATGGCCTCGGCGAGCTGTTTGATGTGCCCGAGCACCGCGGCACCCGGCGGGCCATGCAGCTTGAGCTCGATCTGAACCTAGAGAGCGGCTACAACGAGGCCCATGTGCCCGTGCCTTTGCTCATCGGCACCAGAGGCTGGGGACTGTTTGTAGAGGATCACCACCCGGGCGTGTTTGACGTGGCCACCCAAGAGGACACCCTCATCGAGATCACCTTCGGGGTCGGCGTTGACAGCGCTGAAGGCCTCCGGTTTCATCTGTACGCCGCCGATCACCCCCTCGACATCACCCGGCATTATTACGAGACGACGGTGTTCCCCACCTTGCCCGCGCCTTGGGCGCTTGGGCCGTGGGTGTGGCGTGACGAGAGCGCCGATGAGGCCGAGGTGCGCGCCGATCTGCAGACCTTACGCGAGCTCGACCTGGCCACGAGCGGCTACTGGATCGACCGCCCCTACGCCAACGCCGTGAACAGCTTCGACTTCGACGCCCGCTTCCCCGACCCTGAAGGCATGATTCAGCTCGCGCACAGCCTCGGATTTCGGATGGCGCTGTGGCACACGCCGTATGTCGAAGAGAAGGCGGGCGAGCTGCACCAGCAGGCCCTTGACGAGGGCTGGTTCCCGCCGGTCGTTCCGATCGTGTTCAATAACTGGTCCGACCCCATCGACTTCACCGATGAGGCGGCCACGGCGGCGTGGCAGAGCCTCATTGGTCGCTACACAGACATCGGCATCGAGGGCTTTAAGCTCGACTATGGTGAGGACATCGTGCCCGGCCTGAACGGCGGCCGCCTCGCCTGGGAGTTTGAGGACGGCAGCGACGAGCGCACCATGCACCGCCGTTACCCCGGCCTCTACCACCAGACCTACGCCGAGATGTTGCCCGCAGACGGCGGCTTCTTGTTGTGTCGCGCGGGCACCTGGGGCAGCCAAGCCTGGACACGGGTGATCTGGCCCGGCGACCTCGACGCGAGCTTCGCCCGACACGGTGAACAAGACACAAACCGCGACGGCGAGACCTACACGGCCGTGGGTGGCCTGCCCGCGGCGGTCTCGGCCTCGATGAGCTTGGGGCCTTCAGGCTTCCCGCTCTTCGCGTCAGACACCGGGGGTTATCGCCACTCCCCGCCCGACAAAGAGCTGTTCATGCGTTGGTTTCAGCACACCGCGCTCACCGTGGTGATGCAGATCGGAACCAGCACAAACGACGTGGCCTGGGAGCCGACCGCGGAGAACGGCTTTGATGAGGAGCTGCTCGACGTGTATCGGGAGTACACCCGGCTGCACCTGCGCCTGTTCCCGATGTTGTGGAGCTACGCCCAAGCCCTGCTCACAGACGGTCGCCCCATCGTGCGCGCCATAGGCCTGGCCTACCCGGATCTGTACGGTCATCCCGGCGACACCTACATGCTCGGCGATTATCTGCTCGTCGCGCCGGTGATTGAGCGCGGCGCCCGTGAGCGTGAGCTGATGGTGCCGCCGGGACGATTTATCAACTGGTTTGACGACACGATCATCGAGGGCCCCAGCGAGCTGACGGTGCCCGCGCCGCTGGATCGCCTGCCGCTCTATCTCGCTGAAGGGGGTGTTGTGCCGCTCTTGCGCCCCACCATCGACACCCTCTCGCCCACAGACAGCCCCGACATCGTGGACTCGTTCGCTGAGGACGCCGGCGCGCTCTACGCCCGGGTGTTCCCCGGCCCAGCGGGGGAGTTTGAGCTCTACGACGGCGGGGTCATTGGGCAATCCGCCACAGAGCGCGGCGCCCGCCTCACCTGGACGCCGGGCTCGGTGTTCACCCAAGGTCTGCTCGTGGAGCTGCTCGGACTCGACGAGTCCGCAGAATCAATCACTTTGAACGGGGCCACGCTGGCCGAGGTCGCCAGCCTCGCGGCCTTAGAGGCCAGCACCACGCCGGGCTGGGTGGAGGAGGCTGGGCACCTCTGGGTGCGCCTGCCCGCCGCTGGCGGAGAGGTGGTGGTGGGGCGTTGAGGTTTTCGCCCCACACACCGCCTGTTTACGCCATCGCCTGCGCCCGAAGCTGCGCCCGCTGCCGGTGCAGCAGGCCATACAGCTTGAGCTTTCGGTAGAGCGTGGCCGAGCCGATACGAAGCTGCTCGGCGGTGCGGGCTTGGTTGCCGCCGTTCTGCTCTAGCGCCGCGAGGATGTAGTCCTTCTCGATCTCCTCCAAGGGGCGAACCGGCCCGGCGACGCCGTTCCCGCGGGGGATCGCCTGGCGCACCTCCTCAGGGAGATCCGTCAACTCCACACGATCGCCCAGCGCCAAGGCCGCGGCGCGCTGCATGGTGTTCGCCAGCTCACGCACGTTGCCCGGCCATGAATACCGAAGGAGCTGGTCGGCGGCGGCGGTGGACATCCCCGAGAGCTTCCGTCTCATGCCGCGGGCGGCCTCGGTGAGCAGCATCCGCGCCAAGGGGAGGATGTCGTCTTTGCGGGAGCGGAGCGGCGGCACGATGAGCTCCACCACCTTGAGGCGGAAGTACAGATCTTGGCGGAACGCGCCGGCGGCGATCGCCTGATCCATGTCGCGGTTGGTGGCCGCCACCACCCGCACGTCAAAGCGGCGGCTCTTGTTCTCGCCCACCCGCCGCACCTCACGCTCCTGTAAGGCGCGAAGGAGCTTGATCTGCATCGACGGAGACACCTCGCCGATCTCGTCCAAGAACAGAGTGCCGCCGTTGGCCGACTCAAACAGCCCCAGGCGATCTTGGGTGGCCCCGGTGAACGCGCCCTTGGCGTGGCCAAAGAGCTCGCTCTCGAGTAGCGTCTCGGCGATGGCGCCACAGTTGACGGCGATGAACGGCCCCGTGGCCCGCGCCGACTCGTCATGCACCAGCCGGGCGATGCGCTCCTTGCCCGCCCCGCTCTCTCCGGTGATGAGCACGGTGAAGTCTACCCGGGCCACCCGCCGGGCCATGTCCATCACCTGCCGCATGGCCGGGCTGCGGGCGATGATGCCCGAGGGCTCGATGGCCTCGGGTGAGGCGTGAATGAGCGCGCGCCGGTGCCGCTGGAGCTTTCGCTCGGCGAGCTTGAGCGTCTCGGTGACCCGCTGCAGCGACACGTCCAGGCAGTCGGTCAGCCGGGCCTCATTAAAGAAGCGCAGCTCCTCGGCACGATCGTCACGCCAGTGATCACGGTTTCGCCCGACGAGGTGACAGGCGGAGTCGCCCCGGCACAGACACCGATCCTCTAAGACGAAGATCTCCTCGCCGACGGTGCGGGTGAGGTAGCCGCTGATGAGCCCACAGATCGTCCAGCACATCGGCTCATCGGAGCGCCCGAAGTGCAGGAGGTGCTGCTCGGCCTCATAGGACGAGGCGAGCATCGAGCCGCCCTTCGACATCGGATCATCGCTGCCCGACTCCAGTCGAAACAGGCCCGCGAGGGTGTGAATGCGTGTCCCCGCCCGGCGGCGATCTTCAGGGCTCTCCCAGGCGAACTGGCCCTGCATCGCGTCCGCCATCCGCCAGCCGTGGGCGAAGCCGAACTGTGTCAGCACCGTGCGCGCAGCGGTGCTGCCAAAATTTTCGACCAGGTACTTCCGCAGGAGCCCCATGGCCACGGCGTCGAGCAGAAGCGCTCGTTGCCCCGCGAAACGAATCTGGCCGCCCTCGGGGTCAAGCTCTAAGAGCTCCTTCAGATCCAGGTCTTCTGCGCGCATCGGTGCTGCTCCTCTGTCAGATGGGCTCGTCGATCATTTTGATTGGCTTCGCCGGTCAAGGTGACGGCGAAGGGTTCGTCTTGTGGGTCGCAGACGCCGCCGATGTGGCGTCGGGGCGGTTTGTGGACTGGCACGATTGTTGCATTGAGATGCCTGGTGCTATCTCATCTGGAGGTGTCTATGCTGTGGACCATCGCGGTCGTTCTTGTCATTCTCTGGGCCTTGGGCCTCGTCACCGCCAACACCATGGGCGGTTTCATTCACCTGCTGCTCATCGCTGCGATCGTCACTGTGCTCATTCGGGTGATTCAGGGAAGAAACCCGGTGTGAGCGGGTGAGGGGCGCCCCCCTGCTCCAGTGTTATGCTGGACAGCGGGGGCGTCTTCTTTTTCTGTAACGTCGTTTTGAGGCCAGATGAATGAATTTAGCAAAAGGAATTAGAAACAATTTTTGGGTTGTTCAACTTTGGTGTTTGGACGTTCGGGAACGTCCACGAACAGTCAAAGTGAGGGGCATAGACTTCACCGACGCCGGAAGGGGGGTCCAGATCGTGCGCCCAGAGCATCCGGTACAGCTTGGGACGTGTCACGCCGATGCTGCGCGCCGCCGAGGCGACCTTCCCTTGAAACCGCGTCAGAAGCTCCTCCAGGCCCTCTTTGTCGAGGGAGACCTGGGGCGTGGCGGACTCGGCGGCCTTGTGGAGCGGCGGCGTCCACAGGCCCGCGCGCACCTCGGGGCTCAGCTCCAGGGGGGTGAGCCCGGGGGTGGTGAGCACGGAGGTCGAGAGCACGTTGAGCAGGCCACGCACGTTGAGCGGCCAAGGGTTCACCAACAGCGCCTCGGCGAGATCCGGCGTGAGACGCCGCCCGCCCCCATCACAGCGCCCCAGGAGGTGCATCGTGAGCGCAGGGATGTCCTCACGGCGCTCTCGCAGAGGCGGGACGTGGATGTGCCATTGGGCGAGGCGCGCGTAGAGGTCGGCGCGAAAGGTGCGCGCGACGATCATCTCCTCCAGAGGGACGTTGGACGTGCCGATGACACGAACATCCACCGAGACCTCACGGGTGGCGCCGACGGGGCGCACCTCGCGGGTCTCCAGCACACGCAGGAGGCTCGCTTGCAGCGCCAGGGGCAGCTCCGCCAGCTCATCGAGGAGGAGCGTGCCGCCTCGCGCCGCACGAAACAGGCCGAGCTGCTCGGTGGTCGCGCCAGCGAAGGCTCCACGAACGTGTCCGAAGAGATCGCTCGCCATCAGCGGCTCTGAGAACAGGCTGCAGTTCATCGCCAAGAACGGGCCGCGTCGGCCGCTGCGCTGGTGAATCATGCGGGCGACGATCTCTTTGCCTGTGCCCGTCTCGCCGGTGATGATGACCGTGTGTTTGCGGTGGGCGATGAGGTCGATGCTGCGGCGCACGGCCAACATCCCGGCGCTGGTGCCGATGAGCTCGGGCTCCGCGGCCTCGGTGGTGTCTGTGGCGGGGGCGAAGATCAGGAGCGTGTCACCCAGACGCAGCACGTCACCGCGGCTCAGCGGCCGCTCGCCGGTGAGCACCTCACCGTTGAGACGAGATCCGTGGACGCTGCCCAGATCTCGCACCATGACGCGGTCCCCTTCGATACGAACCTCAGCGTGCCGTAAGGACATGCGAGGATCCTCAAACGGATCCTCAAACACCAGGGCCTCACGACCCAACAGGAGCCCCTCGGGCGGGATGCGCCTGCGCTGGGTGCGCCCGTAGCCTCCTTGGGCGAAGCTCAGGACGAGGGTGGGCTCTACTACCGCGCTGGTCGTGCCTTCAGGCTTGCTGGTCTGCTCACGCACTGATTTCCTTCGACCGTAGGGGAGAGCAGAACTGTTTTCCTGAGCTGCGACGGGCGTATCATCAATGTAACCACCAAAGGTCAAACGACCATCTCACGTTCGCGAACAAAAAATTCCCGCAGGCGTCGGGCCTGAACGTGGCGGAGAGGCTGTCCAAAGTGCCTACAGAGCGCATTTTTGAGGAGTATGATCATGGCCTGCGCGTTCGCGAACGTTCGCTTGATTGGGACATCGTCTCACGACCGCATGGGGAGGGTTGAAGGTGCGTCTCTGGAGTAATTGAACATTCTGGCATAAGACTTGCATGCCTCGGGTTCATGCGCACGGACCCTGTCTCCCTTCTTCACCCTCGTCGCGGCGCGCCTGTGACGCGCGCAGGAGAGTCGTAGTGCTCAACACCGTCATCCTCAACACCGTCTGGACCTTCGAGGCCGAGAGTCAGGTAGCGCACGCGATCCGCGCCGCCGAGGGCCGCGCCCTGCTGGAGCTCGCTGGGGTCGATGTCGCCCAACGAATCCTGCGCGCCGTGCCCGCCCGGGCCGAGCGCACCCGCGCCGCGGCGGTCGGGCGCATCGCGGCGGCGGTGCAGGCCACACGAGAGGCCGCGACACGACGCCCTGAGCTTCGCACCCGGGCCGCGCGGGCCATGGTCGCCTGGCGGCGGTCGGAGGAGCTGGCTTGGGAGCTGGCGATGTCCGCCCAGCGCATCTCCACCGGCGAGGCGCGGAAGCTCGTCTCGCCCTACCTCGACGAGGACGAGCTCACCCAAGAGGGCTTCATCGGCCTGCTCTACGCCGCGCGACGCTTCGAGCCCCAGCGTGGCCTGCGCTTCTCCACCTACGCGCGTTGGTGGGTGCGGGCGCACATGTCCCGGGCCATCGAGAACGCGAGCCGCCTCGTGCGTCTGCCGAGCGGCGTGGTCGAGCAGCGTCGAAACCTCAGCCACGCCGCAGAGGAGCTCGGTTGGGCGGGCCTCAGCGCGGATCGTGGCGCGCTGGCGACCCAGGTGGGCTTTCGGCCGAAGCGTGTCGAGCTGCTGCTCGGCCTCGGCGCGGCGGTCAATTTGGATCAACTGGACGCCGACGGGCACGGCGTGCTGGACCATCTCGTGAGCGAGGATGAGGCCGAGACCCGCCAGGATGCCGTCGTGAGCCGCACCCAGCTCCTGCGGAAGCTCAGCGAGGGGTTCGACGCGACACTAAACCCATCAGAACGATTCATCTTGACCAATCATTTTGGTCTAAATGAGACCCCCGTCCTCACCCGGGTGGAGATCGGTGGGCTGATGAGCATGTCCCGCGAGCGTGTTCGGGTGGCGGAGCTGGGCGCCTTACGTCGGCTCCACCGGATGCTCACCACGCAGGGCGCTGCGCCGCGACGCTCACAGATGGAGCATCGCGGCTGAGCTTCGCGCTACTCGTTGAGCTTCTGGCGGGCCTGGCCCTTCATGGCGCCGAGCTTGCCCTCGACCTGCATCTGCTCGTTGTCGAGGATCTTGCCGACGTGGCCCTTGGCCTCGCCGGTCAGCTCTTCTGCGGCGCCTTTGACGCGGGCCTTGGCCTTGGCGAGCTCCTGGTGGGCCTGGCCCTCCAGGACCTTGGCCCGGCCCTCTAGCTCCATCTGCTCATTGCCGATGAGCTGTCCCATGTTCTCTTTGATCGTGCCACCGACCTCTTCGAGCAGCCCACCGGCGCGGCTGGTGCTGCCATCTTTTTTGGTCATGTCAGGCCTTCCGGTCTTCGACGTGGTCGCTGATCTGCTCGGAGGCGCGGTGAAACGCGTCCGTGGCCTTCTTGGGGAGCGCGCTCATCTGCTCAGGCATGTCCTGAATGCGCTTGGCGAGGTCCTCACGAAGCTCACGCCCGGGGCGGGGCGCGACGAGCAGGCCGATGCCGGTGCCGACGAGCAGGCCAACGCCGAGGATGGCGAGGCTGGGGACGATGTAGTCCATGTTCGTGCGGCGAGTCTCCAGGCCGAGGAGCTGGAGGACATCGTCCTTGTCGAGGCTCTTCATTTTGTCGAGAGTCATAGATTCTCCGTTGTTAGTTGAGCGGTTTGTGATCGGGTCGAGACTGAAAGTTCTGTGAAGGGCGGCTCTGAGCGGGGAGCGCCAGGGCGACCTCGGCGGCGTCGAGCAGCGCGCGGCGGACCAAGGGCAGAGCGCCCATCCGAACACCTGCGCGGAGCATGCTCATGGTGAGGCGTGTGAACAGACCGCCGCCGAGCACATAGCCGACGCCCGCGGCGATCAGGAGCGTCTGGTAAGGGTGCGCCATCGCCCGCTGGGACAGGGTGACCGCGTAGCGTTGTGGTTGATTGTCCATTCGCTCAGCTCCGTGAGGCGAGCTTGCCGATGAGGAAGCCCAGGGTGATCGCCCCCAGCACACAGGCGCCTGGCCGAGCGCGGATGAACGCGAGGGCGCGGGTGTTGATGTCCCCGAGCACCTCCTCGGCCTCTTGCATGTGAGGGCTCATCGCGTCATACGGACGCTGGTGGTTCTCCTGTGGAATCCCTTGGGATGTGCTCATGGGCGCTCCATTTTTTGTGGGTGAAGTTCCGCGGCGGTCAGCGCCGGCTTCCAATGAGAAAGCCTAAGAAGAACGCCGAGATCAGAACGGTGGCCGGACGAGCCCGCACCCATGTGCGCCAGTCAAGCTGCTCTTCGATCTCGACGTGCAGCGTGTTGAGCACCACCTGGGTGTTGGCCTGGGCCTGCCGCAGCCGCGCTCGGGCGTCCTCGACGCGGCGCGCTTGGGGCGACACACGGACCATGACGCTGTGATCACCGGACATTGGGGGTCCCCGTGTGTGTTGAGTAGGTGTCGCGGCCGGGGAGGGTCTCCGCGGTCGCCGGGTCAACCTGCTCTCCGTCGCTCAGGGCTTGGCGCGCTTGAACGCGGCTCCCGACCCGCTGAAAGATGAGCCCACCCATGAGCAGATTCAGCGCGCCGACCAACAAGAACCCGCCCCAGAGGCCGATCGTCTTGGCCAACGCGAGGACGAAGCCGACGGAGGCGAGGGTGTAGCCCAAGCCAAAGAAGGCGCCGGCCAGCGCCATCGGCAGGAGGTCTTGAGCGAGGGTGCTCATCCCTTGGGACAGCTCGGCCTTAAACAGCTCGGCCTGAAGCTCAAGCTGCGCGCCGAGGGCGTCCACGACGCGGGAGATGATCTGACTGACGCTAAGTTCTTGTTGAGCCATGATACGCCCTGCTCATGTTTGTGCGGGGTGTGCGCCGCGATGGGGATCGCGGCGCGGGGAGGGGGCGCGGGCCGCCCCCTCCCGACGGGTCTATCGACCCGGTCAGATCACTCGACGTTGACGGTGGCGTTCACGTCCGTGCCCAGGGTCCACACGTCGCCGTCCACGGAGAGCGTGTTGTCGAGGTCCCAACCCACCCACACCGCGGTGCTGGTGCTCTCGTTCACGTCCATGGCGACGGTGATGTCGAGGCCGTCGGTCAGGGCGACGCCGTTGCCGATGATGAGGTCTAGCTCCACGCCGTCCACGATGATCCAGGCGTCGGTGATCGACAAGCGAAGCAAGTCGTAGTTGCCGATGTAGACGTCACCTTCGCCCACCTGCACCGAGCCGCCGTCACGCTCGGCCATCAGGTCGATGTCTTGGCGACCGGCGTCGATGAACACCCAACCCTCGGTCTCGTGGTTGATAGAGACCTCGTCGAGGCGGAGGAAGATCGAGTCAACCGTGTCGGGAACGGCGCCGAGGTTGCCGCCGTCGCGGGTGGCGTCGCCGCCGATGTCGACGGTGAGGGGGCCGGTGATCGCGTCATCGGGGATGTCCTTGACGTCGATGGGCTCATTGCAGCCGATGAAGGCCGCGGTCACGAGGGCAGAGAGAACGAACTTGAGGTGGGTCATCACTCACTCCTAGAATGGGGCAGAGACCGTTCGGACTACGCAGAGTGTGCGTGGTCCAGAATGATGTCCGCCTCCGGTACACCGCCGAGCTTGAAGCTGGGCAGAGGCGCCTGAGAGGCGCTCCACGAAGGGCTCATCCCTTCGACAATTACTCTATAACAGCGGGGGGACGCGGTGCAGGAAAATTCGCGTCTCAAACGGGCTGATTCTGTCGGGAGGTTGTCGCGTCAGCGTAGCGTGACGCGACACAAAAAGACGCCAGGCGCTATTGTAGCGCCTGGCGTGTGTTGAAGCTCTAGATCTTGGATCTACTGCGAGTGGTTTGACCGAAGGTGGTCAGGGGCTCGGGGGAGCCTTCTTCGCCTTGTCGTCGGCCTTCTCGGCCTTGTCAGTCGCCTTGTCTTCAGCCTTCTTCTCTTTGTCCTCGGCCTTCTGCAGATCCTTGGCGTCTTGGGGGCTGAGCTGGGGCACAAACTCGACGCGACGGTTGAGCGCGCGGCCCTCGTCGGTGTTGTTTGTGGTCATCGGCTTCCCTTCGCCGTAGCCCTTCGCGGTCATACGTTTTTCGTTGATCCCGTAGCCGATCAAGATCTGCTTCACGGAGTTCATGCGCCGCTCGCTCAGGCTGAGGTTGTACTCATCCGAGCCCTTGGAGTCCGTGTGGCCGCCGATCTCGACGTACACATCGGGGCAGTCCTTCAGCGACACCGCGACGTTCTTGAGGATCGGCAAGGACTCCGCCATGGGCGTGTCGATGTCGAAGTCGAAGTTGATGTCGTGCAGCACGACGGTCTCTTCGCAGACCTTCATCGGCTTGTCGGCGGTGAAGCGGAAGGTGAGCGTCTCAAACTCGCCCGGATCGAGGCTGACCTTGGCCTCTTGGGGCACATGGGTGGGCGATGAGACGAGCACGGTCCAGTCGCCAGGCATCAGCACGATGGTCTCTTCGCCGTCGGGGCCGATCTGGGTGACGGGCTGGTTGGTCGGGCCCTCCAAGAACCGGATGCGCGAGTCGTGCGGCGCGCCCTTCTCGTCGAGCACGATGACCTTGAGCCGGGCGTTCTTCTCTTGAAGCACGATCACCCGCTCGTTGGGCCCACGCTGGAGCTCAAAGCCGGGGGAGCTGCCGTTCAAGTAGTCCTGGGCCATGACGGTGATCGGCTGGCTCATGCCCAAGGTGCAGTCCTCAAACCCCGCCTGGCCGTTGCCGCCGGTGGTCACGACGCGGTTGTCCGCGGTGACCTGGGCGTTGTTGATGGGCTTGCCCTCAGCGTCTTGCACGAGCACGTTCAGCTCACACGGCGCGAGGGGCTCTGGGGCCGCGACGACCTCGTCCGGTTTTCCGAAGGTCCAGCCCGCGCCCGCGAAGGCCCGGTATCTGGCCGCGCCCGCGCCGGGGGTGAGCGCCGTGGCGCCGCCCGCGGTGAACGACAGCGCCCCTCGGTTGCGGTACCGAAGGCTCAGGATCGCCTCGGCGGGGGCCTCGGTGTAGGCCACGTCGTTCGGCGCGAGCGCCGCGTTCAGCGACGCCTCGGCGCGAACGGCGAAGGTCTCACTCAGGGCGTAGCTCGTGCCCAGGTTGGCCTTGAGGAAGGTGCCGCCGTTCAAGTTGGCGAGCTCAGTCACCTGGGGCGTCATCTCGACGCCGGCGTTCGCGTAGACCTGCATCCGCTCGCCGCCGAGGCCCGCCGCGAGGAGCCCACCGCCGCCGAAGCCGCCGGAGCCCAAGAAGAGATCCTCGTTTCCAGAGGGGAGGTTCACGAAGGGCACGACGCTGAGCCGGAACCCGAACGAGTCCAGGGGCTCATTCTCGCCGTCCATGTTCATCGGCATGATCAGGCCGATGGGCGCGGCGAAGCGGATGTCACCGAGGGCGGCGTAGTTCTCTCCGTCGGAGGCCTGCACGTTGGCCCACACGGGCATGGAGAGGGTCAGGGCCATGCGGCGGCTGAGCGCGTAGGCCCCGCCGATGTTGAGGCCGAAGAGGTTGTCGATGACGGGCTCGCCCACGAGCCCGTTGTCTGTGTAGGAATAACGAACCAGGGGCTCTTTGGCGTACTCCGCCAGAACGGTGAGGCCGAAGGAGCGCGGAATCTGTAGCTCTGGACGCCACATTCCGAGAGGATCGTGCAGATCTCCATCGCTTGGCACCAAGCGGAAGCCGTGGGCGTTGTAGGGTTCGGCGGCGAGCGCGCTAGGAAGCAGGATCGAGAGCAGCGTGAACATGGGGGTCATCTTGATGTCTCCGAGAGGGGTTGGCGTCTGTGCGGGTTAGCCCAGACGCCGATGAGTCGCGGCGCCTACGCGCTGCGGCTGCGGCGGCGGCGGAGCATCGACAGTCCGATGCCCAGCGCGAGCGTCGCGCCAGCGCCAGCGCCACTCTCGACAGAGCAGCTCCCGGTCTTCATGCCACCCTGATACCAGCCGTCCAGATCACAGCGGTCTTCACCGTCGCAGTTCTGGTCGATGCCGTCACCGACGACCTCTTCGCCATCGGGGTTGATGGACGCGTCGGAGTCATCGCAGTCACCGCCGCCACACTCCCACGCCACGACGCCGTCGCCGTCGTCATCTGTGTAGCATGGGCGCTCGGGCAGCTCCTCGCTCTCCCAGCACCACTGGGTGATGTCACCGAGGTGAGGGCCATTGTTCGCCGTGTCGACGTTGCCCGGGGTCTCCAAGGTCGCCGCGTCGATGCGGAGGTAGCCGTAGCCGCCAAGCCCGCCGCGCACCACGTCACTCTCGACGACAACACCGCCGGACGCGGGCCAGCCGCCCTCGCCCCAGCGCACAGACAGGCCCTCGTTGTCACCGACCGCGGTGATCTGCACGATGTCGGACACGATCATCATCGTGCCGCCGGAGCCGCCGCCGCCGCCGCCGGGCTCACCGCCGATGGGGAAACCATCGACGTCGCCGAGCTGGCTCTGGGCGTCTTGACCACGTTGGCCCTTGGCGGTGATGCCGCCGGGGACGCCAATGCGCTCCTTGGCGAAGATCGCCACGAGCCCGCCGCCGGGGCCGCCATTGCCGCTCACGTTCAGCGCGGAGTCGCCGTCCTCTTCACGGTCAGGAGCGCCCGCGCCGCCGCCAGAGCCCATGTACCAGACGTCGAGCTCAGGGGTGCCCTGCTCCATGCCCGGCTGGGCGTACTTCTCGCCGTCGCTGCTGTAGGAGTACTCGCCGACGGTGGCCAAGCTGCCGCCCGCGCCGCCAGCGTTCTGGTCACGAAGGGCGTCTACGTCGCCCACGGGCGCGCCGCCGCCGCCGCCGTTTCGGGCGCCCACCTCATACTCTTCAGTCTCGTCGGCCGCGTTCTCGGGGTGAACGGAGGGACCATTCCACGACTCGCCTGTGGTGGGGAGGTTGTCGTTGCCCGACACACCTTGACCGCCCGCGAAGCCGAGGCCGTCCATGTCGATGCGACCTGACACAGACACCTCACCACACACGCGGAACATCAACACGCCGCCGCCGATCTCAGGGTCCCAGGCGGGAGTGACGAGGGTGCCTTCGACGGTGACGCTGTCATAGTGCGGCACACGCTGCACACGCACCAGATCGTCGCTGTCATAGGCGTGCGCCAGGGGGGGCTCGATGGTGAGGGTGTTTGAGGTGGCCTTGGCCACGAGCACGACCTCATAGGTGCCCGCGTCTTCGCCCTGCTGGTTGAGGATCAGGATCTCATCACCCTCGTTGAACGCCGCGCCAGAGGCGACGCTCAGGGAGTCGCTGCCCCGGTTGGCGTCAGAGCGTAGGGTGGTGTTGGGGGGATCCCACTCTAATGAGGTGCCCAGGGGCACGATGAGATCGCCGTCGTCACGATCGTTCGGGTCTTCGCAGCGACCGCCGGTGTGCGGGTCATCTAGGGTGGGGTCGCGGGGCGAGCAGTCCCAGATGTTGCGTAGGCCGTCGCCGTCGATGTCGGTGTCATCACAGTCGGTGATGTCGTCGTTGTCGAGATCGTCGGCGTCATCACACTCGGTCTCCACCGGCTCGGGGAGCGGGTTGGACGAGCAGATCTCTTCGCCAGGGGTGACGTAGCAGCCAGAGAGGACGAGCGCGATGAGCGCAGAGGAGCGGTGCAACACAGGCACCTCCATAGTTGAAATGTCGCTGTCTCATTAGAGACGTGGGCGCGGACAGTCGCCGATCATCGACGAGTATTGTCCAGCGCCCAACCAGATAGTCTTTCTCTGCTCGCCTGAGCCTTAAGCGTTCTCGACCAGGCGGCTCAGCTCATCCCACGAGCGGTCGAGGCCAGCGCGGGTGTTGTCCCAGGTGGTGCCGGTGGCCTGATCCAGCTCCTTGTACTCGGTCAAGAAGCGCTCACGCTGCTCCTGGATCCGCTTCACCTTGGCGTCCAGCTCCACCTTCGCCGCGCCGGTGGTCTTCTTGGCCCGGGCGTCGAGGGTGGCGATCTTGAGGTCTAGGGCGGCGAGCTTCACCGTCGTGTTGTGGCGATACTCCTCACGCATCTTCGTGAAGTCAGCCTGCGCAGCGGCGATCTTTTTGTCGGCCTCAGCTTGGGCGTCGAGCACGTCCTGCTTGGCGTCGCTGCGGGTGTTGGCGATCTCGGTGTTCGCGTCGTTCTGCGCGGTCACCGCGTCATTGCGGAGATCGGCGGCTTTGTCACAGCCGGTGGTCACGAGGAGCCCGAGGAGGAGCGTCGGGCGCAGGTGGGTCATGAGCATGGTTTTTCCGTTGCTTGTTGTTTTGTTAGGTCAGGAGAAGAGCGCTCTCGGCCCTCTTCGATGTCTTGGTCTCTGTGTCTAGGTCACTCCACGCAGACCGTGGAGCACGACTCCCCTTCCTGCAGCCGGCGGAACTCTACCCGCCGGTTGAGCAGTCGTGAGGTCTCGGGGACGATGGGGCAGCTTGATCCCAGGCCGATGGTCGGCATACGGGAGGAGCTCAGCCCTCGGTCGATCAGGTAGCTTTGTACGGCCTCCGCGCGGCGAAGGCTGAGCGCCTGGTTGTAGGCGTCGGGGCCCTCCTCGGAGGCGTTCCCGACGATGCAGACGCGGCAGGAGGGATCCTGGGCGATGGCGTCGGCGACGGCGTCGAGGATGGGGTCCATCGTCTGCGGTCTGCCCACGATTCGCGCTGGCATCGCGTCGCTGTCGTACTCAAACTGCACGAGCACGATCAGCGGCTTGCCGCTGCAGGGGTCGATGGGGCAGCCCAGCGCGGCCACGGGGCCCACCTCGCTGGGGCAACGATCCTCCGCGTCACAGACGCCGTCGCTGTCTGTGTCCATACAGCTCAGGGGGTCGGTCACCACGATCACCTCGGGGGGCGTGGTCGGCGGCCAGAGGGGCGGGTGGTTGGTGGGCAGCTCCGTGATGGTCTCGGTCTCGCTCCCCGAGGAGAAGCCGAAGTCCAAGGCGATGCCGAGGTATTGTGCGTCGTTGGGGTTGACGCCGGGGACGTTGTCGGCCTGCACGATCTGGGAGAAGCGGATCACCGGCCCCAGGGTGAAGCGCTCGGAGACCTCGACGTTGTAGCCCACGCCAGCGTCAAAGCCGAGGCGATCAAGCCCACCTGTGCGAACCCAGCCCAGGTTTGTGTCCAAAAACAGCCCCTGGGTGCGGTCCGCGAGGGGGCGCCAGGCCACGAAGGGGTGAAACCGCAGCCCACCCATCACAGATTGGCCCGACCCCGCCTCATCATACCCCTCGCCTAAATCGGCGTAGACCAGGCTGTAGCTGAGCTGCGCGTCGAGGGAGCGGCTGAGGCTCACCCCGGGGCGCAGGGCGAGGGTGAACGCGGGGGTGAAGCGGTCGGCCTGGGGCTGGTCTACCCAGAACGCGACGCCGGGCTCGGCGTTGAAGGTGAAGTCTTGGGCGGAGCTCGTGCCGCCGAGGGCCAAACTGAGCAGGCCGATCGTTAGGAATGTGCGTCTCATCTCATTCTCCGCGCGTCAGATAGTCTGAGCGGTGTTCATAGATTCTCTGCTCTTTGATGCTCAGAGCGTCGGCAGCGAGATCGTGTTGGACAAGAGGGTGATCTGGCCGGTAGAGCACAGGAGACGTCCGATGACGACGCTGCGTGTGCCGACTGAGTTGGAGGCCGAGGCCAAGACCGTGCCCTGAAACACGACGTCCCCGCCGATTGTGGACGAGGCGCCCATCGCCCAGAAGACGTTGGCGGCCCGCGCGCCGTTGATCAAGATCACCTGGGCGTTGTTGTTCACGGTGAGCGATGAGCCCACCTGGAAGATCCACACCGCGTTGGCGTCACCCTGTCCGTCTAAGGTGACCACGCCGCTCACGGCGATGCTCATCGTGGACGCCGAGGTGTACACTCCGGGCGCGAGGGTCATTCCCGAGATGTCGTTCACCAAGGTGCCCGGGGGGCGACCCATGGCGTCGGCGTAGGCGACGCTGAGATCCGCCTTGGCTTGGGCGGCGACCCCTTCGGGATCGTTCGCGTAGAGGATGCCGTTGATCACCGGGTTTGTCGCGGTGCAGGTCACGCCGTCGCCGAGGCAGGTGCCCGTGGGGTTGAGGCCGACGTGGCCACCCAACACGGTGATGCCGCCTGAGTTTGAGCTGGTGAGCCCGGCGCCCGCGACCGCCACAAACTGCGAGAGGCTGCCGAGGTCCACAGGGAGCAGATCCCAGGGCTCCCCGGTGTCTTGGGTGTCCTGGGTGTCTTGGGTGTCCTGAGTGTCTTGGGTGTCCTGAGTATCCTGCGTGTCGCCGGTGTCTTCAGTGTCGCCGGTGTCGATGATCCCGGTGTCCTCGATGAATCCGCCGGTCCGAAAGCTCCAGCGGTAGATGGCGCCCAGCGGGTTGCCCGAGAGATCCGTGGCGGAGGTGAAGATGCTCGCGGTGTAGACCGTGTCGCGGTCCAGCTCATCCGTGGGGGTGAACAGGATCGACTCGCTGCCGATGACGCTGATCTCGCCGTCTGTGAGCACATCTCCGACGCTGAGCGTCATCGCCTCGTGATTGAGGGACGCGGGCGCCATCGTCTTGCTGAACGTCGCGAGCACGGTCGCTCGCAGAGAGACCTCCTCGGCCCCGTCCTCTGGAGTGGTCCACAGCACCGTAGGCGCGGTGGTGTCGTCGATTTTCCATCCGACAAGCTGCTCCCCGCAGGCGAACAGGGGCAGGAGCAATAGAGCGGTCAACCCCGAACTGACTTTTTTCATGTCGATTTCCTTCGTTATTCCATCATCGTCGTATTTGTGCGTCTCATTGGATTTCCAGTGCTTTTGATCGTTCTCGGGGTCTCCTCGGGGCGTCGCGATTCCGTGTCGTGCGCACAGCCTCCCAACGACCACTTCACGATGAAGGATCGCCATAGAGGCTGTCTACTCCAGTGTTTTGGACTAGACGTTCGTGTGTCACAAAGTCCAGACATCCGCAGCGCTGACTCGCATTGTCGCGCCAGCGGATGTCACGGGGTACGTTCGGTACTCTGCGATACTCTGTCTATAACACGGCACCACCAACGAAGCGTGGAAAAAGTTGACACGCAACACATCTTGCTTGGGAGCAGCGTTCAAACGTTCGCGAACGACCGTTTTTTGTGTTTCAAGAGGCATAAGGCCTCCACAGACCCTGCTCGCTGTCAGCTCTCTGCGCCTGAGGTTGGGCCATCGCTCAAGATGATGTTGCGGTACAGCATCTGATGAAGCAGCTCTCGGAAGGCCACGACCCGCCGCGGCGGGTGCGCGGCGTGGGGCGTGACGAGCCACACCTTGCCTGTCCACACCGTCCAGTCTGGGAGCACCCGGACGAGCGCGCCGTTGGCGCGGTCTTGTTCGGCGAAGAACGTCGGCAATGGGCCAAGGCCACCCCCAGCGAGCAGGACACCCCGCACAAACGCGGTGTCATCACACAACACTCTGGGCGGGGGCAGGCCCTCGGCGGTGATCGCGCCGGAGAAGCTCACGAGATCGTGCCCGGCGAGCTCCTCGACGGTCTTGGGGGTGCCCGCACGGGCGAGGTATCGCGGCGAGGCGAAGAGCCCGAGCTGCAAGGTGCCGACGCGGCTGGCGCTGAGGTGAGGGGAGTCGGGCAGGCTCTTGGCCCCGGCCCGGAGCGCGAGGTCAAAGCCTTCGCCGACCAGATCGACGAGCTGCAGGCTCAGCCGCGCCTCGACCTTCACGCCGGGGTGCAAGAGCGTGTACCGCGCCACCACCTCGGCCAACAGCGCGCTGCCCAGGTCGGGGGTGGTGGTGACGCGGAGGGTGCCCGCGGGGCCGTCCTCCAGATCGCCGGGGGCGACCTTGCCCAGGGCCGTGACGTGGGGGCCGACCTGGTCCAAGAGGCGGCGCCCGGCCGGGGTGAGGCTGACGCGGCGGGTGGTCCGGTGCAGGAGGCGGGCGCCGAGCTCGTCCTCCAGGGCGGAGATCTGACGGCTCACCGTCGAGCGGGGCAGGCCCAGACGTTCGGCGGCGCGGGTGAAGCTCTCCGTCTCGGCGACGGTGGTGAACACCGCCAGAAGATCCCAGCGCATTGGTGCTCCAGAAGACCAGATTGTGCCAAACGGCGTGATTGTCGCGCAGGCGATGCAAATGTACATCAAGGAGGCGCTGAGGGCCCCCCTCAGCAGGAGGTGTTCAATGGCCAAACGTTCTCTTCTGGTGACAGGTGCTTCGGGGCAGCTCGGCGGCGAGGTGGTGCGGCGGCTCGTCGCCCGGGGCGGTGACGACGTGATCATCGCGGGCAGCCGTGAGGTCGGCAAGCTCGCGGGGCTCGACGGCGTGACCCCGCGTCGGGTGGACTTCGACGACGACGAGGCCACGCTCCAGGCGGCCTTTGAGGGCGTAGACCGGGCGCTCATCATCTCCACCGACGCTCTGGACCGCCCCGGTCGCCGCGCCGAGCAGCACCTCCGGGCGATCCGCGCCGCCAAGGCCGCCGGGGTGAAGCACCTGCTCTACACCTCTCTAGCGAAAGCCGCCGACGACAGCGCGATCCCCATCGCCCAGGACCATGTGCTCACCGAGCGCGCGCTGGCGGCCTCGGGCCTCGGCCACACCGTGCTGCGCAACAACCTCTACGCCGAGGTGCTCGTGGGCGCCGTCGGCCACGCCGTCAGCTCGGGCCAGCTCATCACCGCCCGGGGTGAGGGCGCCATCGCCTACGTCACCCGCTCGGACTGCGCGCGGGCGGCGGCGGCGGCCTTGGCGTCGAGCTTCGACGGCCAGCGTGTCCTGGAGATCACCGGCCCCGAGGCCGTGACCGGCGATCAGATCGCCGCGATGCTGACCGAGCTGAGCGGTCGCCCCGTGGCCCACCTGCCCGTGCCGGTGGAGGCGTACGTTCAGGGCCTCGTCCAGGCGGGGCTGCCCGAGCCTTACGCCCAGGTCTACGCCTCGTTTGAGGTGGCCGCGGCCCGGGGTGAGCTGGGGGAGGCGAGCGGCGCGGTGGAGGCGCTCAGCGGTGAGGCGGCGACGCCGCTGCGGGTGGCGTTGGCGGGGGCGCTCAAGGGGTGAGGCCCCAGACACGAAAAACCCCTCGACGGCGAACCGGCGAGGGGTTGGATGGTGGACCCTACTGGACGAAGTTCGACCTTTTTTGGTTCGTTCGAGAAGCTTGGGACGAGGCGGCAATTGGGCGACTGAATGGCCTCTCGTCCTGGGAGCAGGGGCTCGTCTGACCGCTCGTCCATGCTTGGGTTGTGTGGGCGCGGCTGCCCCACGCAGAGGTCCGGTCAGGCCACCGACGCGTCGCCTCCTTCGTCGACCGCCCGTGGCTTCCGGCGACGCAGTCCGACCAGGGCCAGGAGGCCGATGAGCATCCCGGCTCCGCGGCCAGGGGCCGGGTTGCTGGAGCAGCCACAGCCATCCTTGCCGGTCTTGTCGGTGCCGGTCTCGTCGGTGCCGGTGTCGTCGCCGCCAGCGGGCGTCTCTTCATCGACCTCGTCACAGTCCTGGTCGATGCCGTCGTCGAGGATCTCCTCGGCGTCGGGGTGGATGCTGGCGTCGGCGTCGTCGCAGTCCTCGTCGGGATCGCTCGACGAGCCCTCCCCCGAGTCTGCGCAGTCCGTATCGACGGAACCCACCGTGTCGGTCGTGTCGGTGTAGCCGTCGTCGTCGTCGTCGGCGTAGCAGGTCTCGGTGCCGTCGCAGTCGGGTCGACCATTCCCACGCCCCGGCCCGGGGCGTCGGTGGCCATCCGGGGCGGTGTCGGTGCCTTCGCCGCTGTCGGCGCAGTCGGTGTCGGTGCTGGCGACGGTGGTGCTTCCGTCGGTGTAGCCGTCGTCGTCGTCGTCGGCGTAGCAGGTCTCTGCACCGTCGCAGTCCTGGTCGATCTCGTCGCCCACGCCCTCGGTGGCGCCGGGGGAGGTGGCGTTGTCGCCGCCGGTGTCGTGCGTCGCCGTCGTCCCGTAGCGCAGTAGCCGTCTTCGTCTTCGTCCTCGTCGCGACAGTCACCGTAGTAGACGTAGGCCGAGCCGCTCTCCGACCCGTTGTCGTCGTCGCCCCAGGCCCCGATGACGATGTCGTCGTAGCCATCGCCGTCCACGTCGCCCGCGCCCGCGACGCTGATGCCGAAGTAGTCGTCTGCCGCGCCGTCCGAGGCGGTGAGCTTGTCCTCGGTGCGGGTGTCGATGCCGGCCGACGAGCCGTAGTAGACGTAGGCCGAGCCGCTGTCCGCCGCGTCGTCGTCCGTCCGCCCCGGACGAGGTCGTCGTAGCCATCGCCGTCCACGTCGCCCGCGCCCGCGACGCTGCGCCGAAGCGCCTGCGCGCCGTCCGAGGCGGATGGCCTTGTCCCGGTGGTGTCGATGCCCGCGACGAGCCGTAGTAGACGAGGCCGAGCCGCTGGCCGACCCGTTGTCGTCGTCGGTCGCCCCGATGACGAGGTCGTCGAGCCATCGCCGTCCACGTCGCCCGCGCCCGCGACGCCGAGGCCGAGGTTTGTGCGGCCTGCCGCCCGCGCGCGCCGCCGAAGCTGTCGTCTGCCCGCCGCGCCGTCCGAGGCGGTGAGCTTGTCCTCGGTGCTGGTGTCGATGCCGGCCGACGAGCCGTAGTAGACGTAGGCCGAGCCGCTGTCCGACCCGTTGTCGTCGTCTCCCCACGCCCCGATGACGAGGTCGTCGTAGCCATCGCCGTCCACGTCGCCCGCGCCCGCGACGCTGTAGCCGAAGTAGTCGCTTGCCGCGCCGTCCGAGGCGATGAGCTTGTCCTCGGTGCTGGTGTCGATGCCGGCCGACGAGCCGTAGTAGACGTAGGCCGAGCCGCTGTCCGACCCGTTGTCGTCGTCGTAGTACGCCCCGATGACGAGGTCGTCGTAGCCATCGCCGTCCACGTCGCCCGCGCCCGCGACGCTGACGCCGAAGTAGTCGTCTGCCGCGCCGTCCGAGGCGATGAGCTTGTCCTCGGTGCTGGTGTCGATGCCGGCCGAAGAGCCGTAGTAGACGTAGGCCGAGCCGCTGTCCGACCCGTTGTCGTCGTCGTAGTACGCCCCGATGACGAGGTCGTCGTAGCCATCGCCGTCCACGTCGCCCGCGCCCGCGACGCTGACGCCGAAGTAGTCGCTTGCCGCGCCGTCCGAGGCGATGAGCTTGTCCTCGGTCGTCAGCAGCGGATCGACCATCACAGGCCACTGGACAGCTGTGGTGTCCACGCGCACGACGAGGTCGCCGCCCTCGGCCTCCATCCACGCAGGCACCAGGGCGCCCGTCGCATCCCAGGCGAGCAGCGCGTCGTAACGCCATCGGCCGCCGGTGCTCCCGGCCAGGCTGGCGCCCTGCCCGTCGTCGTCCACCGACAGCAGCTGCCCCTCGGTGAGGCGCACGGTGATGGCGACCGGCCCGGCGCTCGGCGCCTCGTAGAGGGTCCAGCCGTGCTCCAGCCCGTCGGCCCGGCTCGCCCACCACTCGGTCAGCGGGCCGTGGTCCAGCTCGATCTGGCGCACGCAGGCGGTGCCGAGGGTCTCTGCTCCGGGCGCGCAGTCCCCTTCGCCCGGCTCGGAGCCGCCGATCTCGCGGCCCCCATAGGCCACGGTCGCCAGCCCGATGGTGTCGCCGTCCGCGGTCGCGAGCAGCCCGGTGGTGGACAGCTCGGCGCCGAGCCGGCCGCCGATGCGCGCTGCGAACACGCCGGGTTCCACGGCCTCGAACTGCCGACGGTCGGCGGCGATCAGGGACAGGACCTGATCCTGCTCTTCGAGGGCGAACGGCGCGGTCCCGGAGTCGGCGCGTTGCCCGGGGATGTCTTCGAAGCCGGAGCCCTGTGTCGAGGGGCTGCACGAGAGGAGGAGGGCCAACAGATAGCGCGAAGAGGCCATGCCTGGTCCTGGGGCTCAGAGGATCGGAGTCCAGAACAAGGCAGGGCGAACCGTCGCAATGTCCCAGACAAGGCGTGAGGATACGGCAGGCCACCGAGGCGGTCAACGATCTTCTCGAGAGCATCGGCCACGATCCCATTGTGGCATATAGCCAACATCGGCCGACTTCTGAGGTGATGGACGTTCAGCCTCAGCTCAACCTCGTAGAGCTCGCCGTCGCCGCGACCATCGGTTTTGTCGGCCTGAATGCAGTCGAGGGCGGTTGGCCCGCCTGCCTTGGATGGGCCGGGCAGGACGGATGTGGCTCCACCGTCCCTGGAGGTGAGCGCCCCTGGCTCCCAAAGCGGGTCGCCCCAGAGAAGAAAACCCCTCGACGGCGAACCGGCGAGGGGTTTGATGGTGGGCGATACTGGATTCGAACCAGTGACTTCTACCGTGTGAAGGTAACACTCTCCCGCTGAGTTAATCACCCGACGAGCGCACCTTAGCCGGTCGGTGTGGAGCTGGCAAGGGGGCTCACGCAAGTTCAGCGCCTCGGGATCCGGGCTATGCTTGGCCAATGCCACGCTGGACCAACTGGGCGCGCACCGTCACCGCCACGCCGGGGGAGCTTCTTTGCCCCCAGGACGACGAGGAGCTGGCCACGACGCTCTCTCGCGCCGCGTCGGATGGGCGGCGGGTGAAGATCCCCGGCAGCGGGCACTCTTGGTCGGAGATCGCCGCGCCGAACGACGCCTGGCTGACCTTCCAAAAGATGCCTCGAAGCGTCGTCGTGGAGGGGGAGCTGGTTCGGGTGAGGGGCGCGTCCACCCTGGGCGAGCTGTGTGACACCTTGGAGGCCCAGGGCCGCATGTTGCCGAACCTGGGCAGCGTCACCGCGCAGACGGTCATCGGCGCGACGGCCACGGGCACCCATGGCACCGGCGCCACCTTGCCGATCCTCTCCGCCGGGGTGGTCGGGATGAAGCTCGTGACCGGCGCCGGGGAGCGCGTGAGCCTCGGCCCGGACGACCCAACCCTCAACGACGCCCGGGTTCATCTGGGCGCCTTGGGCGTGGTCACCGAGCTGACCCTGCGTACGCTCCCGCGCCAGCGCCTACAAGAGCGGCTGATCAACCTGCCTTTTGACGCGGTGCTGGAGCGACTGGACGAGCTCGTGGCCTCCCATCGTCACCTGCGCCTGTGGTGGCTGCCCAAGGTGGGCTGCGTGCAGGTCTACACCGCGGACCTCACCGACGCGCCCGACACCGGCCCCAACGCGCTCACGATTCACCTGGACCGGATCGGCGTGCAGCAGCCGATCTTCACGATGTTGTTGGCCATCGGCAGGCTCCTCCCGGCGCTCGTCCCCCTCATCCACCGCTTCGCCCAGGCCACGAGCTTCGGGGATCGGGCGCGGGTAGAGGACCTCCGCCGGGTGCTCTCGATGCCCGTGCCCGCCCGGCACCACGAGGTTGAGCTGGCCATCCCGCGGGAGGCCACCCTCGACGCGCTCAAGGAGTGGTGGGCGCTGTTGGACCGCGCGGACTACGTCCCCGACTTCGTTCAAGAGCTGCGGTTTGTCGCCGCCGATGACATCCCCCTCTCCCCGTGCTCGGGCCGGGCCAGCGCGTACCTCGGCGGCTACGCGGCGAACCCCAGCACGGCCGCCCGATACCTCCCAGAGCTCCTCGCTTTGGGCCGCGCCTACGCCGCGCGGCCTCATTGGGGCAAGGTCTTTGACCATGATCACGCCGAGCTGGCGACGCTCTACCCGCGCTGGGCAAACTTCCAGGCCCTTCGCCGCCGTTTTGACCCCGCGGGCGTGCTCTCAAGCCCCTTCACCGAGCGGGTCCTCGGCCCGGTCTCGTCGTGAGATACAACCGCCTCGTCGCGCCGCTTCTCCAAGACACGCGGCGCCTCTGGGTGTGGCTTGGCTGCCTGGGCCTGGGCTCGGCGCTGGTGTTGGCCCACGGCGAGCGTGTCTCCCGACGGGAGGCCGAGCTCGTGAGGTGCGCGGCCAACCCCAGCCTCTGCCCCGGGCGGAAGGCGTTCTTGGCCTTGGTTGAGGTGGTGAGCGTAGACGCCGCGGGCTTCTCGGTGCTCAAGCAGATGAACGTGCTGCGCATCGACGGCGCCGCGCCCGAGCTGCGGCCCGGGGAGACGGTGAGCGTCATCGCCACCGTAGAGCCCGGCGGCCTCGGCCTGCTGAGCGTCGAGCGCCACCCCTGGCGGGGCCTCAAGCGGGCGCTGGGGATGATCGGCGTCGGCCTCACCGGGCTTGTGATGGCCCTGGGCCTACGAGTCCACGGCGGGAGGCTCGTCGAGCGTGGCTGACCTCGTGACCCACCTCGCCACGGCCTTCTTCTGGAAGGCCGCCACAAAGCGCCCGCACCTCACGAGCTTTGTGTTGGGCGTGGCCTTGCCCGACCTCGTGGGCCGGGCCCCGGTCTCGGCGCTGCAGTCCCTTCACCGCCACGGCGTCACCGCCCCGGATCGTCTGGTGGAGGGCATCGCGGTGCTGCACCTGCCCCTGGGCTTTGTGCCGGTGACCTTGGCCTTGGCCCTGCTCTTTGAGGAGCGAGCGCGGGCGGCGGTGTGGATGAACCTCTTGGGCGGCTGCTTTCTGCACCTCGCCCTGGACCTCACCCAACACCACGTCGGCAAGGGCTACATGCTGCTCTTCCCGCTCACGGACTGGGACTTTGAGCTGGGCTGGATCGGCAGCGAGGCCACGGTGCCTTACGCGCCGATCCTGCTGCCGATCTCGCTCATGTGCTGGGCTTGGCGGCGCCCCAGAGGGGGGCCCGAAGGGGAGGGGGCTCACGCCGTGGCGCCGGGATCGGAGCGCTCGGATGGCCCGGGCTCGGCGAGGTGACGGCTGAGGTTCTCGCGGCGATGGCTGAGCACGCTGAGGCTTCGCACGACGACCTTCGACGCGGTGTGCTGCGTCCCGTCTTGCGCCCGCCAGCGCTCTTGGCGGAGATCGCCGACGATCACCACGGCGTCCCCTTTGCCGAGGAGCTGAGCGACGATCTTCGTCTGCGGAGGAAAGGCCACGATGGGGTGCCACTCGGGCACGTCCTTGAAGCCGTCGCCGTCACGAACCGAGCGGTGGGTGGCGACGGAGAAGCTCGCCACCTCGTCGCCTTGGGCGGTCTGGGTGATCTTGGGCGGGTGACCAACATATCCGACGAGCATGACCTGGTTCTGAGTTTTCACGGTGGCTCCTGGTTAGGGAGCGGCTCAACGCAAGGCTTGTGCCAGGGCCCTGTCGTGTCCTGGGGCCTCACCAGGGCAGATCCGGCGCCGAGGGCGTTGACAGGCCCCTCGTTGGGTTCCAGATCCTCGGCGTCGCCCCGTCCGGACGGGCGGTGGACCTTGAGATAGAGGGGCGGTCTCTCCTCTCTCGCCGCGCGCCCCGGCTGCGGTGCTTTGCCCGAGAGAGGCGCCAGAGGACCGGATGTCGCAGTTCCTCGTCATCGAAGGCCTGATCGGGGTGGGAAAGACCACCCTCTGCCGACTTCTTGGCGAGCGCTGGAGCGCCCGGCTCGTGCTGGAGCCCTGGGAGGCCAACCCCTTCTTGGCGAACTTCTACGCCGATCCCGAGCGCTTCGCGTTCCCGGCGCAGATGTTTTACCTCGCCACACGCTACTCCCAGCAGCTCAACATCCGCCAGGGCGACCTCTTCGCGCCCCTGGTCGTGGCCGACTACCTCTTCGACAAGGACCGCATCTTCGCCGAGCAGACCTTGTCCGGCGAGGAGCTGCGCCTCTACGAGCGGTTCGCGGGCCTGCTCTCCGATGGTGTGCCCAAGCCCGATCTGGTGCTCTTCCTCGACGCGCCGACGGAGGTGATCCTCCGCCGCATCAAGCGCCGGGGCATCGCCGCCGAACAAGCCATCACCGCCGAGTACCTCGACGGGCTGCGCTCGCGGTATCATCGGCTCCTCGACGCCTACGACCGCGCCCCGGTCATTCGCCTCGACACCACTGAGCTCGACTACGTAGACAATCAAGAGGGCCGCGACGTGATCCTCGGGATGATCCGAGGCTGGCTGCGCGGTCAAACCCCCTCCGCTACCCCTGCATCGGCGCCCGCCGAGCGGGAGGATCAGCCAGGGTTGTTCAGCGGCTCGCGTGAGCGGGTCGCCGCCAGCTTTGTCTCGGCGGAGGTTGCTGAGGACGGAGAGAATGCCCCGTAAGACCGCGTTGGACCTTCGCCAGATGAAGGCCGACAACCAGAAGATCGCGATGGTGACCGCGTACGACTACACCACCGCCCGCATCGTGGACACCGCCGGGGTGGACATGGTGCTCGTCGGCGACTCCTTGGGCATGGTGTTCCAAGGGCTCCCCGACACCTTGGGCGTCACCTTAGACGACATGGTCTACCACGGCCGATGTGTCGGTCGGGCCCTGCGCACGGCCACCTCACCATCGACATGCCGTTCATGTCGTACCAGGTCTCGCCCCAGCAGGCCCTAGAGAGCGCCGGGCGGCTGGTGAAGGAGGGCCTCGCCCAGTCGGTGAAGCTTGAGGGCGGCGAGCGTGTGGCCGCGGCCATCGACGCCATCGTCGGCGCTGGGGTGCCGGTGGTGGCGCATGTCGGCCTCACCCCGCAGTCCGTTCACGCCTTGGGCGGGTTCCGGGTGCAGGGCCGAGGTGAAGAGGCCGCCGCCCAGCTCATCCGCGACGCCGTCGCCACGCAGGAGGCCGGCGCCTTCGCCGTGGTGCTCGAGATGGTGCCCGGTGAGCTGGCCGCTGAGGTCACCGCTGCGCTGCACATCCCCACCATCGGCATCGGCGCCGGGGCGGGCTGTGATGGCCAGGTGCTCGTGGTGAACGACCTTCTGGGCCTCGACAGCTCGTTTCACCCGCGCTTCGTCAAACGTTTCGCGGAGCTTGAGAGCCCGATGACCGAGGCCGTGCGGCAGTACGTCCGTGAGGTCCACGAGGGCAGCTTCCCCCAGGCGCGGCACACCTTTCACCGCGAGCAGCCGACGCCTAAGCTCGCGAAGATCTACTGAGCGAGGCCGACCATGGAGACCTTGACCACGGTGGCCGCCCTTCGGGAGCGGGTGCGCGCTTGGCAGACCGAGGGGCTCCGCGTCGGCTTTGTGCCGACGATGGGCTTCTTACACGCCGGGCACGGCTCGCTCATGGCCTTGGCCCGGCCCCGCTGTGATCGCCTCGTGGTCTCGATCTTCGTGAACCCCCTGCAGTTTGGCCCCAACGAGGATCTCTCGCGGTACCCCCGCGACCTCGCCGGGGACGAGCGGCTCTGCGCGGCGGAGGGGGTGGACGTGGTCTTCGCGCCCACGGACTTCTACCCGCCGGATCGGGCCACCACCGTCGCCGTCGCCGGGCTCACCGAGGGCCTCTGCGGCGCGGCGCGGCCAGGGCACTTCGACGGGGTCACCACCGTGGTCGCGCGGCTGTTCGGCGTGGTTCAGCCCCAGCTCGCGGTGTTCGGCGAGAAAGACTTCCAGCAGCTCGCGGTGATCCGGCGCATGACGACCGACCTGGGCCTGCCGGTGGAGATCGTCGGCGGGCCCCTCATCCGGGATCCCGACGGCTTGGCGATGTCGTCGCGCAACACCTACCTCAGCGCTGACGAGCGCAGCCGGGCCCTGAGCCTCTCCGCCGCCCTGCGCGCCGTGGTCAACGCGGCGACGGCGGGCGAGCGTGACGTCGACACCCTACGCGCCGCGGGCCGCGCCGCGCTCCAGGTGGACCGCCTCGATTACTTTGAGATCGTAGACCCCGGCACCCTCGCGCCGCTCGCCACCCTAGACCGTCCGGCGCGCGTCTTGGTCGCGGGATGGATCGGGAGAACGCGGCTCATCGACAACATGGCGGTCCCGTGGATCTGAGCGCGGTCGTACTTCTGAGCGTCTTTGCGCTGCTGGCGATCAATCGCGCCGTGCATCTCGGCGAGGGCTGGTACACTCGGCGTCGTCTGTTCTGGTCGGTCCAGGTCCTCAACCTGTTGGGGGCCTGCTTCCTGGTGAGTTATGGCGTCCCTGAGTTTCAGGGGCCCCTTCGTGTCATCAACCTGCTCCTCGCTGGTCTGCTCGTGTGGCACATCCTGCTGAACAACCGCCGCCTGACCGCCGCTCTGCGCGAGCTGTCGCGCGCCGAGACGCCCCAAGAGGATCCACGGCGGGCCGAGCTGCTCCGTCGTCTGAAGGGAGAGAACCCTTGAGGCCGTCGTCTCCGCGTGTGAGCTCAGCTCGGCCTTGGGTGGCGCGCCTGATCGCGCTGGGCCTCGCGCTCGTGGGCACAAACGAGGCCCGCGCGGATCAGCTCGCGGCGCGCATCTGCACCAACGGCCTGATCGAGGACGCCCAAGAGGATCGTTGGCGGCTCAAGGCCAACGCCTCGTGGGACATCGACGAGGGCAGCTCCCAGTACATGCTGGTGAGCCTCCAGTCCGACATCGAGTACCAGCTCGTCGCCTGCGGAGACGTCGGCGTTGAGCTGATCAGCATCGTGCTCTACGACCTGCGCGGCAACCTGATCATGAAGTCGGAGGCCACGGGCGCGAACGCCTCGTTGGTCTTCTCCGGCGTGCCGACGATGGACTACTTCGCCGGGGTGCGCCTCGTGCAGGTCACCGAGCCCGTCGCCCAGGCCGCCATCGCCGCCCAGGCCGAGCACTCCAAACGTTCACGCTGGCGCCGCCGGTTTAACGAGCCCGCGGGCCCGGCCGCGGCGGTCGCCATCGGGCTGATGGTCAAGTAGCCGACGGCCTCGCCGCCGCTCAGGCCGCGTGGGCCCGGACGATGCTGAGGATCTCCTGCTCGTCCAAGAGGCGGTTCCCGGCCTTGGCCTGCTCAAAGATCGCCTGGACCAAGGAGTCTTTGGGCTCGATGTTCCGGGTGACCAGCCAGGCGACGACGTTGGACATGCCGCTGTAGTGGCCGACCTCGATCTCTTGGCGACGGCCGAACCAGCCCGCGGGCACGCCGGAGTAGATGCGGTCGGCCAGCCAGTCCTCACCACGTTTTTGGGCCTTGATCACCGCCGCGGCGTGAACCCCGGTGCCCGTGCGGAAGGCGTCGCGGCCAAACACCGGGTAACTCACGGGGATCGGCACCTGGCAGGCCGATGAGGCGAGCTGAACGAGCTCGCTGAGCATGTGCAGCTCGGCGTCCTCGACGTTGAGCAGCTTCATGTTCACCAAGAACAGGTCGAGCTGGGTGTTGCCCACACGCTCGCCCATGCCCAAGACCGTGCCGTGAACGCGGTCGGCGCCGGCCTCCACGGCGATGAGGGCGTTGGGCAGGCCGTGGCCGCGGTCGTTGTGGCCGTGCCAGTCCACGCGGGTGTGGGTGCCTTCAGCGCGGATGAGGTTCTTGGTGAAGTGGATGAGGTTGAACACGCCGTCGGGGGTGGCGTGGCCGACGGTGTCGCAGAGGCAGAGGCCGTCGGCGCCTTCAGCGATGGCGCCCCGGAACAGGCGGCTGAGCAAGGCCGGCTGGGAGCGCACGGTGTCTTCAGTGACGAAGGTGCAGGGCAGGCCCGCGCCCTTCGCCATGCGCACGGAGTCGCGGGTGCGCTCCTCCAAGACCTCCGCCGTCCAAGACTCCGCGTACAGGCGCATCGGCGAGGTGCCCAAGAAGGCCATGACCTCAATCGGCAGGCCGACCTTCTGGGAGATCTCGATGACGGGCCGGATGTCGTTGGGGTGGGTGCGGGCCGCGCAGGCCGCCTTGATGTTCAGGCGCTCGTCGCGGATCATCTCGGCGAGCACGGTGCAGTCGGCGACGGCGCGGGCCCCGGCGCCGGGCAGGCCGATGTCGACGTGGTGAACGCCGAGCTGGTCCATGAGGCGGATCATCTGCATCTTCGCCTCGATGGGGGGATCGACCACCGAGGGGCACTGGATGCCGTCGCGCAGCGTCTCGTCGAAGTAGGCGACGCGGCGCATCGGCGGCGACACGCGGTCGCCTTGGGTGTTCCAGTCGTAGATGAGGCTGCCGTCGTTCAAGGGCTCGGCGTGGGTCGTCTCGGACATAAGCTGGGGCTCCGCTAAGGCTCGGGAGAGGGTGCGCAGGGCTCAGAGGGCCTCGATGATCACGGCGATGCCCTGGCCGCCGCCGATGCAGGCGCTGCCTACACCATAGCGCGCGCCGCGACGCTTGAGCTCATAGAGCAGGTGCGCGGTGATGCGGGCGCCGGACGCGGCCAAGGGGTGACCGACGGCCACGCCGCCGGAGTTCACGTTGGTGATGTCGCGGCTGAGGCCCAAGGCCCGCTCGCAGGCGAGGTACTGCGACGAGAAGGCCTCGTTGATCTCCACAAGCTCCATCTGACCCAGGGTCATTTTTGCCATCTCCAGGGCGCGCTGGATGGCGTAGACCGGGCCGATGCCCATGTGTTTGGGCTCGACCCCGGCCACGCCCCAGGCGACGAGGCGGCCGATGGGGGTGAGGCCTTTGGCCTCGGCGTGGGGGGCCGTCGTCATCACCAAGGCCGCGGCGCCGTCGTTGATGCCCGAGGCGTTGGCGGCGGTGACCGTGCCGTCCTTCTTGAAGATCGCCGGGAGCTTGGACATGGCCTCCCGGGAGAAGCGGGCGCGGTTCTTCTCGGGCGCGAGCGGCGAGAGCTGGGGGTGCTCATCGACGGTGACGGTGATCTCGCCCTTGCGGTCCTTCACGACGACGGGGGTGATCTCCTGGGCGTAGCGGCCCTCGGTGTGGGCGGCGAGCCAGGCGGTCTGAGAGCGGAAGCCGTAGTCATCGGCGTCTTCGCGGCTGATCTTGTACACCTCGGCGAGGTTCTCGGCGGTGATCGCCATCGGGGCGCCGACGTAGGTGTCAAACAGCGCCTCTTGCAGCGAGTCGCCCATGGGCGCGCCGCCGAGCTTGAGGCCCTTGCGTAGCCCCCGCAGGGTGTGCGGGGCCTGGCTCATGTTCTCCGTGCCGCCCGCGAGGATCATCGTGCTCTCGCCCAAGAGCAGGCGGTGCGCGCCTTGCACAAGCGACTCGAAGCCCGAGCCGCAGAGGCGGTTCACGGTGACCGCGGGGGTGGCCACCGGGGCGCCCACCTTGAGGCCGATGTGCCGAGCGAGGTAGATCGCGTCGGCGCTGGTCTGCATGACGTTGCCGAAGATGACGTGGTCAACGTCCTCAGCGTTTACCCCAGCCTGGCTGAGCGCGGCCTTGGAGGCGATGACGCCTAACTCCGTGGCGTTGACGTCGGCCAGGGCGCCGTTGAAGGCGCCGAAGGGGGTGCGTTTGGCGCCGAGGAAGACGATGGGCGGGTGAGACGACATCTTGGGCTCCGAAGGGCTCGGGGTTCAGCGGGAGAGGATCGCCACGATGGCGTCGCCGACCTGGCTGGTGGAGAGGTTTCCGCCCAGCTCACGGGTGACGAGGCCGTCGTTGAGCGCCACACGCACGGCGTCCTCGATCTGGCGCTCTAGCTCGACGTGGCCGAGCCAGGACAACATCATGCCCGCGCTGAGCACCGCGGCGAGGGGGTTCGCGAGGCCTTGACCGGCGATGTCCGGCGCGGAGCCGTGCACAGGCTCAAACATCCCGATGCCGGCGCCGGGGTTGAGGTTTCCTGAAGCCGCGAGGCCGATGCCGCCCTGAATCTGGGCGCCGAGGTCGGTGACGATGTCGCCGAAGAGGTTGTTGGTGACGATGACGTCGAAGCGGTCGGGGGCGCGCACCATCTCCATGACCAAAGCGTCGACGTAGAGGTGGCTCGCTTTGATCTCGGGATACTCGGCGGCGACGGACTTAAACACCCGCTGCCAGAGGTCGTGGCCGTGGCGCATGGCGTTTGACTTGTCGGACATACACACCCGGCCCAGGCCTCGGGCGCGGGCGTGCTCGAAAGGCGGCGCGGATGATGCGCTCCACACCTTTGCGGGTGTTGAGCTCGGCCTCGATGGCGACCTCGTCCGCCGTGTCACGCTTAAACTGGCCGCCGATGCCCGTGTACAGGCCCTCGGTGTTCTCGCGGAACACCGTGAAGCGCACGTCCTCGGGGCGGCGATCCTTGAGCGGGCAGTAGCGCTCATCCAAGAGCACACAGGGCCGCAGGTTGATGTAGAGGTCGAGCTGAAAACGCATGCCGAGGAGGATGTCCTTGGCGTGCACGTTCGACGGCACCCGGGGATCGCCCAGCGCGCCGAGGTAGACCGCGTCGTAGTCGCGCAGCCCGGACATCTCCTCGGGGGTGATCGTGAGCCCCGTGGCGAGGTACCGATCGGCGCCGTAGGGCAGGTGGGTGAAGCGTAGGTTCAGGCCGTGGCGCGCGTCGAGCGCCCGCAGAACCTTGAGGCCCTCGTCGAGGACCTCCCGCCCGATCCCATCACCAGGGATGACCGCAACGTGGGGCATGTGCTCTCCGCAGAGGGGTCGCCCTCCTATCCTCGCGCCTCTCCCAGCGCCACGGCCTCCCCCCGTTGACGAAGGCCCCATGCGGTGCCATTGTGAGGGGGTCCCCAGAGGCGGCCAGATGCCGCGGTTTCAGGTCAGGACCGCTGACGGCCAGAGGCAGATCGACGACGTGGAGGAGCTGCGTAGGCTCTCCCGAATCGGCGTCGTGCGCCGTGATGATCCGGTGAGCGTCGATGGCGGCGCTTGGCAACGGGCGGACGCGTTGCCCGCCTTGGCCGGGTGTTTTGACGTGGACCTCTGGGACGCTTGGGACGGTGAGGACGACGAGGCCAAGCCCGCCGCGCCGCCGCTCCCCGCGGACAGCCTCCAGGTGAAGACGAGCGGAGATCGGGCCCCCCGGCCGCCGGTGGTGGTGTCGGAGCTGGTCCCGGAGGACGTGCCCGTGGTGGCGGTGCCGGTGATGCCCGTCGCTGCGCCGACAAAGGCCGTCGCGCCTGCGCCGGTCAAGCCGAGCTTGGTGAAGACGCCGCCGCAGGCCTCTCCGCCGTCGCCCCCGGCGCCGGTCAAGCCGAGCTTGGTGAAGGCGCCGCCGCCCGACCCCGTGAAGGCTCCCCCGTCGCGCCCCGCGGCCGCGTCGCGCCCCCCAACGCCGCCGCCCCCGCCGGAGCCTTTGGTGGTGGAGGCCCTCGAGCCTCTGGAGCCGCTTGATGAGCCCATCGAGCTGCCGCTGGCGTCGGTGGAGCCCCTGCCCGTGGTCACCCGGGTCGCCGCGGCCGGCGGCGCCGTGGGCCGAGGCCAGGTGATCCGATTCCCGGCGGGCAAGGTCCCCGCTCCGGCGCCCAAGACCGAGCCCTCGTCCCCAGAGCGCGGCCGCCGCACGCCGTCTCGCCCGTTGGAGCGAGAGCCCGGTCCGCCCGCCCCGCCCCTCGTCGCGGGGCCACGACTCTCCCTTCGGTGGCTGGGTTACCTCGCCCTGTTCGCCGTCGCCGGGCTCTCGATCTGGGGCTTCACGGCCTATGTGGACTCTCTGGCGGGCTACACCCCGGCGCCCGGCCGCCCGGTGAGCCCGACCCCCGGCGCGCCCGCGGCCCCCGGAGGTGAGCTCGTCGAGGCGCCCGAGGCTCCGGCGCCGCCCGCCCCGCGCCCGGGGGACGACCCTCGCCTCAACGCGATGCGGGTCGCCATCGGCGGCGACGTGCCGGTGACGCCCCCCGACGCCGATCGCCTCCAGGATCTCCTCTACTTAGAGCTGCAGCGCATCGCCCCGGCCCGGGATGTGCGGATCGAGGTGGTGCGTGAGTCCAACGATCGCCGCCGCAGCCCGGAGCTCGTGAAGGCCTGGTTCAGCGTCAACACCCGCGGGGATCTGCCCTATGAGCTCGGCGCCGTGGGCCTCGTCGCCGGGAAGTACCAGGCGCGCACAGAGCTTGAGTTTCAGGAGATCGTGGCCCTGCTGGTCGAGGAGGACGGCACCGTGCGCCAGCGCTCCTTGTCTCCGGGCTCCGCGCTCAAGCTCTACCGCGCGGAGCTCGACCTCACGACGTTTCTGCTCGCGGACGTGCCCGCGCCGAGCGAGGCGCCCGCCGAGCCGCCGCCCGCTGAGGACCCGTAGTCTCGCCGACTAGCCGTCTAGCTCTGTGTCTTGGCGCAGGTAAGACAGGTACTCATCGAAGACGAGCACCCGGTTGCGTCGGTGGTGATCGCGGGGGAACATAATCTCGGCGGACTCCAAGGCGTCCAGCGCCTTCGCGGCGGCGGGTCGAGAGCAGCTCAGAAGCTCCATCGCCCGGTTTACCGAGAGGATCGGGTTCTTGGGCAACAGCTCAAACAGGCGCAGGCTGAGCACGGTCACGTCGTCATTGCCGAGGAGCCGTTTGCGGCCCTGCTCGACGACGGCGTGCAGAGCGCGGGCCGTGTCGACGGTCTCTTCAGCGACCTGGGCCACGCCCTCCAAGAAGAACTCGAGCCATCCTTCCCAATCCCCGTCTGAGCGGACGGCGCTGAGCCGACGGTAATACTCGCTGCGGTAACGTTTGAGGTACAGGCTCAGATAGAGCAGCGGCCGCGTGAGCAGGCCCCAGTGGCGAAGCAGCAAGGTGATCAACAGCCGCCCCAGCCGCCCGTTGCCGTCGAGGTAAGGGTGAAGGGTCTCAAACTGGACGTGGAGGCAGCCCACACGAATGAGCGGCGGGAGGTCGCTGTCATCGTGGATCGCCCGCTCAAACTCGCTGAGGAGCTCGGGGAGCCGATGCGGAGGGGGCGGCACAAACGCGGCGTTGCCA
Organism: Deltaproteobacteria bacterium; assembly: GCA_016717595.1. Classification (GTDB taxonomy): domain Bacteria; phylum Myxococcota_A; class UBA796; order UBA796; family CAJQPC01; genus JADKFE01. The sequence goes on along the minus strand of JADKFE010000004.1, from coordinate 138,890 downwards.
GGGCGGGTGCCGCCGATCCAGTTCTGCGAGCGCCGCACCTCGCCGGGCTGCTTGTGCGCGCCGCGCGCCCCCTGGAGCAGGCGCCTGTGGGTCTGGGACAAGAGCCGCATGGAGATCGGCAGACCGTCGGGGGCGACGAGCTGGTCCCAGGCATAGCCGACGGCGGCGAGGTAGCCGCAGACCTCCTCCACGTCGGCGCCTACGGGGGCCTCGCTGGAGGCCTCCACCGCCAAGAGGTCCATCAGCGTCGCCTGGGTGCCCTCGATCTGCGCCGAGAGGATGGCCTCTTTGCGCACGAAGGCGTAGACGAACCACTCGATGGAGGGGACGAGGTCGCCCGCGAGCTCAAGCTCACGCAGCCGCGCGTTCGCCGTCACGAGGAGCTCACCCACCCTCCCGTCTAACGCCAGCGGCGGATCCCGAGGCGGCAGCGGATACGGGACGAAGGCCCGCACCACCTCCTCCGTGGTGGCGCAGCGGTCAAACTCGCCAGTGACGCGGCGCATCGGGCCTCTTGGGAGACGACGGTGTGTGGGGTGAGGCGTTGAGAAACGATCGGTTCTTAACGCGGAGGGCTAAGAAACGATCGTTGCTTAGGTGGAGTGACAAGTAAACGATCGTTTCTTTCATTGCAAGATAAGATGCGATCGTTTCTTAACGAGGAGTTGAAATAAACGATCGTTTCGTTGAGGGGAGACTTAATAAACGATCGTTTCTGCCTACAATCCCCTCAGCAGCGATCGTTTCTTACGGGGATGAACGAAGCAACGATCGTTTTCCAACGGTCGCCTCGTCACGCCCGTAGCCGCCCAAAGCCGTGACCGACCTCCGGCGGACCGCCCCTCAGCCCTGCGCTCGCCGACTACATCCCCGCCCGCGTCGCCTGCTGCAGCGCCTCGATCGACCGGATGATGGCCGACGCCGGCGGCGCGCCGCGGTTGGCGAGGCGGATCTTCCGCTCGGGGTTCACGAGGTACACCGTGCGCAGGATGAGCGTCTTGAGCGGGAGCTGCACCGCGGCGCGAAGCTGCCGGGCCACCACGCCGCCGCGGTCGGTGAGCAGCGGGAAGGTGAAGCCGTTCTTCTCGGCGAAGGCTTTGTGGGAGGGCGCCTCAGCGGGGTTGATCCCGTAGATCTCGGCGCCCAGCTCCTTGAAGCGGGCGTAGTGGGCCTGCATGTCCTGGAGCTGCGCCGTGCAGCCCGGGGTGTCGTCGCCGGGGTAGACGATGAGCACGGTCCACTTGTTGTTGTTGTGGCGGAACCAGGCGCCATCCCAGGACTGCAGGTGCCACTCGGGCACCGTCTCCCCTTCGAGGAGGAGCTGGGGGTAGACCTTGTCCTTGATGGCCTGCTTGACGGGCTCGGGGAGCCGATGGAGGAGCTGTCCGGCGTTCATGGGTCGTCCTTTTCCCCTGTGGATAACCGGGATTCTAAGCGTTTGCCTACAGCATCGCCCGGTCGCGCAGGGGGCTCGCCTTGGGGATCCAGCGGGCGAGGCGCGGCCCGATGAGGATCGGCTTTGTTTGCAGCTCCGCCGGGGTGCGGGCCCCGGACAAAAAGTGCGCAAAACGAAGCTCGTCGATCACCTGCTTCACCCGGCGCTCTAAACCTTCAGGGCCCCCTTGGGCGAGGGCCTGCAGAAACGGCCGGGCGACCCCGGCGGCGGTAGCGCCCAAAGCGACGGCGTGGGCGGCGGCCAGACCATCGGCCACACCCCCCGTCGCGCAGATGCCGAGGCCCAGGTCCGCGAGCTGCGCCACGGAGGCCGCCGTGGGGATGCCCCAGTCCCAGAAACGCTCCCCCAAGGCCCGCTGGTCGGCCTTGGCGCGCAGCGTCTCGACGCCTACCCACGACGTGCCCCCGGCGCCGGAGGTGTCTACCCAACGGACGCCGACGTCTACGAGGCGGCGGCCGACGTCTCGGGAGAGCCCGCAGCCGGTCTCTTTGACGACGACAGGCACCGTCAGCTCTTGAACGAGGCGGGCGATGGTCTTGAGGCCGTCGCGGAAGTCGACGTCGCCGCCGGGCTGAATCACCTCCATCGCGGGGTTGAGGTGAACGCAGAGGGCGTCGGCGCCGCAGGTGGTGAGGAGGCGCTCGATGGCGGCGGTGGACGTCTCCCGGGCTTGGACGAGGCCGAGGTTTCCCAAGATCAGCGCGTCGGGGGCCACGTCCCGCACGGCGTAGCCCTCGGTCACCCCGGAGAGCAGCGGCCGCTGGGAGCCAAAGCCAAACCCTAAGCCGTGGCGCTGGGCCAAGGCCGCCAAGCTGCGGTTGATGCCTTCGGCCTGGGCGGTGCCGCCGGTCATCGCGGCGATGATCAGCGGGGCCTTGAGCGTCTTGCCGCAGAAGGACACGCTGAGGTCGATGTCCTCCAGGGCCAGCTCAGGCAAGGCGTCGTGGACGAGCTGCACCTCGTCGAGCAGGTTCGTCTGGGCACGAAAGGCCACGTCGTCGGTCTCGCAGAGCGCGATGTGTTCGGCTTTGCGGGAGGCGATGGGCGCGGGGGCGTCGTGGCTGTCGGGGGGCATCAGGGCTCCGAGAGGGCGCTGGCGGCGGCGCCAGGGGCGATCGTCACGGGGATCGGGGGCAGGCCCTCCGCCGCGCAGGCGGCGCAGAACGCGGCCTCGGCCTCGGGCTCGGGGAACATCGCCACGGCGACGTCTCCGCCGCCAGCGCCCGAGGGCTTCGCGGCGCCTCCATAGGACGCCGCGAGGTCCACGATGCGCCGCAGGCCAGGGGTCTCATACGCCAAGCCCGCCGCCCTGGCCATGTTGCAGAGCAGCATGAACCCCTCACGGAGCGCGGCGAGGGGGTCCACGGCGAAGAGCTCACAGAGCGCCGCGGACTCCACGGCGAAGGCCTCGCGGCCCGACCACTGGAGGTATCGCTGCACCCGGGGCCCCGTAGAGGCCGACTGGCCGGAGTACACCGCCACGAGGCGCCGCGCGGGCAGCGAGCTGTGGCCGAGGCCCTCAAACCTCCGCACCCCACCAAACCACGACGCCAGCACGTCTACACCCGAGCCCGAGCCCTGCACCGCGTGGTGAACCCGCCGGGCCAGGGCCGCGTCGTCCGCTGTGGGGGCCAACCCAGCGGCGAGGCGCCCAGCGACCACGGCGGCCACACAGGCCGCGGCGCTCCCGCCGAAGCCCGCCTTGCCTTCCCGCAGCGAGACCGGGTTCCAGTCGGAGAAGACGTATCGCCGGGCCGGGGCGCCGACGGCCTCCAGCGCGGCGCGGGCGAAGCGGTCATCGGCGGGCGTCTCGACGGCGTCGCCGGGGCTCAGCACGCAGCGCACCCCACGATCCACGGCGGCGACGATCGCCGGGGCGCCGTCGAGCACGGCGTACTCCCCGACGAGCACGAGCTTGCCCGGCGCCAAGACCGTCAGCGCGCCCTCAGCGGACGACAAAACGGGCAAGGGCCTCCTCGTCGTCGGGCACAACCTTGGGGCCCTCGCCGATCTTGAGCACGAGCACCTCGTCCACGAGCACCCGCAGGCGCTGGGCGATGTGCTCGGCGTGCTCGGCCTCGCAGAGGATCTTCACGTTGGGGCCGGCGTCCATCGTCCACCACGCGGAGATGCCTTGGCGGCGAAGATCCTCCACGGCGTCCATCGCCCACACCGACGTTGACTTCCAGTACCGAATCGGCGGGTCGGCGGTCATCATCGTGGCGTGCATCTTGAGGGTGGAGCGCTCCATGGCTTGCCCCAGGCTCTCAAGATCGCGCTCCATGATCGCGTGCCGGGCCTCGCTCACGTCCCGGTCGGACGACAAGGTCCAGGCCTGGTACATCGGCGAGGTCTCCATGGTGTGGATCATGCCCTTGGTGGACGGCATCTTCTTCTGGCCGCCGTCGATGATCGCGACGACCACCCGCAGATCCCAGTGGTCCCGCGGGGCGAGGTGCAGGCCGTGGGAGTCGCTGCCGTCGTTGAGCAGGCCCCGGCGCCACTCCACAAACCCGCCCCACAACGACCGGCAGGCCGAGCCCGAGCCTTGGCGGGCCAGACACGAGAGCTCCTCGGGCGAGAAACGTTCACCGGCGGCGTCGGCGGCGGCGATGGTGAGCGCGGCGAAGGCGGACGACGACGAGGCGAGCCCGGCGGCGACGGGGAAGTTCGACTTGGTGATCACCCGCGCCGTGGGGCGGCCGGGGGTGATGAGGTCGAGGTGCTTGAAGATCTTCTTGGCGTCCGCCGGGCTGGCGGGTTTGCCATCTACCCAAGCGACATCGCGGGGGGAGTCCCAGCGCACCGTGGTCTGCGTCTGAAACGTGTCGAGGGTCACCGAGATCGAGCTGGTCGACGGCAGGTTGAGCTCTACGTCTCGTTTGCCCCAGTACTTGACCAGCGCGATGTTGGGGTGAGCGATCGCCGTTGCCATCATGCCTCCGGGAGCCGACAAGCAAACGCCGCGATCTTACGACGCGCGGCGGCTTGAACAAGAGCCTCTCCGCCATCGGGGCACAAGGCGAGCACGACCCCGCCTCCGCCCGCGCCGGAGAGCTTGGCGCCGAGAGCGCCGTTCTGGAGCGCCAGAGCGCACATCTCATCGAGGTCTGGCGTAGAGACGCCGATCTCGCCCAGCCGCGCGTGGGCCTCACACATGATCCCGCCCAAGGCGTGAGGATCGTGGAGCGAGCGGAGCGCGAGCTCCACAAGCTCTCCCAGGCGCATCAGGGCTGGGTCAACCCCAGGCCGCCGGGACGCGACCCCCGCCACGAGCTGCCCCGTGTCCCCGGCGACCCCGCTGTCGAGCACAACGACGGGGTACGACGGCATCTGGAGCGGCGCCGGGGCCTCGCCGCGGCGGTAGAGCACCGCGCCGCCCATGGCCACGACGCAGTGGTCGAGGCCCGAGGGGTTCCCATGAAAGACACGCTCGACGAGGAAGCCGTCGTGGTGAAGCTCAGCGAAGTCGGGGGTGCGGCCCTCCCGAGCGGCGCGCGCGCGCAGAAGCGCGATGGCCAAGGCCGCGGAGCTGCCCATGCCGCGGCCCACGGGCAGGTCGGTGAAGATGTCGACCTGGAGGCCCTCGGCGGGGAGCACGGCGCGCAGCGCGGTCATCAGCCGGTCGTCTTGGATGGAGGACTCGCCGAGCCGGGTAGGGCCCTCTACGTCGGTGAGCCGGACGGTGGTGCCCCGGGAGACGGCGGCGGCGATGGCGCGGTGGCCGACGACGACGCTGTGCTCACCCAAGAGGATGAGCTTGCCTGGGGCGCGCCCGGTGAAGGTGGCGCTCACGGCGCGCGCAGCCCGGCGAGCACCCGTCGCGCGGTCTCTTCAGAGAAGTCGCCCAAGCTGTGGAGCTTCGCGGCCACGACGAGGGCCTCGGCCCCGGTGGCGCCGACCATGGCCGCCACGCTGCGGGCGTGCATCCGCATGTGGCCCTGCTGGATGCCCTCGGTGGCCAAGGCGCGTAAGGCGCCCAAGTTCTGGATGAGGCCCACGGCGGCGATCACCCCGGCGAGCTGCCGCGCCCGGGGGTTGCCCAAGAGCGCCAGGTTCGCCTTCACCCGCGGGTGAACACGGATCGGCCCGCCGACGGTGCCCACCTGCAGCGGCAGCTCGATGGTGCCTTGAAGTGTGCCCTCGGCGTCGACGACCCAGCGGGTGAGGGGGCGGTATTGGCCGTCGCGGGCGGCGTAGGCGTGGGCCCCGGCCTCGATGGCGCGCCAGTCGTTGCCCGTGGCGATGGCGACGGGATCGACGCCGTTCATCACGCCCTTGTTGTGGGTGGTGGCGCGGTAGGGGTCGGCCCAAGCGAACCGCCAGGCGGCGGCGATGCCCTCAGCGACCTCAGCGCCGGTGCCGCCCTCTGGGTCGAGGTGCTCCGGGCGCAGGCTCACCCGGGCGCGGGCGAGGCGCCTGTCGGCGAGGTTCGTGAGGATCCGCAGGCCCACACGCTCGCCGGTGATCGCCTCCACCAACGGCGCCAGACGCTCGACGAGGGTGTTGACCATGTTCGCGCCCATGGCGTCGACACAGTCCAAGTGTACGTGGAGCACGACGTAGCGCTCGACGGGCAGGCCGGGCTCGTCGTAGGTGACCAGCCGCACGTCGATGCCGCGTAGGCCCCCGCCGCGCTCCTCAAGCTTGGGGTGAACCCCCGTGGCCGCGGCGAGGAGCGACGGCAGCTCGGCCTGAATCAGGGCGGCGCAGGCCTCAGCGTCCCCTTTGGGGATGACCTGGAGCTGGCCGGTCATCACGCCGTCGTCGGCCTCGGCGAACACGCCCCCGGCGCGGCGGGTGAGCCGGGCCATGTTGGAGACGGCGGCGACGACGGAGGGCTCCTCAACCACCATCGGCACGGCGATGTCTTGGCCGTTCAGCAGGAGGTTGATCGCGACGGAGAGCGGCAGGGGGAAGGTGGAGACGACGTTCTCCACCATGAGGTCCGCGGTCTCTAAAGGCAGCCCGTCGCTCAAGAACCCGGCGGTGTCGACGCCGAGGTGCGTCTCCAAGGCGTCGAGGCGCCCCTGGGGCAGCAGCTTGTAGAATCCGGGGATGCGGGAGCTCATACGGGGCGTGGTTAGCGCCCTCTTGACCTCTGCGCAAGGCATCAGCGGGCGTGGTACACAAGGGCGATGCGAAGTCCCCTGCTCCTGATCACCCTCGCCCTTGGCGGCTGCGGCCCCCATAAGGCACCACGGGTCGTCGACACCGCAGAGACCGGGTCGGGGCCGCCGCTGGACTCTGAAGAGACGGGCGGAGAGACCGGCGGTGAGACCGGTGGTGAGACGGGCGCGAGACCGGCGGTGAGACGGGCGGTGAGACCGGCGACACGGCGCGCGCTGAAGGCCAGGTCAGCCTCGACACCGTGCCAAACGTGGCGCGGGGCGGCGCTGGCGACGGCGTCGGCACCTCCGCCGCCCGGGTCGGAGACGCCTGGGCCGTCGGCGCCGCCGCCCGCGACGGGGGCGCGGGGGCCGTGCTCTTGTTCAGCTCAAACGAAGGTGAGCTTCTGGCCGAGGACGCCGACGCCGTGCTCACCAGCAGCGGCGGCTACTTCGGCCTCGGCCTCGCCGCGCTCTCCGGCGGCGGCCTCGCCGTCTCCGCGTTCTGGGAGCCCACCGGCGGCACCCGGGCCGGTCGCGTCGATGTGTACAGTGATGCTTTACACTCCTCAAGCCCCGCCGCGTCGATCTTCGGCGAGGCCGACGCCCAGCTCGGAAACGGCCTGTTCGTCACCGGGAGCGGCGCGGACGAGACCGTGTGGGCCCTCGGCATGGCCCAAGACGGCGCGGCGCAAGACTCCGGCGCGGTCTTCGGCTTCGTCGTGCAGGGCCTCAGCGGGGCGCTGGACGTGAACGACGCGGCGACCCAGCTCTCCGGCGCCCAGAAGTTGGGCTGGTTCGGCTCCTCAGGGGCCGCCGCCGATCTCGACGGTGACGGCGCCGTAGACCTCATCATCGGCGCCATGGGTGAAGACGGAGAGGCCGCCGCATCAGGCGTGGCCTACGTCTTCTTGGACCCGCCCAAAGGCTCCACCGTGAGCGCCGACGCCGACGCCACGCTCGTGGGCCGCGGGGCGAACGACCAGCTCGGAAAGTCGATGACCGCGGGCGGTGATCTCGACGGCGACGGCCTCAACGACTGGGCGACAGGGGTGATGGAGGCCGAGCCCGGCGGTGAGGTGTGGCTGATCTCTGGCGCCGCCCGAGGTCGCCTGGACCGCGACGACACCCTGGCGGTGATCGTCGCCGCGGCCACCGGAGACCGCGTCGGCTTCGCCGTCCACAGCCCCGGAGATCTCGACGGCGACGGCTACGGTGAGCTGTGGGTGGGCGCCACGCGCCACGACGGCGGCGGCGTAGACGCCGGGGCCTTCTCGTTGCTCTACGGCCCCCACAGCGGCAGCCGCAGCTTCGACGACGGCGCCCTGTGGCTGGGGCCCGAGGCCGGGGCGAAGGCCGGCAGCAGCGTGAGCGGCGACGGGGACACCTTCTTCTTGGGCGCGACCGGGGCGGATGGCGGCGCCGGGGCGGTGTGGGGCCTCAGCCTCTAAGCCGAGGCCCCCAGACGATCGCTCAGAGCGTCGAGTCGCCCGAGCTCTTGTAGAAGTTCTCCAGGATGTCCCAGTAGGCCTTCTCCACCACCCGGCGCTTGATCGACATCTTGGGGGTGAGCTCGCCGCTGTCGATGCTCAGCTCGTGGTCGAGCAGGTGGATGTACTTGATCGTCTCGTAGCTGGCGATGGTCTTGTTGAGCTCGGTGACCTCGGCCATGATCAGGTCGTGGACCTCCTTCTTCGCCGAGAGCTCGGCGTAGGTGCCGCCCGCCCAGGCGTGCCCTTGGGCGGCGGCCCACTTCGCCACCTGCTCCTGGTTGATCGTGATCAGCGCGACGCAGAAGTTGCGTTTGTCGCCGTGCATGACGATCTGGGAGACGTAGGCCGTGCGGGTCTTGAGCTTGTTCTCGATCTCCTGGGGCGCGATGTTTTTGCCGCCGGCGGTGACGATGATGTCCTTTTTGCGGTCGGTGATCTTGAGGAACCCTTCGCCGTCAGGGTGCCGATGTCGCCGGTGTGCAGCCAGCCGTCGTCGCTGAGCACCTCCTTCGTGTCCTCGGGGCGGTTGTAATACCCGCGCATCACCCCACGACCGGAGAGCAGGATCTCGCCGTCGCTGGCGATCTTCGCCTTCACGCCGGGCAAGGCCACGCCCACGGTGCCGAACTTGAACTGGTCGGGGCGGTTCACGAAGCTGGCCGCCGAGGACTCGGTGAGGCCGTAGCCCTCGAGCACCAGGATGTCGGCGGCGTGTAAGAACTCGGCGATCTCTTTGGAGAGCGGGGCGCCGCCGGAGACGAAGTACTTGATGCGGCCGCCGAAGAGCGCCTTGAGCTTGGAGAACACGAGCTTGTCGGCGAGCTTGTGTTTGAGCGCGAGCAGGCCCGAGGGCTCTTGGCCCGCCTGACGCAGCCGGGAGACCTCACCGCCCACGCCGATGGCCCACTTAAAGATGGCGTACTTGATGCCGCCGCCCTCTTTGGCGCCGCTCACGACCTTGTTGTAGACCTTCTCGAAGATGCGGGGCACCGCGCCCATCACCGTGGGCTGGGTGGCCTGCAAGTTGGGCACGAGGCTGTCGAGATCGCCATCGACGACGGTGGGCATGCCCACGCGGATGAACCCACACTCCAGCACCTTCGCGAAGCTGTGGGCCAGGGGCAAGAACAGGTACTGTTTGCCTGAAGGCCCGAGCAGGCCCAGGCGGTCGATGGCCTCGGCCTCAAACACCCAGCAGTCGTGCACGAGCATCACCCCCTTGGGTTTGCCCGTGGTGCCCGAGGTGTAGATGAGCGTGGCCAGGTCATCCGGGCCCAAGATGTTGATCGCCGCGTCGTACTCGCCGGGGTTCGCCACGTCCCACTGTTTGCCTTTGGCCTCAAGCTCCTCCAGAGAGAGCACGAAGCCATCCGCGCTGCCTTTGCCGTCCACCAGGATGATGTTCTTGAGCCCGGGGAGCTTGTCGCGCTGGGAGATGAGCTTGTCGGCCTGCTTCTGGTTCTCGGCGAAGACGAAGCGGGTCTCGGAGTCGTTGATGATGTACTCGCAGTCCTCAGGCGTGTTCGACGGGTAGATCGTCGTGGTCGCCCCCGTGGCGCAGAGGATGCCCATGTCGATGATCACCCACTCCGGCCGGGTGGAGCAGAGGATCGCCACACGCTGCTTCTTCTCGAGGCCGACGGCGTGTAGGCCACAGGCGATGTTGCGGGCCCGCGCGCCGCACTCCCCCCAGGTCAGGGTGTACCAAGACTTGTCGGGGCGGCGGCCATACATCGCGTCGGCGTCTGGGGTGGAGCGCACGCGGTGGTGCCACATCTCGGGGACAGACTTGAAGGACGCGGTGGTCTCGGCGTTCGCCATGGGGGCCTCTCACAGAGTAGGGGTCGAGGGGGGATTCGGCGCCAGCACAGGGCGTTTTGGCGGGTAGGCGCCGAGGCGTCGCAGCGCTTTGAGGCCCTCCTCCCGCGCGGAGGCGGAGAGCGCGCTGTGGTGGTCGTTCTTGCTCCAGACCGCGAGGCGAAGGCTCACCCACTCCGGGGTGACCTCCAGGAGCTCAACGGTGGGGGCGGGCTCGGCCAAGGCGCGGGCGTCGTCACGCACGACGGCGAGGAGCGCCTCACGGGCGGCGTCGAGGTCGAGGTCGGGGGTGACGGGGTAGACGAGCAGGGCCCGGCGGGTGCCTCGGCGGCTGATGTTCTCGATGAGCGCGCTCGCGACCTCACCGTTGGGCACGAAGTAGGTGTTCCCGTCGTAGCTGTCTAAGGTCGTCATGAAGAAGCCGACCTCACGGATGAGCCCCGAGGCCTTGCCGCCCAACACCACGGCGTCTCCGGCCTGGAACGGCCGCACGGTGAGCAGCAGCGCCCCGGCGGCGGCGTCGGAGAGGTAACCCTTGAGGCCCAGGCCGATGGCGATGGTCGCGCCGCCGAGCGCCGCGGCGATGGCGTTGGAGATCGCCGAGAGGTTCAGCACATGCACGGCGGCGGAGAGGCCGATGAGCAGGATCAACGGCTGCACCGCGACGATGAGCATCTGGCGCACGAGGGGGTCGAGCTCGGTGCGCTCTAACCCTTTGGAGGCGAGGCCCCGCGCCCACACAGACAAGTAGCGCGCCACCACGAGGATCGCGGCGGCGTAAGCGAGTCGTACCCAGAAGCTCCAGTCGTCCACGAGGGTGCCCTCCTCAGCCCGCCGACGGCGCGCGGGTGATGGGGTAGGGCGCGGTGAGGCCGTCGCTGACGAGGTGGCAAGCGACGACGTGGCCCGGGGAGACCTCGACGTTCGCCGGGCTCACCTGGCTGCACTTGGGCAAGGCGTGGCGGCAGCGCGGGTGGAAGGTGCAGCCCGGGGGTGGGTTCATCGGGCTCGGCACGTCGCCCTCCAACAGCACCCGGTCCTTGGGACGACCCGGGCGCGGCTTGGGGATCGCCGAGAGCAGGGCTTGGGTGTAGGGGTGCCGCGGCGACTCAAAGAGCTCATCCGCCGTGCCCATCTCGACGATGCGGCCGAGGTACATCACCGCCACGCGGTCGGAGATGTGTTTCACGACGGCGAGGTTGTGGGCGATGAACAGGTACGAGAGCCCCAGCTCACCCTGCAGCTCTTTGAGCAGGTTGATGACCTGGGCCTGAATGGACACGTCAAGGGCGGAGACGGCCTCATCACACACGATGAAGCTCGGGTTCAGCGCCAGCGCCCGGGCGATGCCGATGCGCTGGCGCTGGCCGCCGGAGAACTCGTGGGGGTAACGCTCCAGGGAGTCGTCCCGCAGGCCCACCCGGCGCATCAGCGCCGCCACACGCTCCCGCAGAGCGGCCCCTTTGGCGATCCCGTGGACCTCCAGGGCCTCACCGACGATGCGCTCGACGTTCATGCGCGGGTTCAGCGACGAGTACGGGTCTTGGAAGATGATCGACATGCGCTGGCGGAGCTTACGCAGCTCCTCCTGGGGCATGGCGAAGATGTCTTTGCCCTCAAAGATCGCCCGGCCCCCGGTGGGCTCGATGAGGCGCAGGATCGTGCGCCCGGCGGTGGTCTTGCCGCAGCCCGACTCGCCGACGAGGCCCACCGTCTCGCCGCGGCGCACGGTGAACGACACGCCGTCGACGGCCTTGACCTGACCAACGACACGGCTGAGCAGGCCCCTGGCGGATGGGGAAGTGTTTTTTGAAGGTCGGTGACCTCCAGCAAGACCTCACCGGATGACGACACGCTCATACGTTCACCCCCTGGCGCTTCGCCTCGACGACGTGGCAGGCGACGACGTGGCCAGCGCCGTGCTCCAAGAGCGCGGGCTCGGACTCAGCGCAGCGCGTCACAGCCTGGGGGCAGCGGTTGCGAAAACGGCATCCGCTGGGGAAATCCAGGGGGCTAGGCACGGATCCTTCGATGGGGACGAGGGGCCCCCGCTGCCCGTCAAGAGCGGGCATGGATCGGAAGAGGCCCTGGGTGTAGGGGTGCGTCGGCGTGTCGAACAGCGTCTGCACATCGGCCCGCTCGACGACCTTCCCGGCGTACATCACCACCACGTCATCGGCCATCTCGGCGACCACGCCAAGATCGTGGGTGATGAACAAGATCGCCGTGCCGTTTCTCGCCTGCAGCTCCCGCATCAGGTCGAGGATCTGGGCCTGCACGGTGACGTCGAGGGCGGTGGTGGGCTCGTCGGCGATGAGCAGCTTGGGGTTACAGGCCAAGGCCATGGCGATCATCACCCGCTGGCGCATGCCGCCGGAGAGCTGGTGCGGGTGCTCGTCTACCCGGGCCTCGGGAGAGGGGATCTTCACCTCTTTGAGCATCTGGATGGCGTGCTCACGGGCCTGGGCGCGGGTCATGCCCTTGTGCAGGCGTAGGCTCTCGCCGATCTGGTCGCCGACGGTGAACACGGGGTTCAAAGACGTCATCGGCTCTTGGAAGATCATCGCGATCTTGTTGCCGCGGATGTCTTGCAGCTCGGACTCGCTGAGCGTGGTGAGGTCACGGCCCTCAAAGAAGATGTGGCCCCCGGCGTGAACGCCCGGCGGGCTGGGGATGAGCCGCAGGATCGAGAGCGCCGTGACGGACTTGCCCGAGCCCGACTCGCCGACGACGGCCAGGGTGCGCCCGGGGCGGATCTCGTAGCTCACGCCGTCTACGGCGCGGGCGAGGCCGCCCTCCATCTTGAAGTAGGTGCGTAGATCCTCAATCTTGAGCAGCGCGTCGTCGCTCATGCCCGCCCCCGCAGCTTGGGGTCGAGGGCGTCGCGCAGCCCGTCGCCCAAGAGGTTGAAGCTCATCACGGCGAGCACGATGAGCAGGCCCGGCCCGATGGTGATCCACGGCGCGGTGCGCATGAACTCACGCCCGTCGTTGATGATGCTGCCCCAGGTGGCGGTGGGCGGCGGCACACCCAAGCCCAAGAACGAGAGGCTGGCCTCGGTCAAGATGGTGCCGCCGATGGCCAAGGAGGCGTTCACGATCACCGGCGCCATGGCGTTGGGCAAGATGTGCCCGAGGATGATGCGGGAGTCGGGGATGCCCATGGCCCGGCAGGCCTGCACAAAGTCTTGCTCTTTCAGCGTGAGCACCTGGGCGCGCACGATGCGGCTCACGCCCATCCAGCCGGTGAGGCCCAAGATCACGACGATGAGGAACAACGACTGCGCCCCCGCCGAGCGGAACAGCCCGACGATGGCCAGAAGCAGCACCAGGCGGGGCAAGGCGAGCAGGAGATCGACCAGCCACATCGACGCGCGGTCGACCCAGCCGCCGAAGTACCCGGCCACGGCGCCGATGAGCGCGCCTAAGGTGGCCGAGAGCCCCACGGCGATGAAGCCGATGGAGAGCGAGATGCGGGCGCCGTAGAGCGAGCGGGAGAGCAGGTCGCGGCCGTAGTCGTCGGTGCCCATCCAGTAGCCGGGCTGGGGCGGCATGTAGCGGTCGCCCGCGGCGATGGCGTCGGGATCAAAGGGCGCGACCAGCGGCGTGAGCAGGGCGAGCACGATCATCCAGCTCACGATGTGCAGGCCGAAGACCCCGGCGCGGTTGCGCTGGAACTGCTTGATCAGCTCCGCCGTGGGGCTACGCACGGCGTCTTTGGGCGGCGGCGGCTGTTGCCCGGCCCAGGTCGTGTAGCCGACGAGGCCGAGCACGCCGAACCACGAGACCAGGGCGATCCAGGGGTGCAGGCCCGAGCCGCCTTGCTCGGGGAACAAGAGCGCGCCCAGACGTGGGAACCCAGCGACGGCGGCCCAGATCAAGATCAGGAGCTGCCCCGTGAGCCCGATGGCGTTCGGCCAGTCTCCACGCAGCAGGTGCCCCAGGCCAGGGATGTAGCCCAGAGGGTTCGCCGCCGGGATGAAGGTGTCGTGACGGCGGTGTCGTTGACATGGCGTCCCCCATCACTCAAACCGGATGCGGGGGTCGACCACCGCGTAGAGCAGGTCCGCCATCAGGTTGCCCACCACGACGAGCATCGTCAGGATGAAGAAGCAGGCGATGATGAGCGGCGTGTCTTGGGACATGATCGCCAGCACGATCAGCCGCCCCATGCCCGGCCAGCCGAAGATGTGCTCGACGAGCACCGCGCCCGAGACCAAGAACGGGAGCTGCATGCCCAAGATGGTGATGATCGGCAGCAGCGCGTTTCTCAGCGCGTGTTTGAGCACCACGACGTACTCCGGCAGCCCCTTGGCCTTCGCCGTGCGGATGTAGTCCTGGCGAATGACCTCCAGCAAGCTCGACCGCATGTACCGGGCCACAGACGCCGCGGATGACACCCCCAAGGCCACGCCGGGCAAGATGAGGTGGGTGAGCTTGTCGGCGGTCTGCTGAGAGGGGGTCATGTAGTCGTGCATGACGGCGTCGATCATGCCCGAGGTGGGCAAAACCGGCCACCAAAGCCCGAAGACGAGCTGCAGCACCAAGGCCAGCCAGAAGCCCGGCATCGAGTAGAAGAACAACGAGAGCACCGAGAGCCCGCCGTCCAGCGCGCTGTACTGCCGCGCGGCCTGCACGATGCCCAACACGACGCCGACGAGGTTGATGACGATGAGCGAGAGCAGGCTCAGCACGAGGGTGTTGGGCAAGGCGTCGAGCACGATGTCAAACACCGGCCGCTCTTGAGAGATCGACCGCCCGAAGTCCCCTTGGATGAGGTTCACCATCATGATGCCGTAGCGGGTGACGGCGGGCTTGTCTAAGCCCCACTTCTCGGTGATCGCCTGGCGCACCTCGGGCGGGGTCTCCGGGGTGAAGAACCGATCCGTGGCGTCGCCCGGCGAGAGCTCAATCAAGAAGAAGATCAGGGTGATGACGCCCCACAACAGGGGCAGGGCCATCGCCAGCTTCTTGAGCGTGTACGTGAACATCCTCTTCCTTCACCCGCGCCGGGTCACTGAGGGTACTTGACCTCGTTGGCGGGCACCCACCAGGCGTCCATGCGCCGGTACTGGGAGAGGATGTCTACCCGCACGTCCTTAAACCGGGAGTGTACGGCGACGATCTCGTCCATCCAGTACAAGAAGGTGTAGGGCTGATCCTCGTAGATCAAGCGCTGGGCCTCTTTGATCATGGCGTTCGACTTCGCGTCGTCGGGCTCCTCCAAGGCCTCAGCGATGAGCTGGTCGACCTGGGGGTTTGAGTAGCCGGTGAAGTTGAACTCGTACTTCTCGCCGCTGTGCCACATCGGGTTCATGTCTGGCGCCAACGAGGCGCTCCAGCCCGAGAGCGCGGCCTCGTAGTCCTTCTTGCGCAGGCGCTCAAAGAAGGTGTTGGACTCGGACTGCTCGATCTGCATGTCGACGCCGATGGACTTGAGGTTGTCCTGCACGATGACGGCGGCCTTGTTGCGCCGGGCGTTGCCGCTGTTCGTGAGCAGGGTGAACCGGAAGGGTTTGCCGTCGCGGTCGAGCACGCCGTCGTTGTTGGTGTCCTTCCAGCCCAGCGCCTCCAGCTCAGCCTTGGCCTCGGCGACGTTCAGCGGGATCAGGGGGATGTCGTTGTTGTGGGTGTCGCACAGGGCGGGGGTGACCGTGCTCACGGCGCGGCGGCCGTAGACCTCACCGTCTTCAGTTGTGAGCAGGTCCTTGATGAGCTTGTCGATGTCGATGGCCTTCGTGAGCGCGCGCCGGGTGGCCACGTCGCCGAAGATCGGGTGGCGCTTCACCTTGGACCAGTCGAGGTTCTCCTTCGCCGTCTCCTTCTGGGCCTTGTAGTCGGCGGAGTCGAAGTTGTTCCAGGCGATGTAGTCGTTGGAGCGCCAGCCCCGGCGGTAGAAGCTCAGCTCGGGGTGCTCCTTCTTGAGCCGCGCGGCGTCCGCAGGCAGGATCGCCGTCATCAGGTCGATGGCGCCCGACTCCAGCTCGATGAGGCGGGTGGCGTACTCGGGGATGATCTTGAAGATGACGCGGTTGAGCCGAGGCGACATCTCTTTGGGGCCCGAGAACTTCTCGTTGGGCACGAGCACGATGCGGGAGTCGGGCTCCCACTTGTCGATCTTCCAAGGCCCGGTGGTGACGGGGTTCTTGTGGAAGTCGTTGCCGCGAAGGCTGGCGCGGTCGGCGCTCTCTAAGACGTGTTTCGGCGACGGCGCGAGGCTCGCGTGCTGCAACATCGTCGCGGTGTTGTACGCCTTCTGGTAGTGGAACTCGAGGTTGTAGTCGTCGATCACCAGGGGCGCCTTGCCCGGGACCATCTTCTCCAACATCGACTGGCGGGGGCTGGCCACGACGGGGTCTAAGACGAGATCGTAGGTGAACTTGACGTCGTGGGCGGTGACCGGCTTGCCGTCGGACCAGCTCACCCCCTCACGCACCTTCACCTTGAGGATGGTGTGGGTGTCGTCCCAGGACCAGGACTCAAAGAGCGCCGGGGTGTACTGCAAGGAGCAGTCGAAGGTGGCCTCAAAGTTCTCCATGTTGAGGTTCGCGATGAGCGCGGCGTCGGAGGCCGACTGGGAGACGGCGTACAACAACGAGTCGGCGTCGGAGAGCTCAGCGATCACCAAGGCGTCGCGGCGTCCGCCGAGCTCCTCGGCCGAGGGCTCCTTGCCGGGGCCTTGGCTCGTGGTGGGGCCGCCATTCGAGGCCGCTGGGCCACCCTCCCCCTCGCTGCCAGAACATCCGACCAGCCCGGCGAGCGTCGTCAGGGACAAAACGAGCCCAGCGCCTACAAGCACGGGTGAGAGGGCGCGGGAAGGCGGGGTGGTGATGGGCATCGTTTGCAGTCCGGTGTGGAGTGGTGGTCGCACGGTGGACGAGTATACTGCGGAGACTGGCTCTCTCACAAGCCGGGTCGCACCGTTGACGGGGGAAGGTGCTATCCTGAGGCCGACTGACCGACCACGCGCCGGGAGCCCCCATGCCCTCGCTGAACACCGCCGGGTCAAAGAAGACCCGCATCCTCTTCATGAAGTACCACGAGGCCGCCGATCAGCAGCCGCTCTCCAAGAAGGCCGCCGAGAAGCTGGGCATCTTCCCCTCGTTGCCCTTGTTGGGCCTGGCCTCGTGGGTGCGCCAGAACGGCTTCCACGACGTCCACTTCCTCGACCTGCACGCGATGAACCTGCTCCCCGCCGAGGGGCGCAAACGGGTGGCCGACATCAAGCCGCAGCTCGTCGCGCTCACGGCCAAGACGCTGGGCTGGCCCGCGGTCATCGAGATCGCGCAGATGGTCCGTGAGGTCTGCCCCGAGGCGATCATCGTGCTCGGCGGCCCGCACCTCTCGCTCTACGCTGAAGAGAGCCTGTCTTGGCCCTGCTTCGACCTCGCCGTGGTGGGCGACGGCGAAGAGACCTTCTTGGAGATCTGCGAGCGCATGGAGGCCGGGCACAACCTGCTCGGCATCGACGGCACCGTCGTGCGCATGAAGGACGGCTCCGTCGTGCGAAACGGCCCCCGGGCCCTGCCCAAAGACATCGACCGTTACCCCATGCCCGCCTGGGATCTGGTGGACATCCCCAGCTACCACTGCCTCACCCTGCTTCGCCCCTTCGCGACGATGGTGACCACCCGCGGCTGCCCCTGGCACTGTGGGTATTGTTCCCAGGTCTACAGCGAGAAGCTGCGTTTTCGTTCGCCCGAGCTGGTGGTGGACGAGATGGAGTTTCTGGAGAAGGAGCACGGCGTCCGTGAGATCGTGATGTTTGATGAGACCTTCACCATCGGCAAACGCCGGATGAAGCGGTTCTCTGAGCTGGTGCAGCAGCGCGGGCTCAAGGTGAAGTTCAACATCCGCGCCCGGGTCGACACCGTGGATCGTGAGGTGCTGCGCTGGCTCAAGCAGGCCGGGCTGCGCTCGATCCACATGGGGGTCGAGGCCGGGACGGACCGTGTGCTCAAGATCATGAACAAACAGATCACCCGGGATCAAACCCGCAAGGCCTTCCGCATCGCCCGCGAGGAGGGCATCGAGACCCGCGGCTACTTCATGATCGGCTACTACGACGCCACGCCGGAGGATGTTGAGGAGACGATGAACTTCGCCGCCGACATCGGCCTGGACTGGGCGTCGTTCTCTGTGGCCACGGCCCTGCCCGGCACGGATCTGTACACGATCAGCCAAGAGCGCGGCTATGTGAGCGGCGATTTCTGGCGCGAGTACACCGTGAACGGCGGCGGCTTGTTGCCCCAGCTTGAGACGGAGACCTTCACCGCCGAGCAGCTCCGGGCGTACCGCACCAAGGCCTACCTCAAGTTCTACATGCGCCCCGACCTCATCCGCCGCAAGCTCTCCAAGTCTGAAGGCCGCGAGGAGCTCATGGAGATGTTGGGCGGGGCCACGGTGCTCAGCGAGATCGTCAAGTCTACGGTGATGCGGCGCATCCCCCAGGTGGGTCTGGGCAAGATCGCGACGGTTTGACGACGGTGCCGCTGTGGTGTGTGTTGGGCGTGGCCTTCGCCGAGCCCCTCATCGTGCGGGTCGAAGATCGCGCTGGGCGGCTCTCCGGTGAGGTGACCGTTGAGCTCGTGGCCGACGCGCCGTCTACCTTCGTCGCCCGAGATGACGGCCAGCCGCCGGACGTGAAGGCCGGAGACGCCGTGTTCACCGCCTTACTCGACCCGGCGCCGCCCGGCGCGACCCTGAGCGCCCGGCTGCTGGTGGCCGAGGTGTGGACGGCCCCAGCGCGGGCGCGGCGCCCCGACGGCCCCGGTCCAGAGCTGCGCCTGCGGCTGGGGGTGGATGGCCTGCTCAGCTCCGCGGCGGAGGAGGCCGTCGGTCAACCAGAGGAGGAGGCCGGGCCGGGCTCGATCTGGCTGTGGGCCTTGGCGGCGAGCGGCTGGGGCGCGGCGGCGGCTTTGGGCGCGCGGCTGGTGCAGGCTCGCTCAGCCCAGGCTCGCTCAGCCCAGGCCGTCAACCCCGCCGGATCGTAAGGCGTCGGGGTCGATCTCGTACTCCTTAAACCAGCGGTACAGGGTGTTTCGGGACACACCCAGGCGCCCGGCGAGGGCCTTCACGTTGCCGTTCACGGCGAAGAAGAGCTGGCGGAGGGACTCGGCGCTGGGCTTCACGCTGCGGTCGGTGAGCGTAGGCGCGGCGGCGGCTGGGGCCGGAGGCGGGGGGACGCTGGGCTCCTGAGCGCTCACGGCGAGCTGAATCCAGTCTGACGGGCGCAGGCTGTCGGCGTCGGACTGCTCCACACACAGGCGCTCAATCCAGGCGTCGAGCTCTCGCACGTTTCGGGGCCAACGGTACCGCAGCATCAGCAGCATGAGGCTGCGGTGGATGTCCAAGGGGCGGCCAGCGTGCAGGCGCACAAAGTGCCGGGCGAGGAGCGGGATGTCTTCAGGGCGCTCGCGTAAGGAGGGCACATGGAGCGCCCAGCGCAGGCGGCCGAAGAGATCCTCACGGAACTGGCCTTGGGCGACGAGCACGGAGAGATCGCGGTGGGTGGCGGCGACAAACCGCACGTCGGCCTTGTGGACCTGGCTTGAGCCGACCGGGCGATACTCTTGCTCTTGAAGCAGGCGCAGCAGCGCCACCTGAAGGCCCGGCGGGGCCTCGCCGATCTCGTCCAAGAAGAGCGTGCCGCCTTCAGCGGCCTGAACGAGCCCGGTGCGCTCACGATCCGCCCCGGTGAACGCGCCGCGGGTGTGGCCGAAGAGCTCCGAGAGCAGAAGCGCCTCGGGCATGGCCCCGCAGTTCACCGCGACGAAGCGCCCTTGTCGGCCGCTGGCGAGGTGGACCTCTTGGGCGATGAGCTCTTTGCCAACGCCGGTCTCACCTTGCACGAGCACCGTCGTCATTCGGGGCGCGACGCGGTCTACGTCTTCAAGCAGGCGAGAGAGCTTCGCGCTGCCGCCGATCAGCCGCGGGTGCGGGCGCGGGGTGAAGCTGCGCGGCGCGCGGTGCAACAGCAGGAGGATGTTGCCCAGGCCGAGGATGTCGCCCTCACGCAGAGCGGTGCGGGTGAAGGACTGGCCGTTGACGAAGGATCCGTTGAGGCTGCCCGCGTCGCGCACCTCGACGCCTTGGTCGTTGAGCTTCACCTCACAATGCGCCCGGGAGAGCAGGGGATCGTCGAGGTTTCCTGCCCCCAGCTCACCGCGACCCCGGCCCAACACCAGCGGCGGCCCCGCGGCCAGCGCGCGACGCACCCCGACGGCGTCCGGGCGGATGTGGTGCACCACGGTCAACACGTTGGTGTTGGTGTCGACCCCCCCGGCGTCCTCGGAGTCAACGTCATGCAGGGTCTTCTCAAGCGATGACATGACGCCGACGGGCCTGGGTGGAGTTGGGGGTTCGCAGCAGGGGTGCGTGACAGGGGCGCCTCATCATAACCCAGGCGCGCAGAGAGCAGGGGTGTCCCGTCGTGAACGCTCGTCGTGGGGAGTCCCCCAAACGAGGAGGGCGCCCCAACCTGGGACGCCCTCCGTGGGGTCAAAGAGGCCGATCAGGCCATCGAGGCGAGCCAAAACACGAGCTCAAACAGCCGCGTGTTGAGCGCGGCGCTGAGCACGATGACGCCCGCGACGGTGACAAGCTCGATGGGGCTCAGCGCGCGGTCGCGCAGATCGAAGCGGGGAGCGTCGATGGAGGCGCGGCGCGTGTGGCGCGTGGTGGGCATCGACCGGCCGCGGGGCGCGGGGACGCGGAGCGAGGCGGTCAGGGTGGTCATGTTCCCTCCTTGGGCGTGGGGATGACGCGGCGCGCTCTCGCGGAGCGGTCGCGGTGGGGCGCCGACGACGGCGCGGCCGGTCGCGAAGGCGACCGATGAGCAGTTCTTGAGGGTGCGAGCAGCCCTCAGCGACGGCAGGCGCGCGACGTGACGCGCCCACGGCGACGCCGCAGGGGTTGGAGAGAGCCGGGACAAGCCTTTGGCGCAAGCGTCGCCGACACCCTTAAATAACCCGTTCATGGCCTCGATCCAGGCTCAAACGGACACAAACTGACCGAACAAGCGCCGCCCGCTCACTTTTTTAAGCGGAGATCCCAGATCTTAGAACCTGAAAAAACGCGCTACGAATGACCGTTATGGACGACGCGCCACGAAGGTCCAGGCGCGATGGAGCGGCCCCAACACCGGGTGAGCCCGCAGGCGGTCCTCCCAGGCGATCAGCGCCTCCAGGCTCAGGGGCCCGGCGGCCTGCTCAAACGGCCCAGAGAGCACATAGTGGCTCGGCGTGAGCAAGAGCAGCTCCCAGCCTTGAAGCAGCGCGCGCAGGCTGGCCTCGGAGTACGTGCGCACGAAGCGGTCGCCCGGGACGAGCAGGGGATCGTGGGCGTCTAAGGCGGCGAGGCTGCCCGGGGCGGCGTCGGCGGACATCAGCCAGCCCAGCTCGGCCTCCACAGCGCCGAAGAGCAGGCCCCCAGGCCGGAGGTTCGCCGCGGCGCGCTCCAGGCAACGCACAGGATCATCGACGTAGTTGAGCAGCTCTACGGCGAAACAAAGATCGAAGGGGCCCTCGTCGCCCAGGCGCTCCGCCGTCGTCCAGCGCAGGTCCAAGCGCCCGGCGCGGCCCGCGGCCAACCACAAGAGGCGCTCAAGACTGCGCCTGTCGGCCTCCACAGCGAGCACCTCTTGGCCACGATCGAGCCAGAGGTGGGTGAAGCGGCCCACCCCGGCGCCGAGGTCCAGGGCCCGGCCCGTCGGGGGCAGCCACGGCGCCCAGCGGCGCAGGTAGAGGGCGCGCTCCAGGAGCTTGGCCTCGTGGTTGGGCGCGTCGGGGTCCATGAAGCTGAGCCACTCGGGGTGCTCGGCCCAGGCCCGGGTGAGGCCGACGAGGTTCTCAAGGGCTGGGGACGGCGCGGGCCCACCGGCGCAGACCTCTGGCAGGCGGGGATCTCCGCAGGGCAGGGTGAAGGATCGGCCGATCCACGGGGTGAGCGCCCGCGCCTCAAAGGGCGGCCCTGGAGGCAGGGTCGGCGTGTCACCGTCGGACCAGCGGGCGGCGCGGAGGCTCATCGGCGTCGTCTTAACCCCGGTCGCTCGCCCCCGGCGCCGCCTTGGGCCGGGAAGGATCGTAAGAACGTGAGATTTGAGAGGGGGGGACGCTTGACAGAGGGCAAAGTCAAGACCATGCTGACTCTGTTCCTGGTGCTCCCCAGAAAAACTCATCAACCGCTGGAGGTCTTATGCGTTGGCGTCCGTCCCCCCGCCCGAAGCCGGGCCCGAAGAAGTAAACCTTCTCGGCATGATGACCCCGCCAGTCCCCCTGGCGGGGTCACTCGCTTCAGGGCCGCGCTTTCAGCTCAGGACCGTGTCGCCGCCTCATTCAGCAGCGCGCGCACGGCCTGTAAGGTCATGCCGTGGCCCGGTCGGCGCACCTCCACCTCAGCGTAGAGCCGCGCGCCGAGCAGGCTCAGATCGCCCAGCAGGTCCAAGGCTTTGTGGCGCACGGGCTCATCGGCGGCGCGTAGGCCCTCGGGGTTGAGCACGCCGCGCTCTCGGCAGAAGACGACGGCGTTCTCTAGGCTGCCCCCTCGGGCGAGCCCCGCCGCGCGGATCCGCTCGACCTCCTCCAAGAACCCGAAGGTGCGCGCCCAGGCGAGCTCGGCCAAGAAGCTCTCGGGGCTCACGGCGAGCTGCACACGCTGCTCGCCGATGGTGGGGTGGTCAAAGTTGACGGTGACCTGCAGGCGCAGGCCGTCCTCGCAGGGCCGCAGGATCACCTGGCGATCGCCATCGGAGAGCGAGAGGGGCCGGGTGAGGCGCAGGACGGCGACCTCGGCGTCTTGGGGCACGACCCCGGCGGCCAGCACACGCTCGGTCCACACACCGGCCGAGCCGTCGAGCACCGGGAGCTCGGGGCCCTCGACCTCGATCCGGGCGTTGTCGACGCCCAAGGCGTAGAGCGTCGCGAGCAGGTGCTCGACGGTGCTCACCGAGGCCTCACCCTCGCCCAAGGTGGTGGCCAAGACGGTGGAGCGCACATGGCTCACCGCCGCGGGGAGCTCCGGCGCGCCGGGGAGGTCCACCCGCACAAAACGAACGCCGTGGTGGGCAGGCGCCGGGAGCGCGCGCGCCTTACACCACACGCCCGTGTGAAGGCCCACGCCCTCGGCGACGACGGGCGCGTTTAGCGTCTGCTGGGGCGGGTTTAGGCGCATCCGTTGGCCAGTGTAGCCCTGTGAAGGGACGTCGGCGCCCTATTCTTTGCTGGGGCCGGGCAGCCCCGCCACGGTCTGACCGGGCTTGATCTGGTTGGACTCAAACCAGCCGCGGTTCATCTCTAAGGCGTAGAGCGCCGGGCCAGAGGAGCGCACGCCGTCCCGGGTGAGGGGCCGCATGTCCTCGATGTTGAGGATCACGCCCTGGGCGTCGAGGTAAGCGATGGAGAGCGGGATGGTGGTGTTCTCCATCCAGAACGAGCGTGGCTGGGGATCGGGGTACACAAAGAGCATCCCGGCGTCGGCGCCGATGGCCTCGCGGAACATGAGCCCGTTGTGTCGTTCGCTCGGGGTGTCGGCGACCTCGACGGTGATCGACGCCTCGCCCAACGAGAGCGTCGTCGTGGGCAACAGCGTCTTGGGCCCGCAGCCCACAGCCAAGAGAGAGGCCAAAAGAGGCGACCACTTCATCTCAGAACAGCTCCTCTTGCTCTTTCTCTTTGGCGACGGGGCGGAAGGTGAGGCCCAGGTGCTCATATCCCAGACGACCCACGACGCGCCCGCGGCTCGTGCGCTGCAAGAAGCCGTGCTGAATCAGAAACGGCTCGTAGACCTCCTCGATGGTGTCGGGCTCCTCGCCGATGGCGGCGGCGAGGTTGGTGAGGCCCACGGGCCCGCCGTCAAACTTCTCGACGATGGTGCGCAGGATGCGGATGTCCATGCCGTCGAGGCCGAAGCGGTCTACCTGCAGGCGCTCCAAGGCGGACTGGGTGAGGGGGAGGTCGATCACCCCTTTGCCTTCGACCTGGGCGAAGTCACGCACCCGCTTGAGCAGGCGGTTCGCCACGCGCGGCGTGCCTCGGCAGCGCCCGGCGAGCTCCCGGGCGCCTTCGCCGGTCATCTCCACGCCGAGGCGCTGGGCCGAGCGCACGAGGATCAGCTCAAGCTCGGCGGGGGTGTAAAAGTCCATGCTGCACTGGATGCCGAACCGCGCCCGCAGCGGCGAGCTGAGCAGGCCCGTGCGGGTGGTGGCCCCGATGAGCGTGAACCGTTTGAGCGGCAGCTTCACCGACTGCGCGCCGGGCCCCGAGCCGATGAGCACGTCGATCTCGTAGTCCTCCATCGCCGGGTAGAGCACCTCCTCAACGGCGCGGTTGAGGCGGTGAATCTCGTCGATGAACAGGATCTGGCGGTCTTCGAGGTTGTTGAGCAGGGCCGCGAGATCGCCCCCGCGCTCAATCGTCGGCCCCGAGGCCGTCTTGACCTCCACGCCGAGCTCTTCGCCCATGATGTAGGCCAGAGACGTCTTGCCCAGGCCCGGCGGCCCGGCGAAGATGACGTGGTCCAAGGCCTCGCCGCGCTGAATCGCCGCGCGGATGTACACCTTGAGGTTGGCCTTGATGCGCTCTTGGCCGACGTACTCATCGAGGTTCTTGGGGCGAAGCGCCGGATCGATGGGATCTTTGGGCGCGGCGTCTACGAGTCGTGTCGTCATGGCTCAGCCCCCCGAGAGGATCTTGAGGGAGTGGGAGAGGCGGGTGGGCACGTCCGCCCCGTCGAGGCCCCGCGCGGCGAGGCCGGCGAGGGCTTGGTCGATCTCGGACTTGCGGTAGCCGAGCTGGGCCAAGGCCAGCACGAGGGTGTCGTGATCTTTGGTTTTGGGCGGGGCCTCGGCGGCGGCGTCGGCTGTGGCGGCGGCGGCGCGGAACTCGACGGGGATCTTGCCCCGAAGCTCCAAGACCAGGCGCTCCGCCGTCTTTTTGCCCACACCCGGCGCGGCGGCCAAGGCGCGGGTGTCTTCAGCGTCGATGGCCGCGGCGAGGCCCTCCAAGCCCAGGTGATCCACGAGGGCCTGGGAGAGCTTGGGGCCCACCCGGGGCATGGTGGTGAGCAGCTCAAAACACTGGCGCTCCGCCGCCCGGCCAAAGCCGAACAGGCGGATGCTGTCTTCGCTGACCTGGGTGGAGATGTAGAGCGTGGCCGCCGCGCCGTCGGAGAGCTCTCCGACGAGGCGCGGCCCGACGTGCACGAGGTACCCAACCCCTCGAACGTCCATCACGACGGCGCCGGGCAGGCGCTCGACGACGTCTCCGGCGAGGCGCGCGATCATGTGAGGCTCCGAACGATGGCGTGGTGTTTGGCGTGGGCGAGGTGCGTGATGGCGATGCCGATGGCGTCGGTGGCATCCGCGGTGAGGGACTCATCAGCGCCGACGAGCAGCCGCACCATCCGCGCGAGCTGCACCTTGTCGGCGCTGCCCGAGCCGGTCACCGACTTCTTCACCGTCATGTTGTTGTACTCAAAGACAGGCACCCCGGCCTGGGCCGCGGCGAGGAGCGCCACCCCCCGGGCTTGGCCCAGCCGCAGCGCCGACTCCGAGGACTTGTGCCGAAAGATCGCCTCGATCGACACCACCTGAGGCTGGTGCAGGGTGAGCAAGCTCTGGAGGCCCTGAAAGATCGTGAGCAGGCGGCTGGGGATGTCGGCTTTGGTGTTCGTGTGAATCGCCCCCGCCGAGCGCAGGAGGTAACGCCCACGATCTCGGTCCACCAAGGCGTAGCCCGTGTGAACGGAGCCGGGATCGATCCCGAGGACGAGCATGAGGAGGGCCGGAGCGGGAGGGGAGATCAGCCTGAACGTCTTGACGATTTAAACAGATGTTCAGGGGTTGTCGAGGGTCATCCTCCGACGGCGTCTCCACCACAGCGGAAACAGGAGCGCGGCGGCCCCGGTGTCGAGGGCGGGCTCCCCTCCGCAAGACCGGCACTCCTCGGCCTCGTCGACCTCGCCGTCGCAGTCGTTGTCCAGGCCGTCGCAGGTCTCGGGGATGTTGTCGATGACGCCGTCGCAGTCATCGTCCAGGCCGTTGCACAGCTCCAAGGAGCCCGGGAAGACCGTTGGATCGTCGATGGCGCAGTCCACGGAGTCGGGCCAGGTGTCCTCGTCGCTGTCGGCGCCGTGCAGGGGCCGCGTCGGCAGGCCGGGCCCGGCGTCTCCGGTGTCCGCGTCTTGGGCGAAGGCGGCGGGGGCGAGGAGCAGCAGCAGCGCGGCGGTGAACATACGCCCAGCGTAGCCCGAACGAGGCCCGCTCCGCAGTGACCGCCGTGGGTGAGTCAAGGCCCGCCCAACATCATCGGCCCCAGCCGTATCGCTGAAGCGACGAAGCCCAGCACGGTGAGCCCGATGAAGACCAGGGCCGTGAGCTGCGCGACGCGGGTCTCCCGGGCCTGGTCGGCCACGGGCATCACGCTGCCGAGCACGGCCCCGGCGACGAGGCCGCCGAGGTCGGCGGTGTTGAGCGAGGCGCCAAAGAGCAGGGGCAAACCCAAGAAGATCGCGGTGATCACGGTCATCCGCTTCATCAGATCAGCGCCGAAGCTGCCGCCCGCGCGACGCCCGAAGGCGAGCAAGGCGCCCAAGAGGCCGCAGATGTTGGCGTCCGAGCCCACCATCGGCTGATCGCTCAGGAGGTTGTACAAGACGTGGCCCACCACGCCGCTCACGAACCAGATGACCAAGAGCCGCGCCGGGCCAAACCAGGTGGAGACCATCTGGCCGAGGCTGCGTGTCCACATCAGCTCGAAGGCGACGTGCACGAGGCTCGCGTGCAAGAAGCTGGAGGTGAGCACCGTCCACCAGCCGCCGAAGATGATGGCGATGCCGCCGGTCATGCCCAGGGTGTAGAGGATGCCGGTGGAGGGCGCGAACGCCGTGTACAACGAGAAGTTCTGCAAGGAGCGCATGACCGCGCTGGGGTCGAGCACGAGGCTCAAGAGGTACATCGCCGCGCAGGCGCCGACGAGCCAGGCCGAGGTGTCGGCGTCGGGGCCGATCACCGCGTCGAGGCTGCGCGGCGCCCGCACGAGGCCCGGGGCCACGGCGCCGCAGTAGGGGCAGCTCGTCTCGGAGACGTGGATGAGCTTGCGGCAAGAAGGGCAGAGGATCGAGCCCTCACGCTGGGCCATTTTGGGGTCTCCAAGACATCAGGGGATCTTCGCCTCAAGCTCGTTCGCGAGGCGCTCGTAGCGGGCCTCGCCGGTGATGCCATACACCCGGCGCAAGAGCGCGACGGCCTCAGCGAGCCGCCCGAGGTCCTTCGCGGCGGCGGCCTGGGCGACGAGCAGGGTGGGGTGGGGCAGCCGCGCGGTGGCCTCGGCGAGCACGTTGTAGGCGGCTTGGGTCTGGCCGAGCTGGCTGTAGA
Source organism: Deltaproteobacteria bacterium (assembly GCA_016717595.1). GTDB lineage: Bacteria > Myxococcota_A > UBA796 > UBA796 > CAJQPC01 > JADKFE01. Next base: position 111,645 of record JADKFE010000004.1, on the reverse strand, counting down.
CCGAGACGATGGCCATGATCGGCCGCGGGTCGGCGGGGCTGCGCCGGGCGACCTCGTAGAGCGTCGTGAGCGCGGACTCCGAGCCTTCAGTGCCCAAGCGGGCCATGCCCACGGAGATGCCCAAGGAGGCGTCTTGGGGGCGCCGGGCCCAGGCGGCCTCCAACAAGGGCTTCGCCTCACGGGCCTGGTTTCGCCCCAACCACAGAAGCCCCATGGCGGCCTGGGCGTCGGGGGAGTCGGGCGCGAGCCGTAAGGCCCGGCCCAAGGCGGCCTCCGCCCCGGCGAGATCCCCCCGCGCGCTCTTGACGTGTCCTTGGGCCAAGGCGACCAAGGCGGAGCTCGGGAAGTCTTTGGCCAAGACGTCGAGCTCGACCAGGGCGGCCACCGGGGTCTCGTTGGCCAGGGCCCGGGCGCGGGCGAGGCGCTCGGCGCCGGTCCAGGTGAGCGCGCCCGACTCCAGCTCCTTCACCTGCATCGCCAAGAGGTTGATCTGGGGCGAGGCCGGCACGAGGATCACCGCGCGCTCCACATGGGCGCGGGCCTCGGCGTAGCGGCCGTCCCGCATCAGCTCTTGGGCCAACGAGGCGTAGATCCGCGGGTCGGTGGTCACCTTCTGGCTGGCTTGGGTGAGGATCTCCACAGCGCGCTCGGGGCGCAGCTCAGCCAGGGCCAAGTAAGCCTCGGGGTCGCCGGGCACGGCCTTGATCGCCGCCTCGGCCACCTTCACCGCCTCATCCGGCCGCTCTTGGGCGATGCAGACCGCGCCCAGGCCGATCCACGCCTCGGGCAGGTTGGGGTCGAGCTTGAGGGCGAGGCGGTAGGCGCGCTCGGCCTGATCCAGCTCACCGCGGGCGCGATGCACCGAGGCGAGGCCCATGTGCGCCCGCCCGTAGCGGGGGGCGATCTCCGCCGAGCGCAGGTACGCCGCCCGGGCGAGGTTGGCGTCCAGCGTGGCGCGGCCCAAGAGGTACCAGGCCAAGGCGTCGTTCTCGCGCCCCTTGAGCCAGTCTTTGTACAGCGCCTCGGACTCGGCGCCGAGGCCAAAGTTGAGCAGCACGTCGATGACGATCTCATGGGCGACGACATCCGTAGGGTCGGCGGCCACAGAGCGCCGCGCCTCCTCCAAGGCCTCGCCCACACGCTCGGCGCGCAGGAGCCGGTCGGCGTCAGCGGACGTCGCCTGGGCCATCGGAGAGAGGGCGAGGGCGACGAGGAGCGTGAGGAAGGTCAAGGCTTCGCCCTCTCGGTGCTATGCTTGGCGAGAAACGCGCGTGAAGGACCCCCGATGCCTATCCTGCTCTCCGCCCTGACGCTCTCTCTCAGCCAGGTGGCGCTCGCGGCAAAGCTCCCTGAAGTCGCGGTCGTCGGCGTTCATGTGGAGGGCCTCGACGCCACCGCCGGAGAGGCCGCCGCCGTGTCCATCGGCGAGGCCATCGAGCGCGGCGGGGCGCTCACTTGGGTAGAGCCCCAGCGTGTGAGCGCCCGCGTCAAGGGCCGCGAGGAGCTGATCATCGCCGACATGGCGCTCCGCGACGGCAAGGTGAAGCTTGAGGAGGGCCGTGTGCTCTACGAGCGCGCCCAGCCCGATCAGGCGATCCCGCTCTTGCAGCGCGCCACGGTGGATCTGCGGGAGGGCATCGCCGCGACGGGACGCACCACGGAGCTCATCGAGGCTTACCTGCTGTTGGGCATCGCGCACTACGCCATGGGCGAAGAAGACGCCGCCCGCGGGGCCTATCGTGAGGTCGTGATCCTCGACCCAGGCCGTGAGCTTGATCCCATCAGCTACCCGCCGCCGGTCATCGCGCTCTTTGACGGGGTGCGCAAAGAGGTGCTCGACGCCGGTGTCGGCACGCTCAACCTCAACGGCGCCGACACCAGCGTGCCCGTGAGCATCACCGTCGATGGTCGGCCGCTGGGCGTTGGGCCGCTCTCCGCCGAGCGCCTGCCCGCGGGCACCCACCACATCTTCGCCATCGCTGAAGGGGGCCGCCGCAGCTACACGGCGGTGGAGCTCAAGGCCGGGGAGACGCTGGACATCACCGTGCCCGTGGCCCAGGTGGCCTTGGGGGTGCCCGGCGACACCTCACTCTCCCGCTCGGCGCAGATCGAGCCGCTCTACCGCTCCATCGGTGAGCACGCCGACTCCACCCTCGTGCTCCTCGCCGGGGAGATCGGCGGCGAGAAGGTGGCCGTTCAGCTCTACTCGCCGCGCACGAAGAGCTTCTCCAAGGCCCTCGTCGCCGACGCCGGAGACGATCCCGTCGCCGCCATGGTCGATCTCATCCCCAGCCTCACCAGCTACGTCAACGAGGCCGGTGACCTGCGCCCCGACCGCGTGAGCATCGACATCGCGCCCCTGGATCTCGACACCAACGCCGTGCTCACCCAGCTCCTCCTCGATCCCAACGAGGAGCTCCAGATTCAGTACATCGAGTCCGACAACAGCCGGTGGTGGCTGTGGACGGGTGTCGGCGCCATCGTCGCCGGCGGCGGCGCGGCCACGGCGGTCCTGCTCACCCGGGGCGAGCCTGAAGACAACGGCGTGATCATCCTCGGGCCGCTGCCCTAGGCCGGGCGGCGCGGCTCAGTCCAGGGTGATGATCACCCGCTTCGTCTCGTTGCCGACGATCGTGACCGTCTCGCTCTTGTCGAGGCCGATCTCGGCGTTCTTGACCTCGATCTTGTGCGGGCCCGCGGGCAAGGAGTAGTTGAAGAGCGGGGTTGTCCCCACCTTCTTGCCGTCGATGTAGACCTCGCCCCAGCGGTTTGAGGCCGCCAACGACACGCTCACCTTGCCCGGCGCGGCGGCGGTGGGGGCGGTGGTGCCGCCTGCGGGGGGGTTGTTGCCCGCGGTCTTGACGCTGAGCTTGCGGGTGAAGATGCGGCTCTCACCGGCCTGATCGGGGGCCTCGGCGCTGAAGCTGGAGTCGTCGTAGCCGTTGAGGCGCAGGCGCACGCGGTAGTCGCGGCCCACGACGGCCTTCTCCCAGGTGTACGGCGTCTGGCCGAGCTCGCGGCCATCGACGCTCACCGTGGCGCCTTTGGGGTCGGACTCAAAGACGATGGAGGCGTAGGCCCGGGGGGTGTTGTCGTCTTTGTCGGGCGTGACGGCGGCGACGGGGGTGAGCTTGATCGGGATGATCAGCTTCTCGCCCGCGGCGACGGTGACGGGCTCCTCGTAGGGCTCGTGGCCATCGGCCTCGACGCGCAGCTTGTGCTCGCCGGGCTTGAGATCACCACGCTCCACCACGGTTTTGCCTTCGCCGAGCAGCTCACCGTCGTAGAAGAAGCGCGCCGGGACCTGGGTGCGCAGCACCAGCGCCCCGGTGGTGGGGCTCACCTTCACCTCGATCACCTGAGGTTCGGGCGGAGGCTGCATGAGCTTCCAGATCGCGAAGCCGAGGCCCATAAACAGGGCCAGAGACAAGGCCGTCATCGCGAACAGCGGCCAGCGGCGCGGCGGCGGGTTCAGCGAGGCGCTTGATGAGGGGCCCTCCTCCCACTCTCCGGGCGCGGGCGGCGGCGGGCGGGTGGCCTCACGCTCTTGCTGCTGGAGGTACAGCGCCTTGGTGATCTTGGAGCCCTCTTCAAGCCGACCGCGCTCGCCCAAGATGTCATCGGCGAAGAGCTGGTCCATGAACAGGGCGAGGCTGCGCTGAATCGCCGTGGGGGTGCTGGGGTACATGTACTCCAGCAGGTCTTGTTGAAGCTCACGGGCATCGGCGTAGCGGCTCGTGCAGTCCTTCGAGAGCGCCTTCATCACCAGCTCATCGAGGCGCTGGGGGATGTTGGGGTTCATCGACGAGGGCGGGCGGATCGAGACGGCCTTGATCTTCTCTAAGGTCTTGATCTCGTTCTCAGTCTTGAACAGGCGCCGGCCGGTCAACATCTCGTAGAGGATGATGCCGACAGAGAAGATGTCGGACTGCTGGGTGACGTCCTCCCCGCGGGCCTGCTCGGGGCTCATGTACTCAAACTTGCCCTTGAGCACGCCGTCTTTGGTGTTGTAGGTGGACATCTCGGCCTTGGCGATGCCAAAGTCGGCGATCTTCACCTCACCGGAGTACGACACGAGCACGTTGGACGGCGACATGTCGCGGTGGATGATGCCCAGGGGCTCACCCTGCAGGTTCGTCTTCTTGTGGGCGTAGTCGAGCCCCTTGCAGACCTCGTGCGCGATGAAGATCGCGAACTCTTCAGGGAGCAGCTTGCGCTTCTGGGCGAGCTTGCGGAGGATCTGCTTGACGTCTTTGCCTTCGACCAGCTCCATCGCGATGTAGTAGTTGTCGCGGATCTTGCCGAAGTCGTAGATCTGGACGAGGTTCGCGTGCTGCAAGGAGACGCTGATCTTCGCCTCGTCGATAAACATCGACACGAAGTCTTCGTTGTCGCTGAGGTGCGCCAGGATGCGCTTGATGACCTGGAGCTTCTCAAAGCCCGCCGTGGAGTACGTCTTGGCCTTGAAGATCTCGGCCATGCCGCCCGTGGCGACGCGGTCGATCAGGAAATACTTCCCGAACAGCTCCGGCTGGAACGTGGGCGGGGGCTGGGCCTGGGAATCCATCCGAGCGACCTCTTGCTGCTCTTCGCCAGGGGCGAGGCGAGCCGAACAGCACTCTAACTCGCGTCAGAGCCTCGCGCGGTCTCGCCTCGGATCAGGGCTGAGGCAGTGTACCGCAGATTGGGGACGAGGGCTCTCTGGACACGTCAATAACGCGGTTCAGGGAATGTGTGAACTCTCGCGAGGATCCTCAGGCCGACCCCCCGATCGTCTCGGGACACGCGGCGCGCGGGCTCAACCTGGGCTCACTCGGCGGCGGCGCCGTCGTCGAAGTAGTCGCCGACGTCTTCACACGTCCACTCCGCGCGGAGATCGTCCGCGGCGCCACGGCACACGTCGAGCTCTTCAGGGGTGAACGCGGAGCGGGGGCTGGCCTCGATGCAGGCCTGGGGCTCGCCATCGGGCACGGTGTAGCCGCACTCTTCAGCGTAGGCGGCGATCTCCTTGCACATGTCGGCGCAGGGGTTGGCGCAAGCGGTGAGCGCGACCAGGGCAGCGCAGGAGAGAATCAGGCGCATCGGACCTCCTCGGCACGCTAACCTGTCACAGCGACCGCCCGGGCGCAACCGCTCCCCCGCATGAGGAGACGCTCTGGACCTCCGGCCTGACACCTTCGGGGTGCTCCAGATCGAGCCCACCGACCGCTGCAACCTCTCGTGCTCGATGTGTGCGCCGCACCACGAGGGCTGGGCGCAGGTTCACGCCGTGCCCAAGGGCCTGATGGACCTCGGGCGCTACGAGAAGATTTTACGGTCTTTGGCTGAAGAGGACTGCCGCTTTGACCATGTGATCTTTCAGTGGTTGGGCGATCCTTCGCTGCACCCCCAGCTTGAGGACATGCTCGCCCTGGCTCAGGATCACCTCGCCGGGCGGGTGGGCTACCTGCGCGTAGACACCAACGCCATCGTGCTCACCCCGGCGAGAATGGACCGGCTGGTGGAGGTCTACGCCCGGCGGCCTGAGCTGCCGATCCTCTTTGTCTGCACCCTCGACGCCCACACGCCCGAGACCTACCACCGCGTCAAGGGCCAAGACGCCTTGGCGCGGGTGCGGCGCAACGTGCGGCACCTCATCATGCGCCGGGCCCGGCTGCCGTTTTCCGACGTGCGCCTCAACGTGCAGCTCCAGTTTGTTGTGCAAGAGGGCAACCACCGCGAGCTCGGCGCGTTTGTTGAGTATTGGTCGGACCTCCTGCGCTGTCACGGCGGCGGTCGGGGCTACAGCGAGATCATGGTGAAGCGGCTCTCCGTGGGCGCGGGCGGCCCGGGGCAGCTCGCCGCGGATCTGCTCTACGAGCAAGCGACGGCCCGAGACCACATCGTCGAGGAGGACCGCGGCCACGTCCATGTGAAGGTGTGGCAGGACCGGCCTTGGCAGTCCACGGCCGTCACGCCTGGCCCTCGCCAGCCCTGCCCGGGGCTGTGGGTGACCCCGGTGGTTCGCCACGACGGCCACCTGATGATGTGCTGCGCCGATCTCGCCGGGCACTTGGACCTGGGGCCGCTCCATGAGTCGTCGTTCCGCACCTTGTGGGGCGGGGCCGTGGCGACGAGCCGCCGACTCGCCCACATCCAAGGGCGTTTTGACGAGGTGGGCCCCTGCGGGACCTGCGGCGGCATCGGCTGGTACACAACTCGACCGGAGCAGATCCGGGAGACGCTCATCGCCGCCGGTCGGGAGGATCTCTGGGAGGGCTACGCGGCGCGGGCGGCGGTTTAGAGGCCGTCGAGGCGCCGCTGGGCGTTGGGATCGCCCAGGCGGCGCAGGAGCTGGTTCACGGCCTCGCCGACGGGGCCCTGGTTCAGCGTGGGGTCGGACTCTAGCAGCTCCATGAGGGGGACGAGCTGGGCGCGGATGCGGCGCTCGCCCGCGGTCAACGCGCCGTCGTAGGTGGCGTCGAGGAGGTGATCCGCCGAGCGCGCGGCGACGCAGGCCACATGGTCCAAGAAGATCTCCACCCGGCGGCCCGCGGCGCGGAGATCGGCGGCGCCGGGGCGGGTCTTGTCGCCCATGGACAGCCACTCGATCTCCGCGCCCCACAGCGCCTCGGCGAACTCGCCCTTTTGGGGCAAGAGCGCGGCGCCAAAGCTGGGGCGGGCGCCGTCGGTCACCTTGGCGAACACCCGACGCACGGAGTCGGCGACGCGGTGGAAGTTGTCGTCGTCTAGCGAGAAGCCCACAAACAAGAGGTGCCGGGTGATGAGCAGGGCTTGAACCACACCTTGCAGCGCGGCGCGATCCTCGGCGTAGCGCAGGTAGTCGTCGCGGGTGAGCACGATGGACTCCGGCGCCCGGATGCAGCCGTGGAGCTTCAACAGCCAGCGGCCGCCCGGCGGCGGCAAGGCCAGAGGCAAGGCGCTCACCGGGGACTCGGCGGCGGCGCAGGCCTGCTCAAAGCAGGTGTCGTAGTTGGTGGTGATGAACTCGCGGGTGGGCAGGCTGGCGATGAGGCCGTGGGCGAGGCTGTACTGGGCGCGCTCCAAGAGCGCCGCGACCCGCAGGCCAAGGGCCGGGCCGCCAGACTCCTCGAGCCGTCGGGCCACCACACGCGCCCGATCGAGCACGTTCAGGCTGCCCAGACGCACGATGACCTCCTCGGGCATCCCGGCCTCCAGGGCGAGCTCGTTGAGCAGGCCTCCCCACAGCGGCAGGCCCGCGCCAACCCCGGCCCCGGCGCCCATAAACACGACGAGCTCCCCCGCGGCGGCGAGGCGGCCCAGACGATCGGCGGCGGCGCGCTCGTCATCGGTCAGCTCGGGCCAACGCTCGGGCTGCCCACGGCGCAGGGCCTGCACGGCGGCGTAGGCCCGGGCGTCTTTGAGCACGAGCGCGAGATCGACCTGCTCTCGCTGGGCCAAGTGGGTGAGGATCTCCAATAGCCCCGTGGCGACCTCCCCTTTCCAGCGGGACTTGCCGCCGAAGCCTGTGCCGACCAGCGGCAGGCCCAGGAGCGGGCGCTCGCGGCCATGTTTGGGGCCTTGGGCGCGGGCGGCGACGGCGGCCTGGGAGACGAAGGCGGCGACGGCGCCGTAGAGGCGATCCGCCGGGGCCCGGGACGGGGCGCCAACCCGGGTGAGCCAAGGCGTGGGCGCGCCGGGGGGCACATGGGTGAGCGGCATCGTCGTGAGGCCGCCGGGCTCTCCCCAGGTCTCCGGGCGCGCGAGCTGCACGTCCGCCCAGGGCACCCCTTGCAGGGCGGGGCGCTCACGCCAGTACCACACGACGCCCAAGCGGTAGTCCGTCGGCAACAGCCAGGCGTCGCAGGCCAGCTCGGTGAGGTCACCGTGAACGACAAACACCTGGGCCATCCGCACGCTCCGAGCACAGCTTAGCAAGTTGCTCACCTCGGATCTTTGGACATCCCTGGCAGGATCCGATAGGCGCAGAGGCCAACCTCAGGAGCGACCATGCAAAGCCCCCGTGCCTTCGCCGTCTTCGCCTTCACCCTCGGGGCCTGCGGGCCCACCCTCACCGATGATCAGGTGACCGAGGCCGTGCGCGCCAAGGTCGCCGAGGCGGTCCCCGCGGGGCGTGTCGGCGTCGAGCTTCTTGGGCGGTCGCGTTGGGTGCGCGCCGGCATGTTCGACGCCGAGTGCCTGCAACAGAAGGATCTCGCGTTCTCCGAGAACCCCGCCGCGGGCGAGGCCCTGCGCATCTCGCCCACCTACGAGAACCAGCGCTTCTTGACCGCGGACACCGACAAGGGCTGGTGTGTGCTTCTGGGCGAGGGCGGCACCGCCAAGGTGGGCGGCCCGGTCAAACAAGGCGACGCCTGGGTGGTGCCGGTCACCTTGAGCTTCGCCGCCCCGACGCCCTGGGGCGCCTGCTTGGCCGATCGTGCCTTGACCCGCGAGGTGAAGGTCACCGTGGATGAGGCCGGGGCCCCGGTGATCGACGGCGACGTGAGCTTGCCCATCGGCGCCTGCCCGGTGCCGATGCCCGCCGGAGAAGATCGTGGCGGCAGCAACGAGCGCCCCGCCGAGCGCCCGCCCAAGGCCCCCAAACAAGACGAGGTCATCGCGCTGATGACCCGGTTCAACGACGCCTTGGTGAAGAAGGACCGCGTCGCCGCCTTGGCGCTGACCTCTTGTTACAACCTCTACGAAGAGAAGATGGTGGGGAGCTGCACCCCCTCCGAGCTCCTTCAGGTGGGCGCGCATGGCGAGAGCGCCGGGACGTCGATCTCCTGGCTTGAGAACGTCGTCGAGGGCTTCTCCGACATCGGCGCCATCCGCCAAGACAACAAGATCCCCACGATGTACCATGTGCTCATGACCCACAAACGCACGAAGCGGGACCGCAGCATGTCGGTGGAGTGGGTGGGCGGCGAGTGGCGCATCGTGGGTGTGGTGGGCGCGAAGGGCGCTGACCTCACCAGCGCGCGTTTTGTCTACGACCTGCACAAGAACGACCGCCGGGACATCTTCCTGCGCCGCCTCAACGGCGAGAAGATCGACGAGCAGGGCATCTCGACCGAGCCCGAGGTCGTCGAGTAGGGCCTCGTTCCCGCTGGCCGTTCAAGGTGAAGCGATTGTCAGGACAGAGAAGTCGCTTGACAGGATGCGCCGCCGTCGCCAGATTGGCGGTGAACAGCAACCCGACCGGGTCTTTCGATCAATGTGGCTCCGCTGAAGGCTCGTCCTTCAAGAGCGCCTGTTGATCGGGGTCTAGGTCGGGTTTTGTGTGTCTGGAGTGAAGCTCTCGGTGTTCTCGGCGCTCCGCCATCCCCTGCTGCTGCCGATCTGGGTCATCCTGGCCTTCTGGTCGGGCTGGACCTTTGATGGTCTCGGCGCGCGGGCCCAGGCGGAGGCCGTCGGGTATGGCCTCGTCGGGGACGTAGAGGAGCTTCAAGAGGCCCCGGCCCTCGTCGCGCACCAAGAGCTCGGCGGCGCGCGTGAGGCCCCTGGCAGAAGGCAAGACCGAGAGTGAGTCTCGGCACGCCTTGGCCGCGGATGGGCCGCCCACGCCGTCTCGCCGCCCCACGGTGGTGCTCATCGCGGCGATGGCCGAGCACGTCGTGCCTCGGCGCGGCGCGGTGTTTGACGCGCGCAGCTTCTTTGTCGCCCGGGCCTGGTCCCCTGGGCGCTACGATCGGGGTCCTCCGACGATCTGACGGCGAGGAGCAAGGTTCTCCCGGCGCACGATGAGGCGTGTGTTGGGTCCGCTCCTCCCCGGCTTGGCTCTTTTGGCCGACAAGCCTCTTTTGAGGCTCAATGGCCGCGCCTCGCGCCTGGAGTCAGACCCCGTCAACCGCGCGGCCCGCGTGCGCTGAGAGGACCCACCCATGTCAACGAACCCTTCGCCGAGCCCCTCGCCGACCGTCCACCCCACCACCGCCTTGGGAGAGCTCGCCGCCCACTGGCGGGCGGATCTGCTCGCGGGCTTCCTCGTCTTCCTCGTCGCGCTGCCGCTGTGCCTGGGCATCGCCATGGCCTCGGGCTTTCCCCCTGTCGGCGGCGTGTTCACCGCCATCGTCGGCGGGATCTTGGGCACCTTCTTGGGCAGCGCGCGGCTCACGATCAAGGGCCCCGCCGCGGGGCTCATCGTCATCGCCCTGGGCGCGGTCACTGAGCTTGGCCAAGGGGACAACTACGTCGGTTATCAGCGGGCCTTGGCCGTCGGCGTCATCGCCGGCGCGATTCAGATCGTCTTCGGGCTGATGAAGGCCGGCCGCCTGGGCGTGGCGTTCCCCGCGGCGGTCGTACACGGCATGTTGGCGGCCATCGGCGTCATCATCACCTCCAAGCAGATTCACACCGCGCTGGGCGTGATCCCCGAGGGCAAAGAGCCGCTGCACCTGCTCGCGGAGATCCCCCACAGCCTCGCGACGCTCAACCCGGAGATCGCCGTCATCGGCGCCATGAGCCTCGCCGTGCTCTTCGGCCTGCCCAAGCTGCCGTTCACCTGGGCGAAGAAGGTGCCGGGCCCGATGGTGGTCATCGCCTTGGCGATCCCCTTGGGCCTGGCGTTTGACCTCGAGCACGAGCACACCTACAGCTTCTTGGCCCACGACTACAAGATCGGGCCGAGCTTCTTGGTGACCTTGCCCAAGAGCCTGCTCGCCGCGGTGACCTTCCCCGACTTCTCGGCGGTGTGGAGCCCGGTCACCTGGAAGTACGTCGTGATGTTCTCGATGGTGGGCACCATCGAGTCTCTGCTGAGCACCAAAGCCGTAGACGCCTTGGACCCCGAGCGCCGCCCCAGCGACCTCGACCGCGACCTGCTCGTGGTCGGCGTGTGTAACGTCGTGGCCTCGGCCATCGGCGGCCTGCCGATGATCTCCGAGATTGTGCGCTCCTCCGCCAACATCAACAACGGCGCCAAGACCCGCTGGGCCAACTTTTTCCACGGCGGGTTCTTGTTGTTCTTCGTGGCGCTGCTGCCTTGGCTGCTCCAGCGCATCCCGCTCGCGGCCTTGGCGGCGATGTTGATCTACACCGGCCTGCGGCTGGCCTCGCCCCTGGAGTTCCGCAAGACCTGGCAGATCGGCTGGGATCAGCTCGTGGTGTTCATCACGACGCTCTTGGTGACCTTGGCCACGGACCTGCTGTTGGGCGTCGGCGTGGGCATCATGACCAAAGCGGCGCTGCACGTCTACCACGGGGCCTCGCTCAAGAGCCTGCTGCGGCCCACCCTCGACGCTGAGGTGACCGACGAGGTGGCGACGGTGCGGGTGGTGGACGCGGCGGTGTTCTCCAACCTCATCGCCGTGCGCGCCATGGTGATGCGGCAGGTTGAGGGCGGCGCGCGCACGGTGGTGGTGGACTTCTCCGCGGCCAAGGTCGTGGACCACACCACCCAGGAGCGGATGCATGAGCTGGCTGAAGAGCTGGAGCGGGCGGGGGTTCACCTGAGCACCAGCGGCCTAGACAGCCTCTCGCCGCACTCGGCGCACCCCTTGTCTGCCCGTCGCCGGGCCTGAGCATGCACCACCTCAGCCTGCTGTTGTGGACGCCGATCATCGGCGCGCTGATCCTCGCGCTCCTGCCCAAAGGGGCCACACACCTCGCCCGGGCCGTGGCCTTGGCCCACGCCGGGGTGGCCTTTGGGCTGGCGTTGTTGGCGCTGTGGCGGTTTGAGCCCGGCGGCGCGGCGGCGCAGCTCGTCGAGCAGGCGCCGTGGACACCGGAGACCGGCCTGGCCTACGCCATCGCCATCGGCGGGCTCTCGGCGCCGCTGTTGGTGCTCACCGCGGGCATGATGTTGGTCGCGCTCATCGCCTCGGGGGGCATTCAGCACAACGTGCGCAGCTACCACGCCTGGATGTTGGCCTTAGAGACCGGCGTGTTCGGCGTGTTCTTGTCCCGGGACTGGTCGCTGTTTTACCTGTTCTGGGAGCTGACGCTCATCCCGCTGTTCTTCTTGATCAACCTCTGGGGCGGGCCCAAGCGGGGCAAAGCCAGCCTCACGTTCTTGCTCTACACCATGGGCGGCTCGGTCTTTATGCTCGTGGCGCTGCTGACCCTGTTCGCCTCTGCGCATCAGGGCAGCTTTCGCATGGACACCTTGGCCCAGGCCGCCCAAGGCCTGCCCTTGCCTGTGCAGCAGGCGGTGCTCGCGGGGCTGTTCTTGGGCTTTGGGGTGAAGCTCCCGGCCTTCCCGCTGCACGGCTGGCTGCCGATCACCTACGTCGAGGCCCCGGCCCCGGTGAGCCTGGTGCTCTCGGCGGTGCTCTCGAAGATGGGCGCGTACGGGCTGATTCTGGCGGCGACGACCCTGCCCGCGGCGGCGGCGTCGATGGCGCCGGGGCTCTCGGCCTTGGGCGTGATCTCCATCGTGTATGGCGCCTTGTTGGCCTGGCGGCAGACCGATCTCAAGGCGATGATCGCCTGCAGCTCCGCGAGCCACATGGGCTTCGTGCTCGTGGGCTTGGGCTCGATGAACGAGGCCGGGCTGATGGGCGCGAGCCTGCAGATGGTGGCGCACAGCCTCATCGCCGGGACGCTGTTTTTGCTCGCCGGGGCGATCGAGCGCCGGGTTCATACGCAGAGCTTGGGGCAGCTTGGTGGGCTGATCAGCTCAAGCCCGCGGCTCTCGGTGCTGATGATCGTGGGGTTGTTGGCCTCGATGGGCCTGCCGGGCTTCGTGGGTTTTGTCGCTGAGCTGCACACGCTGACCGGGGGCTTTCAGCGCTTCGGGCTGTGGATTGGGCTGGCCTCGGTGGGGGTGCTCATCGGCGCCGCGGCGGCGCTTCGCACCATCTCCCTGGTGTTTATGGGGCCTGTCAAGCATGGGGGCATGGGGGATCTCAGCGTCGCCGAGCTCGTCGCCGCCGCGCCGCTCGTCGCCCTCACCGTGGGCCTCGGCCTCTTCCCCAACCTCGCGCTGTCCGTGATGGCGCCGACGGTGCTGCGCCTCGCGGCGTTGTTCCCCGTCGTCGTGTCTTAGGGGGCCACAATGTCAGTTTCTGCCAAAGATCATGTGCTGCATGAGATCGCCCACCTCGCGCACTACGTCCCGGGCCAGGGGCCGCTCTCGGAGTTTGTTCACCACAACACCCTGCACGGCGAACAACACCTGCCCTTTGAGCGGGCGATCCGCAGCGCCAACGCCCGCACGGGCGCGGACGGCACGCTCTCGGAGTCGGCGTTCTTGGCGCATCTTCGCCGGGGGCGAATCCGCCTCAGCGATCTTTACGAGGCCATCGACGACCGCCCGGGGCTCAACCCGCAAGAGGTGATTCACCTGGGCAAAGAGGGGGTCACACGCCGGGAGCTGCTCATGGCGCTCCTGCTCGGTGAGTGTGACCCGGTGAGCCCGGCGCGGCTGAGCTGGCTTCTGAGCGAAGATCGGGCGGAGATTCACCTCGCTCCTGGGCTTGATGAGCACGCCCGGCGCGGCGTGCTGGAGTCGCTCACCGAGGATCAGGCGGTGAGCGCGTTGTGGCGGGTGTGCCTGAAGGTCTACGGCCTCGGCGACCCCCGCGCCGTCTCGCCTGAAGAGGACGTCTGGTCGCGCCCGGTGGAGAGCGCGCTGGACGACGCCCAGGCCCTCGCGGCGCGGGTGGTCTCGGAGATCGGCCAGCCCCACGGCCTGCGTGAGCTGGTGCTCGGCCTCACCGGCGAGGACCTCTACGACCAGGCGCACCCGCGGCTGATCCGCTGGCTGTCGGCGTTTCTGGACGAGGGCCTGGCGCCCTGGGCCTTGGGCGGGCGTGAGCAGGGGCTGTGGCGGGCGTGGCGTGAGGCGGATCCCGAGGCGCCCAAGGGCCTGCCCGATGACCCCGCCGAGGCCATCGCCGCCGCGCTCACCCGCCTCGGCGTGCCCCAAGATCGTTGGGGTGGGGTGCTCTTGCGTGAGGCCCTGGCCTTGCCCGGCTTCTCGGCGATGGTGCGCTGGCGTGAGCTTCACCCGCGCTACCCCGCCCAGGTTCGCGCCCCCAGCGACCTCTGCCAGTGGCTCGCCATGCGCCTCGCGGTGATGGCGCCGAAGGTGGAGGCCGCGCTCCACGCCGTGTTTGAGGGGCCGCTTTTGCCCCTGGAGGCCACGTTCCACCGCCACGCTGAAGAGGTCTTGGTGCGCTGGGCCCTGTTCCATGAGGGCCTGCCCGAGACCGTGGCCGTGCGGGCCCGGGCCGTGGTCGCCCGGGTTCACGACGCTGAAGAGGACGAGGTCGGCGCGTGGCATGTGCTGGCCCCGGTGGTGGCGGGGGCCCGTCGCGCCTTGGCCGAGCCCCGCGCTGAGACGGCGGCCTGGCCCCTGTTTCGGCTCTGCCAGCGGCTCGGCATCTCCGCCCGTCGTCTGCTGGCCATGGGGGAGGAGGGCCGCGCCGCCTTGACCGAGGCGCGGATGAGCTTCCCCTGGGCCGAGCGGGCGATGGTGTGGCAGCTCGCCTTTGAGGGCCGCACCCGGCAAGAGGTGCTGCACGGCCTTCACGCCAACCAAGGGCGGTCGCCTGCGCGGGTGCCCGACGCTGCGTTTCAGGTGGCCTTCTGCATTGACGACCGCGAGGAGGCCATCCGCCGCCACCTGGAGGAGCTGTCGCCCCAGGCCGAGACCTTCGGCGTGGCGGGGTTCTTCGGCGTGGCGATGCGCTACAAGGGCCTCGACGACAACAAGCTCACGCCCTTGTGCCCCGTGGTGCAAGACCCGCCGTTCGCCGTAGAGGAGCGCGCCCAAGACGTGGCCACGGCGGCGGCGCACACCGCGGGCCTGCGGGGCTGGGAGCGCCTGGGTCAGCTCTGGCAAGATGTGCGCCGGGGGCTGTGGGGTGGGCTTGTGGCCTCAGAGCTCCTCGCCCCGGCTTCAGCGGCGGCGGTGGCGGGCTTGGCCTTGGACCCAACGGCGCTCTCCCGGATGGTGGACGCCGGGGCCGCGCGCCTGGTGCCGCCTGCGCCGACCCGCCTCAGCTTCTTGGCGCCTCCGCAGAGCCCCATGGGCACCCCCGCCGCGCCGCGCCTGGGCTTCACGGACGAGGAGCAGGCCGACCGGGTGCTGGGCACCCTGCGCAACATCGGCCTGCTGAGCGGGTTCTCGCCCTTGGTGATCTGGATGGGGCACGGCTCGATGTCGCGGAACAACCCCCACCTCGCGGCGTACGACTGCGGGGCGTGCAGCGGTCGCCACGGCGGGCCCAACGCCCGGCTGTTCGCGGCGATGGCCAACCGACCCGAGGTGCGCGCCCGCCTCGCCGAGCGGGGCCTCGTGATCCCCGAGACGACCTGGTTCTTGGGCGCGGAGCACAACACCGCGGACGAGGCCATCGACTACTACGACCTCGACCTGCTGCCCGCGGCGCTCACCCCGGCCTTCACCACGGCGAAGCGGGCCTTGGAGCACGCCGCCCGGCGCTCGGCCCAGGAGCGCTGCCGCAAGTTTGAGGCCGCCCCGCGCCGCCCCGATGAGGCCGCCGCCTTGGCCCACGTCACCGCACGAACCCTCGACATCACCCAGGCCCGGCCTGAGCTGGGCCACGCCACGAACGCCATCGCCGTCGTGGGCCGCCGGTCGATGACCCGGGGGCTGTTTTTGGACCGCCGGGCGTTCTTGATCTCGTACGACCCGATGAACGACCCCGAGGGCCGCGTGCTGGAGGGCATCCTCACCGCGGTGGGCCCCGTCGGCGCGGGCATCAACCTGGAGTATTACTTCTCGACGGTCGATAACCAGCGCTACGGCTGCGGCACGAAGATCCCCCACAACGTCATGGGCTTGTGTGGGGTGATGGAGGGCGCGGGCTCTGACCTCCGCACGGGGCTGCCCAAACAGATGATCGAGGTGCATGAGCCCGTGCGGCTGTTGTTGGTCGTCGAGGCCAACCCCCAGCGGCTCACGGAGATCGTGCTGCGCCAGCCGGAGCTCTCGGAGCTGGTGTTGGGCGCGTGGATCCTCGCCGCCGCCGTGGACCCGGCGGACGGCAGCATCCACCGCTTCGTCGCCGGGCGGGGTTTTGTGCCCTGGACGCCCTCTGAGGGCCCGCCGCCGACGGTGGCGCGCTCGTTGGACTGGATCCCTGACTCCGACGCCTTCTTGCCGCCGGCCTTGATCGGCGGCGCGGCCGCGGCGGGAGGCGCCCATGTTTGACGCGCTGCTGCTCTTTGGGCTCCTCTCGCCCCTGATCGCCGCGGTGGTGATCGGCGTCCCGGCGTCCTTGGCCGAGCCCTTGCCCGAGAAGCTCGTGAGCCGGGTGAGCCTCGCCGCGCTCCTGATCTCGACCTTGACCTGGGCCGCTGAGGCCGTCGCCGCGCTCTCCCGAGGCGGCGGCCGCCACCTCGTCGTGGCCCCTTGGCTCACCAGCGGGGACTACAAGGTTGAGCTGAGCCTACACCTCGACGCCGTGGGCCTCGTGTTCGCCGGGCTCTCGGCCTTGGTGTGCCTGGCCGCGGCGCGGTTCTCCGTTCATTACATGCACCGAGAGCGCGGCTTCTCCCGCTTCTTTGGGCTGTTGGACCTCTTCGCCTTCGCCATGACCCTGCTCGGTGTGGCGGGCAACGCCGCGTTGAGCTTCGTGGGCTGGGAGCTCGGCGGGCTGTGCTCGGCCTTGCTCATCGCCTACCACGCCGAGCGGCCGAGCGCCGGGCGGGCCGGGGTGCGGGCGGTGCTCACCAACCGCGTCGGCGACGTCGGCTTCGCCTTGGGCATCGCCGGGCTGTATCTGGCGTTTGGCTCCGTGGACTGGGCGGTGATGGAGGCCGGGGCGCCCAAGCTCAGCTCCGGCGCGGCGACGGCCTTGGCGCTGTCGTTCTTGTTGCCGGGGATGGTGAAGGCGGGCCTGGTGCCGTTCACGCCGTGGGTGGGGGCGGCGGTGGAGGGGCCGACGCCGTCGAGCGCGCTGTTTTATGGGGCGATCATGGTCCACGCCGGGCTGTTTCTGGCGATGCGGGCCGCGCCGCTCCTCGCCGTGGCCCCAGCGGCGGCGGCGGTGGCGGTGATCTTGGGCCTGTTGACCCTGGCGCTGGCCGGGCTCATCGCCAAGGCCGCCACGGACGTGAAAGGATCTTTGGTTCACGCGGGCGCGGCGCAGCTCGGCGTCGGCTTTGTGCTGGTGGGCTTGGGGCTTCTGCCCTTGGCCCTGTGGCACCTCGTCGGCCACGCGCTGGTGCGCGGGCTGCAGATGTTCACCGCCCCGGCGGCCTTGGCCCAGCTCCTCGACCGGCCCGTGGCCACGGTGAGCCCGCTCTTGGCCGACCGCCCGCGGCTCTACGCCTGGGCCCTGCGACGGTTTGACCTGGAGGCGCTGCAAGATTGGTTGGTCGTTCAACCAACATCGCGGATCGCCGGGCTGGCGGCGCGGTTTGACGCCCGGGCCATCGACGCGGCCTCTGGCCTGCCGGTACACCCCGAGGCCGACGTGCCGACGCGGGCCAAACACCCCCACCGGGCGCGTGGCCTCGTGGGCCGGGCGACGGTGCTCGGCGCCGGGGCCGCCCACGCCTTCGAGCGCAGGCTGATGGACCAAGGCGTGAGCGAGGGGCTCCCGCGGCTCACCCAGCTCATCGGCGCGCGGCTGCGCCACGTTGAGGCGGTGTTGGCCTCGCCTTGGGCGGCCTTGGCCCTGGTGCTGCTCGGCCTCGCGATCCTGCCCGCCTTGGGAGGTCTGTGATGGCGCTCCTCCACAGCTTCCCCCTGCTGAGCGCGCTCTGGATCTGGCCCGCCGCGCTCGCCGTGATCGTGCTCGGCCTGCGGCGCCCGGCCTGGGCCCTGCCGCTGAGCCTCGTGGGCCTCACCGTCGAGCTTGGCCTGTCCATCGCCCTGCTCGCCCAGTTCTCCCATGAGGAGTCTGGGCTGCAGTTTGAGGAGCTCGGCCCGGCCTTGGGCCCGGCGAGCCTACATCTCGGCGTCGATGGCCTCAGCGTGCTGTTTTTGCCCGTCGCCGCGCTCTTGGCGCTGTTGATGACGGCCTACGCCCAGCTCGTGCAGAAGCAGCGCGCGGATCGTTGGGCGGCCTGTGTGCTCGGCCTTCTGAGCACGCTGATGCTGCGCATCGTCGCCGTAGACCTCTCGGTGTTCTGGCTGGCCTCGGTGGTGGAGCTGCCCCTGGTGCTGGCGCTCCTTCGTGGCTGGGGCGCCGGGGCCCGCCGTGACGAGGCGGCGGCGCGGGCGGCGCGGTTCTTGGGCCTCTCCTTGGGCCTGTTCGCCATCGGCGCGGCCATGCTCGCCGCCGACCACGCGGCGCGTGTCGGGGTGTGGACCTTCGACGCCGCCGCTTTAGAGCTCAACCCTTCTGGGGGGCGCGTGGGGATAGTAGCCTTCACGCTCCTTTTTCAAGCGCTGGCCTTACGCGCCCCTCTCTTCCCTTGGCACGGCTGGCTCGCCGACGTCGTCGCTGAAGGGCCCCTGGTTGGGCTCAACGTGTTCTTGTTGGGCGTGAAGATCGGCACCTTGGGCATGCTGCGTTTTGTGCTGCCCCTCGCGCCCGACGCCGCGGCGGCCTGGGCCCCGGCGCTCAGCCTGGTCGCGGGCGTGGGCATCGTCTACGGCGGGCTCCTCGCCTTGGTGCAGCCGGACCTGCGCCGGGTGTTGGCCTACGCCGCCGTGGCGCACTCGGGCGTGGTCGTGCTCGGCCTGTTCTCGCTGAACCACGCGGGGCTTGAGGGCGCGATCTTAGAGATGCTCAACTTCGGCGTCGCCATCGCCGGGCTGTACTTCGTCACCGGCTTCTTGCAGGCGCGGGTGGGCGAGGTGGCCATGCACCGCCTCGGCGGGCTGTGGGGTGTGGCGCCCCGGCTGAGCTTCATGTTTTTGGTGGTGACCTTGGCGGGGATCGGCATGCCCGGCACCTCAGGCTTCGACGCGCTGCACCTGCTCATCGACGGCGCGGCCGAGGCCCACCACTACGGCGTGGCCTTGGGCTTGGGTCTGGGCACGGTGCTCATCGCCGGGGTGCTCCTGGGCACCTACCAGCGGGCGTTTCTGGCGCCCACCCAAGACACCCTGCCCAGCGGCATGGACGACCTGCGGCCCTCCGAGCTGGCCATCGCCGGGGTGCTCTGCGCCTTGATCTTCGCCGTGGGGCTCAACGCGCACCCTTGGCTAGACACGATGACCCGGTCCGTAGAGCGGGTGAGCGCCGAGGTCGACCCCGTGGAGCACGACGAGGAGGGCGAGGGGGATGAGGCGGAGCGCCATGAGGATCCCGCCGATCACGACCACGACGAGGACGACGCCGTCGATGAAGAGGAAGAAGCGGACGTAGACGACCTCACCCCCAACCACGCCGAGGTCGCGCCATGAGCCCCGTCGAGCTGACCGCCGCCGACACCCTCGGCCTGCCGCTGTTGAGCCTCGTGCTCATCGTGCCCATCGCCTTCGCCGTGCTCGCGCTCTTCGCCCCAGACGGGGTGCAGGTGCGCCGTGTGGCCTTGGTCGGCGGAGTATTGGAGCTGATCCTCGCGAGCCTGCCGCTGTTCTTGATCGACCGGGATCACCCCGGGATGCAGCTCGTCGAGCGCCATGAGTGGATGCCGTCGTTGGGCGTGATGGCCCAGCTCGGCGTCGATGGCCTCTCGGCGCCTCTGCTCGCGCTCACGGCGCTCATCACCTTGGGCGTGATCGCCGTCGGCGCGGGGCCCCAGCAGCGGATGCCTCAGGTGTGGGTGGGCGCGATCTTCACCTTAGAGACGGCCCTGATGGGCGTGTACACCGCCCAAGATCTCATCTTCTTCTTCATGTTCTGGGAGATGACGCTCATCCCGCTTCACCTGCTCACCTCGATCTATGGCGTGGGCCGAGAGCGGGGCTTCGCGGCGAACAAGCTGGTGATGACGATGATGGTGGGCGGCGGCGTGCTGCTGTTGGCGTTTCTGCTTTTGGGCGAGACCCACCGCGAGCTGACGGGCCAGGGCTTCAGCTTTGATCCGGTGAAGCTGCAGGCGCTGGACATCCCGCTCAGCCGCCAGCTCTTGCTGTTTGGGCTGATGCTCATCGGCTTTGGGTTTAAGGCGCCGATCTTCCCCTTTCATTCGTGGATGCCGGGGCTTCTGCAAGAGGGCAGCCTGGGCGTCGGCGTGTTGACCGTAGGCTTTAAGCTCGGCGTCTACGGCCTCATCCGGTTTGTGCTGCCCCTGACCCCCGACGCCGTGGTGCTCGCCGCGCCGCTGTTGGCGGTGCTCGGCGTGAGCGGCCTGTTCTACGGCGCCTTGGTGGCCTTACGCCAAGAGAGCCTGCGCCGGGCCTTGGCCTTCGGCGGGCTCTCCCACGTCGGCTTCGCCTTGGTGGGCCTCGCCTCGCTGAACGTCCAGGGCGTGCAGGGCGCGGTGATCTGCCTGGTGAACATGGCCTTGCTCTCGACGGGCGTGTTCTTGTTGACCGGCTTCGTGTGGCTGCGCACCCGCACGAGCGAGCTTCACCAGCTCGGCGGCCTGTGGCTGACGATGCCTAAGATGAGCACGTTCTTTGTGCTGCTCAGCGTCGCGGGCCTGGGCCTGCCGGGCACCTCGGGCTTTATCGGCGAGCACCTCGTGCTTCTGGGCGCCGCCCGGGCGAACCCCGCCTGGGCGCTGCTGTTGGCCCTTGGCGCGGCGCTCGGCGCGGCCTGGACCTGGCGCCTGTTCCAGAGCGTGATCTTCGGGCGGCCCCAAGGCGACGCGGCCACCGCGACGGACCTCCGCCCCCGAGAGCTTCTGTGTGTGGCCTTGCTCGCGGCGCTGACCCTCGGCGGCGGTCTGGTGCCGGGCCCGCTCCTGGCGCTCACCCGCGCCCCCGTCGAGGCCATCACCGCCCGGCTTGACGAGGCCCAGCAGCGCGCCGAGGCCCGGCAAGGCGAGTGGCTCGTGTCCATCGGCGTAATAAACGACGACCTCCCCACCCAAAACTGAGGAAAGATCATGGCAAAACGATGGCTTCGCCTCTGCCTCACCCTGTTGGCGATGGCGTTGGGGCTCCTCATCGGGCGCAGCGTGCGCGCTGAAGAGGGCGTGTGGATCGGCTCGTTCAATCAGGTGGCGCTGACCGACACCAAGATGGGGCCCCGGCTGTGGCTCGACCTGCATGATCGGCGCGGCTCCACAGGCACCGTTCACATCGTTCGCCCGGCGGTGGGCTGGGCGCTTGGCGAACACACGACGGTCTGGATGGGCTACGCCTGGGTGCCGACGGTCTTTGATGAGGCGGAGACCACAAACGAGCACCGGATCTGGCAGCAGGCCATCGTCATGGGCAGCCCCGTCGAGGGCCTGAGCCTCTCGTTCAGGCCTCGTCTGGAGGAGCGTTTTTTGGCCGATGAAGACCTGGGCTTACGCCTGCGCCTGTTCGGCCGCGCGGGGCTGCGCCTCGGCGAGGGCTGGGGGCTCGTCGTCTGGGATGAGCTGTTTGTGCAGCTCAACGAGCCCGGCTGGACAGCCCCCCAAGGAATCGACCAGAACCGCCTGTTCATCGGCCCGATGGTGCAGCCGACCCCCGGCGTGCGGGTGGAGGTCGGCTATCTCAACCAGGCTGTGCCGCGCCCCGAGGCGACGGTGTTCAACCACATCGGGGCGATGAACCTGTACCTGAGCTTTTAGCGGCTCAGAACAGATCGGCGAGGGAGGAGCAGGGCTGGGCGCTGAACCCACCTTCGAGGGCGTTGGCCCCGTCGAAGTCGAGGTTGAACTGGCCGCTCAGGGTCTCGTTCTCTGTGTAGCCCTCCAGCATCAAGTCGCCGTCGTCGGGGTAGGTGCCGCCCTCAAAGAGGCCGTCGGCGTCTTCACACTGGTCTTCGCAGGTGGCCTCATCGGTGAGGTCGCCGCCGTTCCACGACGAGAACCCGGCGGTGAAGCCCTCCAGCGACAGCTCGCTCCCGGCGAGCTCGTAGCTGCCGATGACATCGTCATCGAGGAGCGCGGTGAAGATGAGGTTCCAGTGTTCGCCGCCGGGGATGTCCCCCGAGGCCTGGGCCAGCTCTTCGCAGGTCTCTTCACACGAGCCCGCGCTGCTGGAGGTGATGGTGTCGAACACCTCGCAGCTCCCGCCGACGTCGGAGGTGAGCAGGATGAGCAGGGGGAACTCACCGATGAAGGGGATCTCGTAGGTCTCGATGTGGTAGTACGACTGCCGAGCGCCGCGAACGGGCTCGCCGTCGACGGTGCCGGTCACGCTCTCCGAGCAGGCCGTGAACAGGCCGAGCAGGGTGAGGGAGGTGAGTAGACGGCGCATAGGGTCTCCTTGAGGGGTCAGGAAGAACGTAGCGGGTTCGTCTCGGGGTCGGCAAGATCAACCTCGGCGCAGGCGGCGCGGCCCCGCCTACATCCCGGGCCAGATCCACACCGCGCCGCGCTGGTTGGCGCTGGTGCTGGTGGTGCCGTAGTCGTGGTAGGCGGTCCCGATGGCGATCTCGACGTCACCGTCGCCGTCGGCGTCGGGGATGAGCGTCATCGTGGCGCCGATCCAGTCGTTCGTATAGGCGCTCGTCCACTGCGCGTCGGCGTCGGTGGTCAGGTCGATGCTGCCGCTGACGGGGCCATAGCTCAGCCACACCGCGCCGGAGTAGGTGACGCTGCTCGTGGAGTGCATGTAGCCCGCGACGACGAGGTCTAGGGTGCCGTCGCCGTCCACGTCGCCCATGTCCATCGCCGACTCGGTGAGCACGTCCCCGGCCTTGGCGCCGAGGATCTTCGCCTCGGCGACGACGGAGGCTTTGCCTGAGCTGGGGGCGGTGAAGAGGTACACCGCCCCGGCGTCGGCGCCGCCGCTGTCGTTGCCTGGGCCCGCCACGAGCACGTCGTCGAGGCCGTCACCATCGGCGTCGTCCACCATCATCAAGAGGGCGCCAAAGACATCGCTGGCCGCCTCGCCGGTGATCTTCACGTCGGCGGAGCTCAAGGAGATGGCGCCGGTCACGCCGCCGTACATGATGTAGACGGCGCCCGCGCTGGAGCCGCCGTTGAAGGGGGCGCCGATGAGCACGTCGTCGAGGCCGTCGCCATCGACGTCTTTACCGCCGTCGACGTCGTAGCCCGCCCAGTCCCCGGCGGCCTCGCCGGTGAACGTGGTCATGGCGGAGCTTCCGTAGGGGTCGTGAACGGCGACGGAGCCCTTGTAGCTGGAGGTCATGACGTTTGAGCAGAGGACCTCGGCGCCGCCGCCTGAGCCGTCGTAGTCCCCTGCGGTCGCGAGCCAGTTGCAGCTGAAGGTGCCGATCTTGCCCGTGTTGTAGTCGCCTACCGTCGTGCTTCCGCCCAGATAGAGGTTGTAGGCGAAGTTGGTGCCGTCCCGGCGGATGACGTAGTCGTCGCTGCCGTCGCCGTCGATGTCGCCGATGTTCTCCGCGGCGCTCCCGAAGTACGTGGAGGCGGAGGCATCGTTGGCGTAGTAGCCAAAGTCGTCGTTGGTGGCGGGCTCGTAGGCCCCGGCGGTGAAGGGCCCGTAGTACCCGAAGGCCTGGCCGTCGTAGCTGGAGGTGACGTAGGCCTCGGAGCTGCCGACGATGAGGTCTCCCAGGCCGTCGCCGTTGAAGTCGCCGCTGATGAGCGTCTCGGCCAAGGAGTCCGTGGCCTTCGCGCCGTAGATCTTGGTGTCATAGCCGCTGTTGACGTCATACACGCCGGAGTAGCCGGGCCCGGGGCAGGCCTTGTCGCTTCCGTTGCAGTCGTTGTCGATGCCGTCGTCGCAGACCTCGGTGTCGGCGGGGCTCACGGCGGCGCTGCTGTCGTCGCAGTCGTCGTCGTTGCTGACATAGCCCGAGGTGGAATCACACACAGACTTCGAGGTGGCGGAGCTGCCGTAGGTGTCGCCATCAGCGTCACGGTAGACCGTCGTCTTGCCGCTGGCGCTTGTGTCGAGGTCATCCGCCTTGCCGTCACAGTCCTCGTCGGTGTTCGCGCTGTCACAGACCTCGGTGGCGGCGGGGTTGATCGTTGACTTTGTGTCGTCGCAGTCGGTGCTGAGGCTGACGTAGCCGCTGGGCTGATCACAGGCTGAAGAGGTGGTGGAGGAGGCGCCGTAGGTGTCGCCATCAGCGTCCCGATACCAGGTGGATTTGCCGCTGGCGCTGGTGTCGAGATCATCGGCCTTGCCGTCGCAGTCCTCGTCGGTGTTGCGCTGTCACAGACCTCGGTGGCGGCGGGGTTGATCGACGACTTCGGTGTCGTCGCAGTCGGTGCTGGTGGTGACGTAGCCCGAGGGCTGGTCGCAGGCGGAGGAGGTGGTGGCGGAGCTGCCGTAGGTGTCGCCATCGGCGTCGCGGTAATAGGTCGTCTTGCCGCTGGCGGTGGTGTCGAGGTCGTCGGCTTTGCCGTCACAGTCCTCATCCGTGTTGCTTGCGTCACAGACCTCGGTGGCGGCGGGGTTGATCGAGGCCTTTGTGTCGTCGCAGTCGGTGCTGTTGCTGACGTAGCCCGAGGTGAGATCACACACGGTGGTGGCGCTGCTGGCGTTGCCGTAGGTGTCGCCATCCGCGTCCCGATAAGCGGTCGATTTGCCGCTGGCGGCGGAGTCGGCGTCGTCGGCCTTGCCGTCGCAGTCCTCGTCGGTGTTTGCGCTGTCACAGACCTCGGTGGCGCCGGGGTTGACGCTGGCCTTGGTGTCGTCGCAGTCGGTGCTGAGGCTGACGTAGCCGCTGGGCTGGTCGCAGGCTGAGGTGGACGAGGAGGAGCTGCCGTAGGAGTCGCTGTCGGCGTCTCCGTACCAGGTGGATTTGCCGCTGGCGCTGGAGTCTGAGTCGTCGGCCTTTCCGTCGCAGTCCTCATCGGTGTTTGCGCTGTCACAGACCTCTGTGGCGGCGGGGTTGATCGCCGCGTTGGTGTCGTCGCAGTCGGCGCTGTTGCTGACCGAGCCCGAGGGCAGATCGCAGGCGGTCGTGCCGGTGGAGGGGTCGCCGTAGGTGTCGCCGTCGTCGTCGGCGTAGCCTGTGGTTTTGCCGCTGGCGGCGGAGTCGGCGTCGTCGGCTTTGCCGTCGCAGTCTTCATCGAGGTTGGCGCTGTCACAGACCTCGGTGGCGCCGGGGTTCACGGTGGCCCGGCTGTCGTCGCAGTCGGTGCTGTCGGTGACGTAGCCCGAGGGCGCGTCGCACACGGTGAGGCTCGTGGCGAGGTCGCCGTAGGTGTCGCCGTCGCCGTCTTCATACACCTTGGCTTTGCCGCTGGCGGCGCTGTCGTCGTCATCGGCGAGGCCGTCGCAGTCCTCGTCAGTGTCGTCGTTGTCGCAGATCTCGGTGGCGCTGGGGTTCACCGCGGCGTCGCCGTCGTCGCAGTCCTCGCAGGCGGGCACGCCGTCGGCGTCGGCGTCGGCGAAGCCTGAAGAGCCGTCGCAGTTGTAGTCGTTGGGGTCGGCGCAGTCGGTCTCTTCAGCGCCGGGGTAAAACCGGGCGTCCTCATCATCACAGTCCCCGCCTTGGGTGACCTCACCCGGGCCCGGCGCGCAGGCCACGGCGGCGGTGGATGAGTCGCCGAAGCCGTCGCCGTCCCCATCGGCGAAGACCTCCACCACGTCTTCAGCGTCCTCGTCGGTGTCGCCGTCGCAGTCGTTGTCCAGGCCGTCGCAGAGCTCGTCATTGCCGGGGAAGGCCGCGGGCTGGTCGTCGTCGCAGTCGTCGCCGCTGAGGACCGTGTCGGCGGGGGCCTCGCAGGCCACGGTGGGGGCGGCGGGGTCGCCGTGGCCGTCGGCGTCGGCGTCGGCGTAGAAGGTGGTGGCGTCCTCGGGCTCGTCGTCCACCGCGCCGTCGCAGTCGTTGTCCAGGCCGTCGCAGAGCTCCGGGGCGCTGGGGTTCACGGCGGATTGGGCGTCGTCGCAGTCCACGGTCTCGTCATAGCCGTCGCTGTCACGATCGACGGTGACCTTGCCGATGGAGACGTCTGAGCCGCAGCCGAGCAGGGGGAAGAGCGAGAGGAGCAGGAGGAGAGGAACACGCACGACGCACCCCTAAGGTGTGAATGTCCCAAGGTTTAGCCGAGAGCCAGACCGGGCGCCGCGAACATTCTTGTTCGGCTGCCCCCGCTCAGCGGAGGCTACATCCCCGGCCAGATCCAGACCGCGCCGCGATGGTTCGCGTAGCCTGAGCCACCGTCGTAGCCGTGGTACGCCGAGCCAACGGCGATCTCGACGTCGCCGTCGCCGTCTGTATCCGGGATGAGCGTGAACGAGGCCGCGACGTAGTCGTTCGCATACGCGCTCGTCCACTTCGCGTCGGCGTCTGTGGCCAGGTCGTAGAAGCCCGAGATGGGCCCATAGATCACCCAGAACGCGCCCGCGTCCGAGACGCTGCCGTTGTTGTGCTGGAAGGCGCCGACCACGAGGTCCAAGGTGCCGTCGCCGTCTACGTCGCCCATGTCCATCGCCGTCTCCGTGAGCGCGTCCCCGGCGGCGGCGCCGACGATCATCGCCTCGGCCACGGCGGAGGCTCTGCCCGTGCTGGGGTTGGTGACGAGGTACACCGCCCCCGCGCTCGTCGCGGCCGTGTCGTTGTCCGCCGCCGAGATCAACATGTCGTCGCGGCCATCGGCGTCGGCGTCACCGATGAGGTTCAGATAGCCGCCCAGATAATCGCTCGCCGCGTCCCCGATGATCTTGGCGTCGGCGTAGGCGAAGGAGATCGTGCCCGTCGTCAGGCCGTGCACCAGATACACCGCGCCTGCGCTTGAGCCCCCGGCGTCGTTGTACGGCGATCCGGCGATAAAGTCGTCATAGCCGTCGCCGTCTACGTCACCGCCGCCGTCCGCGTCCCAGCCCGCGTAGTCGCCGGTCGCCTCCCCGGTAAAGGTGACCGACGCGCTCGACGCCGTGCCTTCATGAATCGACACCTTCCCGGTGTTGCTCGACGAGCTGGAGTCCGCACAGAGCATCTCTCTCATGCCGCCCGTGGCGTAAAACACTCCCGCCCCCGCAATCTCGCTGCAGGTGAAGGTCCCCAGAATGCCGAGGGTGTGGGCGCGGGTCGTCGTGGCCCCGCCTTGGTAGAGGTTGTACAGTCGATAGGTGTTGTCGGCCATCGCCGCGTAGTCGTCATCGCCGTCATTGTCGAGATCGCCGATGTTCACGGCGTAGCCGCCGAAGTAGGCCGAGGCGGCGCTGGTGTTGGCGTAGTGTCCGAAGTCGTCGTTTGTGGTGGGTGTCTGCGCCCCGGCGGTGAACGGGCCATAATACCCGAAGAGCTGGCCTTTGTAGCTCGTGTACGTCACATCGCTGCTGCCGATGATCATGTCGCCCACACCGTCCCCGTTGAAGTCCCCGCCGAGGATCACCTCGCCGAGGTTGTCTGAGAGGGTGGCCCCGTAGACCTTGACGTCATAGCCGACGTTCACGTCATACACGCCGGAGTAGCCGGGCGTAGAGCAGGCCTCGTCGCTCCCATCACAGTCGTTGTCGAGGCCGTCGTCGCAGACCTCGGTGTCCGCCGGGCTCACGGCGGCGCTCGTGTCATCACAGTCATCGTCATTGCTGACGTAGCCGCTGGTGGAATCACACACGGACTTCGTGGTGGTGGCGCTTCCGTAGGTGTCGGAGTCGGCGTCGCGGTACACCGTCATCTTGCCGCTGCTGCTGACGCTGGAGTCGTTGTCATCGGCGAGGCCGTCGCAGTCTTCGTCGGTGTTCAGGCTGTCGCAGATCTCGGTGGCGGCGGGGTTGATCGACGACTTCGTGTCGTCACAGTCGGTGGTGTTGCTGACGTATCCGCTGGGCTGATCACAGGCTGAAGAGGTGGTGGAGGAGGTGCCGTAGGTGTCGGAGTCGGCGTCGCGGTACCAGGTGGACTTGCCGCTGGCGCTCACGCTGGAGTCGTTGTCGTCGGCTTTGCCGTCGCAGTCCTCGTCGGTGTTTGCGCTGTCACAGACCTCGGTGGCGGCGGGGTTGATGCTGGCCTTTGTGTCGTCGCAGTCGGTGCTGTTTGTGACGTAACCGGACGGGAGATCACACACAGATGTCGAGCTGCTGGCGTTGCCGTAGGTGTCGGAGTCTGCGTCGCGGTAATAAGTGGTCTTGCCGCTGGCGCTCACGCTGGTGTCGTTGTCGTCGGCCTTGCCGTCGCAGTCCTCGTCGGTGTTGCTGGCGTCACAGACCTCGGTGGCGGCGGGGTTGATCGACGCCTTGGTGTCGTCGCAGTCGGCGGAGTTGGCGACGCTGCCGCTGGGCTGATCACAGGCGGAGGAGCTGCTGGCGCTGGCCCCGTAGGAGTCCCCGTCGGCGTCCCCGTACCAGGTGGATTTGCCGCTGGCGCTAGAGTCCGAGTCGTCGGCCTTGCCGTCGCAGTCCTCATCGGTGTTGCTGGCGTCGCAGACCTCGGCGGCGGCGGGGTTGATCGCCGCGTTGTTGTCGTCGCAGTCCGCGCTGTTGCTGACCGAGCCCGAGGGCAGGTCGCAGGCGGTGGTCGCCGCGCTGGCGTCGCCGTAGGTGTCGCCGTCGTCGTCGGCGTAGCCTGTGGTTTTGCCGCTGGCGGCGGAGTCTGCGTCGTCGGCTTTGCCGTCGCAGTCTTCATCGAGGTTGGCGCTGTCGCAGACCTCGGTGGCGCCGGGGTTCACGGTGGCCCGGCTGTCGTCGCAGTCGGTGCTGTCGGTGACGTAGCCCGAGGGCGCGTCGCAGACGGTGAGGCTCGTGGAGAGGTCGCCGTAGGTGTCGCCGTCGCCGTCTTCATAGACCTTGGCTTTGCCGCTGGCGGCGCTGTCGTCGTCATCGGCGAGGCCGTCGCAGTCCTCATCGACGTTGAGCGCGTCACAGACCTCGGTGGCGCTGGGGTTCACGTCGGCGTCGCCGTCGTCGCAGTCCTCGCAGGCGGGCACGCCGTCGGCGTCGGCGTCGGCGAAGCCTGAAGAGCCGTCGCAGTTGTAGTCGTTGGGGTCGGCGCAGTCGGACTCTTCAGCGCCGGGGTAAAAGCGGGCGTCCTCATCATCACAGTCCCCGCCTTGGGTGACCTCACCCGGGCCCGGCGCGCAGGCCACGGCGGCGGTGGATGAGTCGCCGAAGCCGTCGCCGTCCTGATCGGCGTAGACGTCCAGCACGTCGGCGGCGTCCTCGTCGGTGTCGCCGTCGCAGTCGTTGTCCAGGCCGTCGCAGAGCTCGTCATTGCCGGGGAAGGCCGCGGGCTCGTCGTCGTCGCAGTCATCGCCGCTGAGCACGGCGTCGGCGGGGGGCTCACAGGCCACGGTGGGGGCGGCGGGGTCGCCGTGGCCGTCGCCGTCGCCGTCGGAGTAAAAGGTGCCCGCGTCGGTGGCGTCCTCGTCGATGGCCTCGTCGCAGTCGTTGTCCAGGCCGTCGCAGAGCTCCGGGGCGTCGGGGTTCACGGTGACGCGGGAGTCGTCGCAGTCCACCGTCTCGTCATAGCCGTCGCTGTCGCGGTCGACGGTGACCTTGCCGATCGAGACGTCGGAGCCGCAGCCGATGAGCGCGGTGAACGAGAGCAGGAGGAGGAGAGATGGTCGCACGGCGCACCCCTAAGATGTGAATGTCCCCCGGGTTTAGCCGGGGGACACACGGGGCGCGGCGAACATTGTTGTTCGGTTGGGGCTGTCCGGTTGGGGCGGAGCTCAGGGCAGGGCGTGCTCGATGAGCTGCCCGCTGGTGATCAACATGGCGCCGCCGTAGCGGTCGTTGTACCCGGAGTCCGCGGGCGCGCCGATGAGCAGGTCGCTCAGGCCGTCGCCGTCTACGTCCCCGGCGGCGCTCACCGAGGCGCCAGCGTTGTCCATGAGCCCGGCGCCGAGCAGCGTGAGGTCGGCTTGGCGCAGGTCGATGGTGTCGCCGCTGGTGGAGAGCGCGCCGGAGCTGAGCAAGAGGTAGGCGGTGGCGACGTTGTCAGGCATCCCGGCGACGATGATGTCGCCCAGACCATCGCCGTCTCGTCACCGACATCCGTGACCGCGCCCCCGGCGAAGCTCGACTCGCCATCCCCTTTAAAGAAGTGGTCGGCTTCGGGGTGCTCATGCTGGGCGAAGAGGTGGTGCTCGCGCACTTCCCGCAGTTTGAGGGCAAGAGGGCGGCGGGGAAGGGGGCGACGGGCGTCCTTCGGCGCGATCTAACCTCAATCTCGACGAGCACCGCTGTATCGTCAAACCTAATACCAAAACACATCATCGTGCAGCTTCTGATGCTCGCCGTTCAGCTCGCCGTCACTGTTGATTGTATTAATTCGTGTTAGATTGTCGTAGGCTACATGAGCGAGATCAGATCGTACCCTTTGATTGGCGAACGCGGTCTGGTAGATCGCCATTGACGACACAACGAAACCACGTATGCCCGTCTCGTCCGCGTCGCAGAGTCCGGTGCCAACCTCGAAATAGATAGAGTCCTCCTCACAGGGGACATGGTGATTGTCTGGATCGAAGTGAGACGCCTCATGAAGTAGCACAGCATGACCTGGCGCCATTCCACAACAAAAGACGTCATAGAGGCTCATCACGCTGTGTGTCCTCCAGTATCGCGCCCCAGCATCAAACCGATCCGGATTCGGCTCAACCCAGGGTGGATCCCCCACATACAAGCCCTGAATCACCGAAGTGATGAAGTTGTAGTGCGGCGCCTCGGCTCGCTCCACGCCGCTCTTCTCCGCAACCTCGTTCAGCAGGTCGATGAACTCCGGCTGCACCAGAGGCTGTCCTCGATAGGACTCGGGTCGTTGAAGCTCAAACAAAACTAGCCCACGAAGCCCAAGCAGCACCGTGCTCAGGTATCCATCGGCGTTTAACCCGGCCTCGTCCGTGGCCGCCGCGTAAGGATCCTCAAGGCCATCGGCCTCTAGAAAGGCCGGTAGGTCGATCTTGAGGTCCCCCAACATGTGATCTATACAAGCGGTTGACGGGTAGTCCAAGATCGGGCCCTCTTCATCACGGCCTGTGTCCTCCATCAAGGCCCCACGATCGTCGTAGAGCGCCCTGTACTCATCCCAACGACACACCGCTTGCATCGCCGTGTACTGGTCGGTGTACACGATCTCGTACCGCTGAGGGCCGCAGGCGCCCAGAAACAACCCAATACCGACGCTGATCGTTGCTGGGCGGCTGGGCATCGTAGACTCCCAAGATGGGTGAGGAGACATCGGACCTGCAAGGAGACTCGATGAGTGCTCGAGGCATTGTCCCACATTCCTGGTTTGTTGGGCTGGGCTCGGTCGCAAAACTTTTGTCAGACATCTGTGGTGTCCGATGAATACGCTGGGAGAGCGCTGGACCCTCACCCCAACGCCGCCAACCTCCGCTCCACCCGCACCAGAAGACAGTCCAACAGCGTGCTCGCCTCGGGCTTTCGTTCGGCCTCACAGGCCACCAACAACGCGCGCAGGGCCGGGGCGTGGGTGGTGGGGTCTGTGCGCGCCTGCATGATGTGGCCCTCGGCGGCGAAGGCGCGGATGAGCAGGGCGCCGTGCTGGGCGGCCTGGGCGCTGAACGGGCGGCCCACCAGGGCCGGGTCTACGGCGGCGAAGAGCACCTCGGCGTCTAAGGTTTTTCCTGCGGCCATGAGCACGGCCGCGCGGACGAGGTGGTTGCAGTGGTTGACGAGGGGGCTCGTCGTGGGCGGCGACTCGTCCAGGGCCTTGAGCGCGAGGGGGTGCTGGTCGGAGAGCAGGGCGGCGATGGCGACGTTGAGCTGAAACACCGCGAGCATCGCCGTGTCGCCCCGGGCGGTGGCGTGCTCGGTGGCGCGGTGAAAGCAGGTGAGGGCCTGGGCGGGGTCGTCGTACAGCCAGGAGTCGCCGAGGCAGCACCAGAGGTTGCCGATGGGGCGGGAGAGCCCGGCGGCGTCGGCCTCGACCAGCGCCCGGGCGAGGCAGGCCCGGGCCTCGTGGAAGCGGTGCTGGTGCTGGGCGACCACCCCGGACACCCGCTCCAGCTCGGTCTTGTGGAGCTGAAGGTGGTGTTTCACACAGAGGGCGCGGGCGAGCGTTAGATCCGCCAGCACCTCGGCGGCGGGGCGCCGCTCCAACAGGCTCCCCGAGCCGCAGCGGGCCAACAAGGCCAACACCTGCGTCTCGACGTCGCCTTCAGCCTCGGCCTCAGCGACGGCCTGGGCGAAGGCGGCCAGGGCCCCCTCGGGGTTCACCGCGCCCACGGCCAGCTCGCCCCGCAGCAGCGCCACGGCGGCGCCGTCGAGGCCGTCTAGGGTGGGGAGCAGCTCGGCGATGGGCGCGCCCAAGAGCCGCCGCGTGCGCACACGGTCGAGGATCAGGCGGCGGCGCTGGGCCGGGGGCGCGGCGTCGGGGGTTAAGGCGTCGTGGATTGTGCGACGTAATGACGTGGGCCCGGTGAGCGCCAAGGCCGCGCAGGTGGCGGCCCCGGCCCGGGCGGCGAGCTCCGGTGGGCCCGCCTGCACCAGGGCGCCGAGGTGCGGGCGCAGCTCACGAAGGGCCTTTAGCGCGGCGGCGGGGGCCGTGGGCAGGCGCGCGGCCTGGGCCTCGGCCTGGGACACGAGCCATCGCCAAGCCGGACGACGCGCGACAGACACGCCGGGCTGGGCCTCACAGAAGCGGCGCAGCGTGGCCAGCAGGTGAAGCTCACCCCGGGTGTCGAGCTGCAGCAACGACGCGGCGCGCAGGGTGGCCAAGGCGTCCGCCCGCGCCCCGGCGGCGGCCTGGGCGGCGGCGAGGGGGAACGGCCCCACAAAGGCCGAGCAGGCGAGCAGCACCTCTCGTTCGGCTTCAGGCAAGGCGTCCCAGCTTCGGTTCAGGCGGGCGTCGAGGCGCTGGTCTTGCACCCCGGCGCGCAGCTCGTCCAACAGCGGCGCCACGCCCAGACCGCCCCGGGCGGCGTAGAGCTCCAAGGCGGCGGGCAGGCCGTCCAAGAGCGCGACCACGGCGTCGATGGCCTCGGCCTCGGCGTCCGGCGCGGGGTGATGGGCGCGCAGCCGCTCCACAAAAAATCGCCGGGCGAGCGCCGGCGGAAACGGCGCGACCTCCAAGACGGCCTCTTCATTGAGCCCCAACGGCGCCCGGCTGCTCACCAAGGCCCGCAGGCCCGGCGTGGCGGCGAGGGCGGCGGCCAAACCCTCGGCGACCACCTCCGAGGCGGCTTCAGCGCCGTCGATCACCAACAGCGGCGCGGTCTTGGCGGCCAGCGCGTGGTAAACCCCGGCGGGGCTGGCGTTGGACAAGGTGAGCAGGTCGGCCAGAAGCGTGAGCCAGGCGTCCGCTGAGGGCGTGAGGCGATCCACAGAGAGCGGCAGGAGCTCCCCGGCCCAACCCCGGGCGGCCTCCAGGGCGGCGCGGGTCTTGCCCACCCCGGCGGGGCCACGCAGGGTCACCACGCGCCAGCCGCCCTCAAAGCGGGCGTTGATCTCGGCCAAGAGCGCCTCACGGCCCACAAACGGCGTCGCCGAGACGGCGATCTTGGCCACGGGGGCGGCGCGAAGGGTGAGATCCGCCGCGTCTACGGGCGCCTCGCCCAGCCGCCAGCCCACGCCGCGCACGGTGATCAGGCCTTCAGCGCCGAGCTTCGAGCGCAGCCGCCGCATGGCCACGGGCACGGCCTCCGAGCGCGCCCCCGGCTGATACCCCCAGACATCCCGCTCCAGGCGCTCCCGAGAGACCGTCGTGCCCCGCCGCGCCGCCAGATACCGCAGCGCGTCCACCTCAAGCTGGGTGAGCGAGTCGGCCCCGTCGCTGCGGGTGACCTTGTGGCCGTCAAGATCGATGGTGGCGTGGAGGAGGAGGAGCATCACGCCGGGAGAGTAACTCCTTGGGGTGCGGGGCTGCCTGCCGTTGGGCGAGGGAGGGGCGCAGGCTGAATCAGGCGTGATTGATCAGGTGGCAGAGGGTGTAGAAGCTATGTTGAGGTCTGAGGGGTGAATCATCAGATCGGGCGGGCAGAGGATTTAGGCAGGACGCTTGTTCTGTCCGGGGAGGCCCGGCGCGTCCTCTTGTGGTGGCCCGCGGGATCGGGCAGGGGTGCGGTGACGGTGGGGGCCCTGGCGGTCAGGCGAAGAGGTTTGGCCTTTGGGGTCAAGAGCCTTTGGGGCCTGTCGTGAGGAGGCGGCGGGCGGACCGGTGGGGTGTTGAGGGGCAGAGGCGCGCGGAGGCGATCGGTCGGTTTGGGCCTCAGGAGGGCTCGGCAGAACGTGGCGGAGGCTGGATCAGGTCTGGTGGCCTGCTCTGCAGAATGTGCAGAACCCGGATCCATGCCTGGATGTGGGTTCTGCCAAAGTTGCAGAGTTGGGATCCATGCCTGGATGTGGGTTCTGCCAAAGTTGCAGAGTTGGGATCCATGCCTGGATGTGGGTTCTGCCAAAGTTGCAGAGCTGGGATCCATGCCTGGATGTGGGTTCTGCCAAAGTTGTCGAGCGGGCATGCAGACCTGATCCGGCGTTGGCCGCGCTCTCAGCGACAGGCGGGACGAGGTCATCCCACAGCGCGCCTCGGCGCTCGCTGCAGGCGAGGAGGCCCCTGAAGGGTAGGGTGAAGCCGTGGTTCATGGTGTCGTACCCTCACCCGGAGCGTATCCCATGGCGCTTCGCCGGGTGGCCCGCCCTTCACCAACCCCCGCAGCCGCCGCTCGGCGCGGCCTCTGGCGTCGGCGCGGCCTGCGTCTCATCGTCCTCCATGTACCCCAAGGCCTGAATCTGGTCTTGTTGTTCTTGCCCCACGTCCTGCCGACCGCTCCCGGCCTCCTTCAGGTACGTCGGAATGGCCTCCGGCGCGCGCTCACCCCAGGGCACACAAACTCCCGGGCTTTGCCGTCGAAGTCCTGCGCCCCTGGCGCCCCGACACAGCGCAAGAGCGTAGGCACCACGTCTTCAGCGTTCATCGTCTGCCGGGTGGTGTTGGGGGACACCCCCGGACCGGCGGCGAACCACACGCCCTGGGCGCGGTGACCGGCCTCGCCGTGCTCCACCTTGCCATCGGCGATGTCCGCGCCGTGGTCACTCACCACAAACACCAAGGTCTCGGGGCCGAGCTGGGCCAACAGCTCACCCAGACCGGCGTCGGCCTCACGGTAGGCGCGCTCGATCACGTCTTGGCCCTCTGTGCCGGGCGCGGCGGTGAAGCCGGGGTAGGCCGAGGGCTCGTGCAGGTGCCAGAAGCTGTGCTGGAGGCGATCCGTGGCGGTGAACACGACGGCGGTGAGGTGCGGCGGCAGGCCCGCGTCGAGCTGGCCTTGCACCAGCGTGCGCGCGGCGTCGAGCTGGGTTTGTTGTACGTCCAGCACCATCTCCGGCACACGCGGGGCCACGCGGGGGTCGCGGTGCGCCGTCCAGCCCAGGCCCTCGACGATGTAGGGGTCGCCGCCGGGCGTCAGGGCGCGGGTGTCGCTGAGGCCCACGGCGAAGGGGTGCCGGGGTTTGGTGGGCGAGGCGAAGGTGGGGCTCACGAACACCCGCACAGTCTCGGTGACCTCAGTGGCGTGTACGCGGAACACCGCGTCAGCGTCGCCCGCCCGGGTGGTGAGCCAAGGCGACCAGTCCCCGGCCTGCACAATCACCGGGCTCTCATCAAACGCGCCGCTGATGTGCAGGGCGTCGCCTTCGCGGCGGAAGGTCAGGGCCAGCTCAACCCCCGCGACGGGGATGAGGTGTTCGCGGGCCAAGGCGTCGAGGACGGCGTGGGTGAGGGTGGGCACGGCGCCGCCAAGCTCCGGCGCGGCGACCTTCACCACGCCTGTCCAGGCGTCTCCTTGGGGCTCAAGGGCGCGGGTGGTGACCGCACCGCTGGTGTCGTCGCCGCTGGTCAAGAACAGGCCGGTGAGGTGGCCCTTGTCGGCGCCGCCCAAGCCCGGCAAAGGGAACCCGGCGAGCACCTGGGCCCCGGGCACGGCGTGGGGAGGCCACGAGCCGGGCACGTTCACCACGACGGAGCGCGCGTCGTTCGCCGAGAAGATCTCCCACAGCGTCGGCACGACGCGGCTGCGGGCGTCGGAGACGAGCCAGTCGGTGAGACCGTGGGTCTTGGGGAGCTGGCCGGTGAAGATGGTCGTCCACACCACCGGCGAGGCCAAAGGCTCGGGGGCGATGAGCTCACCGTGGGCCCCGCGGTCGATCAGGGCCTTGAGGTTGGGCAGCTCACCCCGGGCGATCATCGGGTCGATCACCCGAAAATCGGCGCCGTCGATGCCGTAGACGAGGGTGCGGGGCCGGGGGAAGCTGGGCGCGGTCATGGCGGTGGGGAAGCGGCTCACCGGGGCGCGGGCGACGCCGAGCTGGTGCAGGCCGAGGCCCAGGGGCACATAGAGGGCGGCCAAGGCGAAGGCGACGCCGCGGCGACCGACGTTCACCAGGGCGCCGATGCCGAGCCCGGCCAAGGTCAAGGCGCCGCAGCCGAGCACGATGGCGACGAAGCCCGTCTTGCCGCCGATGAGCCCGGCCTGCTGGGCGGGGGCGAAGCTCGCCGGGGCGATGATCAGGCCCAAGACGACGGCGGCGGTCACCCCCAGCGCCCCCGGCGCGCGCAGGGCGAGGGCGAGGCCGCCCAAGACGAGCCCGGCGAGGGCGTGTACGCCGAGCAAGAGGCCGAGCGGCAGGGCCCGCGGGTCGTAGAGCGCCCACCACATCACGCCGACAGCGGCGCCCAGGGCGGTGGCGAAGGAGAGCAGGCGGGGTGGAGACATGAACCTTCCTCGGGGCGACAGAGCCCGGCGCGCGCGGCGTGGATCACCTAACCGGCGAGGCCGGGGAGGGGATGGGCGCCGCGAGACTCCGCCGAGCGGCTTGCGCGGCGCGCCCGGCTCGGTGACAAGGAGCGGCACCCACCGAGGTCCCCCGTGCGCCCCCACTGGCCGTCTCTGATCTTCGGCGCCGTCGTCGGCTTGTTGGTGGGCCTGCTCGCCGGGCCGCGCGTCGGGGGTGAGGAGGCGCCGCCGGACGTGGCGCCCGCGGCGCTCACCCCGCCGCCCGCCGAGGTGTTGGCCGCCTTGGCCCAGGCCCGCGAGGACTGCCCGGAGCTCTCGCAGCTCACCTGGGTGGTCGACTGCGGCGAGGCGCCCTGCCTGATGTGGGCCCACGGCGCGGGCAGCGCGGCGATGGACAGCCTCGGCGCCTGCTTGACCTGGCCCTACGAGAGCGCGGTGACCGGCCTCACCGTGCTCCCGGGCGGGGACGCGGTGCTGTTCACCGACCTCTTGCCGCCGAGCGCGAGCTTGGCCGAGCCCGAGGTGTACGAGGCCGCGGTGCTGCGGCGGCAGGAGCGCCTGGGGCCGGTGGCGATGGGGGCGTTGTTGGTGGGGGGGTGAGGTGGATGATAATCAACACGCTCCCAACCGCCTGGTGCTGACCCCCGATGTACCTCACCAAGATCCGCATCAAGAACCTCAAGTGTTTTGAGGATGTCGCGCTGGAGTTCCCTCGGGATGAGCGGGGCGGCTGCGCGGGCTGGTTCGTGCTCCTCGGGGAGAACGGGCTGGGCAAGTCGTCGTTGCTGCAGGCGATGTCGTTGGGGATCGTGGGGCCGCGGACGGGCCAAGAGCTCTTGACCACCGAGGAGCGGGCGCGCTGGGTGCGGCATGGCGCGGAGAGGGTGGAGATTGAGCCGAGCCTGAGCTTTGTGGAGTTGCGTATTGTTGGACTGTTCGGCGGTCTGGACAAGGCACCCCGAACCAAGGCGTCGGGGCGTCGGGTGGAGGGGGCTGGATTCCTACAGGTGATGGTTCGGCATCAGGCGACGCTGGTGGAGACGATGACCTCACGATTAAGGGACAGCCCCCAGCACAGTTCTATGGAGGTGGCCCCTGGTCGGTCACGCCGTTTCTCCCCTTGTGTGGCCTCGGTTACGGCCCGCGTCGTGTCATTCGTGAGCGGGGTGGGGCGATGAGAAAGCTGTCGCCGAGCCGGCCACGAGAACGAGCTCGTCACGCCACGCTGTTCGATACCTCCGCGCTACTATTTGATGGTGAGCATCTCCTCTGCTCGCTCCTGAACGCTGAGAACGATCCAACTCAGCCAGAGACCAATCGCGCGGTGTTTCGGAAGCGTCGGGCGCGTTTAACCTCTCTCCTCAACTCCCTGCTGGAGTCAGAGGGGCTGAGCGTGGCTCAGGTCAGGCCGAGCGAGGTCCTTTACGCCGATCGCCAAGGCGCACAGGTCACCCTAGACAGCCTCTCCGACGGCTTCCGCAGCTTCCTGAGCCTCATCTTGGACATGCTCGCGCACCTTCACCTCTCCGGGGTGGGGATGGCTGAAGGCGCGGCGGACCCGCTCGACGCCCTGGACACGCTGGAGGGCGTCGTGCTCATCGACGAGGCCGACGTTCACCTACACCCAAGCTGGCAGCGCCGCCTCGGCGACAAGCTCCGCGCCGTGTTCCCTCGTGTGCAGTTCATCGTCACCACCCACAGCCCCTTCATCGCCCAATCGGCGACCCCCAACGGCCTGTTCCGACTGCGCTCGGACGGGGGCAAGGTCACCGTCGAGCAGGTTCAGATGGACCCCGAAGGACAGACCGCTGATCAGCTCTTGCTCAGCGAGCTGTTCGACCTGCCCTCCACACGCGACACAGACACAGAAGCCAAGATGCTGCGCCGTCAGGCCCTCTTGAGCCAAGTGAGCCGCAGCCCGGACGAGGAGCGGGAGCTTCTGGCCCTCGGGGACGAGCTCAACTTACGCCTTCGACGCAGCGGCGAAGATCTCCGCGATCGGGAGCTGATGGACCGCGCCTGGGCGCTTCTGCGCGGGGGCGGACGGTGATTCCCGTTGAGCGGCGGCCATTGAGCTCGACGACCTTGGCTGAGCTAGAAAGGCTTACTCGGACCGGCGCGGTCTGGTCGGGCTTTCGTACACCTGCGGTTGGCACAGCGGCGACAAAGAAGGCCGCGAGCGCTGAGGTGATCAGCAGGCTTCAGGCGATGTTTCACGGAAAATGTGCGATGTGTGAGCGCCCTGGCGCCGAACAAATCGAGCACTTCTGCCCGAAGTCGATCTACCCCGAGCGCACCTACCTGTGGAGCAACCTCCTCCTGATCTGTGGCGACTGCAATCACAACAAGATCGATCTGGATCCGTTCAACCCCGCCGCGGTGGACGGAGGCGCTGCGCTCCTTGATCCAACCGTAGACACTCCCGAGGAGCACATCCGCTACGACTCGGTCACGGGGTTATCCGTGTTTGTGAATCGGCAGGAGGGTGTACGGCATCGTGGAGAGAAAACAGTCATCGCTTTTCACCTCGATCGCCAGGCGCTCTCTGATGCGCGCCACAGGCTCTTCGTAGAGATCATCCTCCTGCTGGACCTTCTCTCGCTGCCGCAGGAACCCTTGGCCGAGCGAGGTGCAAGTTTTCTCACGGAGCTGATCGCCCCCCGCAGCCCACACCTCGCCGTGATCCGCCAGCTCCTTCTGGACCCCGCGCATCAGCCCCTCATCACGGCCGTCGCCACCCAATGGCCCGCGCTCTCCGCACGTTTTGACGAGCTCCGTGCCATCCCCGCCCGATCGCCAGCGCATCAGCCCCGTTAACGCCCCAACCGCCCCCCCAACCGCCCCAGCTTCTTCTTCACCCGCCCCCAAGCCGGCCCCACCAGCGCCTCATCCCCAGCCTCCACCCCAAACCGCGCCGCCACCGCCACAAACACCAGCGTCGCCCCAACCGCGACCGCCCCCTGCGCCCACAGCCCCAGCTCCTGCGCCCAAAGCCGCCCACCCACCGCGAGCCCCACCACCACGGCCCCCAGCCCGAGGCTCCGCGCGGTGAACGCCTGGCACCCCAGCAGGTACTTGACCTGCACCACCCGCGCGACCGACCACAAGATCAGCGAGGTCGCCGTCGCCGCCGAGGCCCCCATCACCCCAAACCGCGGGATCAACAGCGCGTTCAGCCCCACGTTGAGCGCCGCCGCCGCGAGGCCGTTGATCAGGTTCAGCCGTGAGCGCCCGCTCATGGG
This sequence comes from Deltaproteobacteria bacterium, assembly GCA_016717595.1. GTDB lineage: Bacteria > Myxococcota_A > UBA796 > UBA796 > CAJQPC01 > JADKFE01. The sequence continues at coordinate 71,947 of JADKFE010000004.1, read as the reverse complement.
GATCAACGCCGCCACGGGCGTACACACCACAAACACGGCCTGCCCCGCCATGAGCAGGGCCAAGGAGCTCGCCGCCCCGGCATAGGCGTCGTCGTACACGGCGATGATGAGGTCCTGGGCGATGATCACCGGCAGGTACACCGGGGCGGCCAAGAGGATCAGCCAGCGGGTCACCGTGCGCACCACGGCGTTGAGCCGGGCCTGGTCTTGCTCCACAAACAGCGCGGCCACCACGGGCTGAAACATGGTGTTGATCGCTACGCCGGGCAGCTCACCCACCATCGCCAACGAGACGGCCACCCGGTAGAGCCCCAGATCCGCCGCCCCGGCCATGGCCGCCACCATCAAGGTGTCGGTCCACTGGTTGAGCCGAAACAGGGTGCTGCTGACCCCCTCGGGCACGGAGAAGCGCAGGAGGGTGCCCCACTCCAGGCGCGGCGGCGCGGGCTGGCGCCAGGTGGGGCGCAGGCGGCGCCAGGCCACACGCAGGGCCATGAGCAAGGCCAAGGCGTTTGACGCCACGAAGCCCAGGATCACCCCGTCGAGGCCCCAGCCCAAGGCCACGGCGGCCAAGGACGTGAGCATCATGCCCACGGGCAGCACGACGAGGTAGGCGATGGACTGCCCGCGCATGTCCTTGAGGCCACGCAACAGGCCCACCACGCCGAGCAAGAGGCTCCAGATGGGCACGGCGGGCAGGCACAGCCACATCGCGCGGCTGAGGCCGGGGGTGTGGGCGTCGGCGTCGAAGAGCGTGAGGCCCACAGCGCAGAGCGCGGTCAGCGCGAGGCCGGCGCCGAGGCTCACCGCCAAGGTGGCGACGGCGGTGCCCTTGAGCCCGGCGGCGTCTTTGGCGGCGTCGTAACGCGCGCCGTAGAGCACCACGCCCTTGTCGGTGCCAAGCGGCGCGAAGGACGCCAAGATGGTGACGACGGTGCGGGCGAGCTCGTACAGGCCGTACGCCAGCGGGCCCAAGGCGCCGGCCAAGAACCAGTTGTTCACCAGCCGCACGGCGCGGTTGATGAGGTTCGCGCCCAGCACCACGCCCGAGCCTTGGGCGACCTCGGCGGCGTCGGCGTGGGCCTGGGACGCGCCCTCGCTCATTTGGGCTGGGACCAGCGGCTCAGATCCCGGCCCAGAAGCTCACTCACCGCGCGCACTTCAGGGGCGAAGCGGGCCTGGAGCTGGGCGCGCAGGGCGGGGTCCATGGGGGCGCGGTCGACGTACTTGATGTTCACCCGGCGCAGAGCCCGCAGGATGAAGCGCCAGCCGGGCACGGCGGCGGGGCGCACGGCCTCCAAGACCTGCTGCTGCTCGGGGCGGATCAAGAAGTCTTGCAGCGCGCGGCTGTACACGGTGCGGTTGGCGTTGCGGGCGCGCTGGTCCTCCTCAAAGGTGGCGTCCCAGCCGGGGTAATCGTCCCGCACCCCCAAGAACTGGCAGACGCCCTTGAACACGGCCTGGGGATCTTTGCGGAAGTCGTCGTTGATGACGACGTGTACGCGGTCGCGGCCCAGCACGTCGAAGTAGCGCTGGAGCTGCTCGGCGTAGCGCACGAGGCGGCTGTACTCCAGGCCCCGGCGGGGGATGGCGTAAGGCGGCAGGCGGCGGCCCTGGGCGCGATCGGCCTCGGCGGCCAGGGCCTCGGCGAAGTCGGGGATGTCTTCGTCACCGCGAAACACGAAGTGCGCGTGCAGGCTGTGCAGCACGTCCACGGGGTTTCGTAAGAGCGCGATCACCTTCGACTGCGGGTTAAACGCCTGGATCTCCTCCGCCGCGCGCTCGGAGAACAGGTACCAGGTGGACGCCTCCCCGGCGCGGGCCTCAGGTGGGCAGGCCTCAAAGAACGAGAGGAAGTTGGCCTCGCTGCGCGGCGGCGTGTGGTAGCCCAGATCAGAGCCGAAGTAGTGCAGCTCCTTCTTGGCCATGAACAGGTCGGGGTGCCGGGCGAGGTAACCGTTGAGCTGGCCTGAGCCGCTCCGGGGGTGGCCCAGCAAGAAGAAGTCGGGTTTTCGCATGGTGCTGTTCCCCCTCCCTTAGAAGGAGGACTCCTCGATGATGATCTGGTCGTTGGGCATCAGCACGGGGTCAACCACGCCGCTGCCGCCCTCAAGGATCTTGCGCAGGCGCACCGTCTCGCGGCTGCCGTCGCGCAGGAGGTAGGACTTACGCAGCTTGGCCACGGCGGTGAGCCCACCGGCCTCGCTGAGCGCCTGGGTGTAGGTCATGCCTTTGCGGAACGGCACCGAGCCTGGGTCTTTGACCTCGCCGGTGACGTAGACCACGAGGCCCGCGGGCACATAGAGGCGGTCGCCGTCCTCCAAGAAGATGTTCTGCTCTTGGCGGTTCAGGAGCTCGTCGTAGTTGATCTTGAGCTCTGGGGCGTCGCCGCGCTTGAGCCACAGCTCGGTCACCGCCTCGTCTTTGACGCCGCCGGCCCGGGCGACCATGTCGAGCACCGAGGTGGGCCCACACAAGAAGAACTCGCCGGGGCTGTTCACCGCGCCGAGCACGTTGACCTGCTGGCTGAGGCATTGATCCACCCGCACCGCGACGCGGGGGTCGTACAGCACGTTCTGCTCCAGGCGTTTGCGAAGGCTCTCGGAGATCTCGGCGGTGGTGAGGCCCTTCACCGGGAGGTCGTTCACGATGGGGTAGTTCAACACCCCGCCGATGCCGACGACGAACAGGCCGCTCATGTCCTCTTCGCCGTAGATCTCGACGAGCAGCACGTCCCCTTCGCCCACGCGGTAGCTCGCGGAGACGGGGGAGCGCGAGATGGTGGTGGCAGGGTCGGCGGCCCGCGCCGGGGCGGTGAGGCCCAGGAGCGTGAGGAGGAAGCTCAGCAGCAGCAGGGGGAGCGCCAAGGCGCGCATGGAGGTCTCCGTGGGGCCCCACGAGGGCGGGGTGATCCGAGGCACAGCTTCAGGAGTCTGTACCCTTCATCATGGATCAGCGGAAGCCTACGCGGTCAGGAGGTTAATCAACACCCGATGGCCCAAACCCCCAGAACCCCTCTAATTGACCCCGACAGCCTCAACCTCTGGGGGGCTGGGCTCGGCGCGGTGGCCGTTGGTGTGGTCTCCTTCGGGGTGATCCTCCTGCCGCCCGCGGCCACGGTGGGCATCGTGGCGGGCGTCGTGGCGGCCACGTTCTTCTTCGCCCGGCCCGCGTGGTCGATCCTCTTGATCTTCGCCGGGCGTGTGGTCATCGACCTCTTGTGGAGCGTCGGCGGCGCGGTGGGCGGCCTGAACCTGTTGGAGCTCTACGGCGGCGGTGTCGCGGCCTTGGCGGCGGCGTACTTCTTCATCGAGCTTCGCCGGGTCGAGCGCCAGGCGGGCTTCACGCCGTTGATGGTCTACTTCGCCGTGCTGGTGCTCGCCGCCGTACGAAGCCTCAACGTGCGTGACGCGGCGGAGATCCTCGCCAAGTACATCAGCCCCTTGTTGTTGATGTTCCTTGTGGCCTCGCTGGTGAACACCGACCTTCTGCGCAGGCGCTTTCTGCAGCTCATCACCGCGGCGGGCCTGGTCTCGTTGAGCCTCTCGGTCTACCACCTCGCCACGGGCCAGCGCTTTCAGTTCTACCTGCAGGGCTACTACCGGCTGCACGGCGGCTACAACAACCTGCACAACCACGCGCTGTTCTTGTTGTTTCTCAACGCGCTCATCTTCTTCTGGGTGATGAACGTACACACCCGGGCCTGGCGCTTCGCCTTGTTGGTCATCCAGGCCGCGGGGCTTCTGTGCCTGTACTTCACCTTCGTGCGCACGGCGCTCACGGGCTTCGCGGTCTTTGTGGTGATCTACCTGCTCATGGAGCGGCGCTACAACCTGCTGTTGGGGGCCTTGGGCGCGGGTGTGCTGCTCTTGCTCACGAACACGTCCCTTCAAGACCGCTTCTATGACGTCGTGGTGCTCCTGGGAGACGACGACGGCGCCGACAAACGCACCGTCGGCAGCGGGCGCTTCGGCATCTGGACGTCCTCCTTCGCCCAATACCTGCGCAGCGCGCCCTTGGACCTGGTGCTGGGGCGCGGTCTCGGCGGGCACTACGAGCTCACCGACGTCTACGCCGACCTCTACCGCTCCACCAAAAAGTCTGAAGACCTCGACCCCCACAACGACTACCTGAGCCTCTTGTTCCAGCTCGGGCCCATCGCCTTGGTGAGCTACCTCTCGATGCAGCTCCTCGCCGCGCGTCAGGGCTTAGAGCTTCACCGCCGGTCCAAAGACCCCTTCATGGCGGGCTTTGGCCGGTTCATCGTCGCGCTCACGGCGGTCACCAGCGTCACCAACTTCTTGAGCAACTCGTTCATCCAGCGCGTCACCGTCGCCTGGCTGTTCTGGGGCATGGTGGGCGTGGTGTACTCGATGCGGCGGGAGCTGCCGGACGAGGTGAAGCCCACCAACACGCCGCCGCCGCGGTTTCGGGTGGTGGACGGCGCGCGGGTGAACGTCTAGCGGCGCAGGAGCCGCGCCATCACCCGGCTCATGGGATTCGACGTCGCGGGCGCCGCAGAGCTCTCGGGCGCTGTGCATCGAGAGCATGGGGTTGCCCACGTCCACCGTGGGGATGGCCAGGCGCGACGACGCGATGGGGCCGATGGTGGTGCCGCAGGGCAGGTCGCTGCGGGTGACGAAGCGCTGCACGGGCACGGCCTCTTCAGCGCAGGCCGCGGCGAACAGGGCGGCGGTGTGGCCCGTGGTGGCGTAGCGGTTGTTGCTGTTGATCTTGATGACCGGGCCGCCGTTCACCGCGGGCTTGTGCTGGGGCTCGTGGCGATCGGCGTAGTTCGGGTGAACGCCATGCGCCATGTCCGCGGAGACGAGCAGGCTTTGGCTCGCGGCGCGGGAGAGCGGCCCCGGCGCGGCGCTGGCCTGGGGGTGGGCCAGGGCCAGACGCTCCAAGAGGCCCTCCAAGAGCGCGGAGTCGGCGCCGCTCGTGGTCAGGCTGCCGCACTCCTCGTGGTCGTAGAGCACGATCACCGCCGTGCGCCGCCCGGGGCCGGCCTTGTCTTGGGCCACGTCCAGAAGCGCCTCGACGGCCATGTAGGAGCTGGCCTGGTTGTCCAGGCGCGGGGCGAAGATCAGCTCCTCAAACACCCCGCCCAAGACCGGCGGCGTGACCTCGTACAGCCCCAGATCCCAGCCCAGCAAGGCGTCCGGCGCGATGTGGAGCGTCTCGGCGACGAGGCGCTGCAGGGCGCCGGGGCCGTCGTGGTGGGCCTCCTGGGTGAGGCCGAGCACCGGCGGGAGGTGCTGCTGGGCGTTCACCTTAAAGCCCTCGTCGTTCACGCCGCGGTTGAGGTGAATGGCGAGGTTGGGGATACGCGCGATGGGGCGGTCCACCCGAAACAGCGACGTGGTGACCCCGCCGCCCTCAGCGCGGTGGGCCACCTGACCGGCGAGGCCGAGGTCACGGTCAAACCAGGTGTGCAGAAGCGCCCCGCCGTAGACCTCAACCCCCCACTGGCGCCAGCCCTCGCGGGTAAGCTCGGGGTTGGGCTTGAGGCGCAGGTTGGGGGAGTCGGTGTGGGCGCCGACGAGGTTGAACCCAGCGCGCTCGGGGGCGTCGTCGCCGAGGATCCAGGCGATGAGCGCGCCGCCGCGCACCACAAAGCCCTTGTGCCCAGGCTCCAACGTCTCGAAGGGCTGGGACTCGTCCACCGCCAGAAAGCCCGCCGCCTGCAGCATCCGCGCGGCCTCGGCGGCGCAGTGGTGCGGGCTGGGGGAGGCGTGGACAAACTCAAGCAGGCCGGCAGCGCTCGCGGGCATCGGGGCTCCTCAGACCTCGCGGGTCTCGTCACGAATCCAGCGGAAGTAGTCGGCGGGGCCCTCGTGGGCGCGCAGCACGACCACCCGGGGGCAGGCGTAGGGGTGCAGCTCTTTGAGCCGGGTGACGGCCTCCTCGACACGCTCCGCCGAGGTCTCCATGAACAGGGCCGCCTCTTGTTCGGCGACGATCTCGCCGTTCCACCAGTAGCGAGAGTGCACCGTGGGGACGATGGAGCCGCCCGCGACCAGCCGCTCCCGCAGGAGCAAGAGCAGCATCGCCTCGGCGTCTGAGGCCGGCAGGGTCACGAAGACAAGGCGCATTGAGGCTTCTCCAGCTTCCCAAGCTTGTAACTCACCAAAGGGCGCGCGGGAGCGCAGACCCCGCTCACCTGGAGGTCTCGATGGTCGCGCGGGTGAGGCTGAGGTCGAGCACCTTGGCGCCCCGGCGCACCTGGAGGGTGAGCACCTCGCCCGGCGGGCCCGCGGCGAGCTTCCGGGCGCGGTCTACGTCGCCGCCGACCTCTTGCCCAGCGACGCTCACCACGACGTCGCCGAGCTGCACCACGCCCTCGGCGGGGCTCTTGGCGGTGACGCCGCTGACGACCACCGCGCCGTCCTTCACCTCAAGCTTGAGCCCGACGTAGCCCCGGGGGGGCATCGGCGCGAGCTGAATGTCGTAGGCGAAGGTCTTGCCCTTCTCGACGACGACGGTGCCGCCGCCTCCCCAGCCGTCTTTCGCCGCCCGCACGAGCACCTCCCCCACCGGGGCGCCATCCACACGATAGCGGCCGTTGTCGTCGGTGAGGATGGCGTGCCCGGCGCTGGTGCGCACCTGGGCGCTGGGCACGGGCTGGCCGTCTCGGGTGATGAGCCCCGCCACACGCCCGCCGTGCTGGAGCTGCCGCTCGCCGAGATCAACGGCCTGGCCCTCGGCGGCGGTGAACGGGGCGTCCCACAGCGTCGTGCCGCTGCCCTGCACCATCAGGCGCCAGTCTCCGGCGGCGAGCTTCTCGTAGCGTAGGGTGCCGTCGGCCTCACAGGCGCGGGTGCTGTCGGGGCCGAGGGCGCGCACGCCGGGGCCGACGACGCGGTAGAGCGAGGCGTGGCACAAGAGCGGCCCACCCTCGGGGGCCAAGATCCGGGCCTGCACCGAGGCGGTGCCCGAGCCCAGGGCTCTGGCGGCGTCGAGGTCGAAAGGCTGGCGTGGACCTTCGCCGAGCAGCTCCGCGGGCAGGGGCTCTTGCTCGGAGATCGGCAGCTCGATGAGGGGCTCCACAGGCGCCTCGACGGGGGCCTCCGCGGGCGGGGCGGGCGGGGCGGGCGACTTGGGGGGACGCAAGAGCTGCGAGGCCGCGCCGAAGGCGATCAGGCCGACCACGACGGCGATCACCGCGTGTTTTTGGGGCGAACCAGCGGATCTGGGCATCCAGGCCTCCTCAGGGCCCGGCGCGGCGTGGCGCCGGGGGGCGTCCGCCTTATGACCGAGGCGAGGCGCGCGCGCAAGGCTGCCATCCGCCGCCGGGCGCGCTACGTTTGCCCCATGCAGAGCGACCACGAGGGCACGACGCCACCCCCCAAGCCCCGCCGCTGGGCCACGCAGCTCATCGACGGCCAGCCCCGCGACGTGAAGCTTGACGCCGAGGGCACCCCCATCGCCGTCGCCGACTGGATCCCGCCCCTGGAGCTGCTGCGGCCCGATCGCTGCGCGAACTGCGGCGGTCGGCGCGTCTCCCAAGACCTCGACGTCACCGTCGAGGGCGGCGGCGTGCGGGATCCCTCCCCGGCCTGCGAGGGCTGCGGCATGAACGCCCGCGAAGACTGGCACATGCACATGGAGATCACCCACAAGCTGCGCGCGGGCAGCTTCGTCGAGGCCGCCGACAAGGCCGCGTCCATGGGCCAGCAGGTGCTCTCGTTAAAGCTGGCCACGGCGGGCGTACATTACGGCGAGGCGCCCGACACCTCCCGCCGCCAGCGTCTGCGCCAGCTCGACGCCGTGGGCGCCCGGGTGACGGCGCTGCAAGAGGCGGCCCTGTGGCTCAAAGAGACGAAGGCCGATCCCGAGGTCGCCCGCCGGGTGGCCGACGTGTTCGTGCGCTGCGGCTTAGAGGCCGAGGCGCTGGTCGCCTTAGAGGACAGCGTGCGCCTGCACCCCCACAGCCCCCAGGCCTACGCCGAGCTCAGCCGCGGCCTGCGCCGGGTGGGCCGCTTCGACGACGCGCTGCGCGCCTTACGCCAGGTCTTTGAGCTGCCTGAGGGCCGCCCGCACGGCGAGCGCCAGCTCCACAAGCTGCTCTTGGCCCTGTGGGACGACAACCGCTCCCAGGCGATGCTCTCCACCTTCGACGCCTTGGCGCCGCACAGCCACCGCGACGCCGACGCCTGCGCGCTCTACGCCCAGGCCTTAGAGCAGCAAGGCCAGACGGCCACCGCCCGCCGCTGGGTGCAGCGCGCCCTGAGCCTGCGCCCGAACGACCCCGAGCTGTTGCGCCGCCTCGCGACCTTAGAGGAGCAGCTCGGCGTCGCCAGCACCGTGGCGGCGGTCCCGCCCCCAGCCCGTCACGAGCCGGAGTAGGCCGTGGGCATGCTGGGCAACATGGTGCGGGACGTCGCCGCGATGTTCGGCGTGCAGATGACGCCAACGGTGATGGCGGCCCTCGTCTTTGGCCTGCTGCTGTTGGCCTTCCCGTTCCTAAAGACCAACCACAGCACACGCCTGGCCCGAAAGCGCGTGAACGAGGCCGCCCGCGAGCGTGGCGAGGCCCGTCAGCGCCTCGCCGCCGAGGCCCTCAGCCTGGTGGCCCAGAACCCCATCGGCCAGATCGTCGTCGCTGAAGAGGCCCACAAGCTCGGGCTCAAGGACACCGCCGCCGCCGCGCTCAAGCTGCTCACGGCCACGGGCAAAGAGCGCGACGAGGTGCGGCGCCTCAAGATGCTCATTCACCCTGAGCCGCCACGGTTCGCCGAGGCCGAGGCCGCGGCCATCCTGCGGCGCTGGGAGTCGGGGCTGCACGAGGCGGCCCGGGCCCAGCTCAGCGAGGCGCTCACCCGCTGGCCGGATCATCCGGCGTTTGATGACCTGCGGGGGATTGTGGCGGAGACTGCCCCCCCTTCGGCGCCGAGCTGAGCTTCATCCCCAAGATGCCCACCAAGATCAGCACAAAAAACACCCACTGCGCCGGGGTGAAGCGCTCACCGTAAAACGTCGCCGAGATGATCACCGTGCCCAGCACGCCGATGCCCACCCACACCGCGTAGGCCAGGCCGATGGGCAGCTCTCGCACGGCGAGGCCCAACAAGCCGACGCTCACGATGGACGCCACGATGGTGAGCGCCAGAAACGGCGGCTCGTCCGCACGTTTCAGCGCCGAGGCCCACACGACCTCCATCAGACCGGCGAAGAGCAGCATCACCCAGGACATACGACTCCTCTCCGGCGTTGAGCCCGGGGGTTGTCGTTATCGCCCCGCGGGCACCCCGTCGATCGCCACGGCCCCCGCCGCCATCAGGGCCGCCAAGGTGGCGTCGAGCTCCTCGTGGATGAGCAGGAGCAGCAGGTCGCCGGGCTTCGCCCAGGCCAAGGCCTGCGCAACGGCCTCGGGCTCGTTGGCGGCTTGGCCCAGCGCCGTCTCACGCAGGCCGAGGCCGCGGAGGATCGCCGAGAACACCTCCGTCATCTCCCCCGGCGCGCGGCCCAGGAGGTGCCGGGGCAGCTCCTTCACGATCACGCGGTCGGGGGCGGCGGCGAGGGCCTCGCGGGTGAGCGCGGTGAGCTGCGCTTGGCTACGGTCGCCGGACTGGCCCAAGAGCACGAGGCGGCGCTTGGCGGGCCAGGCCCGGGCGACGGAGGCCAGGCGGCGCATGCCGTCGGGGTTGTGGCAGAAGTCGACGATGGCCCAGGCCCCGCCCACGCTGAACATGTTCAGTCGGCCGCGGCTCTCGGCCACGGTGGGGCGCAGGCCCCGCAGCCCGGCGTTGATGGCGGCCCGGGGCAGGCCCACGGCGGCCGCCAAGGCGGCGGCGCCCAAGGCGTTCTCGACGTTGTGGCTGGCGAGGCCGCCCAGGGTGATCGGCAGCTCATCGAGGGGCGCCAGCGGCGCGTCACCGAGCCAGAGCTGGCCGTCTTGAACCCAGGCCGCGGCGGTGGGGTCTTGGCGCGCCGAGAAGTGGAGGCTTCTCACCCCGGCGGGCAGGCGCGCGGCGACGGCGGCCTGGCACAGGGGGCAGCCGCCGTTGACGACCACGGCGCCCCCGGGGCGCACGCCCTCGGCCACGGTGGCCTTGGCCCAGGCCATGTCTTCGAGGGTGAACAGGCCCCAGTCGCCGAGGTGATCGTCGCTCACGTTGGTGAGCAGGGCGCCGTCGGCGCCGTTGAGCGCGAGGCCCCGGCGCAGCAGGCCCCCGCGGGCGGTCTCTAAGACGGCGAAGGTCAGCTCAGGGTGGCGCAGCAGGGTGCGCGCCGCGCCGGGGCCGGTCCAGTCGCCGCGCTCAATCCACTCCCCACGCACCACGACGCCGTCGCTGGACGTGTTCCCGGCCACGAGGCCCGCCTCGGCGGCGATGCGGGCGATGGCGCGGGCGCTGGTGGTCTTGCCGTTGGTGCCGGTCACGAACACGAAGGGGGATGCGCCCCAGGCCCAAGCCGGGGAGCGCGTCGGGGGAGGGCAGGGCGTCCAGAGCCCAGGTGCGGCCACGGGCGCCCAGGCCCACGGTGAGGCCCTCATCGTCAAAGAACGCGGGGAGGTTCAGGGCCTCGGCGGCGGCCAGGAGGGTGAGCAAGGCCGGGGAGCGCGCGGCCTCGGCCTGGGCGGCGATCTCCACAAGCGCGGCCGCGTCGTCTTCGCCCAGGGCCCACTCTAGGGCCAGAACGGCCTGCTCCAGCAGGTCAACGGGGGCCTCAAACGCCACGGACGCCCCGCCGGGCCAAGGGCGCAGGGTGATGGCGCCCTCGCCGCCGACGGCGCGCTGGGCCTCGGCGAGCCGCGGCTCTAGGGCCGTGAGCGCGCGCGAGACGTCGTCGCCCCACAGCTCCGCCGCCGCGCCCGCCCCGGGGAGGAGCGGGTGGCGGCCGGTGATCCGGCGGACCTCTCTCACGCGCACATCGGACATCTCAGTCAGCCTCCTCGTTGGCCCCCGCGAGGCGAACGCCGCGCTCATCCCGCACGAGGTTCAGCGAGGCCAGAGACGGCGCCGGGGCGGCGGGCGGCAGGGGGGAGGTCACCACCGACGCCGCGGGGCGCGGGGCCTCCTCCTCTGGGCGGCGGCCCCCGGCGTAGATCACCTGCTTCCACGAGCGCGTGACCTGGTCCACGAACAGGAGCAGGAGGTCGCCGGGGCCGCAGATCTTGATGCCGTGATCGATGGCCTCAGGCTCGCGGATGATGAGCTCGATCCGATCCGGCGAGACCCCCTCGGCGATGAGCGCGTCGCGCAGGCGCCGGGGCACCTCCTCCTCACCACGACCGCGGGGGTTGTCGTCGCGGCGGCAGATGAAGTGGTCGAAGCTCTTCGCCGCGCGGCGGGCGATGGCGTCGATGTCTTCGTTCCGGCGGTCGCCGGGCACGGCCAGCACCACCACCCGTTTGCCCCCGGCCTTCACCGCGCCCCCGGCGGCCAGGCCGTCCACGAGGGTGCACATGGCGTCTACGGCGGCGGGGTTGTGCCCGTAGTCGAGGATCACCTTAAAGCCGAGGTTGTCGAAGACGTTCATCCGGCCTGGGGTCTGGAAGAAGGTGCTGTCGAAGGTGCGCAGGCCGTGGCGGATGTCGTCGAGCTTCACGCCCATGGCGTAGGCCATCCCGGCGGCGAACATGGCGTTCTGCACGTTGTGCAGGGCCCGGCCCTCGACGGTGGCGGGGATGAGGTGGGTCCACAAGAGCGGCATGTGCGCGCCCTTGTCGAACAGCGTGATCATCTGGCCGTTCACCCCGGCCTCTAGGGCCACGGCGCGGCCCCCGGCGCGGATGTGCTCCCGCACGAGCGCGTTGTCGGCGTTCATCGTGACGTAGCAGAGGTGTTTGGCCTGGGTGTGCTCGGCCATGCGCAGGCAGAGCGGGTCGTCGCCGTTGAGCACGGCGGTGTCCCGGGCCACCTCGATGGGGATTCGTTTGACCTGGGCGAGCTGCTCGATGGTGTGAACGCCGCCCAAGCCCAGGTGATCCCCGGTGACGTTGAGGCAGCAGGCCACATCGGGCTGCTTGTAGCCCAGGCCCGAGCGTAAGAGCCCGCCCCGGGCGGTCTCCAGAACAGCGACGGAGACGGTGGGGTCACGCAAGACCATGCCCGCGGCCTGGGGCCCGGTCATGTCGCCCTCCACCGTGCGGCGGCCGTCGATGTACACGCCGTCGGTGGTGGTCATGCCCACGCGGTGCCCGGCCAGCTTGTGGATGTGGGCCAACATGCGCGTCGTGGTGGTCTTGCCGTTGGTGCCGGTGATCGCCGCGATGGGGATGCGGCTGGGCGCGCCCTGGGGGAAGAGCATGTCGAGCACCGAGCCCGCCACGTCCCGGGGGGTGCCCTCGCTGGGGGCGACGTGCATCCGGAAGCCCGGCGCGGCGTTCACCTCGCAGATGCCGCCGCCGATCTCTTTGTAGGAGCGGGTGATGTCCGTGGTCAAGAAGTCCACGCCGCAGACGTCCAGGCCGATGGCGGCGCAGGCGCGGGCGGCCATCTCCTTGTTGTCGGGGTGGCAGGTGTCGGTGAGGTCAATCGCCGTGCCGCCCGTGGAGAGGTTGCCTGTGCTGCGCAGGAAGAAGACCTCGCCCGCGGGCAAGACCGTCTCGGCGCTGCACCCGCCCTGCTCAAGCAGGCGCTCGGCCTGGTGATCGAGCTCTAGGCGCGTGAGCACCTTCTCGTGGCCGATGCCCCGGCGGGGGTCTTGGTTCACGATGTCCACGAGCTGCGCCACGGTGTGAACGCCATCGCCGACGACGTGGCCGGGCATCCGTTTGGCGACGGCGACCACCTCGCCGTTCACCACGAGGATGCGGTGGTCGAGGCCCTTGATGTAGGTCTCGACGAGCACACAGCGGCTGTGCTGCCGGGCCTGCTCATAGGCCACGGCGACCTGCTCCTCGCTCTCTAAGCCGATGGACACGCCGCGGCCGTGGTTGGCGTCGAGGGGCTTCACCACGACGGGGAAGCCCAGGCGCCGGGCGGCGCGGGTGGCCTCTTCAGCGCTGTAGGTCTGGTGCTGCCGCGGCACGGGCAGGCCGATGTCGCCGAGGATCTTGTTCGTGAGCTGCTTGTCGGAGGCGATCTCCACGGCGATGTGGCGCGTCTCGCTCGTCACCGTGGCCTGGATACGTTTTTGCAGGCGGCCGTGGCCGAACTGCACGAGGCTCTGCTCGTTGAGGCGGATCCAGGGGATGCCCCGGCGCTCGGCGGCGCGCACCAGGGAGCCCGTGGACGGCCCGAAGGCCCGGCGCTGGGCGCCGCGGATCAGGTCCTCCAGATCGCGCTGGAAGTTGAAGTCTTCGGGCACCGTGGCGCCGCCGCGCAGGGGCTCGGGGAGCAGGTGGTGCAGCAGGCGTAAGGCCAGCTCACCGGCCTGCTCACCCACCCACGACTCCTCGTACTCGTAGACGACGTGGTAGTGGCCCACAGCGCCGGCGCCGCGGGTCTTGCCGAAGGTGACCTGCACACCGGCGAGGTTCTGCAGCTCGATGGCGAGGTGCTCCAGGATGTGCCCCAGCCAGGTGCCTTCGCCCTCACGCATGCGCCGGATGAAGCCGCCGGGCTCACCATACGAGCAGCCGTGCTCGCCAAGGGAGGGGACGGCCTCGACGAGGCGATCGACGAAGCCGGGGATCGTGGCGCTCGGCGCCTGCTCCAGCGGCCCGAGATCGACGGTGAGGCGAATCACGCGGAAGTTTGCGTAGAGGTTCGGGCCGACGTAGCTGCGCTTGTCGAGGACCTGCATCAGCGCTCCAGAGGGAGGGGAAAGCCGCCGGAGCATACATCAACGCGGGCGTATCAGGGAAGGGCCTCAATCACGGTGATAGCATCTCTGCGCGCGCCTCATGTTGCGCGGCGCCGGGAGCCCCAGAATGCCCAAACCCCCCGCCAGGATCCCCGCTCAAGCTCGCCCTGACACCTGGAGGCCGCCTCCGCCCTCGCCCCACGAGCTCAACAAGGAGCAGGCCGACGAGTTTTTTGCGGCCGACCGGGCGATGCACACGCTCCTGGATGAGCTCGACGAGCTCGACAAGCTGCCGGACGGCGGCGACAAGGCGCGCCGAGATGAGATCCACGTCGAGCTGAGGCGCCACACCGACGTGCTCACCCGCAGCGCGGAGCTGCTTGGGCTCAAGATGGACGTCGCCTTGGAGGAGGACATGTCGAAGATGAACCGCGCCGATCGTCGCCGTCTGGAGGCGCGGCTGCGCAAGAAGAAGGGCGCCAGAGCCCAGGCCACGAGCGCGGCGGCGCGGAAGGGTTAAGCGCTCAAGCGCTGCTTGCGTTTTCGACCGGAGATTCACGATGACAAGACCGACCCTCCCCAAGATGCCCAACCGCAGCCCCAGCGCGATCTTGGAGCCGAGCTTGCCCCCGGCCCCGACGCTCAGCCCGAGCCAGACCGACTCGTTCAACCGGGCCCACGGAAGGCTGCAGAGGTGCCTGGATGAGCTGAAGCTCCTCGATCAGCAGCCTGGCGGCGGCGATCTACTCCGCAAAGAGCTGCTCCGCGAAGAGGTGAAGCAGCTCACCGACACCATCGCCCAGCTCACCCGAATGCTGACGGTCAAGCTGAACGTGGCCACGGAGGCGGAGCTGGCGTCGATGAACCGCGCCCAGCGCCGGACGTATGAGGCCACCATGCGCAAGAACAAGAAGGCCAAGGCGAAGGCCAAATCGTAGGGCCGCTCAGCCCCCGACCCCTTTGAGGGTCTCCAGGCGCCCATCGCGGGTGGGCCCGCCGTTGAAGCCCTTCTCGACGGCCACCCGCGCCACCTGCCCAAAGCTCAACATCTCCGCGCCGCGGACGTGCTGGGGCACCCAGTCGCCCAAGGCGTAGACCCCGGGGCCAAGCCAGCCCTCCTCCTCGAGCAGCACAAACCCGGCGAGATCCGCGGCGAGGGGCGGCGCCGGCGGCGCGCGGCCGGTGCCGGTGTAGAAGCGCGCCAAGACATCCTCTCGGGCCTCGGCGCTCAGGGTGTCGCCGCGGGGTTTGGGCGCCGGGGCCAAGGCCGCGGCGGGCAACGTGGACGCGGCGGGCACGAGCTCCTCGGCCTCGCCGAGCGCGGCGGCGAGGTGGCTCTGAACCAAGGCGCCTAAGGTGGCCCCCCGGGCGCCGGGCAAGGCGCGGATGTGGTCCAGCACCCGGGCCAGCTCCTCGGCCTCACGCCCGGTCTCGACCAAGGCGGCGACGTCGTCGGCGAGCAGCGCCGGGGCGGGGAGCGGCTGGCCGAGCTTGGGGTAATACGCCCGCGCCAGGGCCTCGGCCTCGGCCTCGGTGATGGGGGCGGCCCAGGCGGTGACGGCGGCGATGAGCAGAGTCAGCAGCATGCCCTCCACTGTACACCCGAGCCGACGCGGCGTTAACCGCGCGGCCGGGTGTGGCGCAGGCTGAGCCGGGGGCTGGCCGCGCCGCGCCCTCGGCCGGGCCACAGCGCTCCTCAGCGCCGATGAGGTGAATGGCGGTGACGAGGTCGTCCGAGGCCAACGACGCGAGCAAGGTGCGGGCGAGATCAACGTGGGTCTGTGCTCCCCGGGGGGGGGGCCCGGCCGGCGCCCCCCCCGCCCCGGCCGCGACCGGGGCCTGAGCCCCCGGGCCCGGGGGCCATTGGCCTGGAGCAGCTATCGAGGTCTTGCCCGGAAAGCCGCCCCCACACGAGGCCCCTGGGGAAGTCAGCCCTCAATACAGGACACCTTTGATCGGTTTGGTGTCCGGGGGCAGCTCGGTCTCGCCGAGGCGCTGCTTGAGGCTCACCTCGATCACGCGGCACAAGGCGTCAAGGGGCAGGTCGTTGGCGTCGGTCTCGAAGGGATCCTCAATCTGTGTGCCGACCTCGTCCAAGCCCAAGAACGCGAAGGCCACGATGAGCACGACGAAGGGGGTCATCGTGCCCACGGTGCTCATAATGCCCAGCGGCAACAGCAAGCAGTAGAGGAGCACGATCTGGTGGGTGAGCACGGTGTAGGTCAGCGGCACGGGGGTGTTCTTGATGCGCTCGCAGCCGCCTTGAATGTTGGTGAGCTCGGTGAGGCCACGCTCTAAGGTGTCTTGGTGGATGGGGTGCAGCCAGCCGCGGGCGGCGGCCTCTTGCACCTGGGCGCCGAGCCAGTGGCTCACGGCGTTGGGCGCGTTTCTCTCCCGCAGGAGCGACTCCCACAGCGGCCGCGGCAGCAGAGTCTGAAGGTCGTTGAACGAGCCTTCAGCGCGCAGGTGCAGCTTGAGGGACACTGCGAAGCCGATGACGCCGTACACGAAGCGTTCTTGCAGCGCGCGCAGGGCCTCGGCGTCGGCCTCGGGCGCCTTGGGCAAGGTCAAGATCTGCCGGGCGAGGGACCGTGTGGTGTTGATCAGCGCGCCCCACAGACGGCGGGCCTCCCACCAGCGGTCATAACAGGCGTTGTTGCGGAACCCCAAGAAGATCGAGAGCGCGAGGCCCACCAAGGTGAAGGGCGTCTGGGTCAACGAGAAGCGGGCCAACCCCCAGTCCTCATAAAACCAGGTGAGCACCTCGGAGACGATGAACAGCCCCAACAGGGGCTTCCACGTCTCTTGCAGGGCGCTGCCCCGCCAGGTGAACATCGAGCTCGGGAAGCGCCGTGGGGGTCGAATCAGCATCGCGCCGCCTTACTCCTTGGGCTTCCAGGCCGCGAGGCCCGCCATCGCCTGGGCCCGCACCTTGTTCTGCAAGAAGCTCGACCAGCCCAAGAAGAGGCCCGGGGCCCCCAGCGCCTGCCGCGACCAGCGCCAGAAGTCGAACACGTCGTTCTGTGTGTAGATCAGGCCGTCGCGGAAGGTGAAGCTCGACTCAATGAGGTTGTTCACCGGGCGCTTCGTCGCCGAGAAGGTGTAGTTCGCCTCCCACTTCGCCGAGCCCGTCGTGTCATCCGCCACCACGTCGGAGTAGGTCAGCGTGAGGTCTTTGCCCCGCTCACACAACATGCGCCACATGTGGCCGACCTGCTCCCCCTGGAGGGTGAACGCCGGGTCTTGAAAGCTGGCCTCGGGGTGGTAACACGCGGCCATGGCCAGGCCGTCACGTTTAGAGAACGCCTCGTAGAAGCGGGTGATGAGCTGGGCGTTGGGGTGCATGGGGGCTCCGGGGATGAAGGAAGACTGTGTTTTGTGATTTAGGGGGCGCCCGCCGCCAGCTTCTGCAGCGCGACGTTGTCCAGCACACGGGCCTCTGCGGCGCCACGCGCGGCGGCGAGGAGCGCGCGGCCCAAGTCATCGGCGTCGATCATGTGCCGGGGGAACAACACACGGAAGACGGGCTCGATAAACATCGAGAAGCGCTCCAAGGCCTTGCGGCTGGGCTTCTCGGTGGTGGGGTGGATGTAGCCGGGGCGGGCGTGGTGCAGACGGGCGAGGCCGAGGCCGTCCAAGGCGCGCTCGGTGCGGCCTTTGACTCGGCCAAAGAGCGCTCGGCTCTTCTCGGTTGGATCGGCGCCTTGACCCGAGAGGAAGATGAACGTCGCCTTGGGGTTGGCCGCGAGGAGCGCCTGGGCGAAGGCCAGGGTGGTTGTGTAGGTGATGCGCACATACTCCTCCTCGGGCACGTCGTTCTGACCGATGCCCAGGCACCACAACAAGGCGTCGGTCTCGGCGAGCACGGCGTTGAGGGGCCCGGGGTCGGTGAAGTCCTCGTGCAGCACGACGCGGAGCTTCTCGTGGCGCTCGGCCAAGGGGCGACGGCTGAGCGCGATGACGGAGGTGACGCCGGGATCCGCGAGGAGCACCTGCAGGGTCGCGCTCCCGGCGGTTCCAGTAGAGCCTGTGAGCAGCACACGCATGACGATCGGCCTCGGCGCGCGCCAGGACGACGCGGCGGCGATAGTCTAGCCTGCTTCCTGCCTCGGAGCCCCCATGCTGCTCACCCTCCTCGCCCTAACCGCCTGTGAACCGGCGCAGAAGCCCCTGGCGGAGATGATCTTCGTGCGTGGCGGCGTGATCGTCGAGGGCATCTCCCCCCCGAAAGACGCGCGGCCGCTGCCCGGAGGCCGGGCGCTCGTGGCGCGGCTGTGGCGCCCCGGGGACAAGGTGGAGATCGGCGGGGTCGGCGGTCAGGCGCCGAGCCGCGCGGAGTGTGTGCCCATCGCGCACACGCCCTTGGGTGACGTCTCCAGGCTCATCGCCGGGGGTGGCTCACCGCCCGACACCAGCCTCATGTTCTCCCCCGACGGCTCCTTGCTCGCCGTCGGCAGCTACCTCGGCGAGCTGCTCGTGCTGGACGCCTGGACGGGGGAGGTGCTGCAGAAGAAGACCGTGCCCGAGGCGCTCATCAAGCGGGTGGCCTGGTCGCCCGACGGGCGAACGATCTACGCGGCGGAGCAGTCCCCCGACGCGATGATCTGGGCGTTTGACGCCGAGACGCTCAAGGCGCGATGGAGCCGTCGCCTGGCCGACGACGTCGGCAGCTCACCGGCGCCAGCGGGGGTGGATCTGTTCGGGGTGTACAGCCTGCCCACCGCCTTTGGTCTGGAGGTGCTGCCCGGCGGGGATCTGCTCGTGGCCGCGTCTCACGGCTGGAACGACGAGGGCGGCGTGCGCCTGAACCGCTCGCGCATCTTGCGGCTCTCGCCCCAAGGAGAGCTGGTCGCGGGCTTTCCTGAGACGGCGGCAGACGGCATCTTTCTGCACCCCCAGCTCGATCTGCAGGGTGAGCTGGTGGCGCTCTCGGTCACCCGCTCGGCCTCGGGCGCCGCGCCGGCCGGCCTCCCGTTCGGCGGGATGATCGTGCTGGATTTGGTGGATCTGAGCCCCGTCGCCCAGGTTCGCGCCGAGCCGTTGTTGCCCCATTTTGAGTCGGTGTTTGTGTGGGAGGCGAGCGCGGTGTCTCAAAGAGACGATCTGATCGTGCTGGGTTTGGGCGACGGTCGGGTGCTCTTGCGGCGACTGGACGGATCGGAGCGCGCGACGCTGAGCGCCGGGGCGCCGGTCATGGCCGGGGAGGTGCCGATCTCGGCGTCTGTGGGCCACGCGCTCATCCGTGAGGGTGAGGTGGTGTACCTCACCTCTCGCACGACGATCCCGTGGGGGGCGGCGTCCCCCGACCTGCGCCCGCCGACGGCGCACCCCAACGAGAACGCGCTGTGGGTGGTGAGCCCCGACGGCGAGACGCGCTGGACCTGGACGGGGCCCCAGGCCCTCGACGGGGTGAGCCTCGCGGCGGACGGTCGGCGCCTGCTCGTGGGCGCCGGAGCGCGAGACGCCGACACCCGGGAAGATCTCTTCGGCGCCTTGGTCTTCGACCTGGGCGGGGAGACCGGTCGGGGAGGGGAGGAGCGCCTGGAGGCCTTCTGCGCCACGGCCTCGCCGATCTTCTTCCGCCCGGTGATGAGCGAAGACGGCCGCGTCGCTGTGGCCGAGCACCCGAGGCCAGACGGCCAGGGCGGCGTGAAGGGGGAGTACCGGGTGACGATCTTGCGGTGAGCGCCCTGGGTCGGCGGGGTGTTGCCGTTTGTGCCAAGTAGGATCGTGCCCTGGCGATCGCGGTTGACGTTTGTGCCAGGAACCGACATGAACGCCGGTTTTCGCGAGGCCTCGTCGCCACGGGCATTGACGTTTGTGCCAGAAAACGCGCCCAGCCCGAGAAAGTGGATTTACAGCGCTCACCCACATGGGGTACTCAGCTCGCAGGAGACCTTGATGCCGTCCATCCTGCACCAGACCCTCTGCGAGCTGTTCCACGCCCGCCCCCACCTCGCCGCCGAGCTGCTTGAGGCCGCGCGCCTGCTTCCGACGGCGGCCAACGTCGAAGGGGAGCTTCTCCCCGCAGATCTCTCCCAGTCCTCCGCGCCGGAGTACCGCGCCGACGTCGTCGTGAAGCTCAGCGGCGACGCCGAGATGACGGTGATCATCGAGGCCCAGCTCCAGCCCGATCCCACGAAGCCGTTCTCGTGGCCGGTGTACGTCGCCGTGGCGCAGTCCCAGCGGCGCGGGAAGGTGGCGTTGCTCGTGCTCACCTTGGATGAGTCCACGGCGCGCTGGGCCGCCCGGCCCGTGGCCGTCGGGATCACCGGCACCTTACGCCCCGTCGTGATCGGCCCCAAGAGCCTGCCCGTGGTGACCGAGCTCAGCCAGGCCATCGAGAACCCAGAGATCGCGGTGTTATCGGCCTTGGCGCATGGACGGCGTAAGGTAGGCGCCCAAGTTGGGCGTGTGGCGGCGGAGGCCGCGCGGTCGCTGGACGCCGAGCGGCGTCGGCTGTACACTGACCTTATCCTCCAACACCTCAACGGCGCCGCCCGGCGCGCCCTGGAGACGCTGATGATTAAAGACTGGCAGCCCGAGAGCGAGTTCTTACGCGCCATCGACGCCCGCCAAGAGGCGGCGATTGAGGCGCGTGGTGAGGCGCGGTGGTGGGGTTCGGGAGAGGCGCTGGTGGGCATGCTGGAAACTCGATTCGGCCCACTTCCCGCTGAGGTGACCCTGCGCGTAGAGAACGCGAAGCTCGATGAGCTACGCGTCTGTTCGGCTCGTCTCTTGGAAGCCAAAACGCTGGCCGAGGTGTTTCAGCCCGCCTCCCGCGCCAACGGATCGATGGCGTGAGGCTGAACCTCAAAGACTGGCAGCCCGAGAGCGAGTTCTTACGCGCCATCGACGCCCGCCAAGAGGCGGCGATTGAGGCGCGTGGTGAGGCGCGTGGCTACAGGTGGTAGCGAAGGCTGCAAAGCGCCGAACATTCGGCCCACTTCCCGCTGAGGTGACCCTGCGCGTAGAGAACGCGAAGCTCGATGAGCTGAACGTCTGGTCGGATCGCCTCCTTGAAGCCAAGACCTTGGCCGAGGTGTTTCAGCCCGCCTCCCCCGCCAACGGATCGATGGCGTGAGCCTCAACCTCAAAGACTGGCAGCCCGAGAGCGAGTTCTTACGCGCCCTCGACGCCCGCCAAGAGGCGGCGATCGAGGCGCGGGGCTACGAGCGTGCTTTTGGACTGCTGGCGTGCCCTTTGAGCGTGTGATTTAAGCTGGCGTGCAGGGGGTCCAGGCTCGTCGTCCTACAAATGCTGGACCAACGTTTCGGTCCGCTGCCTGCCAAAGTGGCCAAACGGATTGATAGGGCGACGTTTGCCGAGCTGAATATTTGGTCGGCTCGCCTCTTGGATGCCAAGACCCTGGCGGAGGTGTTTCAGTCAGCCTCCCGGGCCAAGTCGTCGGCGAAGTGAGGCTCAACCTGAGAGACTGACAGCGTCCGCGTCGCCCTGACGCGCAGACCAATCCTCCCGTCGCAGCGTATACAGCACCCCCGGCACCTCAGGCACGGTGAGCCCTGCCAACACACGCCCCGGAAACACGAAGCGCCCCGCCTCACGAAGCCCCACCTTCTCCATCACGCGGCGGGAGGCCCCGTTCTCGGGCATGGCCCGGGCGCTGACCACGTCAAAGCCGAGCTCGTCGAAGGCGCGCTGGGTGAGCAGACGCGACGCGGCGGTGGCGACTCCTTGGCCCCACCACGGCCGCGCCAGCCGATACCCCAGCTCCGCCCAGGCCGGCTCGAAGGTGTCTAGGCGCAGATGGACCCAGCCCATAAAGGTCTGATCGGGCGACTCGACGGCGAAGAAGCCCAGCCCCGGCCGGGTCGCCGCCGCGAGCATCCGCGGGATCAAGACGTTGGCGCAGAGGTCGCGCGGCGTGGGCTGGCCGCCGTTGATAAACCGCATGACCTCGGGGTCGCTGTCCAGCGCCACGAGCGCGTCAACGTCGGTCTCTGAGATCGGCCGGAGCTGGAAGGGGGGCATTGAGACCTCGGGGATGAACCTCTGCGCGTCTGCCGGGCACCGCCGGGTCGGCTCGGCGAGCCCAACCATGACGGCCAGCGCTGTACTGTCGAGTCGGCGTAGGATCGAGTCCCCGGCGCGGGAGCGGCCGCTGATCACCCGCCACCTCGCGCCCCGCCCAAGCCACGACGCCCGTCGCGCCAGCCGATCCCCCGGAGTCCCCCCGCGCCGCTTGCCCAACGCCCGCGCGGAGGACACGTTGTAGGCTCCTGGGGGTCGCCCCCCATCGCGCTGGAGCCTCGGATGATCGTTCGCCTCGCCCCCCTCCTCTTCGTTTTGCTCACGGCCTGCGGGCCCCAGGTAGAGCTCTCCGGCGACTGGACCGGCGAGATGACCTGCGGAGAGGGCTCGCCCACCCTCGCGTGGCGCGCTGAGCTGGCCGCTGACGCCGACGGCGAGTCGTTCTCTGGGCCCGCCGAGCTTGGCGTCACCACCACTGAAGGCGAAGAAGACTTCAACTTCACCCTCGTCTTTTCCGCCGCGGACGGCGGCGGCAGCGGGGATGTGGTGCCCCTTGACCTCGACGTTCAGGACTGCACGATCACCTCCACGGGGGAGGTGAACTGCTGGTCGGGCGCCGCGGACTGGGACTCCGGCGACGACGAGCTGCTCGGCACCTTCTCGGGCATGTACCTCAACGACGGCGAGTGTGACTGGACCCTAGAGAAGATGTTGTAGCGCGCCCTTGCGCCGCGCCGCGCCCTCGGTGATCCTGGCGTCGTGACTGAGACCACGCCGCTCCTGTGGGTCGAGGATGACGCCGCGCTGCGGCGGCTCACCCGTGGGCTGCTGCGCGCTGAAGGTTTTGACGTCGCCGAGGCTGAAGACGCCGCCGGGGCCCTCGCCGCCGCCCGCGCCAGGCCCCCCGCCGTGGTGCTCCTCGACCTGATGTTGCCGCCGACGCAGTCCGTGAATGAGGGCCTCGGCGTGCTCGACGCGCTCATGGCCCTGCCGAGCCCGCCCATCGTCGTCGTCGTCACCGGCGCCGGGGGCAAAGCCGCGGCCTTGGAGGCCATTCGGCGCGGCGCCCACGATCTGCTGAGCAAACCTGTTGATCCCGACGTGCTGCTCGTCGTGGTCAAACGCGCCGCCGCCCGCGCGGCGTTGGAGGCCGAGGTCCGCGCCCTGCGAGAGCAGCTCGCCGTCGCCCGGCCCGAGGGCCAGATGTTGGGGGTCTCCCCGCCGTTTCGTGCGGCCCTTGACCTCGGCGACCGCGTGGCGCCCACCGACCTCCCCGTGCTCTTGACCGGCGAGAACGGCACTGGAAAGGAGCTCCTCGCCCGGCGTGTTCACCTCGCCTCCCGCCGCGCCCGGGGCCCGCTGGTCACCGTCAACTGTGGGGCGCTGCCGCCGACGCTCTTGGAGAGCACGCTGTTTGGCCACACCAAGGGCGCGTTCACCGGCGCCGACCGTGCGCGGCGTGGCCTGTTCGCCGAGGCCGACGGCGGCACGCTCTTTCTGGACGAGGCCGGTGAGCTAGAGCCCGCCACCCAGGTGCGCCTCCTGCGGGCCCTGGAGCGTGGGGAGATCCTGCCCGTGGGCGCCGACCGGCCGATCACCGTGGATGTGCGCCTGATCTCGGCGACCAACCGCGATCTCGCGGCGATGCTGCGTGAGGGGGGCTTTCGGGACGATCTGTATTGGCGTCTGCGGGGGGTCGAGATCACCCTGCCGCCCCTTCGGGATCGGGGCGAGGACGTGCTCCTGCTCGCGCGGCACTTCTTGAGCGCCCAGGAGGGGCTCATCGGGCGACGGCATGAGCTCTCCGACGCCGCGGCCCAGGCGCTCCTGGCGCATCCTTGGCCCGGCAACCTGCGTGAGCTGCGCCACGCCGTGCAGCGCGGGGCGGTGATGGCCGGGGCTCGGCCGGTGATTGTGCCGGATGACCTTGGGCTGGGGGCCACATCCACCCCGGACGGCGAAGGGTTAGAGGCCCAGGTCGAGGCCTTGGAGCGTCGGTCCATCGCCGCGGCCTTGGCCGCCGAAGGCGGGAACCGCAGCCGCGCCGCCCGCCGACTGTGTCTCTCTCGCCAAGGCCTGCTCAACAAGATGGCGCGTTATGGGCTCGCCTGAGCCCGCGCCCCCCAGGCCTCTGGAGACAAGCCGGCCATCGCCGCGCTGATCACCGCGTTTCTGGGCCTCGCCGTGACCGCGTGGGGCCGCGGCCCCGATCCGGTGATCACCTACGGAGACCAGGTCTACGCCGCGTGGCGGTTTGCCGAGGGTGACCGACTTGGAGAGGCCCTGATCTTGCCCGACGGGCCGCTGGCGACGATCGTGCAGGGCGCGCTGTTCTGGGCGGTCGGGCCGAGCGTCGTGGCGCTTGGGCTGCTCAACCATCTGCTCTGGGCGCTGGGCCTCGCCGCCTGCTGGCGCCTCACGCGGCCAAGGATGCCCGCGTACGCCGCGATGATGGTGGGGCTCACCTTGCTCGTGGGGTTTGTGTTCCCCCACCTCACCTCGTTGGGCAACTACAGCCTCGTCGCGCCGGGGGTGCCCGAGGCCGCGGCGGGTCTGTGGTGGTTGGGCATGCTCCTCGTCGTGCTTGACACACAGACGGAGGTGAGCCTCCCCCGGGGCGCGCTGATCGGCCTCTGTTTGGGCGCCCTGGCGCTCACCCGGGCCGAGCCGTTCTTGGCGGGCCTCGTGGCCACGGCGTTGGCGCTGCCTCTGCTCGGCGCGCGGCCCCTCACGCAGCTCGTCATCTTCATCGTCGGTGAGGGGATCGTAGGCCTGGTGGCGCTCGTCTGGGGCGGTGATGTGGCCTTGGCGGGCCTACGCGCCCACGCCGTCGATGGCGGCGCCGTGGTGAGCTTCGGCCTGGAGGCCCCCGGCGAGAACCTCGGGCGCCTGCTGATCGCGACGGGGTATGGTGGCGCGGTGGCGCTCTGTGTGCTGATCGTGGACCGCTGGACGGCGCGCTGGCCCCGTCGCGCTGTGTGGATTGAGGCCGCGGCGTGGGCGCTGATGGTGCCAGGACTGATCGTGTTTGTGCGCTGGAGCCAGGTCGGGCGGCCCTTGCCGCTGGTCATGGGGGTGGCGCTCATCGTGTGTCTTGGCCTGAGCTGGCGTCGGCGCGGGGACTCAGCGGCCCGGCGTCGCCTCGTCTTGCCCCTCGCGGCGGCGGGGGCGGCGGCGGTGATGATCACCCCCATCGCGCTCAACGGGCGGATTCAGGGCGACGGGTTCACCTTAGGCGCCTTGGCGGCGCTGTGGACGGTCGCCTGGGCGGTCGCGGGGCTGCCCAACCTCGCGCGGGGCCTCTGGGGCGGCGGTGAGGTGGCTCGGCGCCTGATGATGGCGGCGGTCGGCAGCGGGCTCTTGATTCATGTCGGCGTCAGCGGCAGCTTTTACCAACGAAAGACCTACGCCCTTGGCGGAGACGCCGACTCGTTGTGGGTGTACCCGCCGAGGGAGTCCCCACGAAGCGCGTCGTTGGTGCGGCTCCAGGGCTTCTTGGACAAGACGATCAAGCCCGGTGAGCGGGTGCTGGTGCTGCCCGAGGGCGCGTTGCTCAACGTCTGGACCCGCACGGTGTCCCCCACGCCCTACATCTCGTGGAGCGAGCGCTCTCGGGCGCGGTTTGGTGAGGACGTGATGTTGGAGGCGCTGCGCCAGCGCCCCCCGGACTGGGTGGTGTGGATCTACGACGACGCGAACTCCAGCGGCGGGCGACCCTTCGGCGTAGACGACGAGCGCGGCGCGGCCACGGCCAAGTTTGTGTGGGATCACTGCGTCGAGGTGGTGGTCTACGGCGCGGCGCCGTGGGAAGACGGCGGTTATGGCGCCGCCGCGCTGCGCTGTGATCCTTCAGCCCTTAAATCGCCGTAGGCTCGATCCCGGCAGGTGCCAGTGGCTCAGGCGCAGGCCGTCTACGGCGTCCCACAGCCACCAGCCGTCCTCTGGCCCAAGCTCCACATGAAAGCTCTGGGCGGGCATGTAGCCCTCGCCGATCAAGAGCCACACCCGACCGTCAGGCGCCTTCGCGACCTCTAGGATCAGCACCGCGTGGCCTGGGGAGCCGCCGACGACGAGCACATCCCCCGGGCGTGGGTCTGTGGCGGGTGTCGTCTCATAATGTTGCAGCGAGAGGGTGCCGGCGTAGGTGAAGGCCGCGGCGAGGTAACGCTCCCAGCTCTCGTCTGTGTCCCCTTTGGCGCCGCCGCCGCGCCACACGAGCTTGTTCCCGGCGGCGGTGAACCGCTCCCCAGCCTGCCAACGGCTCCAGGGCATCGGATCGCCCGAGGTCGCGAACATCGTGACGGGGAGCCCTTTGGCGCGCTGCCACTCCGCACGAACCCGGAGCGCAGAGTCCGCACACTGCTGGAGATCCCCCGGCACCAACGGCAGCGCTATCACCCGGGCGTGGTGGTGGGTAGGCCGACCGTCATAGGTGAGCACCGGGTCGGCGGCCGGCGCGAGACGCAGCGCGCCCAACGACTCACCGAAGGCGTCTCCGGTCACCCGCGCGGCCCCTGCGGGCGGCGGGAAGGCCGCGCGCACCGTCGTGGCCTCGGCGGCGGCTGGCTCAGGCGCGGTGGTCGTCTCGTCGGCGGTCGGCGTCGCCGCGGGCGCGCGGGCGCAGGCGATGAGGAGGAGCGCGGCGGGGAGGGTGGGCATGAGGCGATTCTACCCGCTCAGCTCAGACTCGGTGAGCTTGACGGAGTTGAACAGCTCGGGAAACGAGGTCTTCTGTTTTGAGGCGAGGGCCTGAATGAGCTCGCGTGGGGTGTCGGGTTTGGGGGTGTGCGCGTTTAACCGCCAGATCTGGGGCGTGTGTGCCTTGAGGAGCGCCGCGATGCGCGGCAGGTGCGTGAGCACGAGCCCCGTCGCGCGGAGCGGATCGTGTCCCGCGCCGACCGCGACGATCATCGAGAGGCCCGTCTGAAGCATCGCCGCCAGCTCACGCGGCTGGTCGAGCATCCGCGCGTCGGTGGTGATGAGCCCCATGTACTGTGCGGGGTGGTTTTTGAGCGCCACCAAGAGCGCCCAGTCATCTAGGCGAGACAGTCGCGGGTCAATCTCGTAGATGGGATCCAGGCTGACCTCGACGAGAGAGGCCTGCAGCGCCTTGATGATCGGGACCGGAAAGTTCTGGTCCAGCGCCAGCCGGGGTCTCATGCGGCGAGGGAGAGGTTGTGGGCGAGCTGTCGTTCTAAGCGCAGGGCGTCGGCGATCTCTTCCAGTCGCAGCGTGGGGTAGAGGCCGCCGAGCTGCTCCGGTGTGAACCCTCGGGCGGCCAGGGTGTAGAGCGCCTCGGTCTCTACCCGGGTCTCAAGAACGTGGGGCGCGCCCGCGAGGCGCCGGGGGGAGATGCGCAGAAACTCCCCGGGCCGCATCAGGTCAGGCCCTCGCGCGCCCAAGCCCGACTCAAACGGCGCGAGCACGTCGAGGATGTCCGCGAGCAAGAGCTGACCGCTCACCCGCTCCAGCTCGCCCGAGCGGGAGCGCACGACCACGTCTCCATCCCGTGTGACGGCGACCATCGGCTGACCCTCGTCAAACAGCTCCACGTCAAGGGCCTTGAGCTTGTGCAGCGCCTTCTTGACGACGCTGAGCTGTGTGCCGGGGACTCGTGCGCCGTCTGGCGCCTGCTTGGGCTGCCGGAGCCACTGAACCGTGCGCAGCCCGAGGAGATCGCTGAACGACCAGAGCTTCGTGCGCTGGGCGCTGACCGAGGGGATCAGCACCTCTTCGCTGGCCCAGCGGTGAATCGTGCGTAGGGGCACGCCGGAGAGCGCCGAGGCCCGGGCGCTTGTGTAGACGCCTTCTTTCATGCCCTCAGCGTATCGTACACGTCGGCGCCTCGTCAATCTTTAGGTGCTCCGCCGCTTCGGCCTGTCTTCAGGGATCGCGTCCGTCGGATCCTCGGGCCAAGCGTGGCGGGGATACCGTCCACGAAGCTCTTTGCGCACCTCGGGCCAGGTCTTTGTCCAGAAGCTCTCGAGGTCCAGGGTTGTCTGTACGGGGCGGTTCCCCGGGGAGAGGAGCTGCACCTTCACCGGCACACGCCCGGCGGCGATGCGGGGGGTGCGTCTCAAACCAAAGAGCTGCTGCACCCGGGCGGCCAGCAAGGGCGGCTCGCCGGGGGTGTAGACCATGGCCACGCTGGCGCCGCTGGGCACGGTCCAGCGCTCGGGGGCGTGCTCGTCGAGGGCCCGGCGCTGGGTGTGGGTGAGCTGGCTGAGCAAGGCGTCGCGGAGGTCCACGGCGCGAAGCTCGGCGAAGGAGCGGCGGCCCTCGACGAGGCTCGGCAAGAGCGCCGCGGGCTCGGCCAGGGCGGGGAGCTCGAGCTCGGGCATCACCCCGGCGAGGAGCTGCACCCGGGCGAGCAGGGTCGTGAGGCGCTCGTCTTGGGTGAGCGCGCGCTCGGGCCGGGCCTGGGCGGCGCGAAGCAGCACGGCGGCGGCGGCGACGGGCTCGGCGGGGTTGGGGTCGGGGGCCTCACGCAGGGTCAGGTCCATAAACCGCCACACCCGACGGCTCACCACCGACTCCCGCGCCTCGTCAAAGTCCAAGGCCCGGCTCTCGGTGACGGGCAGCCAGGACTCCTCCAGGGGCAGGGCCACGCGGATGAGGTGCTCCACACGTTCGCCCCGGCGGCCGGCCTCCATGGTGGCCGCGAGGATCAGCTCGGCGGGGAGCTGGCCCTCAGCCAAGGTCGCCCCGGCGCCGCCGACGAGGACGTAGCGCCGAGACTCGCCCGCGCGCCGCCTCGCCACCCGATCGGGGAAGCCCGCCAAGAGCAGCTCCGCGAGGAGCGGGTCGGTGAGCGGCCGCTCGGGGCCGAGACGACCGCCGAGGGCCTCCAAGAAGCGCGTCTTTGACCTGGCGAACGGCGGCCAAGGCCCGGCGATCTCCGGCCCCGCCGCCGAGCACCTGCTCCACACGCCAGCCGAGATCGGCGGCGTCGGGGTGGCGCTCTTGGGCGAAGGGGTCTCGCTCGGTGAGCAAGGCCGCGACGGCGGCGGCGGCCCGCGGCGCGCCCAGGCGTCGCCCGGCGAGGAAGGTCGCGCCCACCCGCGGAGGCAACGGCAGGCGCGAGAGGTCACGCCCAAGGGCGGTCACTCCGTGGTCGTCTATTGCGCCCAGAGAGCGCAAGAGCGCCTCCGCCCGCTCGATGGCTGGAGCCGGGGGCGGATCGAGCCAGCGCAGGCGGCGCGGGTCGGCCCCCCAGGCGCGCAGCTCCAGGCACAGGCCGCTCAGGTCCGCGCGCTGCAGCTCCGGGGTCTGGGCCGCCGGGCGCTGGCGATCTTCAGCCTCGGTCCACAGGCGACGGCAGCGCCCAGGCCCGGTGCGACCGGCGCGACCGGCGCGTTGATCCGCGGAGCTTGTGGCGATGGGGCCGAGCTCTAAGCGCTCCAGACCCAAGGCCGGCTCATACCGCATCACCCGCTCTAAGCCCGAGTCCACGACGGCGCGCACGCCGGGGAAGGTCACCGAGGTCTCGGCGATGTTCGTGGCCAGCACGACCTTTCGGCCCTTCGACGGCGCCAGCGCCCGGGCCTGCTGCTCTAAGCTCAGGCGGCTGTGCAGGGGCAGCACCTCCACGTCGGGGAGCTCTCCCAAGGTCTCCATCACGCGCTGAATCTCGCCGACGCCGGGCAAAAACGCGAGCAGGTGGCCCTCGTCAGGCAGCTCAGCGCGGATCGCCCCGGCCACACGCTCGTGCAGGGGCCGCTCGTCAGGGCGGGGGTCGTGGCGCAGGGTGACGGGGTAGGCCCGGCCTTCAGCGCGCAGGATCGGCGCGTCCAGAAACCGCGCCACGGGCTCTGGGTCCATGGTCGCCGACATCACGACGAGCCAGAGGTCGGGCCGGGCCTCGCGCCGCACCTCAGCGCACAGGGCCAAGGCGAGGTCCAAGGTGAGGCTGCGCTCGTGCAGCTCGTCGAGGATGACGGTGTGAACCCCCTCCAAGAACGGGTCGTCTTGAAGTCTGCGGGTGAGCAAACCCTCGGTCAAGATCTCCAGGCGGGTGGCGGCGCTCACCCGGCGCTCAAAACGCACCTGGTAGCCGATCTCGCCGCCGACCTCCCCGCCGCGCTCCTGGGCGATGCGGGTGGCGGCGAGGCGCGCGGCGACCCGGCGCGGCTGGAGCAGGATCACCCGGCCCTCACGCTCGGGGCAGGCGTCAAGGATCGCCGCGGGCAGGCGGGTGGTCTTGCCCGAGCCCGGCGGGGCGACGACGACGAGCGCGCCGTGGGCCCGAAGCGCGGCGATCGCCTCGGGCAAGGAGGCGTCGATGGGCAGCGGAGGCAGGGGCGGCGGCATCCCGCCCGCTTAACCCGCTCTGCGTGAGGTCAAAGTTTTGACGACCTCAGGTTTGTCACGGCGCCATGGTGCGCGACGTATGCAAAAATGTGAATGGTTCAACGAAAGGCGAGGGCCCAAGTTGACGCTGGCACCTATGGTCTCCAGCCTGTCCAGCCCAGCTTGGGCCCTCGTCAGCTCGTGAACTTTGTTCGAAAGAGAGAGCCCGGTGGGCGCTGGCACCTATGGTCTCCAGCCCGTCCGGCGTCCACCGGGCCCTCATCAGACGTTTGAGCGATCGAGGCGGTCGGCGACCTCTAAGGCCGACTGGCCACGTAAGGCGAGCTGCAGGTCACGCTCGATCCGCCGCTGGGCGAAGGGGGCGGTGACCTCATCAAGCTTCTTAGACAGGTCGCTCACCTTCTTGCGCTCTTGGGCGTCAATCGCCGATTTTAGCTCGGCGACGACGGCTTGAATGCGGCCGAGCTCGTCCTCTTGCACCATGTCGGGGTCTAGGGTGAGGGCCTTCTCGACGGCGCGGAGGATCTGCTCGGCCTCGACCTTGGCCTCGACGAGCAGGCGCTCGTCGACGTCGGTCTCGGCGGCGTCAATCGACGACTCCAACATCTCCTCGATCTGCTCATCGGTGAGCCCGTAGGACGGCACGACCTCGATGTTGGACTGTTTGCCGGTGTATTGTTCGGTGGCGGTCACGGTGAGGATGCCGTTGGCGTCCACCATAAACTGCACCTCCACCCGGGGCAGGCCCGCGGGCATCGGCGGGATGCCGCCCAGCTTAAACCGCGCCAACGAGCGGTTGTCCCGGGCCATCTCACGCTCGCCCTGGACGACGTGCAGCGACACCGCCGTCTGGCCGTCCACATGGGTGGTGAAGGTCTGGGACGCGCTGGATGGGATGGGCGAGCAGCGCCAGATGAGCTTCTCGACCACGCCGCCCATGGTCTCTAAGCCCAAAGACAGGGGCACGACGTCCATGAGCAGCACGTCTTCTGCGAGCTCGGACTCCCCGGAGAGGATGTCGGCCTGCATCGCCGCGCCCACGGCCACGACCTGATCGGGGTCGATGTCGGAGAAGGGCGTGCGGCCAAAGAACTCCTCGACCACCTGACGCACCAGCGGCACCCGGGTGGAGCCGCCGACGAGCACGACGCCGTCGATCTGCGCCGCGGAGAGCTGGGCGTCGGAGAGCGCCTGTTTGCAGGCCGTGAGCGTGCGGTCGACCAAGGGGCGGATCAGCGTGTTCAGGGCGTCGCGGCTCAGCGTGAACGTGGCGCTCACCTCCCCGAGCTGGGCGACGACCTCGGTGGTCTCGGCGTCGGTCAAGGCACGTTTGGCGGACTCCGCGGCCTCCATCGCCCCGCGCAGCGCGCCGCCGCGGGCGCCGACCACACCGGCCTCGTTCAGGAGGCGCTCGGCGATGAGCCGGTCAAAGTCGTCGCCGCCGAGGTGGGTGTCGCCGGCGGTGGAGAGCACCTGGAACACCCCGTCCTCGAGCTCGCAGGATCGAGATGTCGAAGGTGCCGCCGCCGAGGTCATAGATCGCGAAGGTGCCTTGGCTGCGCTCTTGAAGGCCATAGGCGATGGCGGCGGCGGTGGGCTCGTTGAGCAGGCGCAGGACGTTCAGACCGGCGAGGCGCCCGGCGTCGCGGGTGGCCTGGCGCTGGGCGTCGTCAAAGTACGCGGGCACGGTGATCACCGCGCCGCCGACCCCGCCGAGCAGGCACTCCTCAGCGCGCTCTTTCAGGGCCTTGAGGATCTCCGCGCTCACCTCGATCGGCGTCACGAGGCGCTCGCCGACCGACATCCGCACGACCTTCTCATCAGAGGCGTCATCAGGCGGGGCGAGCTCGTAATGAAGCTGCGCCGCCTCTGCCCGAGCCTCGTCCATGGACCGGCCCATGAACCGCTTCACCGAGGTGAGCGTGGTGGCGGCGTGACCGGCGGCGTCGTCTAAGGCGGCGTAGCCCACCACGGGGCCCTCTGCGGTGTAGCGCACGGCGGAGGGCAAGATCGCGCGGCCGTCGTCGTCGAGCAGGCAGCGGGCGCGGCCGCCCATGACCACGGCGACGAGGGAGTTGGTGGTGCCGAGGTCGATGCCGATGTTGGACATGGTGGAGACCTTAAGATCGTGCGGCGACGCGCCTTAGGCGGGCAGCTCACGCAGGAGGTTGTCGACGTATTTGAGGCGGGAGAGGCGCTCGGGCACGGGGCTGAGGTCACCCTCGCCGCGCTCCCAGCGGGAGAAGAGGTCTTCGAGATCGGCGTCAAGGCGGGCGCGGAGCTGGGCGGCGGTGTCGCGCACGGCGCCGGGGGTGTCCTCAGCGGCCATCCTCAGCTCGAAGATCTCCTCTAAAAACTCGGGGCTCAGCTTGGGGCCGCCGCTCTCGGCGGGGTGGGGTTTGCCCGTGGCCAGGTACCAGGCCCGGGTGACCGGGTCACGCAGCACCCGGCGGGCCTCGTTCAGCGTCGCCGTCCACTGCAGGGCCATGCGGCGCTCTACCGCGGAGGCGGAGGCGAAGCGGTCGGGGTGGGTGTCTTTGGAGCGCCGACGCCAGGCGCCGTCGATGGCCTCGGCCTCGACGTGGTAACGGCGATCTAAGCCCAAGGCCCCGAACAGCTCCGGCTGGGCCGGGGGAGGGACGAGGGCGCCGCAGCTCGCGCAGCGAAGCGACGAGAGCCGCTCATGGCACTTCCAGCAGATCACCGCGTCTTGCCCCGCCGCTCAGACCGAGAAGGACTCGCCGCAGCTACAGGAGCCCGAGGCGATGGGGTTCTTGAACTCAAAGCCCGTCTTCATCAGGCCCTTCTTGTAGTCGATCTCCGTGCCGTTCACGAAGAGGTACGACTTGCGGTCGACGACGACCTTGACCCCGTTGAGGTCGAAGATCTTGTCTTTGGGCTCGGGGGTCTCGACGAAGTCCAGCACGTAGCTGAGCCCCGAGCAGCCGCCGCCGCGCACGCCGAGGCGTAAGAAGTGATCCGGGGTCTGCCGCTTACGCTTCAGCTCATTGATGCGCTCGGCGGCGGCGTTCGTGAGGTTGATGGCCATAGGTGCTCCACGGGGAGAGGCGCCGGGGTGGGGGCGGCGTCAGTCGAGAAGGTAAACACAGCCCAGGCGATTGGCCCGGGCCGTCAGCCTCATTCCGAGGGCGTCGCCGCGCGCTCGGCCTGCTTCTTGCGGTAGTCGGCGATGGCGGCCTTGATCGCGTCTTCAGCGAGCACGGAGCAGTGGATCTTCACCGGGGGCAAGGCCAGCTCCTCGGCGATCATCGTGTTCTTGATGCCTTCAGCGAAGTCAATCGACTTGCCCTTGACCATCTCGGTGACGAGCGAGCTGGACGCGATGGCCGAGCCGCAGCCGAAGGTCTTGAACTTGGCGTCCTCGATGATGCCGTCGTCGTTGATCTTGAGCTGCAGCTTCATCACGTCGCCGCAGGCCGGCGCGCCGACGAGGCCGGTGCCGACGTCTTCAGCGTTCTTGTCCAGAGAGCCCATGTTGCGGGGGTTCTCGTAGTGCTCGATGAGCTTGTCGGAATACGCCATGGTGGGGTTCCTCTTGCCCGAAGGGGCGGGCCGATGCGGGATTTGAAGGGGGTGTGTGCGAGCAGGCTCTAACTAGTGCGCCGCCCATTGGATGGACTTGAGATCGACGCCCTCTTGAACGAGCTCGTAGAGGGGGCTCATCTGGCGCAGCCAGCGGACCTTCTCGGTGATGAGCTCGATGGCGAAGTCGATCTCCTCTTCAGTGTTGAAGCGGCCTACGCCAAAACGCATGGAGGTGTGCGCCAGCTCAACGTCGACGCCCAAGGCGCGCAGGACGTAAGAGGGCTCCAGGCTGGCGCTGGTGCAGGCCGAGCCCGAGGAGCAGGCGATGGCCTTGATGCCCATCATCAGCGCCTCACCCTCAACATAGGCGAAGGAGCAGTTGAGGTTGTTGGGCAGGCGGTGCTCCCACGAGCCGTTGATGAACAGGTGGTCGAGGTTCTTGCTGAGCCCCTCCCACAGCCGGTCGCGCAGGGCCTTGATTCGGTCGTTCTCGCCGTTGGTGAGGGCCTCCAAGGCGTACTTGCCGCCGAGCCCAGGCCGACGATCTGGTGAACGGGCAAGGTGCCTGAACGAAGCCCACGCTCGTGACCGCCGCCGTGGATGAGGGGCTCGATGCGGATGCGGGGGCGGCCGCGGCGGACGTACAGCGCGCCGATGCCTTTGGGGCCGTACATCTTGTGGGCGCTGATCGCCATGAGGTCGACGTTCATCGCCGCGACGTCGATGGCCACGCGGCCGAGCGCCTGCACGGCGTCGACGTGGAAGATGACGTTGTGGCGGCGGCAGACCGCGCCGATCTCGGCGATGGGGTTAATGGTGCCGATCTCGTTGTTCGCCATCATGATCGCGCAGAGCACGGTGTCTGGGCGAATGGCGGCCTCGACCTGCTCGGGCTTCACGAGGCCGTCGGGGTCGGAGTCCAAGAAGGTGATCTCGAAGCCTTCGCTCTCAAGGGCGTGGCAAGAGTCGAGCACGGCCTTGTGCTCAAGCTTCGAGGTGATGATGTGTTTGCCCTTCTTCTTGTTGAAGCGGGCGGCGCCGATGATGCCGAGGTTGTCGGACTCCGTGGCGCCTGAGGTGAAGATGATCTCCTTCGGGTCGGCGCCGATGAGCGCGGCGACCTGCTCACGGGCGCGCTCGACGGCCTCGTTCGCCGTCCAGCCGAAGCTGTGGTTGCGGCTCGCGGCGTTGCCGAAGTGCTGGGTGAGGTAGGGCAACATCTCGTCCAGCACCCGCGGGTCTAAGGGCGTGGTCGCGTGGTTGTCCAGGTAGATCGGCAGCTTCACGGCCATTGGGGGTTCCTTCTGAGGCGAGAGTTGGCTCAGGGTGTGGAGGAGTCGTGGACGGCGGCGACCAGCTCTGGCGCGGCGCGGCCCTCATGATGTTTGGTGTCGCAGCCCACGCAGCGGGCGCGGTGGGTGAGGGGCTCGCAGGCGCGGCAGCCGTTGAGGTAGTCGATGGAGTCTTGGAGATCGCGCTCTAAGGCCTGAAGACGGGCCAAGGTGGCGCGGGTCTCGGCGAGCTTCACGATGTAGAAGTCGCCCAGGCGTTGCATGGCCTCGGGGCCGTACGCGTGCTCTTGAAGGCGCGTCAAGAAGTCCTGAATCTCGGGCAGAGAGAAGCCGAGCTCTTGCAGGCGCTCGATCCAGCGAACCCGGAGGAGCGTCTCTTCGCCATAGAGGCGAAAGCCCCCTTTGGTGCGAGAGACCGGGCGCAGGAGGCCCAGCTCCTCGTAAAAGTGCAGCGTGCGCGGCGTCTTGCCCGTCAGGCGCACAAGATCGCCGATCTTGAGGAGGCCGCTCTCGCAGGACGTGGTGTTCATGAAGAGGCCGTGACCCCGAGGGTGGGGTGGACGCAGGAGGCTGAACTCAGACTCTTACGTTTACGTTAGAGTCAGGGTCAATCTGCCACCGGTCTGGGCGGATGTCAACGGCCGTGAGGACTTCCGACAGAAAAGCTAAGACCGGGATCACTCGCCGAGGGGCTCTTCAGTCACGGGCTCGACGGGCATGACCTCGACGGGAAGCTGCTCTCCGGGCTCATCGGTGAGGGTGACCGACCAGCGCACGGCGTTCTGTTGGGGATCCCAGGCGCGGAGCAGGCCGCTTGTCGAGAGCGCGATGACCTGGGTGGGGGAGGCCACGGCGACCCCGGCGAGGGGCTCACCGTCGAGCTGGGTGCGCAGGGTCGTCGCCCCGGTCGTCCGATCGAGGGCGGTGAGCTGCCCAGACCAACCTTGGTGAATGAGCAGACCTGACGCGCAGTGAAGCGCGCTCGCCTCGCCGAGCCCAACGCCGCTCGGGCGCGCGTCGGGGCTCCACAAGCTCGGCTTGTTGTCCTCCCAGGCGGTCAACGCCAGGATGAGCCCGCCGTCGTCACAGCGGGCGACGGGCCCGGCGAGGTGGTGCCGACGGCCAGGGCTGGGGAGGATCGCCTCGCCGAGCGCGGCCTCGCCGCCGCCGACGATGACCAGGGCGCCCGCGGCGTCGAAGCTCACCCCTTCGCCCCACAGACCTTCGCTGGGGTTCGGGGCGAAGCCGCCGTCGGGGGCGCGGGTGAAGCGGAGGATCGTGCCGTCGGCGAGGCGCGCGGCGAGCTTCGTGGAGTCGGGGGAGACGGCGAGCTGAACGATGGGCTGGCCGGCGGGCTCGGAGCGCCAGAGGGGGTTGAGCTGGGCGTCGAGCACGCTCACGACGCCGCTCACCGAGCCGGAGACGGCCGAGGCGCCGCCGTCGAGGGCGGCCAGCGCCGTGATCTCCTCGGGGTGGGTCTGGGCCAGGCGCTCGGCGCCATCGGCGGCGCCAAACACACGCAGCGCGCCGCCACGCCAGGACACGAGCACGGCCTCTTGGGCGGGCAGGGCGGTGATCGCGAGGCCGCCGGGGCGGGTGCCGGTGTAGGTGCGCAGGAGCTTGCCCGTGACCATGTCCCAGAGCTGCACCTCGCCGTGATCCCCAGCGATGAGCGCGCGCTGGCCGTCGGGGTGTAAGGCGAGGGCGTCAACGGGTGTGCTCATCAGCAGACCGTTGCCCTCTCTCGCCCGACCCAGGAGGCTCATGGTGTCGAGGTCGATCAGGCTCAACGAGCCGTCGCTGTGGGCGATGAGCAGGCGGTGGCCCCAGTGGTCCATCACGGCGGTGAACGGGCCATCGGGGAGCTGCAGGGGATCGGCCTCGAGGGCCTCACGCCCGGAGATGGACTGGCGGCGCAGCCGCCCCTCGACGTCGAGGGTGAGCAGGGTGTCCTCGTCGTAGAACGCGGCCCAGACGACGCTCGGTGCGCCGGCGGAGCCTCGGCTCAGCAGCACCCGGTCACCCTCCAAGACGGTCAAGGCGCCGTCCCAGGAGAACCGGGCGACCCGCTCGCCGTTGGGGGAGACGGCGGTGATGCCGGGCTCGACGTGGCTTCGGCGCGGCGCGGCCCCATCATTGGGCCACACCGAGACGCCGCGGGGGTCACGCACGGTGAGCAGGCCCTCGCGGGTGAAGCTGATCCCGGCTTGATCGAGGCCGACGACGGCGGCGGTGGGCGCGGCGGCGTCGAGGCGCCACAGCTCGGCGGCGCCCGAGGGCGTCAGCGCGGCGATGACGGCGCCATCGTGGCGCAGGGCGACCACAGGCTGATCCCCGTAGCCTTGGCCCATCGAGAGCGTGCGCCGCCCGTCGAGCTGCCCCGTGCCCAGCTCCCACAACAGCAGCTCACCGTCGGCGAAGACCGCCAAGGCGTGCCGGGCGTCGGCGTCAAAACCGACGAGCTGAACGTGTAAGTGAGGGTGGGGTTTGGCCTGGGGCGCGTCGTCGTTGGGGGCGTTCACGACGGCCACGCCGGTGGGCCCCGCGATGAGCAGGCGGTCGCCGTCGGGGCTCCAGGTGAGGCCGTTCACATAGCCAACGCTCACGCCCATCGCCGCCAAAGGCCGCTCAGTGACGAGATCCCAGACGATGACGGCCTGCTTGTTGCCGGGCCCCCTGGTGACATAGGCGAGCTGGCGCTCCGTGGGGTGGGCGGCGACGAGCCAGCCCTGGAAGCCCGAGAGCTCGACCCGGGCGCGCTCGCCGGTGGTGGGGTCGACGCTCCAGCCCGCGCCGAGGGAGTTGAGCAGCACGAAGCTGTCGGCCAAGGACACGACGGTCTGGGCGTAGACGCCGACGTGCAGCGGCTCGACATAGGCGCCATCCCCAAGACCCCAGCGCAGGATGTGCTCGCCGGAGAAGGCCCAGGCCTGGCCCCCGCGCACGCCGAGCTGCCCCGGGCCTGTGTACAGGTTGGCGCTGAGGAGCGTCGGCTCGCCGTCGCCGACGGGATCGACGACGAGCTGGCCGCTGGCGTCGAGCCACAACAGCGCTCGGCCGTCGTCGGTGAGCGTGGCCTGCTGCCCTCCTTGGAACCAGCCGCCTTTGTGGCGATCGAGGCGCTCGCCGGTGGTGACGTCCCAGACGGTCACGTCGCCCCAGGCCTCCACGGCGACGAGGCGCTGGCCATCGGCGCTGAGCCCCACCGCGTCAATGGAGCGCCGACCGGCGGAGAGGCGCCGCAGCTCCTGGCCCGAGCCGTTGAGGATCAGCACCGTGCCGTCGCGCTGGGCGACCGCGATGGTGTCACCGCGCCAGACGACGGCGGTGGGCTCCATGGGGCGGGTGAGGCTCCACTCAGGCCCGGCGGCCAGGGCGAGGCCGGTCAACAGCAGGAGATTCAAGCGAGCGCGCCTCGGGAAGCATTCTTGGCTATTGATCAGGTCATGCGCCGTCAACTCTCCGCCCTGCATCTTCTCCCGCTGACCGTCACCTTTGCCTGCACGCCCGAGGCGCCGCCGCCGGTGGTGCCCCCGCCGCCGCCGGAGCTGCCCGCCGCGCCCGCCGTGTCGGACCCCGCCGAGATCGGCCCCAAGATCCCGCTCAAAGAGGACGGCCTGCCGCCCTTTTGGAAGGCCCTGCGCCCCGAGGCCGTGGGTGTGGCGACCCTGGCCGAGCCCGGCGCCGACGGCGCGCCCAGCCTCACCGTGACCTTCCCCGCCGAGGCCGTGGTCGGCGCCGAGCACCCCAGCGCCTTCGGCCCGACGACGATCCGCCACGTCGCGCCGCCCAAGGCCTTCACCCTGCGCGGCCTCGACGGCGCGGTGCTCGCCGAGCTGCCCTACGACGACATCGTGACCCTACGCTACACCTGCGACGGCCTCTTGGGCCCCGAGCACCTGCCGACGATCACCTTGCCTTTGCCGCCGATGAAGCTCTCGGCGAAGACCGGCGCGGTGATCGGCTTCGTGGTGCCCGCGGGCGGCCCGGCGTTGGCTGAGCTCCCCGAGCCTTGGCCTGAGGGCGCGGTGAGCCTCGACGGGGACGCCGGGGTGGAGGCGGCGTTTGTGGTGGAGGCGGCGCCGAAGGGGCTCGTGTGCCCGAGCGGTCGGCGGGAGCGGCTGTATTGGGGCGGGAAGGTGTCGGAGCTGGGGTGTTGTGGGGGGTGAGGGAGGGGCGTCACCGGGCGGCGGCCGGATATGGGGGGCCCCCCGCCCCCCCGCCCCCCCCCCGCCCCCCCCCCCCCCCCCCCCCCCCCCCCCCCCCCCCCCCCCCCCCCCCCCCCCCCCCCCCCCCCCCCCCGCCCCCCCCCCCCCCCCCCCCCCGCCCCCCCCCCCGCGCCCCGCCCCCCCCCCCGGGGGCCCCGGCCGCGACACCGCCGCCGGGGCCCCCCCTGGCCGCCCCCCGGCCCCCCCCCCCCCCGCCCCCACCCCCCCCCCCCCCCAAGGGGGGGCCCCCGCCCCAGGGGGGCAGCCCCCCCCCCGGGCCGCCAACCCCCCCCCCCCCCCCCGCCCCCCCCCCCCCCCCCCCCCCCCCCCCCCCCCCCCCCCCCCCCCCCCCCCCCCCCCCCCCGGCCCCCCCCCCCCCCCGCCCGCCGGGGCCCCCCCCCCCCCCCCCCCCCCCCCCCCCACCCCCCCCGCCGCCCCCCCCCCCCCCCCCCCCCCCCCCCCCCCCCCCCCCCCCCCCCCCCCCCCCCCCCCCCCCCCCCCCGGCCCCCCCCCCCCCCCCCCCCCCCCCCCCCCCCCCCCCCCCCCCCCCCCCCCCCCCCCCCCCCCCCCCCCCCCCCCCCCCCGGCCTCAACCCCCCCGGGCCCCCCCCCCCCCCGCGCCCCCCCCCCCCCCCGCCCCCCCCCCCCCCCCCCCCCCCCCCCCCCCCCCCCCCCCCCCCCCCCCCCCCGGGCCCCCCGCGGGGCGCAGCCCCCCCCCGCCGGCCCCCCCCCCCGCCCCCCCCCCCCCCCCCCCCCCCCCCCCCCCCGCCCGCCCCCCCCCCCCCCCCCCGCCCCCCCCCCCCCCCCCCCCCCCCCCCCCCCCGCCCCCCCCCCCCCCTGCCCCCCCCCGGCCCCCCCCCCCCCCCCCCCCCCCCCCCCCCGGCCCCCCCCCCCCCCCCCCCCCCCCCCCCCCCCTCCCCCCCCCCCCCCCCGAGGCCCCCCCCCCCCCCCCCCCCCCCCCCCCCCCCGCCCCCCCCCCCCCCCCCCCCCCCCCCCCCCCCCCCCCCCCCCCCCCCCCCCCCCCGCGGGCCCCCCCCCCGCCGGCCCCCCCCCCCCCCCCCCCCCCCCCCCCCCCCCCCCCCCCCCCGCCGCCCCGCCCCCCCCCCCGCCGCGCCCGCCCCCCCCCCCTTTTTTCCCCCCCGGCCCCCGCCCCCCCCCCCCCCCCCCCGCCCCGCCCCCGCCCCCGCGGCCGGCCCCGGGCCCCCCCGGCGGGCCCGCCCCCCCCCGCGCGCGCCCGGCGGCGCCCCCCCCCCCCCCCCCCCGCCCCGAACCACCCCCCCCCCCCCCCGGGGCCCGCGGGGGCCCGCGCCCCCGCCGGAGGGCCCGGCCCCCTGAGCGCTGCTCTGTCGTGGACCCCCCCCCCCCCCCGCCACCACGTTATGCGCCCCCGGCATGATCACCCTCCAGTACGATCGCGGCACGCTCCTCCTCCGGGGCTTTGAGCGCGCCCGCGCCTTGCCGCCGGGCTTCGTCTGGGATGACCGCGTCGACATGCCCCGGGGCGAGGCCCGGCGTTATCACGAGCTGATCTTGGACTTCCACGCCCGCGGTGAGCCGCTGCAAGACGCTGCCCGGGCGTATACCCGCCTCGACGACCTCGTCCACACCTCGAAGTACCCGCCGCGGGACTACCAGGCCGAGGCCGTGGAGGCCTGGCGTAAGGCCGGTCGGCGCGGGGTGGTCGTCTTGCCCACGGGCGCGGGCAAGTCGTTTGTCGCTGAGCTCTGCCTCGCCGACGCCCGGCGCTCTTGCCTCGTCGTGGCCCCCACGATTGACCTCGTGAACCAGTGGCACGGCGTGCTCAGCCGGGCCTTTGGCGGTGAGGTGGGCATGTTGGGCGGCGGCCAGCACGACATCCGGCCGCTCACGGTCTCCACCTACGACAGCGCCTACCTGCACATGGACCGCTACGGCGACCGCTTCGGGCTCATCGTCTTTGATGAGGTCCACCACCTGCCTTCAGAGAGCTACGCCCAGGTCGCTGAGCTGTGCCTCGCGCCTTGGCGCCTGGGGCTCAGCGCCACGCCCGAGCGCCCCGACGGCCTGCACCAACGCCTGGATGAGCTCGTCGGCCCCGTGGTCTACCAAAAAGGCATCAAGGAGCTCTCCGGTCAGGTGCTCGCTGAGTATGAGGTGATGCGCCTGGAGGTCTGCCTCACCGCAGAGGAGCAGACGGCCTATGACGAGGCCCGCAAGACGTACCGCAGCTTCATCGGCGCCCAGCGCATCAACATGCGGGGCCCCCAGGGCTGGCAGCGGTTTCTGCAGGTCGCCGCGCGCTCCAAGGCCGGTCGGGCGGCGCTGCGGGCCCACCGCGAGGCCCGGCGGGTGATGCACGGCGCCCAGGCCAAGATCGACGAGCTCAACGAGGTGCTGCGCCAGCACGAGGGGGAGCGCACCATCATCTTCACCAACGACAACGCCACGGTGTACCGCATCAGCCGCGCGTTTGGCATCCCCTGCATCACCCACGAGACGGCGGCGGACGAGCGCCGGGAGATCCTCCAGCGGTTTGAGGCCGGGCGCTACATGGCCGTGGTGACCTCGCGGGTGCTCAACGAGGGCGTAGACATCCCCGCGGCCCAGGTGGGCGTGGTGCTCTCGGGCACGGCGACGGTGCGGGAGCACGTTCAGCGGCTTGGCCGAATCTTGCGGCCCAAACCAGGCAAACGTGCGGTGCTCTACGAGGTGGTCACCTTAGACACCACGGAGCAGTTCACCAGCGAGCGACGGAACGAGCACGATGCTTACCGCTGAGCTGATCCGCGTGCGGGTCAACAAGGAGCGGGAGCTTCAGCCCTCCTTCTTGGACGTCACCAAACCGGCCAACATCGAGCGCGCCGATGAGCTCGTGGAGATCTTCCGCGGCGCCCAGGCGCGGGGCCTCACCTTGGGCGAGCTGCGGGTAGAGGTCGAAGATCTCATCGGCGACGGCATCGACGTGAAGGTGGTGCGCGGGCTGGCCAAGGTGCTTGAGGACGTCGCCGAGTGGACCGCCGAGCCCGCGGTGCCCTCGGATGAGCTGCGCCGCCGCCTCTTTGAGCGGGTGGGCCCTACGCCGTCCATCGAGCGGGCGAACGAGGTCTGGGAGGAGCTGGCGGTGATGTATGAGCGCCCGGTCGAGGAGCTTCGCCGCGCGCTCTTTGGCGACCGCAAGGACGAGCAGACCTTACGCGCCTTTGAGGTGGCCGACGGCGCTTGGCTCCTGCACCGCTACAACGTCTCCTTGGTTCAGTCCGTGCTCTTACGCTGTCAAGAGCTGACGGTGACCTTGGAGGGCCCCAGCCCCGAGCGCCTGCAGCAGCTCTACCGGGCGGTGAAGTTCCACGGCCTCATGGTCCGGGTGACCCCGGCCGAGGGCGGCTGGCGGTTTCAGCTCGACGGGCCCACCTCTCTGCTGCAGCACAGCACCCGCTACGGCATGGCCTTGGCCTCGTGGCTGCCGACGCTCCTGCTCCAGACCTGTCCTTGGCGTCTGGAGGCCGAGATCCGCTGGGGCGTACGAAAGGTGCGCCACACGCTCAACCTCAGCTCGGAGACCGGCCTGCGCCCCTACACCCGCGACCAAGGCGCCTACGTCACCCGGGTTGAGGAGTGGTTTCAGGAGCGGTTTCTGGCCCTGGAGAGCCCCTGGACGCTCTCCCGCGGCGGCGAGCCCCTGCGCCTGACCGGTCAAGAGCTGCTCTTCCCTTGCTTCACCTTCACCCAAGGCGAGCGGGTGGCGCACCTGGAGATCGTCGGCTTCTGGCGCAAAGACTGGCTCAAGCGGCGGCTCACGGCGCTCAAGGGCGCGTCCTCCGCCAAGCTGGTGCTCGCCGTGTCCAGCCGCCTCGACGCCGCGAAGGGCGGGATCGAGGGCTTCAAGGGCCAGATCATCCCCTTCAAAGAGGTCGTGCCCGCCAAAGACGTGCTCGCCGCCATCGAGCGCCTCGCGCCGCCGATCATCCCGTCCAAGACGCCCCCATCCGAAGAAGGAGCCCCCCGTGGGCGCACCCCCAAGCCCCGCCGCGCTCCGCGCGCATGAGCTGGCCCAGGCGATGGGCCGCCCCACCTACATCGACCCCATGACGGGCTACACCGTGCTCACGGCGAACACCCTCGCCGCGCGCGGCGCGTGCTGCGGCAACGGCTGCCGACACTGCCCGTATCCACCGGAAGAACAGCGCCGGGCGGGGCGTCCGGGGGCTCGCTGACGTCTCGTCCAACTTTTCTTGCCGTCACTCTGACCGTTCGGGCTGGTGATGAGGTAGAAAGAGCCGGTTCGCCCAGACGGGATCGGGTGGTGGCCACCACCTCAGACGAGCTGGGTTAGCCTCCCCAGGAGGGTGTGTTGGAAGCCGCGATCCGACTCTCTGATGTGCGCGAGGCCCTGGCCTGTCGCGACCCTGAGCTGCCGAAGCTCATCTGTGCCCTCGCCGAGTCCGATGAGCCCCGCGCCACGGCGCCGGTTCGCCCCGGGGCGATCACCTACGACGGCGTCATCGCCGAGCTGCGCACCCACAAGGTGCGGCACCAGATGAAGGCCGATGAGCGCCGCCGCCTGCGCGAGACCCGCCTCGCCGCCGTGCTCGGCGCTGAGGCCGAGGTGCCGCCCCCCGACCGCCTGCGCCTGGACGAGGTGCTCCTCACGCTCTGGCGCGCCGACGAGCCCTGG
Organism: Deltaproteobacteria bacterium; assembly: GCA_016717595.1. Classification (GTDB taxonomy): domain Bacteria; phylum Myxococcota_A; class UBA796; order UBA796; family CAJQPC01; genus JADKFE01. The sequence continues at coordinate 28,248 of JADKFE010000004.1, read as the reverse complement.
GCCCGCTCGGCGCTGCTCGCCGTCATCCAAGACGTGCCGCTGCGCTGGGGCCCTTGGCGCGGCATCAAACACATCTTCAAAGAGGCCGAGGCCAAGGGTGACTACGAGGTCTGGGGCGCCATCGTCGCCCGCCTCGACACCACCTGCGCCACGAGCTTCCGCGAACAAGAGGTGCGGAAGGTCACGCTCAGCTACCTCGTGCGCCGCGCCTGGCGCACCCTGCGCGGCCTGAGCCTCACCCTGCCCGCGGCCTACGCCGACGCCTCGGTGCAGGTGTTGCGGGCCTATGGCGACAGCGCCAACTGGGCGAAGCTGTGGGTGGCCTCCCACATCTTCTACCACGAGACCAAACAGTACGGCCGACGCGGCTTTCGCCTGAGCCCGCGCCCCAGCACCCTGCTCAAGTACCGCTACGCGCCTGAGCTCTGGCGCCGCTCGCCCCGCCCGCTGTTCTCCTTGTTGGAGACGGCCAAGGCCGAACAAGCCCGCCGCTTCGCCGCCGACGCCCTGCGCGCCGACTTCCGCGCCGAGCTTCGTGAGGTCGAGCCCGCCTGGGTGGCCCGGCTCACCGTGGTCATCTCCGACGAGGTCCATGACTTCGTCGTGTGGCTGCTCAAGAACGTGCCCCGGTTTGAGCAGGCGAGCTTCCGTGAGCTGGGCCTGCACGAGCCCGTGCTGAGCCTGTTGGAGTCGCCGTCGAGCGACGCGGCCACCTGGGCGGCGGGCTACGCGCGCACCCACGCCCGCGACCTCTCCTTGGACCGGCTGATCAAGCTCGCCAACAACGACGTCGAGGCCGTTCGTCTGCTCGCCCGCGACCTGCTCTCCGACCGCGACCCCCGCGCCGACGTCGGCTTAGAGGGCTGGGGCCGCCTCTTGGGCAGCGAGCACGGCCACAACCTCGCCGCCGCCGCGATCCGCAAACACTTCGGCGCCCGGGAGCTCACCACGGACTGGTTCCGTGAGCGCCTGCTCTCCGGCGACGACACGGTCTTTGAGTTCGCCTCGGACCTGCTCGTGAAGGTCCACCCGCTCAACAAGCTGGGCGCGGCGTTCTTCCGGGATCTCCTCGACGATGACCGCCTCGACCAAGACGTCGCCGACTGGGCGATGGACACGCTGGGCCGCTTCTCCCCCGATGAGCTGGGCATCGAGGCCATCCGCCGCCTGCTCGTTCACCCCCGCACCTGGTCTGAGGCGGCGGGTTGGGTAGACCAAGAGCGCGTGAAGGCCATCGATCTCGGCGCCGACTTCATCAAGGCCGTCGCCTTTGAGCCCACCTGGCTGGCCTCGGCCTTCTGGTCGGAGCTGTTGGCGAGCGGGCGTAAGTGGGCGAAGGACCTCTCGTTTAACAGCGGCCTCTCCCGGCGGGCCCTGGGCTGGCTCAAGGACGTGCGCCGCTTCTCCCCCTCAGCCTTGGGCTTCGGCTGGCTGATGGAGCTGATTCAGCGCGGCGAGGCGCACCACCACGAGTTCGCCGTCGAGTACATGGTCAAGGCGTTTCTGCCCGCCGACTTCGCGCCCAAAGACGCCGCCCCGGTGGAGGCCACGCCCAGCGCCGCCGCCCCGGCGAAGATCGACCTCGGCGGCGCCAGCTTCTTGTTCACCGGCAAGCTCAACACGATGACCCGCGACGTCGCCGAGGGCAAGGTCACCAGCGCCGGCGGCTCCAACGCCGCGGGCGTGAGCCCCAAGCTCGACTACCTCGTCATCGGCGACGAGGGCTCTCCGCTCTACGGCATGGGGCGCAAGGGCTCCAAGCAGGTGAAGGCCGAGTCGTTGATGGCCAAAGGCGCGCCGATCCGCATCATCTCCGAGACGGCGTTCTTGCAGATGTTGGCGGGTGAGCAGCGCACCTTCGACACCGACACCACGAGCGCGGGCTGTGAGGCCCTGTGGGACATGGTGCTGGCCCCGGGCGACACGCCCCTTGGCCGCTTCGCCCTGCGGTATGTGCGGCGCCACCACGTCGATCTCGGCCTGGAGATGACCGACCGCCCGGTGGATCCCGGCGCGGAGATCCCCGCCGATTGGCTCACCTTTGAGCGGGTGAAGCCCCTGTTCTTGGACCCGCGCTCGCAGCTTCGTGAGCTGGCCCTGGACCTGGCCCGGTTCGAGATGGCGCGTTGGCAGCCGCCGATGCCCGACCTCGTGCAGCTCTCCGAGGCCTCCTACGCCGAGGTTCGCGCCTTTGTGCGCAAGGCCCTCACCGTGGATGAGCACCCCGACCACAAACGCATCCGCATCGATCCCGCGCGCTTGACCCCCGAGGCGGTGTACCGCTTCTGCGAGTCCCTCGACGCCGAGACCCGCGCCTTGGGCATGGAGCTGATCGGGCGCCACAAACACCTGGCCTTGCCTGAAGAGCTCTTCCGGCTCAGCGAGTCCCCGGATCGCAACGTGCGCGCCTTCGTCGTGCGCACCGTGCGGGGCCTCTACCGCGACCGGGGCATCACTGAAGGCTGGAAGCCCACGCCGCCTCCGGTCTCGACCTTGGGCAAAGCCGCCAGCGCCGCGCCCGTGGCCCCCACGGGCCCGGCGCCCCGGCCCGCCTCGCACCCCGCCAGCGCCGAGCAGCTCGCGGCGTTTCTGCGCCAGACGCTCTACGGGGTGCCTCCGGCCCGGCCGCCCAAAGATGTCGATCGTGGCCCCAAGCTGCGGCCCTTGCCCGCGCGTAAGGCCAAGCTCGCCTTGGTCGAGGTGCTCCGCGATCTCGCCGTCGAGGACGCCAACCTCGCCGCCGTGGTCGCCCCTGTGCTCCGCGACTTCTCCGAGAGCCGGGGCGCGTCTGAGCGCGCGGCGTGTTTCGTCGCGCTCACCCGAATTCGCCACGCCCACCCCGGCTTAGACGCCCAAGAGGGGAGCCGCTGATGGCCCACGTCGATCGTATGTTCCAGCACCGCGGCGCGGTCACCGGGCTTCGTGCCCAAGGGGACGCGCTCTGGTTCACCACCCGCCACGCTGAGGGCCACGCCACGGCGCTGTACCGCCTCGATCTCGACAAGGTCGAGCAGAAGGCGTACCCGCTGCCCTGCGGCGGCCTCGATCTGGACCCCGACGGCGACGATCTCCTCGTCACCGCCGAGAACGGCCAGATCTACCGCCTTCGGGCGGGTGAGGCGGCGCTCGCGCCCATCGGCCCGGCGCTGAGCCCCGCGGGCACGGCCTTGGCGGTGCTCTCCAAGGGGCGCCTCGGCGTGCTTCGCGGCGCGCTGCTGAGCATCGTGAGCGCCGCCGACGGCGCCGTGCTGCAAGACTTGGAGCTCCCCGAGGCGGGCACGGCCATCGTCGCCGACCCCACGGGCCACTGGATCGCCGTCGGCACCGCGGGCGGCAAGCTCTGCGCGTTTGACGACGAAGACAAAGAGCGCTTCTTGGGCGGCGAGGCCGTGAAGGCGCATGAAGGCGCGGTCACCACCCTCTGTTTTGAGCCCGGTGAGCTGCGGGTGCTCTCCGCGGGTGTCGACAACAAGCTGCTCTCGACCCACCTGCGCGGTCGCTTGGAGCCTGAAGACCGTGGCGGCGGCGCCGCCCATGACGGCCCCGTGCGCGGCATCGCCATCGGCGCTGAAGAGCACTCCGACCGCCGCTTTTACACCGCGGGTGATGACGGCGTGCTCAAGGCCTGGCCCTTGGGCGCGGGCCGCAAACGCCCGACGACGACGAAGGACTGGATCGCCAAGAGCGTCGGCCTCATCGTCGTGAAGTACAAGGCCCGCCCGGCCTTGGCCCTGGCGCTCCTCGACGGCTCGATCCGCATCCTGCTCATGGACGCGGCGGGCAAGGTGGGCGAGGCGGCGATCACCGCCCGTGGCGCCTTGGCCTGGGCCGACGCCGAGCTTGGCCGCTCCGAGCCCCAGCAGCGCGAAGACGCGATGCGCACCCTGGCGCGTTGGGGGGACGCCGAGAGCGTCAGCCGCCTGAACGACCGCGCCCGGGGCGACGAGCAGGTGAGCCTGCGTGGCCTCGCCGCCGAGCTCCTCGCCCAGAGCGACCACCCCAGCGCCCGCAAGCTGCTCACCGGCCTGCTCAGCTCAAACGACGCCGTGGTGCGGCTCAACGCCTTCAACGGCCTGCGCCGCATCTCCGGCCCCGAGAGCCTCGACCCGCTCAACGCCGCGCTCTCGGCGAAGAAGGCCGATCTTGGCCAGGCCGCGGTCAAGGTGCTGCAGGGCATGGCGCCGACGGATGAGCTGGCCATGGCCCGCCTCGTCCAGGCCCTCCGCGACGAGCCCCAAGAGGTGCGCACCGCGGCGCTCTACGCGCTTGAGGCGATTCACCCCGACGGCGACCCGGCGGCGGACCTGCTCGCGCTGGACTCCAACCGCGCCGACGTGCGCCGCTTGGCGCTTCTGCGCCTCAAGCAGCGGGGGCTCCTGCACCTCGCCGAGACGGGCATCGCGCTGCGCCGCCACGGCGAAGACAAAGACGCCGACGTGCGGGTGATGGCGTTTCTGGTGAACGTCTCGTCCCGGCCCCTGCTCGCCGAGGCCCTGCGCCACCGCGACCGCGACCTGCACCGCCAGCTCTTTGAGCTCGACACCTGGGGCCTGCCCGACGATCCCGACCGCAAGCCCCCCAAGACGAAGAAGGTCGACGCGGCCACGCTCAGCGGCGACGACCTGCGGCCGCTCTTGGAGGCGATGGCCTCCCGGGCGCTGGACACCTGCCTTCGTGGCGCGGTCGGCCTCGCCTCCTTGGGTGACTCCCGGGCCCTGGGCGCGCTGTTGCAGCTCAGCCGCGACGGCGACAAGTCCGCTCGGGTGCAGGCGTGTAAGGCCCTGGAGGCCCTGGGCGACGCCCGCGCGCTCAACCGCCTGCGCCTGATGATCCGCGACGCCGCCCCCGAGGTGCGTGACGCGGCGTTCTCTGCGCTCACGCGCATCTTGGAGGCCACACCTCTGGAGGCCGCCGACGCTGGGCTTCACGCCGAGCACGACGACGTGCGGAAGCGGGCGCTCCAGGTGCTCACCGCCAAGCTGCGGGCGAGCAAGACTGAAGATCCCGTCGCCATCGCGCTCCTGCAGCTCGCGCTGAACGACATCGACGCCGGGGTGCGCGGCGAGGCGCTCAAGGCCGCGCTCAACCTGGGCGTGTCCGGCGGCGGCGCGAACACCCAGCGCTTCGCCCTGCGCTCGCTGCATGTGGACGTGCGCCGCGAGGTGCTCACCGAGATCATGGCCCGCCCCGATGAGCCTTGGGCTTGGGGCCTGCTCTTGGAGCTGTTCGACGACCCCGACGCCACCCTGCGCAGCGACGCCTTCGCCTTCGCCCAGAAACGCGCCAAGGGCCGTCGTCTGGAGCCTCTGGCGGCGGCGCTTCGTTGCCAGCACCCCGATCTGCGGCGCCGGGCGGCCAAAGAGCTCGCCGAGAAGCGCAGCGACGGCGGCCAGGCCTTGCTGGTGAAGGCCTTAGAGGACGACGACGCCGAGGTGCGCAGCCTCGCCATCGGCGCGCTGGTCACCGCTGAGGCCCACGACGCCTTGTCGGCGGCGCTCACGGCGCGCTGGGCCGATGTGCGGGTTCGTGCGGCCTCGGCGCGCGCGGCGCATGGCGACCCGGCGGCCTTGGGGCCCTTGCTGGAGGTCGCCACCGAGGCCAAACCCGAGACGGGCAAGGGTGACCCGGCGGCCTGGGAGTCCCGGGTCATCACGGCCTTGGGCGGTCTGGGCGGTCTGGGTGAGCCCGGGGCGCTTGAGCCCGTCGCGGCCCTGCTCAGCCGTGAGCAGCCCAAGATTCGCCTCGCCGCCGTCGAGGCCTTGGCCTGGATCTCCCGGCCCGGCCAGCTCGACGCGCTTCGTGCTGCGTTGCGGCATAGTGACGCTGAAGTCCGGTTGAAGGCCGCGTTTGGCCTGGCGATCAACGGCGACGCCGCCGGGGTGAGCCTGCTCTTCGCCCGCCCCAAGGCCGCCGACACGTCGAACAACCGCAACAAACGCAACCAGCCCGCCGCGCCCACCGAGCCTACCTTGGGTGAGCCCGAGCGCCTTCAGGCCGCCTTGGCCTTGGGTGAGTCGGGCCGTGGGGCGCTGTTAAGCCTGCTCGACACCGACAACGCCGCCGTGCGTCGCCGGGCCCTGCTCTCCGTGGCGCTTCTGGAGCTCGCCGAGCCCCAAGATCCGCCCAGCCGCCTGCTCTCGGCGCTCTCCGCGGCCTCAGGGCTCGTGCGTCTGGCCGCGGCGGAGCTTCTGGAGCGCTGCCCCGACGCCGCCGACTTCCGCGCCGCCGCCGTGGAGCGTGTGAACGACCGGAGCTGGGCCACGCCGATCTCCCAGTCCGAGCTGATGAGCCTCGTCACGACGCCGGGTCGGGCGGGCTCGGTGCCGCCGTGGACCGTCGATGAGGACGTGGTGATGGACCTCACCGCGGCCTTGGCCTCGGCGGATCCCCAGCTTCGTGCCCGCGGGGCCGCCGTGCTCGCCGGGCTGGAGCTTCCTACGCAGGAGCGTTTTGAGGCCGAGTGGAAGGCCCTGCGCGCTCGGGCCGCCGCGGCGCTAGACGCTGGCAAAGCCGAGGTGGCCCGCCGCCTTACGAACGACGCCCGCAGCAAAGAGGCGACGCTGCGCCCCGTGGTGTTCGGCGCCTGCGTGGGCTTGGCCCGCGAGGGTGGCTCGAACGAGGCCGGCGTGCGGGTGAAGGCGCTGAGCCGCCTGCTCGCCATGGCGGTGGAGGAGCCCGGCTTGGGCGCCTCCGTCGAGCCGGTCATGGTGCTCGCCTTGTCTGACCCCATGGCCCCGGTGCGCATCACCGCGCTCAACGCCCTGCAACGCCTGGGCATGGAGCCCGCGCGCCTCGGCGCCGAGGCCCTGGCCGCGTCTCACCAAGACGTCGGCGCCTTGGGCATGCGGGTGCTCGCCGAGCAGGCCGGCGGAGACGCCGCGGTCAACATCCTGCGCCGGGTGGCCTTGGAGCGCACCGACGGGATGCAGACCCCGGCGGCGAACCTCATCGCCGAGCGCCAGGGCGAGGTGGTCGCCGGTCGCCTCGTGCTCGACGCCCGCGACGCCAACCTGCGCCAGCAGGGCCTCGCCTGGCTGGCGAAGATGGCCCCGACCGAGCCCGCCGCCGTGGACGCCCTGCGCGCCGCCTTGGGCTCACGCCACGCTGAGGTGCGTCTGGGCGCGGCCCGCCGCCTCGCCGAGCGCCGCGACGGCGCCGCCTGGGATCTGCTGGTGAAGGTGCTCAACGGCGACGACACCCGGCAGATGCGTGAGGCCCGCGACGGCCTCATCGCCCTGGGCGATCCCCGCGTCGTGGACGCGCTCCTCGACCGTGTGGACCGCCCCGACAAGGGCTCGGGCCTGGGCGATGAGCTGATCCGCTTCGCCGCAGACCTTCGGGTGGCCGCGAGCCTCCCCCGCCTGCTCAAGCTCGCCGACGTCAAGGAGCTTCGGCGCGCCTCGCTCTACGGCGCGCTCACCGTCACCGGCTACGACCAAGACATCGACGACACTGAAGACGAGCGCCTGCACGACCGCGCCTGGCTCAAAGACCAGCACCCGCGCAGCGATGAGGGCCTCGTCGAGCTGACGCGTAAGGCCGCGGCCTTGGGCGAAGACCGGATGTTGTCCAACGAGCTGCTCCCCTCGCTGCGCTGGGCGCCAAGCGCCGTCGTAGACGCGGCCCTGGCGGCGTTGGTGGGCTACAACAAGCCCGAGATTCGCCAAGAGGTGATGGAGGCCATCGGCTGGCGTCTGCGGAAGCGGGCGGGCCCGTCGGACACCCTGCTTCGGGCGCTGCAGAGCCCCGAGGTCGAGCTTCGGTTCTTGGCCGCCGAGGGCCTCGCCTTGGCCGACCGCAACGACGGCGCCACGGCCCTGCTCGCGGCGGTGGAGCTCATGCCTGAGCTCGACTGGCGTGTGCGCGCGGTGAAGGCGCTCGGCCCCTTGGCCGACGCCCGGGCCCTGGAGCTGCTCTCGCGCCTCGCCACCGAAGAAGGCCACGCCCTGCAAGAGGCCGCGGCCGAGGCGCTTGGCCACCTCTCCACCGGCGACCGCGCCGAGCAGGTGCTCAAGACGCTGACCAAGCTGGCCGAGGGCAGCGGCGAGGTCGCGCTCAGCGCGCTCTCCGGCCTGCGCCACTTCGGCTCCGAGCCCGCCTGGGTCATCCTGCGGGCCCGGGCGAAGGACGACAACTGGCGGGTGCGTCAGGTCATCGCCGAGGTGCTCGCCGATGAGCGCACCGAGGCCGGCCTCGACGTGCTGCGTAAGCTCATCGACGACCACGACGGCGACGTGAGCGGCGCGGCGGTGGAGAGCCTTCGCGCTCGCCTCGGCCCCGACTCTCTGGAGCCCGACCTCCTCGCCGCCCGCTCCCCCCGGGGCCTGGACGACGACGAGGGCGCCCTGGAGCGCATCGTCACCCGGGCGACGGCGGCGCAGCTCTTCACCTTGCTCAACGAGCTCAAGCCCGATCGTTACCAGCACCAGCCGGTCATCGAGGCGGTGTCCGTCGCGCTCTTGGGCCGCAAGCCCGCTCCGGCGGCAGAGGCCGCGGCGGCGCTCGGCTCCGAGAAGCAGGCGGTCGTCACCTTGGCGGCGCGCCTCGTCGGTCGCGGCGCCGACGCCTCCCACGGCCCGGCCCTGGTCACGGCGCTCGGTCGGCTTGGCGACAAGCTCGACGCGCTGCGCGCTCGGTTGAGCCGCGGGGCGGACGCCGAGGCCACTGAGGAGATCCCCGGCATCGCCAGCGCCTTGGAGCCGCTCGTCTGGGCCTGCGGGCGCCTCGGCGTGGGCGCGGAGCGGGTGTTGCCTCTGGCGAGCCTGCCCGGCGCCGAGCTCGGGGCCTTACGTCGGGCGGCGATCCTCGCCATCGGCGCGGGCTTGGGCGGTGAGGCGGGGCTGTCCACCTTGGAGCGCCTGTCCCGGGACGGCGACGCCGACGAGCGCAGCCTCGCGGCGCATGGTCTGCGCGGCCTCAACCCCGCCCGGGCCGAGGCCTTGGCGGCGGGTGCCCTGGAGGATCCGGTGCGCCTCGCCCGGCTCATCGGGGCCGGCGGGGCGTCGGACGCCCTGCGCGCTGGGCTCACGAAGACGGCGTGGCTGGGCTCGGTCTTGCCGATCCTCGTCGGTCGCGGCGACGTGGCGGGCCTCGCGGCGGCGCTCGGTGACCGCAGCTTGCCCGAGGCGGCGCGGCTCGGCGCCATCGAGGCCTTAGGACGGCTTGAGGATCCGGCGGTGGAGGCGCCCTTGCGGGCCGTCGCCACCAGCACGGCAGAGGATGAGGAGCTTCGGAAGGCGGCCTGGCGGGCCTTGCGGCGTGCGCGCCGCCAGCGCAGCCGGGCGCAGGAGACCCACGCATGAGCGGCAACACCCCTGAGACCCCGGCGGCCGTCGAGCCCCCGAAGGTGGAGCGCAGCGCCGTTGACCTCGCCTATGGCGGAGACAGCGGCCTCAAGACCCAAGACGGCGACACCGTGCTGGCGCTGTTCGGCGACCTCAAGCGCGCGCCGGTGCAGCTCAACGCCCGGGTGAAAGACCCGGTGCGGCTGCGCGAGGCCCTGGCGGCGCTCTACGAGGTCGTCTCCAGCGACTTCTCGTACCAGCCCAAAGATCGCACGGCCTGGTTGGCGTTCCAGCGGATGCGCCAGCAGTCGGGCACGGCGGCGAACAGCGCCGCGGCGCGTAAGGCCTACTTCGATTGGCTCTTGCGCAACGATCCTCTGGCGTTCATCCTCCTCGACCCCCTCGTCTCGGTCTTCCCCGACGAGCTCTCGTTTGAGGTGTTCTCCAAGGACGAGGGCAGCTACGCGCGGCTCTCGATCCAGCGTGACGCCTTGGAGATCGAGGGTGAGCCCGTCTGCGGCACCACCCACATCGACTTCTCCCAGGCGCTCCACGACAGCGTGCAGCGCATGCGCAGCTACCGCCCCACCCGCATCAGCGTCGGCCAAGAGGCCGTTCGGGTGACGGCGGGCGAGGCCAGCACCTTAGAGAAACGCATCAGCGTGCCCGACTCCTGGCTGCGCGGCTTCTTGCAGGTGCAGTCGGCGGCGAGCCTGCCCACCACCAAGGTGAGCATCGCGCCGCTCGACCTGTACAACGTCCTGCGGCACCTGCGCCTGAACGCCGACCAGAAGAACAAGGGCCGCGGCCTGCGCGTGGAGCTCGTCCCCGGCGAGGCCCCGCGCCTCGTCTTGGAGCCCTGGGAGCTCGTGCTGCCCAGCCACGGCGCGGCCTACACCGGCCGTCGCGCCGAGGTGCTGCGCCTCTGGGGCCGCCGCCGCCTGATGATGATGCGGCGCCTGCTGCCGTTCTCGGACTCCGTCGAGCTTCACCTCTTGGGCTCGGGCCTGCCGAGCTTCTGGGTGCTGCGCGCCGGGCCGATCACCTTCACCTTGGGCCTCTCGGGCTTCACCTCGGCGGCCTGGTCGCAGTCGGTGAGCTTCGACCTGCTCTTGCCCCGCGCCGGCCGCGACGACTCCGACCTCCCGGCGGTGCTCAAGGCCCTCGCCGTGCCTCGGGTGGCCACCGCCGAGGCCCTCGCCGCCACCACGGGCCTGCCCTTGGCCCGGGTGCTCTCGGCGTTGCAGCTCGCCACCCAGCTCGGCCAGGTGATGATCGACCTCGCGGGTGGGGTCTACCGCCTGCGCCCCGTGCTCGCCGAGCTGCCCGACCTCACGCGCTTGGAGTACCGAAACGACCGCGAGCGCGCGGCCTTTGACCTGCTCAACGTCAAGGGCGCGGTGAAGGTCATCAAAGAGAACCACATCCACGGCGAGGGCTTAGAGCTCATCGGCAAGGTCGTGGTCGAGGCCGACAAACGTGAGTATCGCCCCGAGCTTCTGCTCATGGACGATGGCCGGGTGCGTAAGGCGACGTGTACCTGCGCCCAGGTTCGCCAGCACGGCCTCAAAGAGGGGCCCTGCGCCCACCTCATCGCCCTGCGGCTGCAGCAGGCCCGGGTGGAGGCCGAGCGCCTCGCCAACCGCGGCAAGAGCCGCGACACCATCACCGTCGAGACCCGCACCTACGTCAAACGAAAGGGCGCGGCGGAGGAGGTCTTCCAGTTGACCTTGGACCTGCGCAAGCTGCGGGTGCGCTGGGGCAGCCGGGGCGAGAGCCTGCGGGCCCAGAACTTGGTCTTCAACACTGAAGCAGAGGCTCGCGCGGCCTACTTTGGGCGCGTGGACACGCTAGAGGCGCGGGGCTTCCTCGACGCGACGGCAGGTGGAGCATGAGCGACTTGACTACGCTGTGGCTCGCGGTGCGGACCGCGGGCAGCGTCGACAACTACGTCCGGCAGCAGCTTGAGGCGAAGGGCTTCCTCGTGAAGCGCCGCCCCACCGACGGGATGAGCCCGAAGGAGCTGGAAAAATACAAACAAGAGCTCAAGCGTGAGGCCGCCGAGGCCCGGTCGCTGCGGGCGGCGGCGTGGAAGGCCCACAAGGCCAACCACATCGTTCATGTGGGCGAAGGCGTCTACTGGAACGACGCCGACGACCTCGACCGCTTCGACGTGCCCCAGCCTGAAGAGCGCCAAGCCGAGAACGGCCTGCCGCCCCTCGACAGCCCCAAGAAGCTCGCCGAGGCCCTGGGCCTGAGCATCATCGAGCTGCGCTGGCTCTCGTGGCACCGCGATCTCGCCACGGGTGTTCATTACCGCCGCTTCACCATCCCCAAACGCTCAGGCGGTGAGCGCGCGATCTGGGCGCCGATGCCCAAGCTCAAGAAGGCCCAGCGCTGGATCCTCCGGGAGATCGTCGAGAAGCTGCCCGTTCACGGCGCGGCGCACGGCTTCTTGGCCGGGCGCTCCATCGCCACGAACGCCGCCGCCCACAACGGCGCCTTGGTCGTGCTCAAGCTCGACCTCAAAGACTTCTTCCCCACCCTGACCTTGCCTCGGGTGAAGGGCCTCTTCCGCCGGGCGGGCTACCGCGAGCAGGTCGCCACGTTGTTGGCGCTCCTGTGCACCGAGTCCCCCCGCGAGATCGTCGAGCAAGACGGCAAGCGCCTGTTCGTGGCCTTGGGGCCGCGCTGCCTGCCCCAGGGCGCGCCGACCAGCCCCGCGATCACCAACGCCGTGTGTATGCGCCTCGACCGGCGCCTCGCCGGCGCGGCGGCGAAGCTCGGCTGGCGCTACACCCGCTACGCCGACGACCTCACCTTCTCCCGGGTTCGCCCGGCGGAGGCGCCGGTTGTCGAGGCCGCCGCCCCCGCCGCCAAGCCCGCCAAAGGCAAGAAGGCCACCGCCGCCGCGGAGACCACCCCGGCGCCCTCCCAGGCCCCGGCGGCGCGGCTCTCCAAGCTGCTCGGCGTGGTACACGAGGTCGTGAAGGACGAGGGCTTCATCGTCCACCCCGACAAGACCCGCGTCGCCCGCTCCGGCGGTCGTCAGGCGGTCACCGGCCTGATCATCAACGGCGACCAAGGCCCACGCCCGCCGCGTGAGCTGCGCCGCCGGGTGCGCGCCGCCCTGCACCACCTCGCCCAAGGCAAACCTCTGCCCGAGGGCGAGACCGTCGAGCGGGTGGCGGGCCTCATCGCCTACATCCGCATGACCATGCCCCAAGAGGGCGAGCGCCTCTACGCCGAGCTGCAGAAGGTCACCGGCGCGGTGGCTCCGGCCTAACCGTCACCGCCCCCGCCGCACCCACGCGGCGGCGGGCAGGGACACAAAACACACCGCCGCGAGCCAGCCCAGCGCGCAGCCCGCGACCACCCCATAGGCGGGCAGGGCGAAGGCGGCGGTGAGCGCGAAGGCCGAGACGGCGGTGGAGCCGAGCATCATCGACCCCACGGCGCCGCTCTGAACAGCCTCCCCTTGGCTGAGCCACAGGCTCACCATCGTCGTGAGGAAGATCACCGGGAACACCGAGGCCATGCCGGCGGCGAGGGGACCGCCGAGACGGCTCCAGATCACGGCCACGGAGACGGCCATCGCCGCGAAGAGCCCCCGGGCGAGGAGCACCCCGAGGGGCACTGGGCGCGGTGGGCTCGATGGCGTCGCGGCGTCGCGGCTGGTGATCAGCCCGAGCGTGATCACCGTCGCCGTGACCCCCGCGCCGATCCACAAGAGCGTCCGGATGTCGCCCGCCGCACGAATCGGCGCGAGGACCGTCACCACCCCAAACGCGCCGAGCAGCCAGGCGCTCAAGGAGAGCGTGGTCATCATCGCCAGCCGCGCGCCCAGGCCCCACTTGGGCAGATGCGGAGGCAGAAGCCGCCACAGCCACAAGAAGAGCGCGTTGAGCAGCATCCCCGAGGGCGTCGCCGACATCGCCGACTGAAACGCCTCCTCCGTCGGCGAAGCGATGAAGACCCCCGCCGCGGCGGCGATGATCGTGGACGGCGTCGTGGCCAACACGCCGCCGAGCTTGCCGCCGAGGCGCTCGACAGCGACGGTGGCGCAGGTGGCGACGAGGCCCGCGAACAGGGCTGAGGTGAGCACGACCATGAGGAGAGACATGGCCCGGAGGTATCGTGCCGGTCACCCGCCGTCGACTGGACCTACTCGTCCTTCGTGATCAGCCACACCGCGAGCAGCATGATGGGGATCGGCACCCAATAGAGCTGCAACCAGGGGTTGTTGTACGGGGAGTAGGGCCACCAGCGGATGTACTTCGCGCGCATCGACAGCGGCATCGGGTGTTTTTCGCCGTCGAGGATCTTCACGCTGCGCACAGCCTCCTCAAAGCGGGACATGGCGCCCGGCTCTTTGGCCGTGAAGCTGCCGACGCAGGTGAGGCCCACGTCGCCATACGCCGTGTAGAAGATCCCGCCCTCGGCGGGCTCGCCGTACTGCTCACCCTTCACCGGCCAGTAGTAGGCCTCGTGGGTGCCGAGGTTCACGATCTGGACCTCACCCTCTTCTTTGGGATCGATGGGGTCGAGGTTGGCGATGTCGATCTGGGCCTCTTCAGTGCCCGAGATGATCTTGTACCGGCCGCCGCGCATGGCCACGCGGGCGTAGGTCTTGAAGTTCTCTAAAGCGACGGGGGACTTCTTGGGATCGAGGATCTCCAAGGTGCCCACGGCCTCGGCTTTACACTGGAAGACGTTGTGCGAGAGGTGCGTGGCGTCGATGATGAACAGGTTCGTCATGCGCCCGGCGAAGTCGCCCTCACCGGCGATGCGGGTGGAGTCGATCTTACGCGTCTCCTCCATCGTGAGCGCGCGCCAGCCATCGGGCAAGGTGATGGTGTAGCCCGCGTCGGCGGTGACCTGGCCGTAACGAAGCTCGGAGGAGGGCAGGGGAGGCGCCTTCACGGCGACCATGCCCAGGGCCTCGTCGAGCACCTCCACCGCGCGCTCGTAGCTCTCGGAGCTCGTGGACGTGACCACCGCCGCCGAGCCGCCCAGAGAGAAGACGACCAGCTCCATGTAGAGCGGGCGCTCCATCCAGGTGTCGACCACGTCCACCCGCTGCCGCACGGTCTTGCCGAGGGTGGGGTGATCCACGGTGACCTGCGCGCCAGGGCTGAGCTTGAGGTTCTGGTCGTCGAGGTCCAGCGCCATGGCCGCCGGGTTCTCAAGGGGCTGCGCGGAGTCCCACTGCCAGTTGACGCCCATGAAGGTGAGGTCGGTGTAGGCCTCGGCCTTCCGCATCGCGAGGCGGATGTCGGTGGTGGGGTCGCCGAGCGTCCAGCCCCAGGGGTTTGGCTGCCCCTCCTCGGGGTCAGGCACCGTCACCGTGATCTCCAAGCCAGGGACCTTGAGCTCTTTGGCTTGGGCGGGTTCGCTCACGAGCGCGAGACCCAGAATGGTCAGCATCATTGCGGGGGCAGCCTCCGAAGGCAGCACTCTAACGCATGGATCCCGCGGCGCGCGAGGGGAGCCGCGCGGATGGGCCAAGCATCAAATCGGTGTGTGGTCTTTTTGGCGTTTACACAGCCGATCCGAAAGCGGTCTATTCTGGTCTTGACCGACAGAACCTGACCTCGGGAGCCACATTGCCCCAGCCAAGAGCCCTCCACCTCGGCGCGTGCGCCCCTCTGATGCTTCTCGCCTTCGCCGCTTGCGACAAAGAGGTGCCGCCGAGCTTCTCCGTGGCCACGCCGCTGGGCGCTTTTGCCGGCGGTGACACCGTCGCCGCCCCCGGCGTGCCCCTGACCGCGGACATGGACGACGACGATCGGGACGGCGTGATCGACTGGGAGCAGCGCGCGGCCATCGGCAACGACCAGGCGATCCTCCTGCTCTCGGTCAAGGATAAGCCACTTCGCCTCACCTTCTCCTCCGAGGCCGGCGGCGCGCGGCTGTGGCGCAACGGCGAGGTGCTCTTAGACGCCGAAGCCGCCGGAGAGGTCACCGTCGAGATGATCGCCGGCACCCGCGAGGTCAGCCTGGGCGTTCAGCTCCGCGATCTGCTGGGCGAGGCCACCCTCACCATCGTCGATGTCGACGAGGAGGGCGTCGAGGGCGAGCCCCTGGTGATCCCGTTCCGCGCCGCGCCGCTCCTGATCAACCACCACCTGCTGCCCGCCACCCACCTCTGGGCGATGTCGGTCTCTAGCGGCGACTCCTATGAGAACAAGAGCATGGTCTCCGCGCTCTCGGACGCCCTGGGCGACGACTTCACGACGATCCCCGGCAGCTCCTATGGGTACGACGTCTGGGTGCAGGACGAGCTCGAGTTCGCCACGATGAGCGCGCCGGAGTCCTTCATGGACTTCGTCATCGACAGCATCCGCAGCGGCGGCGGCCGTGGCCTTGACGACGTGCCCGAAGACTTCATGGAGGACGCCGACTTTGGCCGGGCCACCTGGGGCAACGGCACCCGGGCGTCGAGCCAAGACAGCTTCGGCAACCTGGAGTGTTCACCGCCGGTCACCGTGGACGGCGTCGAGTACCCCCTCGGGCGCGTCTACTACGGCATCGGGCCCACGGGGGGCCCCGTCAAAGAGCTGCGGGACATGCTCGACGCCCAGCAGGTGCAGCGGCCGTTCTCTCTGGACACGTCGTGGCTCATCGTCGGCCACGTCGATGAGTTCATCTCCACCATCCCCGATCCCGCCGCGCCGAACGGCTTCTGGGTGATCGTCAGCGACGCCAACGTCGCCTGGGAGGTGCTGGAGTCCCTCGACCCGAACACCGAGCTCACCCGCTGGAACGGCCGGGAGGCGCGCTACGAAGGTCACGACATGGACACCGTCGGCGACATCCTCAACGAGCCCGGCCTGCGTGAGCTGAACGAAGACATCGCGGCGGACCACGTCGAGCCCAACCTGGAGCTCTTCTTGACCGAGCTTGGGCTCAGCGAGGACAACGTCATCCGCATCCCCGGCCTGTTCTACGAGCCTTGGGGCCGCAGCTACGGCGCGGTGGCCTTGCTCCCGGGCATGGCGAACCTCACGGTCTGGAACCCTGAAGGTGAAGGCGTGAAGCTGTTCATGGCCGACCCCTTCATCCGCGGCGAAGACGTCGATCAGAGCGCGGATCCAATGATCGCCGCCGTGCGCGCCTTGATGCCTCCCAGCGTCGAGGCCGTGTTTTTGGACGACTGGTTCGTCTACCACATGGGGCTCGGTGAGGTTCACTGCGGCACCAACGTCACCCGCGCCCCGCTCGCCAACTGGTGGACGGCGGGCGCCCACCTCCTGCAGGACTGAGCCCATGACCCAACGCCGCACCTCCTTCGCCGCGCGCCTGATGGGCCTCGCCCTCGTCCTCACCGCCGCCCCGGTCGCCTTCGCCCAAGACGTCAACCCCGGCCCGCTCCTCACCACCTTTGAGACCGAGACCCGCTATGAGCTGGCCCGGGACGAGCTGGTCGTGAGCCCCGAGCTGAGCTTGGGTGAGCTTGAGGCCCTCGCGGACCACGCCGACTGGCGTGTGCGCCACCAGGCCGAGGTCACCCTGGCGTTTCGGGCCGATCCCGAGCTCGCCGGGCGCATCGCCACCCTCGCCCCGGTGACCACCCGGGCGGGCACCCCAGCGCTCAGCTCGCCGCTGCTCAGCGAAGAGATGGCCCTGCCGCTGATGGTGGATCGCCTCGTTCACGGCGGCGAGTCCGCCGCTCTGCGGGTGTCTTTGGCCCGGGCCGTGAGCGCCGATGAGGCGCTCTTGGGCGACACGCTGATCGGCCTCTACAGCCAAGAGACCGACGCCGAGGTGCGCGCGGCGCTGATCGTCGGCGCGCGGAAACACCCCGACGCCGCCGCGTCTCTGAGCCTGCTCACCCAGGGCCTCGGCGACCCCTCGGCGCGGGTGCGCGCGGAGGCCGCCGCCGCCGCCGGCTCCCACCCCCAAGGCGCCGCGCTCGGCGACGCCCTGATCGTGGCGCTGCGCGGCGACAAAGACGCCGCGGTTCGCGGCGCCGCGGCTCGGTCGTTGGGCTGGCTGCGGCTCCCCGCGGCGAGCCCGGCGCTCACCACAGCCTTGAGCGATCCTTCAGCCGACGTTCGCCTCACGGCCCTGCGCGCGTTGGAGCGCGTAGACGCCCCCGCCGCCCGCGCCGCCGCCCCGCGGCTGCAGGCCGACCCGGATCCCGGCGTCGCCCGGGCGGCGAAGGCCCTCTCCCAATAGTCCAGCAAGGATCCCGCCTCCGTCAGGCCCCCGCCAAGCTAGCCCCGCCCGGTATATCTTGAGGCTGGATCGCTCTGCGCGCGAGGTCTCATGCGGCGACTCTCTCTCCTGCTCCTGCTCCCCCTCCTCTCGACGGCCTGTAAAGACGACGCGGCGCCCACGGATGACTCCGAGGCCACCGGCGAAGACAGCGTCAGCGGCGAAGACAGCGGGGGAGGGGACGACGACAGCGGCGCCGATGACAGCGCCCCCGTCGAGGACGCAGACGGAGACGGCGCGGCGGCGGACGTGGACTGCGACGACAACAACCCGGCGATCTACCCCGGCGCTGATGAGCTCTGCGACGGCGTCGACAACGACTGCGACGAGGCCATCGACGAAGACCCCATCGACGGCCTCGGCGCCTATGTCGACGGCGACGGCGACGGCTTCGGCGGCGGCGAGCTGCTGCTGACCTGCGCCCTCGACGATGGCTTCGTCGAGGTCGACGGCGACTGTGACGACGCGGCGGCGGCGGTGAACCCCGACGCTGAAGAGATCTGCTCCAACGGCCAAGACGACAACTGCGACGGCTCCTCCAACGGCTGCAGGCTCAGCGGCGAGACGATGGTGAGCGAGGCCGACGTCACCGTGACCGGCGGGGCCCAAGGCGACTCCGTCGGCTGGGATCTCGACTGGGCCGGCGACCTCAACGGCGACGGCTACGATGAGCTGCTGCTCGGCGGCTACGGGGTCGCCGGGGCGGACGGCGACAAGAGCGCCGGGGTCGTGGCCCTGATCAGCGGCCTGGACACGACGAGCGCGGTGAGCGCCAAGATCGCCGATTTTTCCCAGCTCTATGGCGGCGTGACCAGCGACCGCCTGGGCTTCGCCGTCGCCGGGATCGGTGACCACGACGGCGACGGGCTCAACGACGCCGTCGCCGGGGCGTACTCCGCCGATCCTTCGGGCTCGTCAAGCGGCGCGGTGTACCTGCTCTGGGGCTCAACGACGGCCTGGAGCGGCAAATCCGACGTCACCACGGCGGCGGGTGGCATCGCGCTCAACGGCGACACCGCCGGGGATCAGGTGGGCGTCGGCGTGGCGGGGGGCGGTGATCTTGACGGCGACGGCTTCACCGAGCTGCTCGTCGGCGCGGGCGGCGGCGTCGGAGAGGTGTTCATCGTCTACGGCGGCGCGCGGCCCAGCGCCGACGCGGCCTTGAGCGCCGTGGCCCAGGCCAGCGTCACCGGGCTCGTCTCGAAGGACGGCGTCGGCGTGTCCAACGCCATGAGCGCCCGGGCCGATCTCGACGGAGACGGCGTGGCCGACCTGCTCTTGGGCGCGGGGGGCCTCGATGACGACACGAACGGCCTCAGCGACTCCGGCGGCGTGGGGCTCTGGCTCGGCGGCGATCGCCTCAGCGGCGCGCTCTCGTTCACCGCGGCGCCGCTGCTCATCCAGGGCGTGATCGACGATGAGGGGGTCGGCAGCGCCGTCGAGCTCCTCGCCGACATGAACGGCGACGGCTACGGCGACCTCGCCGCCGGGGCCCCCGTCGCCTTGGACAGCGCCGGCGCGGTGACCTTGTGGTGGGGTGGCGCGTCGTTGTCCGGCGCACGCACCACGGCGGAGGCGGACATGACGCTCTCCGGCAACGACGAAGGGGACTACGCGGGCCTCGCGCTCTCCGCCGCAGACATGGACGGCGACGGCCTCACAGACCTCGCCGTCGGCGCGCCCCTTGACGGCCGCAGCGGCGATCCCGCGGGCGCGGTGTATCTTGTCTTCGGAGAGGCTGGGCTGAGCGGCACGCTGACCCTCGACGACGCCGCGGGCGCGATCTTTACCGACACCACCGCCTATGACAGCTTCGGGGTCTCCGTCGCGATCGGCGGTGATCTGGACCAAGACGGCCTCCCCGACCTCGCGGCGGGGGCCTATGCCTACAAGAACGCCACTGGCCGCGCCTTCATCTTCCGTGGCGCGGGCCTCTGATCCCGGGAGCACCCAATGACCCGTTCTTTCCTCCTGCTCTTCGCCCTCGCCGCGTGTAAAGACGACGAGATCCCCACGGACGACTCGCGCCCGGACTCGACCGTCGACAGCCCCGACGACACCGGGGAGCCCGTCGATGCCGACGGCGACGGCGCCTTCTCCGACACCGACTGCGACGACGCCAACCCCCGCGTCTTCCCCGGCGCCGAGGAGACCTGCGACGACCTCGACAACGACTGCGACGGCAGCGTAGACGAGGAGGCCACGGACATGACGACCTGGTACACCGACGCCGACAGCGACGGCTTCGGCGACACCAGCACCGCCGTCTTGGCCTGCGACGCGCCCTCGGGCATGGTCAGCCTCGGTGACGACTGCAACGACGCCGACGTCGCGTTTTACCCCGGCGCCGCCGAGACCGACTGCGCCGACCCCAACGACTACAACTGCGACGGCTCCACGGGCTACGACGACAACGACGGCGACGGCTTCGCCGCCTGCCAAGAGTGCGATGACACGAACGTCGCCGTAAACCCCAGCGCCGTCGAGGTCTGCGACGGCGTCGACAACAACTGTGACGCCGCCATCGACGAGGGCCTGCTCACCACCTACTACCGCGACAACGACGCCGACGGCGTCGGCGACACCGCGGTCACCCAAGACGCCTGTGACGTGCCCGAGGGGTACGCCAGCGCCAACGGCGACTGCGACGACGGCGACAGCGGCGCGTTCCCCGGCAACACCGAGGTCTGCGACGGCATCGACAACAACTGCGACGCCGCCATCGACGAGGGCCTGCTCTCCACCTACTACGCCGACGGCGACAGCGACGGGTATGGCGTCAGCGACGACACCTTAGAGGCCTGCGAGCTGCCCACGGGCTACGCCGATCAGGCCGGTGACTGCGATGACGGCGACAGCGGCGTCTCCCCGGGTGAGCTAGAGCGCTGCGACGGCGTCGACAACGACTGCGACACCGACGTAGACGAGCCCTCCGCCGTAGACGCGAGCTCCTGGTACGAAGACGGCGACGGCGACGGCTCCGGCGACGCCAGCGTGAGCACCATCGCCTGCGACCAGCCCTCGGGCTACGTCGCCGATGACGCCGACTGTGACGACGACGACGCGGAGATCACCCCCGGCGGCGACGAGCTCTGCGACGGCAAAGACAACAACTGCGACGGCCTCACCGACGACGACAGCGCTGTAGACGCCATCACCTGGTACCGTGACGCCGACAAAGACACCTACGGTCGCACCTCAAAGACCGACATCTCCTGCACCCAGCCCTCGGGCTACGTCGCGAGCAGCACCGACTGCGACGACACCGACAGCACGATCTACCCCGGCGCCCCGGAGCTGTGCGACAGCACGGACAACGACTGCGACAAGACCGTCGATGAGGACGTCATCGACGGCGTGAGCTACTACGCCGACAACGACAACGACGGCTACGGTGACGCCACGGTGAGCATCGAGTCTTGCTCGTCCCCTTCAGGCTACACCGCTGATGCCACGGACTGCGACGACGCCGACTCGGCGGTGAACCCCGCCGCCACGGAGATCTGCCGCAACGAGGTGGACGACAACTGCGACGGCAAACGCAACACCTGCCAGTTCACCGGCGACTTCTCCTATGGCTCGGCGGACGCCACCTACACCGGCACCAAGACCGGCGAGAACGCGGGCTGGAGCTTGGGCTGGGCGGGCGACACCGACGGCGACGGCTACGACGACTTCGTCATCGGCGGCTTCGGCGCGGTGAGCTCGGGCACGACGGTCGGCGGCTACGCGGCCTTGGTGTACGGCTCGGCGACGCCCCCCTCGGGCTCGCTCAGCGTGCTCTCGAACCCCTACATCTACGGCGGCACCTCCCGCGACTACCTCGGCTACTCGGTCTCGGGCGCGGGCGACATCGACAAGGACGGCTATGACGACGTGCTCGTCGGCGCCTACGGCTTAGACACCGCGGGCTCTTCAGCGGGCGGCGTGTACATCCTCTTCGGCGGCGCCACCCGGCGCAGCGGCGGCGCCAGCGCCACCAGCGCCTCGGACGTCGTCACCCTGCTCGGCGAGACGGCGGGCGCCCAGGCCGGCACGTCCGTGGCCCCCGCGGGCGACATCAACGGCGACGGCAGCGACGACTACCTCATCGGCTCTGAGGGATACTCCACCTACACGGGCCGGGTGTACCTCTACTACGGCGCCAGCAAACGCCCCACCACGGGCTCAAGCCTCTCCAGCGCCGCCGCGATCATCAAGGGCGCGAACGTCAAAGACCGCGTCGGCGCCGTGCGCACCTCCACGGGCGTGGGCGATCTCGACGGTGACGGCCTCGACGACTTCGTGATCGGCGCCTACCACTACGATGGCTCGGTGACCGACGGCGGCGTGATGACGCTGTGGTTCGGCGACAAGACCAAGTTCAGCGGCACCCTGAACCTCACCGACGCCGACGCCTTGTTCTTGGGCGCGAGCACCAGCGACGCCTTGGGCCAGGCCGTCGAGGGCGTGAACGACTTCGACGCCGACGGCTACCAAGACATCATGATCGGCGCGCCCCAGGCCAACGGCGGCGACGGCGCGGCGTACCTGTTCTTGGGCACCGCCTCGCGCTGGGCGGGCTCGGTGACCACGGCCTCGGCGGGGGTGACCTTCTTGGGCGACACCGCGGACAACGCCGGCAGCGACATGGGCGACTGGGACCTGGACAAGGACGGCGCCGCCGACCTCGCCATCGGCGCCTCGCTCTCGGACTACGGCGCCAACCAGGGCGGCGCGATCTACCTGCTGTACGGAGATCCCTCCTGGAGCGGCAACATCGACCTCTCCACCGACGCCGACGCCGTCATGTACTCGAAGAACAGCTTTGACTACTTCGGCACGTCGGTGAACTCCGGCGGCGACATCGACGGCGACGGCTACGAGGACCTCCTCGGCGGCGCCTATGGCTACTCCAGCAGCACCGGCCGCGTCGTCTTGCTCCGCGGCATCGGGCCCTGATCCGCTGAGCGCGCCGGTGGTTTAGGCGGCGCGCTCGGGCAGTCCCCACGGGGCTGCCCCCAAGATGGAGCCCTCGACGCCGAGCACCTGGAGCTTGCCGTCGAGGTGCACGATCCGGTGCGCCTCATCGGCCTCGGGCCACTCCAGGCCATCGAGCTGCCTGCGCAGCACCGAGTCCGGCACGGCGTCCGCCCGGGCGCGGTTGCCCTTGGCGTAGTCTTCAGGGCGCTGCCAGATCACGGCGAAGGTGACCAGCGCCCCGTAGTCGAGGCCCACCTGGACGATCATCGCCCGCAGCTCTCGCCGCAGGGAGGTGGCGTCCCACACGACCTTTCGACCGGGGCGTAAGGCGGCCTTCAGCCTCGACTTGGCGAGCTGCCGGGCCTGGCCGTTCGCCGTCTGGTCGGAGACGTCGCCGGTGAGCTCCTCGCGGGCGTCGTCCAGAGACACCCGCTCAAACCCTCGGGGCTCCAAGACGGCGCGGCACAGCCGGGTCTTGCCCGCGCCGCTCGGGGCCACGGTGATCACGAGCTCAGGCGGGTCGTCTCGGCCGTGCTGGTGGGCCAGGTACCCGAGCTCCGCCGGGCTCGTGAGCCGCCCCGCTTCGGCGAGGCGAATCGCCTCTCCATAGACAAAGTCCTGAACAGCCTCGCTGCGTCTGCCCGCAGCCAACAACGCCGCCTCGGCCCAGTCCTTTGTCCAGCCCGCGGGGCTGTACTCCTCCGCCATCAGCTCGTAGAGATCGAGGTGCTCAAGCTGCTTGGGGAGGTCGGGGCACACCCGGCCGCGCATGTCGGCGCGCTCTAAGGCGAGGAGCTGCTGGGGCTCGGCGCGGCGGGAGAGGCGTTTGACCTCGCCGGGGGGCCGACTCTTGAGGGCGAGCAACTTGGGCTCGTGGTGGGAGCCGACCATGCCCAGCACCCGCAACACCGAGGGGAACGGCATCAGGCCGAGCAGCAGCGGGGCCAAGGCGGAGCGGCCTTTGGCCTCGTGGCGGGGCGCGACCACACGAAGCTTGCCGCCGAGCTCGGCCTCGCGGGTGGTCCAGGGCTTCGCGTAGTCGTGCAACAGCGCCCCGAAGATCAGCTCCGCCCGGGCCGCGCCTTTGGGGACGGGGTCGAGGGTTCTGGCCAGCTCATCCAGCACCATGCCGGTGTGGATGCGCACGTCGCCTTCAGCGTGCCACTCGGGGTCTTGGGGGGTGCTGGCGAAGCGGCCCAGGGCGGGCAAGGCCTCGCCGAGGGCGGCCTCCAGGGCGTCGAGGGTGGGCGGCAGCTCACCCTCACCGACGGCGTCAAACACCGCGGCGCTCATGGGGCGCCCCGCAGTCGGTTGGGGATGATCGCCTGGTGGGCCCAGTGCTCATCGGTCTGGACGTGGTTGGGGCGCACCCACTTGAGCACGGAGTCCCCGAAGGCGGCGTAGGGGAAGGCCTCAGCGAGCCGCACCACGACGCCCTCTTGGCGAGAGAGGTCGAGGCCGTCGGTGACGCGGCGTAAGGTGGCCTCGTCATAGGGCCCCGCGTAGAGCACCCGCGGCGTCGGCAGCTCCAGAAGGGTGGCCCACTCCATCGTGTCGCGCCAAGACAGGCAGGTGTTCTGCTCGTCCCAGACCGAGAACAGGGCGAAGTAGCCCTCCAGGTCGTCATAGGCGAGGCTGTGCCGGGCGTAGAGGTTCTCGCCGCAGAGGCGCCAGCCGGTGGGGATGTCGTGGCCGATGCGCGCGGCGAGGGCCTTCACCCAGGTTCGGCTGGGGTGGTGCGCTGAGTCGACGCTGCGCGCGTGGCTGTGGCCCCCGGCGTAGAGCGTGGTGTTCTCGCCGTCGAGCTTCTCCGTGGCCACGACCTCCCGCCCCACGAGGCCCCGCGCCGAGGCCGCGCGCACATCATCGGCGCTGGCCCCGGGGCTCCAGGGCAGGTGCGGCGTGCGGGGGTACTTCTGCAGGGCGGGCGGGGACACGGCGGGGCTGGTCTCTCTTGGCGGCGCCCCCGGAGTTTAGCCCGATTGTTGCGGGGTCTCAGGGGTGGGCGAGCACGGCCAGGCGCACCGCGGCGTTGTTGTGCTCCTGGGCGGCGGCCAACACCGCCGGGCCCAAGGCGCCGCAGGACGCCCACAAGGGCAGGGCCTCGGCGATGAAGCCGTCGGACTTGCGGACGAGCTCGGCGAGCTCGTCGTCAAGGTTGGGGTCGTCGTCGCCCAAGGCCCGGCGGATGAGCCGCGCCGCGAGCCGCCCGGCGGGGCGGGTGGGCTCGCCGAGCTGCGCCCGAAGCATCTCTTTACGCTCGGGCCGCAGCATCGGCGCCGCCAACACCATCGCCGTGGCGTAGGGCCAGATCATCGAGACGTTGTTCAGCGGCGGCGGGAAGGCCACCAGGGCGTTCGCGGCCTCGGCGTCGCCCAGCCGGATGAGGCGCTGCATCAGCTCGGCGCGCTCGGCGGGGTAGAGCTTGGGGTTCTGGAGCGCCTCGCGGCTGAGCGTGACGACGCTTGGCGGGTGAAGGATCAGCAAGGCGTCGAGCAGGGTGGGCTGCTCAAAACCCAAGGCGGAGTCTGAGGCCGCCCGGGCCTGGATGAGCGCCCGCACCCGCTCGGTGAGCGCCGGGACGTCCTCGGGCCCTCCGGCCAGGCCGAGCCACCGCCAGCGCTGGAAGCCCATGCGGGGGTCGGCGGCGATGGCCCGGGCGACGGGGCCCCAGCGCGGCTCGGCGCGGATCCAGTCGGTCAGGGCGCCGAGGCTGAGGAGCTGGGCGGCGCTGTCCGAGCCGTCGAAGCACCGGCTGGCGATGAACGGCGCCAAGGCCCGGGCGTCGGCGGCGCGCATCTTGAGCCCCAGATCCAGCGTCCAGGCCCAGGGCTCTAGGGCCTCAAGCTCGGTCAGCAGGGCGTGGAGCTGGGGAAACTGGGGCAGGCGCCCCGCGCGCAAGAGGCGCAGGCGCGCGGGCTCAAACACGAGGGGCCAAGCCAGCTCGGCGAGGGCCTCGGGGCTCTGCACTTCAGGCAAGGCCGGGGCCTCGGCCACGGGCTCACCTCGCCCACGCCAGACCTCACTCATCCACCGCCGCGCCGCCCGGGCGTCCCGAAGGCCCCCCAGCCGCGCCTGATCGCCATAGACCGGCTGGTCTAAGCTCTGGAGCTGGTGCTCCACCCGCCGCGCCGCCTCGTGCAAGAGCTTTGCCCGCGAGGCCCGCGCCCGGCCAAGCCAGCGCGCCAGGGCCACGTCATCGGCGATGAGGTAGCTGCGGGCCAAGGCGTAGAGCACGTTGGGCACGTCGTCGCCGTCCCCGGGCTCGGCGATGGGCAGCGGCAGCGGCGTCGCGCCGAAGGGCGCCTCCGCGGCGTCGGTGTCCTCGTCATCGGGTCGCCAGAAGTTGAGCGCCCGCAGCCACTCCACCCGCGCCAAGGCCTCACCCTCAATGGGCACGGCGCCGTTCAGGCTCAGGTGGGGGCTTGGGCCCAAGGTCTCGGGCGAATCCGAGAGCAGGGGCAGGCGCGGGGCCAGATCCACCTGGGGTTTGAGCCGGGCGGCCAAGGCGCGCAGGGTGGGCAACGACACCCGCCGGGCGGCGAAGGCCGTGAGCGCCCCGGCGGCGCAGGCCAAGGCGCCCAAGCTGGCCGCGCCCAGAGGCCGCCACGGGGCGTCAACGGGCGCCGCGATCACCACGCCGCTCGCCCGCAGCGCGACGAGCTGCGCTTGTGCGACGGGGGTGTGGCCCTCTTCGCTCAAGAACGCGCCGATCACGGCGCCGTGCAGCGTCGTCTCCAAGCCGACCACCCCCACGAGGGGGTCGAGGGTGGGGGTGATCACGCCGCGCGTGGGCTGGAGGCCCACCAAGGACCGCTGGGGGTGCTTGAGGCTCGCCGCCCGCCACTGGCCCAACCACTTGGGCACGGCCTCGCCAAACAGCGCCTCGTCGTGCTCGCCGCCGCCAAAGAAGCCGTAGGGGTCGCGCCGCGGCGGGTCCAAGAAGCAGTCCTCAACGGCCAAGGCGTCGAGCAGACGTTGATAGCGGCCATCGGCGACGAACTGGTCCTCGTGGCCTTGGGTGAACAGGGCGTCGAGGTCGAAGTGCCGCAGGGGCGTCCCGGCGCGGCTTCGCTCTGCCCCCGCCGCGTCGAAGAACCGCGCGCCTTGGGGCAGGCCGTAGTCGTAGGTGATGAGCGCGGCGGCGATCTCCGGCGCACACTCGGGGAAGCCATCCGCCCCCCGCGCCACCCACATCGGGCCTTGGGGGCGGTCTCCTTTGAGCCGACCCACCCGGCGAATCTGGCCATCGGGCGCCCGCTCCACCAACACGGTCTTGGTCATGGCGCCCCCTTACCAGATGTGAAAGGTGATGAGGCCCCGCCCGGAGGCCTGGGCGCGGGTGAGCCAGCCGCGAACCTGGGCGACGGCCGCTTGTTCGGGCGACTTCACCCGCTCCCAGCCCTCAAACCGCGCCAAGACCCGCTCCACCGCGTCGTGCTCGGTGGTGGAGACGATGATGTCGGCCATCCCGGGCAGGGGGCTCGGCGGCGCGCCGAACACGAGGTTGGACACCCTGCCCTCGACCCCGGCGGCCCCAAGCGCGGCGTCTACGTCTTGCAGCCAGGCGCTGCGAAAGGGCGCCCACTGGCTGTTGTCCAGAAACTCCCCGCCCACCGCCCGCACGATGTGCTCCAGGGCCACGGCGTCGGCGTCTCCGCGTGGGGGCTCGCCTTGGATGAGCTGGGTGACCCGCAGGTGCGCGGCGGGGTCGAGGCCGAGGCCGTCGATGCGGCGCAGGAGCGGGGCGGACCCGCTGCCCAAGGCGCCGCGCACGGCGTCCATCCGCACGGCGTAGGGGTGGATGAAGAACGCCAAGGGGCCTCCGGTGGTGGCGCCGCGCTGGCAGATGCGGCGCGCGGCGACATGCTCTCACAGCTCGGCGTCGATGGGGATCTCTTGCCGCGCGTCGAACCGCGCCCGCGCCGCGAGGATCTCCGCCTGATGGGCCCCCGCCCACACCGCCAGCGCGCGCACGGGCTCTTGCAGGGTGTGGCCCAACGGCGTGAGCGCGTACTCCACCTGGGGCGGCACGGTGGGGTGAACGGTGCGCTGCACGAGCCCATCCCGCTCCAGAAGCCGCAGGGTGCGGGTCAACATCCTCTGGGAGATGCCCTCAATCGCCCTGCGCAACGCCGAGAACCGCTGGGGCCCGCCGCCCAGGATGTTCAGCACGAGCATGGACCACTTGTCGCCGACCCGGTCGAGGATCTCGCGGATCTTGCACTCCTCAACGGTGTGAATCTTTGCTGGTGACACGAATGTGCCCTCTTGCCAGGGTTCGGGGATGATCCTAATCACCCCGGTATCCAATGAGAACCATCTCACGGATCGGAACCTCTCTCTCTCGGAGCTCCCCATGTCTGACCAAGCCGCCGTCACCCCCGCGCCCTCCAAGGGCCTTCACATCGGTCTGTGGGTGGTGCAAGCCCTGCTCGCCTTCGCCTTCTTGGGCGCGGGCTCGATGAAGCTCTTCTCGCCCGCCGAGGAGCTGATCAAGAACGGCATCACCTTCGACCTCAGCCTCGCCCGCTTCATCGGCTTGTCCGAGGCCGCCGGTGGCCTGGGCCTGATCCTGCCCGCCGGTCTGCGCATCGCCCCCTGGCTGACCCCCCTCGCCGCGGCCTTGCTGGCCGTGGTGATGGTCCTGGGCGTGGGCTACCACGTCATGGAGGGCGACGCCGCGGGCTCGGGCCCCGCCGCCGTGCTCGGCGCGCTGAGCCTGTTCGTGGCCTGGGGCCGGTATTCGGCGGCGCCGATCGCGGGGCGGTGAGGCCTGCCA
>JADKFE010000003.1 GCA_016717595.1 Deltaproteobacteria bacterium | reverse complement strand
CAAGCGGGCGACTGGGACGCCCGTTTGACCGCCGATCTGAGCGTGTTGAAGCTCGTGGCGTCCGGCGTAGACGCGCTGTTTAACGAAGCGCCCCACGACGATCGACGTGTGGGCCTGGAACGTAGCGCAGTTTGATGCGGTCAAGGCGTGGGCCGGGGCGTGCGGCGCGCGCCTGAGACCCAGGCCGACGCCCAGCCAGCAGACACAGACAGGCAGAACGACATGAACGAGGCGCTGGGCCCCGTTGTGGCGCCGTCAATCGACGCTTTCCGCGTGCTCTGGCCCAAGATCGTGCCAGATCTGCGATGAGCTCCTGCAGATCGACCTCAACGAGGCGCGGCTTCAGGTGGCGCTGGAGGTCGAGGCCCATGTGCAGCCTGATCAAACGCCCGCCTGAACACCTCGCTGCTGCAGTCGAGGCGTGAGGCCTACGCCGCGGCGAAGCTGGCGATCAACGCCTGGGAGGCCGCTGCCGATCGGCAGTTTGAGTGGGTGCTCGGCCTCGAAGACACGGAGCGGAAGGCCATCAAGACGATGACCGAGCGCCTCGATCAGCTCCTGACCCATGACGTCTGGTATGACCCAATCCGCCGCCGCAACACCGCCGCCCTGGTGCGTTGGGGCGTCGCCGCGCGGCTCGCCCGAGCGCTTCTGCTGAGCCCCCACTCCTTGCCGATGCTCACCCTGGATGAGCCGACGCTTGGCCAGCACCGCGTCGCGAGCGCCCGGGCCATCGCCCGTATCACGCGGCTCGCCCGGGTCATCGAGGGGCGGCGCTGGCTAAACGCACGACACATGCCGCGCGAGCGCCCGCCGGGCCCGCCACCCGAGCTGTCCCTCGCCGCGCCGCTCCAGCCTCTCCCGCCCAAAGGCCAGGACGCTCAAGCGCGAGAGGACTCCGCGCCGCTGAACCTCAACATCAAGGCGCGTCTGGACCTCGGCCCGCCGATGCTGCTGATCTTCTCGTACCAAGAGGACGCGCTCACCCGCCTGGCCCAGCTTGAGGGTGAGCAGCTGACCCACGGCGTACACGAGTCCCTTCAGGCGCTCGTGGCCCCCTGGTGGCGGGCTGATCTGGTGCGGGGCGTGCGTGACCGAGACGACGCGTGGTTCAGGGCGACGAGCCGCGAGCTGCCCAGATCACCGAAGCCCGCGGTGCTGCTGCAGCAGATCGAGGGCGCGCTGCCTGACTCGCCGTCGGCGGCGCTCACCGATCAGGAGCTCAATGAGTGGGTCAAGGGGGCGAGACGCGCGCTCGGTGAGCTGGGGCTTATGCCCCTTGAGGTGCCGCTCGCGCTCCCCAAAGGGCCTCTCGACCTGAGGGACAAGGACGAGCCGGGCGGTTGGAGGCGACGCACGCTCCGCGCCTCGCGTGAGCTGATCCGCTGGCTCGCGCTGGTGGAGCTGCTCCCGGCGGTGATGGACGACGCCGCCTTCGACCTGCACACCTCCGGGGTTGAGCTGCGGCGCCTGAGCCCTGAAGGTGGCGAGGCCCAGCGCGTCGGCGCGCTCCGTCTGCGCCGGGTGAGCCCGGTGATGTTGACCCGGGTGTGGGCCCACGACGAGGATGGGCGCCTCCGTCCGACCGCCCCGGCGAGCGACGAGACGGGCGACGCCCCACCCCGCCGAGCGTCTGCGGCGAGCGCGCGTCGCACCGTGGGGGGGCCCCTGGCACCCCCCACCTGTCGAGGCTCAAGACGCCCACCGCGACGCGGGAGGACGCGACCGACGGGGACGGCGAGGGCGGCGGCGACAGGAGACGCGCCTCGGTGACGCGAGACGCTGGCCCACAGGCCAATCCACCCGCCCCGTCGTGTGACCCCATCGTGGTTGCCTCGCTCGGATGGGGGTGCCCGCGCGGATCAGACACGCCAGGCCCCGCCCCCTCCCCTCTTCGCCGCCAACAAACACCCCACCCAAACCCGAGGCGCCGCCCTCCGCTCACGCCGGGCCCAGCTCCTCAGCGCGCTGCTCCCCAAAGAGCCCCCCCTGAGATCACAAGGAGGAGCTCAACCTGCGCCTGGACGACCTGCGCTTCTCCAAGACCGGTCCGCCTGAGCTGAGATTTGACCCGCAGCCCGAAGACCAGACGACGCGACTGGCGGATCTCGGTGGACTGTGCTCCTCACGACGTGACCTTGATCGGCGACGGACACACGATCCCCTCCGCGCATGTGGACGAGGTGCTCCCCCTGATCACCCGGGCGGCGACGCTGCGCGGCCTCCCCCGAACCGTACTAACGCTCGACTGCACCCAGCCGGTGGCGGTGGCCGCGGGGTTCCACAACAACCTGCTCAGGGGGCACCCAGTCGACGTGCTGGCGGGGCTCCCTGGCCGGGACATGGCGCGTTTTGTGCTGCGTGAGCCTGATCCGCCCTCTGCCCGCGCGCTCACTCCACGGGAGGCGCCCGCCGAGGTGGTGCCCCGGGGCGTGGAGCTGCATGTGCTCGTGACCCTCACCAGGACCGCGAACCGGGGGCCATACGACACCTGGCGCGACGAGAACCCGACGGCCAATGGCCCCGCCCCTGGCCTGCTGTGGTTTGACGGCGCCGAGGACGTGAATGACGGCGCCCAGGCGGCGTGGCTCGCCCGGGTCTTGCACCGCTCGATCGTGGCCCACCGCCCCGAAGGCGCGGCGCTGCGACTGTTCTTGGCCCTGCCAAACGTCGTCTGCGTCGCCTTGGGCCAGCGTCTGCTCAACTTGGGCCCGGTCACGCTCATGGCGCTCAAGGTCAGAGGGACGCGGGAGGCGCCAGACAACACCTATGAGGAGTGGGGGACGCTCAAGACTTGAAGGGGGTGGCCGCTGGTCGCCCTGGGCCGGCGGCGCTCTGCTCTCATCCCCCGCCGAGGCCGCCGAGCCGACCGCCCCCCCACGCCGCGCCCCGACGCCCGCCCACGGACGCCGCCCCCAACGCCCACAACCCCCTCATCCGCGCCATCATCGAGGACCTCTGCCCCCGCTTCACCCCCGGCGCCGAGGCCTGCGTGGCGACGCCGCGCAGCCCCCCTCACCCCAAATCCACCCTCGGCCGCAGCACCCGCACCAGCTCAAACCCCGCCCTCCCCGCCCAGGCCGTCTCGTCGTCGCGCTGCAGCATCGCCACCGACGCCGTGGGCAAGGTCTCACGCGCGCCGCACAGCGCCGTGAGCGCCTCCTCCCAGCCGGGATTGTGTCCGATGAGCATCACCGTCGTCACCCCGTCGGGCACGGTGGCCAAGGCCGCCCGCGCCGCGTCGGCGCCCGCGTGGTACAGGCTCGGCAAGATCTGCACGTCAGGCTGAACGTCCCAGGCGGCGCGCAGGCCGCTGAGGGTCTCGAGGGCGCGCTGGGCGCTGGAGCACAGGACGAGCTCGGGGCGCCAGCCGAGGGACTGCACCAAGGCGCCGATTCGGGGGGCGTCGCGGCGGCCGCGCTTGTTCAGGGGGCGGGCGTGATCGTCGGGGCCTCGGTGGACCAGTCGCTCTTGGCGTGGCGGGTGAGCAGGAGCCTTCGCATCGGGGCCTCTCGGGCGGGGTGGACGGGGCGCGGCCGCGGCCCTGTTGTGCCACACGCAGAGGGCATGTATCCTGTCTGTTCCCGACACAACCTGAGGTCGTTATGCGTGTGATGCTCCCCCTCGTGATGTTCGCCTCGCTCCTGCCCGCCTGCGACGCCGATGAGGCGGGTGAGCTGCTGCTGCCCGCGCTCAACCCCGGCTGGAATGAGCTGGACCCGGGCGACGGCACGATCTGCGCCCGGGGCACGAAGTACAGCTTCTTCGCCCGGCCGGGCACGGTCAACAAGGTCGTCATCGACTTTATGGGCGGCGGCGCGTGCTGGAATGAGGGCACCTGCAGCTACGCCGGGGCCCTGTTCTCGGATGACATGGACTGGATGCGGGATCTCGTCGACGCCGATGAGTTTGAGGGCGTCTATGACCTCACCGACCCGCAGAACCCCTTTGTGGACTGGTACCACGTCATCGTGCCCTATTGTACCGGGGACATTCATTGGGGCGACGCGGTGACGACCTATGGCGAAGGTGAAGACGCGGTCACCATTGAGCACAGAGGCGCGGTGAACACTCGGGCGATTCTGGACTGGGTGGAGTCGCAGTTCTCGGGCCCGGAGCAGATCGTCGTCACCGGCTGCAGCGCCGGGGCCTATGGCTCGGCGATGTGGGCGCCGCACATTCAGCGCATGTACCCAAACGCCCAGGTCAACCAGATCGGCGACGGCGGCGCGGGCGTGGTCACCACGGACTTCTTCGCCAACAGCTTCCCCTCGTGGAACGCCACCCAGGCCGCGCCGGACTGGATCCCCACCCTCGACCCCGCCCAGGTGGACTGGTCCACGCTCATCCTCCCCGACCTCTACAGCCGCGTCGGCGCGTTTTATCCCGAGATGACGCTCAGCCAGATCAACAGCGAGCTTGACTGGAACCAGACGCTCTACTTCACCGAGATGGGCGGCGAAGACGCCCAGGCCTGGTCCGCGGGCATGAAGGCCTACAACGCCCTGATTCAAGACAGCACCCCCAACTTCACACAGTACCTCGCCGCCGGGGACGAGCACTGCATGATCCCCTACACCCGCTTTTATGAGGTCACGGAGCAGGGCGTGCCGCTCGTGGACTGGGTGGCGTCTGTGGCCGCCGGAGAGCGCCCCGAGCCGGTGTTCTGTGAGGGGTGTGAGGACTGAGCGGGCCCTAACGCCACTCCCCCACCAGCCCGCTCATCAGCCGCAGCGCCACACGGCTCGCCGCCTGCCCCTCGGGCGGCAGCTTGTGGGGGCGGTCACGCTCGCCGCCGAGCAGGCCGTTCTTCACCAAGGCCGCGTCCAAGAGCACCACCGTCTGTCGGTCGGCCTCCACACGACGCACGATCACCGGCCTCCCCGCGCCGTCCTCCGCGAGCACCTCCCAGCCCTCGATGGCGCTGAGGCCCCAGGGCGCCGGGCTCAGGGGCTCAAACTCGGGGGGGTCGGCGAGCACCGGCAGCGGCGGCGCGGGCAGCGGCTTGAGCCAACGAAGGCCGGCGATGGGGCTCCCCGGCGCGGTCAGCGTGAGGCCCACGGCGGCGGCGAGCTGGGGGGCCTGGGCGTCGGCGGAATCCAGCACGATCACCACCGAGCGCGCCGCGGCGAGACGCGCCGGGAGATCCTCACGCCAAGACTCGGGCAGCACCAACAACGACGCCGAGTCTGTGGGCGCCCACGCCGTACAGAAGCTCTCTACGGCGGAGGCCGCGCTCAGCCGGTCCAGATGAAGCTGGAGGGTGCGGTAGGCGAAGTCGGAGACGCTCGTGCACAGATAGCGCGGGCCGGTGAGCGTGGTGACCGTGTTGGGTTGGCGAGGCTCGTAGGGGATGGGCCGGCCCGTGAGCCAAGAGAGCGCGTTCGCGAAGAGCTTGGCGCCGTCCTCAAAGCCGATCAGCGTGGCGCCCAAGGCGTTCTGATCGGCGAAGACCAGCACCCGCCCGCGGCCTCGCTCGGCGGCCAACATCACCGGCACCTCCTCGTTGGGCTCGGTGGCGGCGTCTCGTTTGAGATCGCCGGTGAAGCCTGAGCTGTCGTCGCGGCGGTGGGGCGTCCAGACATCGGCCCAGCCCTTCGGGGAGGTGGTCGCCAGCACCCGCCAGCCCTGGGCGGGGTCACCCGTGGCGCTGCCGCCGGTCATAAAGCCGAAGGCCGAGACGCCGCGGAGGACGGGGTGGTCCTGGGGCGCGGGCACCACCCGGATCCAGGCGACCGTGCTGGGTGAGAGCGTGCGCTCGGGGCCACGGTCGGCGGCGGTCACCGGGCGCAGGGTGAGGCCGAGGCGGGAGGCCAAGGGGGAGAGCAGCTCGCCGTGAAAATAGCAGTTCGTGTGATCGGTGAGGAACATCAGGCCGCCGCCCGCGCGCACGAAGGCGTCCAGCGCCAAGACCTCGGACCAGCGTAAGCCGGGGCGGTCGCCGCTCGGCAGGTTGATGAACACCGCAGAGGCCCCGGCGAGGCGCATCGCGGTGATCTCCCCGGTGAACGGCACGAGCGGCACCCCCGCCCGGCGCGCCGGGTCAAACGCCCGGGAGAGGCCGTGCATGTCGTCGTAACCGTAGCTGTTGAGGCCTAACGCGCTCGTCTCGGGCTGCTTGACCGTGTGGCGTCGGTCGATGAGGATCGGGCCATCGGCCTTGGGCGGCCAGCGCTCCATCACCGCCTCGGGCCAGGCGGGGATCGCCCGACCGGGGGCCGTGGCCACGAACGCGCGATACCCCGCGGCGACGGCGTGAGACGGCAGGGGGCTCACCCAGGGGCTCACCCGCGGGCCGGGCTCGGACACCGCGTAGTAGGCGCACCACAAGGCCACAAACACCGCGGCCATCCCAAGAAGCGGGGCTCTCATGGCAGCCTCACCAGCGCGCCGCGCTCGCCGCCCGCGATCAGCGCCCACTGGCCCGAGGCGGCGCTCGGCGGGGTCAACACAGAGACGGACTCCTCACGAACAAGCGTCCAGCCCGCCTCTTTGCCGAGGCCGGTGAGCGAGCGGCGCATGGATGCGCGACGAAGCACCAAGGCGCCATCCTCCACAGAGACCTCCGGCGGGGGTAAGGGGCCCTCGGGCTGGGTGCTGGTCAAGGCGCGGAGCGTGAGGTGCCCCGGGCCAAAGAGGTCATCGGCCCAGGCCTGAAGGGAGTACGTCGCCACACAGTTGTTGAGCGTCTTTTTGCCGTGGAAGGTGCGGGCGCGGTAGGGCTCGCTGTTGATCCACACGCAGCGGTCAATCACCCACACGACGCTGCCCGGGGGCAAGGCCGCCAGCTCGGGGGCCACGGCCGTTGTCAACGAGCGGGTCACGGCGTCGTTCTCGGCCCAGTCGGTGTAATTGTGCACGATGGGGCTCGCCGGGAGGAGGCTCAGCACGAAGCCCAGACACAGCGCGCCCAGGCCCCGGGCGCCGGGGGCGGCGAGGAGCGCGAGGCCCTCAGCCAACACGAGGCACAGTCCAGCGCTGGGCAGGTACAGAAGCCGCCGGGAGTAGGTGCCCGTGAGTCCGTACAACAACACCGGCAGGCCCCACAACAAGAGGCCCAGAGCGGCGGCGGGGGCGCCATCCCGGAGGCGACGAGCGGCGACACCGAGCAGCACCACGAACAGGATCAGCGCGCCGAGGGCCCGCAGGGGCTCGCCCAGGGGCTCGACGCTGAGGCTAAACCCGGGGAAGAGGCTCTCCCAGGGGGCGGCGCGCAGGGCGGCGCCGAGGCGGCCGAAGGTGAAGGTGCGCTCGTCCTCGTAATAGCCGCCGATGCCCGAGAGCACCGACGTGCGCGCCACCAGATAAAGCGGCACCCCCACGGCCCAGGCCCCGGCCACCTTGGCCGCGCTGGCGCGACCCGACCGCCAAAAGAGCGCCAAGAGCGCCACGGGCATCGCCGCCAGGGCCGTCTCCTTGAAGCTCAGCGCGCAGAGGCCCAAGATCGCCGTGAAGAGCGCCCTGCCCTGCCCCGCCGCGGCGATGGCGGCCAGAGAGAACAGCGCCACGAGCACGTCGATGTTTCGCGCGACGGCGGGCACGATCTCCACGCCCAGCGGGTGCAGCGCGAAGACCATCCCGGCGAAGAGCGCCGTGGCGGAGCTCACGCCCAAGGACCGCGCGGCGAGGCCCAACGCGGCGACGGCGCTGAGGTGCAGGCCGAGATCCCAGGCCTGCCAATGCCGGGTGTTGTCGTCAAAGAGCGCGCGCTGCAGGGCGTAGTGCAGCATCACCCCCGGGCGCCAGAAGTTCGCGTTGGCCCCGCCCACCCCGGCGGTGAGCGGCAGGGTGAGCTGGTTGAGCCAGCCCGCGAGGCCCTCGGCGCGGGCGGCGGCGTAGTCGGCCAAGGCGTCGGTGTCGGTGAAGCCCAGACGGAGCTGAAACTGGTACGCCAGGGCCGTGATCGTGAGCAGGGCCGCCCAGGCGAGGCTCAGGAGGTGCTTGGGCATCAACGGCTCATCGGGACTGGAGGGTCCACAGCTCGGCGTTCGCCAAGGCGGCCCCGGCGGCGCCGCGCACGGTGTTGTGGGCCAAGGCGTAGAGCTTGACGCCCATCACCGCGCAGCGCTCCACCCGGCCGATGGTGACGGTCATGCCGCCGCCACGCCCGGCGTCAAACCGAGGCGCGGGGCGGTCGCGGCGATCGCTCAGGTAAAGAAGCGGCTTGGGCGACGACGGCAAGGCCGGCCCCCGGGGGGTGAAGTCTCGCAGGGCCTCCAGCACCTGCTCGGGGCTGGGGTTCCCGCGCAGGTGGAGCTGGGCGGAGACGAGGTGGCCGTCGGCGGTGTTGACCCGCACGCAGCGCGCCGAGGTGACAAAGGCCGCCGGAGCCCCGGGCGCGCCGAGGATCTTCTGGGGCTCGACACCGAGCTTGTCCTCCTCGTCGCCGGGGTGCGGGTGCACGTTGCCCACCATGTCCCAGGCCGACTCCCCGGGGTAGCCCGCGCCGGAGACCGCCTGCCAGGTGCTCACGCAGGCCGCCTCAACGCCAAACGCCGCGTGTAGAGGCGCCAAGGCCATCGCCAGCGGCACGGCGCAGCAGTTGGGGTTGGTGATCAGCGCCCCGGCCCAAGGCTGGGTGGCGGTCATCACGAGGTGGTCGGGGTTGATCTCGGGGATGATCAGCGGCACGCGGGGATCTTGGCGGTAGGCCCCAGCGTTTGAGACCACGACGAGCCCCGCCTCGGCGAAGACCGGCTCCATGGCCTTGGCCTCGTTCGTGGGCAAGGCGGAGAGCACGATGTCGACGTCATCGGGCAGGGCCTCGGGGCGACACTCCCGCACCCGCCAGTCGGCGACCCAGTCCGCGTCTTCCCCCTCCAGGCGCCAAGGGGCGGCCTCGGCGTAGGTGCGCCCGGCGCTGCGGTCCGAGGCGCAGAGCGCCTTGAGCTCAAAGAGGGGGTGATCCCGCAGCATCGCCACCAGCCGCTGCCCCACCATGCCCGTCGCGCCCAGCACCGCCACACCGGCCATCGCAGCACCTCATCCGCCGCCCTGCGCGGAGGTGCAGGGGGAAGGTGGCTGGTAACTCACTCCCACTCAATCGTCGCCGGAGGCTTCGAGGAGATGTCGTAGACGACACGGTTGACGCCGCGGACCTCTCGCACGATGCGGTCGGACATCCGCGCCAGCACGTCATACGGCATAGGGAACCAGCTCGCGGTCATGCCGTCCACGCTCGTCACCGCGCGCAGGGCGCAGACACGCTCATAGGTGCGGTCGTCGCCCATCACGCCGACGGTCTGCACGGGCAGAAGCACGGCGAAGGCCTGCCAGATGTCGCGGTAGAGCCCGGCGCGGCGGATCTCGTCGAGGTAGATGGCGTCGGCCTCTCGCAACAAGTCGGCCTTCTCGGCGGTGACGTCGCCGATGATGCGGATGGCGAGGCCGGGGCCGGGGAAGGGGTGGCGCCACACGCGGCCTTCAGAGAGGCCCAGCGCCTCACCCAGGGCCCGGGCCTCGTCCTTAAACAGCTCCCGCAGGGGCTCGATGAGCTTGAGGTCCATGCGCTCGGGCAGGCCGCCGACGTTGTGGTGGGACTTGATCGTCGCCGAGGGGCCGCGGAAGCTCACGGACTCGATGACGTCGGGGTAGAGCGTGCCCTGGGCCAGCCAGCGGGCGCCGCCCACGCGCCGGGCCTCCTCCTCAAACACCCGGATGAACGCCGCGCCGATGATGCGGCGCTTCTGTTCGGGGTCACTCACGCCCGCCAGCTCGCCCAAGAAGCGGGCCGAGGCGTCAACGACGGTGAGGTTGAGCTCGGAGAACTCGGCGGCCACGGCCTCACGCTCCCCTTTGCGCAGAAGGCCGGTGTCTACGAAGATGCAGTGGAGCTGATCCCCGATGGCGTGGTGCAAGAGCGCGGCCACGACAGAGGAGTCCACGCCGCCAGAGAGCGCGCAGATGACCTTGTCTTCGCCCACCAAGGCGCGGACCTTCGCCGTCTGCTCGTCCAGAAAGCTGCCGATGCTCCAGTCGCCCCGGGCGCCGCAGACCTCAAACACGAAGGCGCGCAGAAGCGCTTTGCCGTGCTGGGTGTGGGTGACCTCGGGGTGAAGCTGCACGCCGAAGCGGCGGCGGGTGACGTCCTCCATCACGGCGATGGGGCAGCCTTCAGTGCGGCCGGTGACGACGTAGCCCGCGGGCGCGGCCTCGACGTGATCGCCGTGGCTCATCCACACCTGGCTCTCTTGGGGCCACGCGGCCAGAAGCGCGCTCTCTTCGCCCACCCGCTCCAGCACCGCGCGACCATACTCCCGGGCCTGGCCTTGGCCCAAGACGCCGCCGTCGAGGTGCGCGAGGAGCTGCATGCCGTAACAGACGCCCAAGACGGGCACGCCCAGGGCCAGCCACGCCACGTCAAAAGGCGGCGCGGTGTCGGAGAGCACGGAGTCGGGGCCGCCGGAGAGGATGAGGCCGATGAGCGAGTCCGGCCGAGACGCCGGGGGCTTGGTGTTGCAGGGCTGGATCTCGCAGTACACGCCCTCCTCTCGCAGCCGCCGGGCGATGAGCTGGGTGAACTGCGAGCCAAAGTCGAGGATGAGGACGAGCTGGTGCTGGGACATGGCTCAGAGGGGCTGGGGGTTGAGGCCCGCGGCCACGGCGGCGGAGAAGGCGCCCCCGGTGAGCGCGTCGAGCTGGGCGGTGAACTCCATGAGGCGCAGCTCGTCGTCGATCTGGGCGCGCAGGTCGTTCGGGGGGTTCAAGAGCCCGTCGATCTGCAGGCGGCGGCGGTCGAAGTACAGCCGGGTCACCTCGCCGAGCACCTTGTCGCGGAGCTTCACGACGTCTTGGGCCTCAGAGATCACGCGGATCTGCTCCGTGGACATCACGAGGTCGTTGAGCTGCCAGCGCACCTCGACGACGATCTTGTCTTGGAGCTGGCTGTCTTGTTGGGTGAGCGCGGAGACGCCGCCCAGCACGTCAAAGTCTTCGCCGTAGCGGTTGTAGTACTCGTAGCGGGCCTGGAGCTGGGGCAAGGCCGCCGCCGCCCGAGAGGCGTTGAGCCAGCGCTCGACCTGCTCGCGGTTGGTGTGGGTGTAGGCCATGGTCATCGCCTGCACCTCTTGCACCGTGGGCTCGTGGGCGAAGAAGCCCATCACGTCCTCGACCGTCTTGTACTCACCCTTGGCCCCGGCGCGCACGGCGAGATCAACCGACGTGGAGCGGCGCAGGTTGTCCAGGCCCTCCTCAGAGAGGAACGGCAGAATACGCAGCTCCTCGACGCTGCCCAGGCGACCCCGATCGGCGCGTAGGGCCAGGATCGCCTTGGCGTTCTCTTCGCCCACGCCGGGGATGTTCGCGAGCTGGCTGAGCGTGGCGCTGTTCAGGGGCACAAGCGCCACCTCAACGCCAGCGCTGACCACGGCCTCTTCGCCAGAGACGCCCTCCACGGCCAGAAGACCGCCGGAGAGCGCGGACCACAGGAGCAGGATCGATGAGGTCATAAGGAGTCTTCCTCGGTGGAGTCGGTCGGGAGAGCGCCCGCGGCGCTGAGGCTGAGCGCGCCGTCGGTGTAGGCGTCGAGCAAGGCGTCGATCTCGGCGAGCTGGAGCGCGAACAGCGCCTGGGCGCGGAGATCGCCGCCGGTCTGCTCGGCCTGCTCGTTGGTGAGGCGCACGCGGGTGAAGTAGAGCTCGGCGATCTGGTCGGCCATCATCGCCCGGTACTGCACCGAGGCGCCGGAGATGTTCGCCGCCGCCGAGGGCACGGAGCTTAGGTCGTCGGTGGCGTACACGTCGTCGCCGACGACGTAGTAGAGATCCCCCGCCGGGGCGTTGTCCAGGTCAAACGAGGTGTCTCCGGCGGTGGAGCTGTTGCCTTGGCCCCAGGTGAGCTGGGCGGTGACGCGCCAATAGCTCTGGAGATCACCGTCGTTGGTGAGGCTGCGCCAGTCGGCGTCGAGGCCGTCGCGGCGGTACCCTTCGCCGCGCACGATGAGCGCCGGGGTGGCCTGCCGCAGCGCCGTGCGCCTTGCGCTGACGTTCAGGCTGTCCATCCCCATGCCGGGGCGGCCCATCGACGCGGCGAGGAGCGCCTCCATGCCCAAGGGCAGCGGCTTTGAGGTGAGCCCCGTCGCCGCGGTCTGGGGCGGGTCGAGGCGGAAGATGCCCCGCTCGGTCACCGCGAGCAGGCCGTCTTGGGTGCGCGCCACGGCCCAGACCTCGGGGCTGGTGAGGCCCAAGGTCACCGGCCGCCAGATCACGCCGCCGTCTACGCTCTCCCACACACCGTCGGCCCCGCACAACAAGAGCTGCCCCGGCGTGGGCCCGGCGAGGAGCTGCCGGGTGGTGGGCAGAGGCGCGGCGCTCAGGCGAAAGCTGCGCTGGCCGCCGTCATCGGTGCGGCGCACCTCGCCGGGGTTCGTGAACCACAAGGCGCCAGGAACCTGGGGATCGGGCAGAAGCGCCAAGGTGTCGAAGCCGCGGCCCGCGGTGAGCGGCGCCCAGGTCTGGCCGTCGCTGGAGACGTAGAGGCCGTCGTCCGCCGCGGCGTACCACAACGCGTCGGCGGGGTGCAGGGCCAGATCGGCCACAGGGCGCTCGTCCAAGGGCCCGCCGATGTGAATCCAGGCGCGGCCGCCGTCCAGAGAGAACCGGATGCCGCCGGGGTCCGCCGCGCCGTCCGAGCCCGGCCCCGCCGCGGCGAGCAGCATCGCGCCATCGGGGCCCAAGGCCAGATCCGTGAGCGCGGCCTCAGCGCCCACCCGCTGGTAACGCTGGCCGCCGTCTTCGCTGCGCCAGAGGCCATCCGAGCGGCTCACCAGCACCACACCCCCCGCGGGGTGAAACCAGACGAGCCCACCCTCTAAGACGGGGCCCTCACCGCGCTCGTCCCGCACGAGCTGATCCACCGCGAGGCCCTCGCCAGAGACGATCTCGATGATCTCCTCAGCGGGGCTCTCGACGTCTTCAGGGTCGGTGGTGAAGTCCTCGGGATCTTCAGTGAGGTCGATCGTCTCCGAGAAGAGATCTTCAGCCATCGCCTCGGCGCGCAGGAGCACGTCTTCAGCGTCCACCGCGTCCTCGCCGCCGAGCCCCTGGGGCGCGCGCAGCACCTCTCGCCAGGTGGATCCACCGTCCTCCGAGAGCCACACCGCCCCCGACCGGGAGAGCGCCACGGCACGATCCGGGCGCAGAGGATCCGTGGCCACGCTGCGAAACGCCTGACCTCGCGCGGCGTTGGGCGTCACGCTCGACCAGCGCCAGCCGTCCGCGTAGACCACCGCCGACGGCGCGTCGTCCTGGGCGTGGGCGAGCCCAGGCCAGAAGGCGACGAGGAGGAGGAGCGGCGCCAGAACCCGCATTCACGGCTCCCGAGAGGCCACGAGACTAACAACTCGCCCCGGCCCTGGCTATGCGCGCCCCGCCAACGGGCACGAAGAGCGGGTTACCTTCGCTGTGGAGCCCACCCCATGCACCTGCTGTTTCGTGACGCGACGCTGATCCACCCTGGCGCCCAAGGCGCGCCGCCCCGAGGGGATCTCCGGGTGAGAGACGGGCTGATCGCCGAGATCGGCCCCGGCCTGCCCAGCCTCGGCGCTGAGGAGATCCTCTGCGACGGCGCTTGGCTCGCGCCGGGCTTTGTGCAGACCCACGTTCACCTCGTGCAGACCCTCTTCCGCGGCCTCGCCGACGATCTGGCGCTGATGGACTGGCTGCGCACCCGCATCTGGCCCTTTGAGGCCAACCACGACGAAGAGAGCGCGTACTTCTCGGCCCGGCTGGGCCTCACCGAGCTGCTCCTCGGCGGCACCACCACGATCCTCGACATGGCGAGCGTGCGCCACACGGAGAGCATCTTCCGCGCCTGCGAAGAGAGCGGCGCCAAGGCCGCCGTCGGCCGGGCGATGATGGATCTCGAGAACGAGGCCGGGCTGAGCGAGGCCACCGAACGTTCCCTGCGCGGCGCGTCCGACGAGGCCGATCGTTGGCATGGCCGAGGCCGCCTGCGCTACGCCTTCGCGCCTCGTTTTGTGCCCTCCTGCAGCGAAGGACTCTTGCGAGAGGTCGCCGCCGAGGCCCGCCGCCGGGGCTGCCTGATTCACACCCACGCCAGCGAGAACCGCGACGAGGTCGAGCTCGTGCGGCAGATGACCGGCCGGGAGAACGTGCAGTATCTCCACGATGTTGGGCTCAGCGGCCCCGACGTCTGCCTCGCCCACTGCATCCACCTCAGCGACGCCGAGGTCCGCCTGCTCGCCGAGACGGGCACCCGCGTGCTGCATTGCCCCTCGTCCAACCTCAAGCTCGCCTCGGGCCTCGCGAAGATCCCTGAGCTCCTCGACGCCGGGGTGCATGTGAGCCTGGGCGCAGACGGCGCGCCGTGCAACAACCGCCTCGACATGTTCACCGAGATGCGCCTCGCCGCGCTCACCCAGAAGCCGCGTCTGGGCGCCACGGTGATGCCCGCGCGGCAGGTCTATGAGCTGGCGACGGCGAAGGGTGCCGAGGCGCTGGGGCTCAACTCCGGCCGCTTAGAGGTCGGTCGCCCGGCGGATCTGGTGCTCTTACGCCCGGATCTCCCCGAGGTTCTGCCTTCTCCCGACCCCGCCTCGGCCATGGTCTACGCCATGAGCCCGGCGTCCGTAGACTCGGTGTGGGTAGACGGCCAGGCCCTCGTGCGTGGGCGCCGGGTGCTCGCCTGGGACTGGGACGAGACCGTCGCCGGTGTTCGGGCGTCCCTCGCCCGTGTGCGCGCCCGGGCGGGGCGCTGATGCGTGTTTTTGAGGCCGCCTTGGCCGCCAGCGCCGCCGGAGAGCCCGCGGCCTTGTGTACGGTGATCGCCGTGAACGGCTCGGCGCCGCGCAGCGCCAGCGCCCGAATGCTCGTGTACGGCGACGGGCGCATCGTCGGCACCATCGGCGGCGGCCAGTGGGAGAAGGTCGTCATCGACGCCGCCTTAGTCTGCATCCGTGAGGGGACCGCCCGCCGCGTCGCCGCTCACCTCACCCGCGACCTCGGCATGTGCTGCGGTGGCGCAATGGAGGCCTTCGTGGAGCCCATCACCCCCGTTGAGCGGGTTCACCTCTTCGGCGCTGGCCACGTCGGCGGCGCCTTGGCCCCGCTCCTGCTCTCCTTAGGGTTTGACCTCAAGGTGTACGACGAGCGTGAGGAGTGGCTGAACGCGGAGCGTTTTCCCGGCTGCGAGCGTGTGCTCCTCGACCCCCGACGCGCGCTCCCCGCGGAGCTTGGCCCGCGGGACTACGTCGTGCTCGTCACCCACAGCCACCCCCTCGATCAAGACCTGCTTGAGGCCCTGATCGCCAAGGACTACGCCTACTTGGGGCTCATCGGGTCCAAGGCGAAGATCACGCGTTTTTTCATTCGCCTGCGCGCCGCGGGTGTAGACGAGGCGCTGTTGCGCCGGGTGAGCGCGCCCATCGGCCTCGATCTCGGCGCGGAGACCCCTGAAGAGATCGCCGTGGCCATCGCCGCGGAGATCATCCGTGTTCGCCGCCGCCACAAGGGCCCCACCACCGCGATGAGCGAGCGCCCCCTGCCCGCGCGTGGGGGCGACGGCGTCGCCTGCCCCCCTGCCCTGGTGGACGACTAAATCCCCAAGTCTGGCTCAGCTCTGGCTCAGCGCGCGTCTTCGGGGTTGAGCGTGCTGCGGATCAGCGACAGCAGCTCATCGAGCTTGATCGGCTTCTGCACAAGGCCGTCAAACTCCTCTTCTTGGATACGCCGCTCGACCTGGGCGTCTAAGAACGCGGTGCAGGCGATCACCGGGATGTGCGCCGTGTCTTTGCTGCCACGCAGCATTCGCACGACCTCAAAGCCGTTCATGTCCGGCATCATGATGTCCATGAGGATCACGTCGGGCTTAAAGCGCGCGACGGTGAAGCCCGCGGCGAAGCCCGAGTCCGCGACCTCAACCTCCATCTTGCCGCGCAAAGAGAGGTAGTCGCGCACCATGTCGGAGAAGTCGTGCTCGTCGTCAACCACGAGCACGCGGGTCTGCTCTGAACGTTCGCCGAGCAGCTCTTCGCTCAGGGGGTAGTTGTACTCCTTGGCGAAGCTCACCAG
Source organism: Deltaproteobacteria bacterium (assembly GCA_016717595.1). GTDB lineage: Bacteria > Myxococcota_A > UBA796 > UBA796 > CAJQPC01 > JADKFE01. The sequence goes on along the minus strand of JADKFE010000003.1, from coordinate 194,065 downwards.
ATCGGCCTTGGTGATGCGTCGGTGGCCGCCCGGCGTACGATGGGCTCGAAGCCGATCGGAGTTCACCCAATTGACGACGGTTGGGAGGCTGACCCCGAGGAACTTCGAGATCTGGTAGGTGGTGAAGTATGTCGGCTCCGAGTTTTGTCCCGGAGCAGGCCGCCTCGTCTTCTTCTTCTGGACTGACACGACAGGAGTCTCCCTGTGGAATGCGTCAAGATATCTCGCCGCCGCTGAAGCGGCGCTGCCACGCACCTTACGCCGATCTCATGACCCTGTACGTTCGCCGAGAGATCGTCGGGCCGAGACGAGGCGCTCGACCGCCGGAAGATCCGCGGTAGGCGTCAGGGTGACCGCCACGTCTACGGCGGTGCGTAGGCTGCCCAGACGCGGCCGCGCCGTCGAGATGTGCTCCCGTAGGGCCCTCGCCCACTCCTGAGCGTCCTCAAGCCGGGCCGGGCGCAGGAGCACGAGCAGCTCATCGGACTCCAACCGCAGCGCTAGCTCCCCGCCGCGCAGGCGACCCAACACCACGCCCGCGAGCCACAGCAGGAGCTGATCTCCGGCGGGCACCCCTTGAGCGCGGTTGACCTCTCGCAGGCCCACGACGTCGATGTGCGCGGCGACGATGAGGCCCTGGGCGGCGCTGAACAGCTCCGTGAGCTCCTCCGTGGCGCCGTCGATGGGCAAAAGTCCGCTGACCGGGTCGCGGGCTCGGCGAAGGGCCTCCGCGCGGAGGCTCCGCGCCTGGGTCAGCGCGGCGCGGGCGCACAGCTCCAGCGCGCCGATCTCAAGCGGCTGGGAGATCGCCGAGAACGCGCCCTCGGCCAAGGCGAAGTCAAGGGTGGTGGTGGAGGCGCCCACCCAGACGAAGGGTGTGGCCGCCCCACGCTCGTTCTCGCGCAGCCGGCGTAAGGCGTCGAGGCCCCCCACCAGCTCATCCATGATCACGACGTCCACCTCAGGAAGCTCCACCACGGCCTCCTCAACCCCCTCCACCCGCACGATGTCGCCGATGAACGCGAGGCGGCTCGTCAGCTCGTCGGCGAAGAACGACGATGAGGAGACCAGCAGCAGGCGCGGCGGGGTCTCCGCCTCGCCGAGCGCAGGCATCGACAAGGTGGCGACGCCGCCGCCCTCCGGCGCGTTCGTGAGCAGCACCTGGCCGCCCAAGGCGCGGATCAACCGCGCGCTCAAGGGCAGGCCGAGGCCGCCCCGCGGGCGCTCGTCGGCGACCAAGTCTCGGTTGAGCAGCTCTTCAGGGAACCCTACGCCGCCGTCTCTCACCCGCACGAGCACACGCTCGGCGTCATCGACCACCTGCACCCGCACGACGCCGCCGGCCGGCGTGTAGCGTAAGGCGTTGTCGATGAGGTTGGAGAGCACCTCACGCAGCATCGCGACGTCGCCGACGACGGCGCGAGGGGTCTCGCCGACGCTGACGAGCTGGGATCCGCGGCGCTCGGCGACCTCTTGCCAGGTGGCCACGACCTCCTGCACCAGCGCGCTCACCTCCACACGCACCCCGGCGGCGGCCGTGGGGCTGAGCCCAGCGCGGAAACGATCGAGGAGATCCTCAACCATCTGGTTCATCCGCCGGGCGTTGCGCTGCACGCTGCCGATGGCGTTCTGCTGTTTGGGGTTGAGGTTGCCCATGAGCCCCTCGGCGAGGAGCTGGCATTGGCCGAGCACCACGGCGAGGGGGCTGCGCAGGTCGTGGGAGAGCAAGGCCAAGAAGGTCTCTTGCAACGAGGAGAGGTGCTCGGCCTGGGCCCGGGCCCGAGCCAGCTCCCGCTGGCGCTCGACGGTGACCCGATCGAGCTGCGTGACCCGCTGGCGCGCGAGCCCGAGCACCCGAGCGTCCGCCCAGACCCGCGCCCACAGCGCGCCGACCGCGGCGAAGACGGCGTCAGGCTCGGCGTCCGCGCCGTCAAAACGCAGGAGCAAGGTGGGCGCGGGCGTGAGGTTGGCCCGCAGGACCACCCCCGCGGGCGCGCGGCGCCAGCTCTCTCGCTCGTCGCCGACCTCAGGCCAAGGCCCCGGCCTCCCGAAGCTCGCCACGTCGTCGAGTTCACCGAGGCGCGCCTGGCCCCGGTCAGCCCGGCAGACGCGAGCCGCTCCACCAGACGGGTAAGCGCGAGCGCGGTCATCCCCAGCCGAACTCCGCTGACCTCTCTAAGATCGAATACGGGGCTCAACGTCGCTTCACCTTCCGCCGCGCTCATGCTCACCCCTGTGCAACACCCGCTCATTCGTGCCCATTGTGGCACGGCCACGGGCTCTGCGAGCCTCAGAGGCGGCGTCAACCATCAAAAACAGAGCGGGCCTGAACCCAGGGAGGATTCAGGCCCGACACGCCCCGAAAGGGCGGGTCACTCCATGATGCGGAACCGGAAGAAGGTCTCGCCGATGATGACCTCTTCTCCACCGAACAGGCGGCGCTCGGTGATCAGCTCACCGTTCACCAGCGAGCCGTTCGAGGACTTGTTGTCCTCGATGTAGAAGTTGTCGCCACGGCGGAAGATCTTGCAGTGATACCGCGAGACCTTGGAGTCGTTCTTGATCTGGAAGTCGTTGTCGCGACCCCGGCCGATCGTGAACTCTTCGTTGGTGAGCGGGTGCATCGACTCTTCAGCGGTGCCCTCTTGGTAGATGAGCAACGCGCGGCGCTGGCCTGACGCGCCCTGAGCGGCCGGCGCGGGCTCCTTGGGGCCATCGTCGAAGCCCAGGTCGTCTTGGGAGGCGTCTTCGCCGCCGCCGGTGAAGTCGAGCTGCTCCTCGCTGTCGTCGTTGATGAGGTCGATGTCGCCCTCACCGGCGCCGTCGAAGCCGATCTCGATCTCACCGTCGCCCAGCTCAGAGCTTCCGGCGTCTGGGACCTCGATGCTGATCTCCTCGTCTTCGTCCCCAGCGGGGATCTGGACGGCGGGCTCAGGGACGCCAAACACGCCGGAGAGGTCCTCTCGCATGCCCGCGGTGGAGCTGCGAATGTCGTCGGACTCATCCACGCTCGGGCCGGCGTCCACGGAGTGCTCCGCGTCGTCGAAAGCTTGGCTGAGATCCGGCTCCGAAGAGGGGGCCTGGTCCGCTTCCGGCTCAGGCGTCTCTTCGGAGCGACCCGTAGGGTGGCCGGCGGCGACAGCCAGGGTCTCCCAACGGTCAAGGGCGTCCGTAAACACGCTCAGGTCGGCGTTGAGCGCGCTGATGCGCTGGTCGGCCGCGGCGAGGTCATCCTTAAACCGAGACGACTCCTGCTCAAACTCTCCATCGGAGAGCTCGCCGATGATCTTGCGGAGCTCAAGCTCCTCCATCTCAACGGTCGCGCTGCGCGTGCGCTCGGTGATCGTGTCGATCTCGACACGAAGCTCCAACGCGACCTCTTCGAGCTCAGGGACGAGGGGACGGATCAGATCGCCCTCTTCCAGAGAGCGCGCTTCGTTCTTCTCGACGACACGGTCGATCGTCGCTTGCGAGAACTTGCCCTGCTGCGCCACCGCCTTGTCGATGAAGCTACGAAAGCTGGCGTAGTTGTCCAGATGCTGGTTGAAGACCTTAAGAAGTTCAGCCTTTTCCATGGTGGTGTGACGACTCCGGACCATGTGAGGACGACGAGGGACGACGAGTTTTGCCCAACGGCGAGAATGCCAGAGGATACCCGATCGCGGTGAAGGGAGGAGGTCCGAACCTGTTTAGTGGATCTGCACCTATGAAGTCAAGGCCCGAGGCCCAGACAGCGACGTTTCAGCGGCGGAAGGCCCGCGAGATCGCAAAACCGGGCCCTGGCTGAGGCAAAGAAGATTGACCGAGGAGCGCTCCCCGTCGATCCTCGCGGCGCAATCGGCGCCTGGGGCCTGGTGGCGCTGGCTCAGATGTAGTCCGAGCGGCGCTCCAGGTTGTCGAAGCGGGTGTACTGGCCATGAAAATACAGCTCTGCGGTGCCTGTGGGGCCGTTTCGTTGTTTGGCGATGATGATCTCCGCGACGTCCTTCTTCTCCTCTTCGATGTCGGGGTTGTAGTACCCGTCGCGGTAGATGAACATGATGATGTCGGCGTCTTGTTCGATGGCGCCGGACTCACGAAGGTCGGAGATCATCGGGCGCTTGTCGGCGCGAGACTCTACGCTGCGGTTGAGCTGAGAGAGCGCCATCACCGGCACCGCCATCTCTTTGGCGAGGCCCTTGAGGCCCCGGGAGATGGTGGAGATCTGCTGCTCGCGCGGCTGGTTCGCCGGGCCGCCGGAGCCCATGAGCTGCAGGTAGTCGATGACGATGAAGTCGAGGCGCCCGTGCTCGGCCTTGAGGCGGCGCGCGCGGCTGCGGAGCTGGGTGATGGTGATGCCCGGCGTGTCGTCGATCCACAAAGGCGCGTGGTAGAGCCGCTCCGAGGCCTCCTCTAGCCGCGGCCAGTCCTCATTGCGGCTGAGCATGCCCGTGCGCACCTTGCCCGCGTCCACCCGCGCCTCGGCGCACAACATACGAGTGGCGAGCTGGCCTTTGCTCATCTCTAAGGAGAAGATCGCCACACCTTTGCCCGCCTTCACCGCCACGTTCTGGGCGATGTTCAGGGCCAAGGCCGTCTTTCCCATGGCCGGGCGGGCGGCGAGGATGAGCAGGTCGGAGGAGTGAAGGCCGGCCAACATGCGGTCGAGCTCAGTGAAGCCCGTCGGGGTGCCGCTCACCTCGCCCCGGTTCTCGGAGAGCTTCTCTAAGCGCAGCCACTCCTCGTCGATCACCTCGCCGAGCCGGCTCCAGTCGCGCTGGCTGCCCTGTTGGGAGACCTCAAAGACGCTGCGCTCGGCGAAGTCCAGAAGCTCCGTGAGCTCGTCTTGACCCTCGTAGACCTTGCGGCTGATCTCCCCCGACGCGAGGAGCAGCCGCCGCCGCACGGCCTTCTCCCGCACGATGCGGGCGTAATAGTCGAGGTGCTCCGTCGTAGGCACCTGCTCCGGCAAGGACGTCGCGTAGGCGACCCCGCCAAACTCATCGGGGTTCGGCGAGCTGAGCACATGGTCCGCGAGGCCGAACACGTCGATGGGCTCGTTCTTGTTGGCCCGATCGATGAGCAGGCGGAAGATCTTGGCGTGGGCCTCGCTGTAGAAGTCCTCCGGGGCCACGATCTCGGCCAGCGCCGGCACCTGAGAGAAGTCGAGGAGCAGACCGCCGAGAACGGCGCGCTCCGCCTCAAGCGACTGCGGAAACTGACGCCCTTCCATCTCTGACACCGCCGCGCCCTCCTGCCGAGCATCACGCGCGGCGACACGAGCACTAACCCGATCCCCCGCCCCCTGTGGCCGCGGGAGGTCCGCCCCTCAAGACCACGCAGAGACAAGAAGGCCGCGAGCAGGACGAACCTGATCGCGGCCTCTTGGCACGACGCTCCAGGGGTTCAGGCCCGGATGACGTACACCTTGACCTCGGCCTTGACGCCGAGCGCGAGCTTCACGGGCACATGGAACACACCGATGGTGTGGATGGGCTCGTCGAGCACGATGTCGCGGCGGTCGATCTTGAAGCCCTCGGCCTCAAGCGCCTCGGCGATGTCGCGGTTGGTGACCGCGCCGAAGAGCTTGTCTTCTTCGCCAGCCTGACGCTTGATGGACACCGCGGTGCCCGCCAGCTTCTCGGCGACGGCCTTGGCCTCGGCCTCCATCTTGGCGCGCTTGTGCTCAGTGACACGCTTCTGGTGATCCAGACGGCGGGTGTTCCGCTCGTCGGCGAGGAGCGCCAGACCACGAGGGAGCAGGAAGTTACGCCCGTAACCGTCGGCGACGGTCACGACAGCGCCCACCTTACCCAGGTTGGTCACGTCCTCCTGAAGGATGACTTTCATCTCTCACTCCGAGTCCGCCCGGTGCGGGGCGGTGGAAAAAGTGGACCCTCGACGCGGGGAGCCGCGCCGAGGGAGGGCCTCTCAGCCGTCGTCGTCCATGTCCATGTCGTCGAGGTCGTCGTCGTAGTCGTCATCCGACTCACGCTCGGCGGCGGCCTGGGCCTTACGAGCGATACGCTCCTTGGCCTCTTGCTGCTTGGTCTCGACATCGACGTCTTCAGACAGCTTCACGGTGAGGAAGCGGAGGAGGTTCTCCTCGATGCGAAGGTTACGCTCGACCTCAAGCACCAGGTCCGAGGGGCCCAGGTAGTTGACGTAGAGGTAGTGGCCCTTCGAGTTCTTCTGGATGGGGTACGCGAGCTTACGCTTGCCCCAGTCATCGCGGATGAGGATGTGGCCCTCATACCGGCCGATGATGCCGTCGACCTTCTCGTTGAGGGTGCGAACGATGTCCTCGGGCACTTCGGGCTTGAGGATGTAGATGGTCTCGTATTCGGTATAGATCATGGGGTCACCCGAAGGCTAGAACTTGAAGAACGCGCCAAACTCGGCGAGCACGGGGGCGAGAACAAGGGCCACGACGCTCATCAGCTTGATGAGGATGTTGAGCGAAGGACCAGCGGTGTCCTTGAATGGGTCGCCTACGGTGTCGCCGACAACAGCCGCCGAGTGCGTAGGACCACCCTTCTTGTGTACGGAGCCGTCCTTCATGGTGTACCCGCCACCCTCGAAGGACTTCTTCGCGTTGTCCCAGGCGCCGCCCGCGTTGGACATGAAGATGGCCAGCAGCACGCCGGACACCGTCACGCCAGCGAGGAGACCCGCGAGGGCCTCAGCGCCGAAGCCAAAGCCGACCACCACGGGGGTGGTGACCGCCATGAGACCGGGGACGACCATCTGACGGAGCGCCGCGGTGGTGGAGATGTCCACGCAGCGGGCGGTGTCAGGGGCCGCGGTGCCCTCCAGCAGACCGGGGATCTCCCGGAACTGACGGCGGACCTCCTGAATCATGTCCATCGCCGCTTCACCGACCGCCTTCATCGCCATGGACGAGAAGAGGTAGGGCAACATGCCGCCGACGAAGAGGCCCGACATCACCAAAGGCTCGGCGAGGTCGATGCTCTTGAGGCCAGCTTGCTGCATGAAGGCGACGAACAGCGCCAGGGCGGTCATTGCCGCCGAGCCGATGGCGAAGCCCTTGCCGATGGCGGCGGTGGTGTTGCCCACGGCGTCCAGGCTGTCGGTGCGCTCGCGCACCTCGGGGGCCTGGTGGGACATCTCGGCGATGCCGCCGGCGTTGTCGGCGATGGGGCCGTAGGCGTCCACAGCGAGCTGGATGCCCGTGGTGGAGAGCATGCCCAGCGCGGCGATGGCCACGCCGTAGAGGCCGCCGTAAGCGTTCGCGCCGACCACACCCGCCGCGATGAGCAGGATGGGGACCGCCGTGGACTGCATGCCGATGCCGAGACCCGCGATGATGTTCGTCGCGTGGCCGGTCTTCGACTGCTCGACGATGCTGTTCACCGGGCCTTTGCCGATGGAGCAGTAGTAGGAGGTGATCATGCCGACGCCGACGCCGGCCGCGAGGCCGATGACCGTCGAGATGCCCACGTCCATCCAGCTCACCAAGCCCGTGCCGGTCTCAGGCCAGAAGAACTTGGCGAGGCCGAAGGTGGCCACCGCCATCACGCCCGCGGCGCCGAAGGAGCCGGCGTCCAGGGCGAGCTGGGGGTTACCGCCCTCCTTCGTCTTCACGAAGAACGAGCCCACCACGGAGCAGACGATGCCCGCCGCCGCGATGAACAGCGGCAACATCACCGGGCCCATGCTGGAGCCGTTGGTGACGGCCTCAAAGGACAGCCCGAGCACCATGGCGCCGACGATGGCGCCGACGTAGGACTCGAAGAGGTCCGCGCCCATGCCCGCGACGTCGCCGACGTTGTCACCGACGTTGTCGGCGATGACGGCGGGGTTGCGGGGGTCGTCCTCGGGGAGACCGGCCTCGACCTTGCCGACGAGGTCGGCGCCGACGTCGGCGGCCTTCGTGTAGATGCCGCCGCCCACGCGCGCGAAGAGCGCGATGGAGGAGGCGCCCATCGAGAAGCCGGTGATGACGTTCAGGGTGAGGACGAGGTTCCCACCGGAGAACTGGTGGTAGTAGAGGAAGAACAGCGTGCTCAGGCCGATGAGACCGAGCCCGACCACACACATGCCCATGACCGAGCCGCCGGCGAAGGCGACGTTCAGGGCGTCGGGGAGGCTCTTACGAGCCGCCGCCGTGGTGCGCACGTTGGCTTTGGTGGCGATGCGCATCCCGAAGAAGCCCGAGAGCGCGGAGGCGAAGGCGCCGACGACGAAGGACACCGCCACGAAGGGGGTCTGGTTCGGCGTCGCGTAGCTGCTCGCGGCGAGCAAGCCGGCCACGATGACCACAAACACCGAGAGCACCCGGTATTCGCGGTTGAGGAAGGCCATCGCGCCCTCCTCGATGCGCCGGGCGATCTCCTGCATGTTCGCCTCACCGGCGTCCTGCTGGAGCACCCAGTTCGCCTTATACGCCGCATACAGGAGCCCAAAGACTCCTGCGGCGGGTATGGCGTAGTTGAGAGGGTCCATGTTTACATGACTCCTGCGGCCAAGACGGCCAAGCTGAGTAGGGAGGAGCCCGGGAGCACCGAGGGCTTCGGCGGCTTCACACGGGCGTTGATCTGGTTCATGGCGAGCTGAACGCCGTCCTTAAGGACAGCCTCGACCGCGTCGGCCGCCGTGTCCAGCACGGCCCCCAACGAGTCACGCTCCGTAGGGTTCCAGCGGCCGAGCACATAGTCAGCGGTGTCCCAACCGGCGGGGGGCGTCCGATGCCCACCCGCACCCGGGGGAAACCGGGGCCGCCAAGCTGGGTGCCGAGGTCGCGGAGGCCGTTGTGGCCCCCATGACCGCCGCCCACCTTGAGCCGCACATCTCCAAACGGGATGTCCAGCTCATCGTGCAAAACGAGCACACGCTCGGCGGGGATCTTGTAGAACCCCATCACCGAGCGTGTGGGCTGACCAGAGAGGTTCATGAAGCTCTGGGGCATCGCCAAGGCCACCTTGTGGCCCGCGACCTGCCCCGCGCCGACCAGCGCGCCGAAGAGCTTCTGGCTGACGTCGATGTTCCAGCGAGACGCGAGGCGCTCCACGACGAGAAACCCGGCGTTGTGCCGAGTCTCTTCGTAGCGCGCGCCCGGGTTGCCTAAACCGACGATCAGCCACATGATGAATCAGCTCTCATCGCCCTTGGCGTCAACGCGCTTGCCGACCACGAGCACGACGTTGAAGTCGATCGGGAAGACAAAGGTGCAGCCCGCGGGCGCGGGGATCTGCGACATGCGCAGGCCCTCGCCGATGTTCAGCGGGGTGACGTCCACGTCGATGACCGCGGGGATGTCCGCGGGCATACAGCGGACGTTCACCGAGCGCGCCAGCACGTTGAGCTTCCCGCCCGCCGCGACGCCCGCCGCGCGACCAGACGCCAGCAGCGGCACCTCGATGAGCACGGACTCGGTGGGGAGGACCTCGTAGAGATCGACGTGAAGAAGCTCGCGGCTGACCGGGTGCTTCTGCGCCTCACGCACGATGCAGATGAAGGACTGGCCGTCTACCTGCACGTCGAGGAGGGTGTTCTGGTTGTTGGAAGCCCGGAAGAGCTTCGTGAGGACCAGGGGGTCGAGGGCGATGTGCTTGGGCGCACCGCCAGCGCGGTAGACCAGCGCCGGGATGTTGCCCTTGGCGCGCAGCTTGCGGGCTTCGCCCTTGCCGAAGGTCTCGCGGACCGTGGCCTGCAACGGGATGGTGTTCATGGTGGAGGATCCCTGAAGTAGGGTGGAGTCCTCTCACCCGCAGCGGCGAACTGCGTCCTCGGGCGCGGACAAGGCCGGGCCAAAGGAATCACGAGCGGCGCCATGGACTCTGGAGCAACCACGACTTGTGGTTGCCCGGCGTCGCCCGCACGGAGCGCCACGAACGTGGCCCTACCGGACGGCGCCTCCTATTGGAGCGGCGGGGGCATGTCAACCGCCGGGGCCGCCCTGGGGGCGAATCAGCTCAGATCCGGAACAGCCGCGAGACGGAGTCGGCGTGGTGGATCGAGCGGATCGACTCGGCGAGCACATCGGCGATGGTGACGACGGTGATGCGCCCCGTCGCCCGCGCGGACTCGCTCAAGGGCACGGTGTTGCTGACGACCACCTCATCCAGCGCGCTCTCGGCGATGCGCTGGGCGGCGTTGCCCGAGAGGATGGCGTGGGTGGCCACGGCCATGACCCCGGTGGCGCCGGCCTCGACGATGGCGGAGGCGGCCTTGGCCAAGGTGCCGGCGGTGTCGATCATGTCGTCTACGAGCACCGCGTAGCGGCCGCGCACGTCGCCGATGATGTGCATGATCTCCGCGACGTTCGGCCCGCTGCGGCGTTTATCGACGATGGCGAGGCCCGCGCGAAGGTGCTTGGCGTAAGCGCGAGCGCGCTCGACACCGCCAGCGTCGGGAGAGACCACGACGATGTCATCCCGCCGACCGACCTTCTCCCGCAGGTAACTCACGAGCTTTGTGGAGCCGTAGAGGTTGTCCACGGGGATGTCGAAGAAGCCCTGGATCTGCCCGGCGTGCAGGTCGATGGTCAACACGCGGTGGAAGCCCGCGGCGGTGAGCAGATCAGCGACGAGCTTCGCGGTGATCGGCGCCCGCGGGGCGACCTTTCGGTCTTGGCGGGAGTAGCCGTAGTACGGGATCACCGCCGTGAGCCGCCCAGCGCTCGCCCGCTTGCAGGCGTCGCCCATGATGAGCAGCTCCATGAGGTGATCGTTCGCCGGGGCGCAGGTCGGCTGGATGATGTAGACATCCCGACCGCGCACGTTGTCGCCGATCTCGACCTGCACCTCACCATCGGAGAAGCGGGAGACCTTGGCGTCTCCTAACTTCAACCCGAGGTGCGCCGCGATCGCCGTGGCGAGCTCGGGATTGGCGTTGCCGGAGAAGAGCTTGATCTCGCCATATCCGAGGGACGCCATTCCGACACCGTGGTGGGGGTGGCCAGGCTGGGATTGGGGCGGCAGGATTCGAACCTGCGGTAAACGGAATCAAAATCCGTTGACTTACCACTTGTCGACGCCCCAGCGTGGCTCCGTAGAGCCACTCTCACCAGCCGGGTCGCGAGTGTACTGCGTTCGGCGCCCCCTGACAAGGGCGAGAACTCAGCGCGCCGCGCGAAGCTCCCTCACCGCCAACCTTAGGCCGTCCAAGGTGAGCGGTTGCATCGGGAAGATCTGGCCGATCGCCTGCACGGTTGGGTGCTCCCAATACTGACGGGGATCGGGGTTGAGCCACACGCTCGACGGGCAGCGCTCCTTGAGCCGACGCAGCCACTCGATGCCCGCCGGGGAGGTGTCGCCGTAGCCCGCGAAGTTGGAGAACAGCTCATACGGCGCCATGCTGGCGTCGCCGACGAGGATCAGTCGGTGCCGGGGCGTGAGCCGGGCCAAGACATCGACGGTGCGCTCCCGCTCGAAGGTCTGGTAGCTCTTGTACAGCCAGCCGTAGATGCAGTTGTGGAAGTAAAAGTGCTCAAAGGTCTTGAAGGTCTTGAGCTCTTGCGCCGCGGTGAACAAGCGCGAGACCAAGGCGGCGTGGGGGCTCATCGAGCCGCCAGCGTCCATGAGCAGCACGACCTGGGCGCGGTTGGCGCGCTCGGGGTTGAAGACGAGCTCAATCTCCCCGGCCTGACGCGCCGTGGCCTGGATGCTCTCGTCGAGATCAAGCTCCTCGACGCCTTCTCGGGCGAGCTTCCGCAAGGCGCGTAAGGCCACCTTAAAGTCGCGCACGTCCAAGGCGAGGTCGGTGCGGTACTCCGACCAGCGGCGCTCGGCGGCGAGCTGCACGCCCCCTCCCCCGCCGCCGGACGACTCGCCGAGCTGCAGGCCCATGTTGGCTTTGCCGCCCGTGCCATAGGGCGAGGTGCCGCCGGTGCCCACCCAGCGGTTGCCGCCTTGGTGGCGCTCTTTTTGCTCGGCGAGGGTCTTGCGGAAGGCCTCCAGCAGCTCCTCGACGCTCTTAAAGTCGTGCTCACCCGGCGGGCGGCCCTCGGCGAAGGCCGCCGGGTCACGCAAGAAGTCCTCCAAGGCCGCCTTGAGCTTGGGCTCTAAGGTGACCCCGGCGAAGGTGGCGGAGAAGGCGAGGTCGTAATGATCGTAGTGGGCCTCGCTGTGCACGAGCAGCGCGCGGCCCAGGCGATAGACGCCGTCGAGATCCCGGGCGAGGCCCGCGGTGAGGCCCTCAATGAACGCCAGCCACTCGCTCAAGCCTACGCCGAGCCCTTGGGCGCGCAGGTTGAACAACAGCGGCAAAAAGAGCCGCCCGGCGACGGGCTCGCTCACACGCCCGCCCGACGCGGCGTCTTGTGGCCGAGCAGGAGGTCTTCTTCTTGTTTGAGGAGCACGCCGGAGAAGGGCAAGGCCCGGCGCAGCTCTTCAGCGGGCACCCCTGCGCGGCTGAGCACCACGAGCCAGTCGAGGAGCTCACTTGTGGAGGGCTTCTTGCGCATCCCGTCGAGCTTCCGCAGGGCGTAGAAGCGGTCCATCGCCGCGCTGATGAGCTGCTGGTCGAGGTCGGGGTGGTGTGAGTGAACGATGCGGGCGAGGCGCTCGCGGTCGGGGAAGGCGATGTAATGAAAGACGCAGCGGCGCAGAAAGGCGTCGGGGAGCTCTTTCTCGGCGTTTGAGGTGATCAAGGTGACCGGGCGGTGCACGGCGCTGACCGTCTCGTCGAGCTCGGAGATGGTGAAGCGCATCTCGTCCAGCTCACGGAGGAGGTCGTTGGGGAACTCCAAGTCCGCCTTGTCGATCTCGTCGATGAGCAGCACCACGGGCTTCTCGGCGGCGAAGGCCTGGCCCATCGGCCCCAAGCGGATGTAGCGGCGGATGTCGGAGACGTCGCCGCCGCCGAAGCGGGAGTCGTTGAGGCGCTGCACCACGTCGTAGGCGTAGAGGCCCTCGGCGGCTTTTGTCGTGGACTTGACGTGCCAGGTCAACATCGGCAGGCCCAGCGCCTCGGACACGGCGCTGGCGAGCATCGTCTTGCCAGTGCCGGGCTCCCCTTTGACCAACAACGGGCGCTTGAGCGCGATCGCCGCGTTGACCGAGGCCATGAGGTCTTCATCGGCGATGTAGCGTGAGGTGCCAGCGAAACGACTGAACGTGGACATCAGAGTCTCCTCGCCGCCCCAATAACGCCGTGTGGAGCCTACCGCCTGCTGCGCCGCGACGGGCGGGAGGTTGCGAAACACCCCAAATTGGGCTAGGGTCGGCCCCTGGCCCCGCAGCTCGACTCCGACTCGGCGCCAGCACAGCTCCTCCCCCCCTGATGGGAGGAAGAACACGGACAACGCTTGGAAAACAACATCGCGGTACTCATCGACTTCGAGAACCTCGCCGCGGGTGTCGAGAAAGAGGGCCTGGGGAAGCTTGAGATCGGCCTCATCATGAACCGGCTTCGCGAGCGCGGTCGGGTGCTGGTCGCTCGCTCCTACGCAGACTGGGGCCGCTTCGCCCGCCACAAGAAGGAGCTGCTCTTCGAGGGCATCTCCCTCTTCGAGCTCTCCGCCCACGGCATGCAAGACAAGAACCGCGCCGACGTCGCGCTGGTCGTGGACTGCATGGAGCTGGCCTTCACGAAGTCTTACGTCGACACCTACTGCATCGTCTCCGGCGACTCGGACTTCACGCCGCTGATCACGAAGCTGCGTGAGCTCGACAAGCGGGTGCTCGGCTGCGGCACCCGGCGCAGCACCTCCCGCCTCATCATCGAGGCCTGCGACGAGTTCTTCTTCTACGACACCCTGCGCAGCGAGCGCACCCAGCGCAGCCGCCGCAAGGGCAAGAGCGAGGAGGTCACCGAGTTCACCCGCGAAGAGGCGATGGAGCTCGTCACCGAGGCCCTTGAGTCTCTGCAGCGCGACGACCCGGCGCCGGTTCAAGCCTCCAAGATCAAGGAGGCCATCCTGCGCAAAGAGTCGTCGTTCTCCGAGGCCGACCTGGGCTTCTCGACGATGACCCGCTTCATGGAGTTCTGCGCCAGAAACGGCGTCGTGCGCCTGGAGCGTGACGAGCGCGGCGGCGGTTACCTCGTCGGCGCCCCGGATCTGGAGCCCGTCGAGCACCAGCGCCCCCCGCCCGCGCCGATCCCCGTCGACAGCGACCCCACGCGCAAGCTCTACGAGCAGCTCACCGCTGAGGAGCTCGAGCCCCTCACCCGCAGCGACCGCGCCGAGCTGTGCCGCGCCCTGCACGAGGCCGTGCGCCAGCGCAACGAGCGCAAACGCCGGGTGAACCTCCAGTGGATGATCCAGGATCTCACCAACCGCGCCCACGAGCGTGGGGATCCCCTCACCCAGCGCCAGGTCGAGAGCGTGATCAACGCCCTGCACCGCGGCGGCGCGTTCTTGCACCCCGACGGCGAGGCCGTTCGCAGCTTCTTCGCGCCCTTCGTGCTCGACCGCAGCCCTGAAGACCTCGTCAAGCTGCTCGACCAGGTCTACGTCAGCCGCCTCAAGGAGCTTGGCGTCGAGCTGAAGTCGTCGGTGCCCGAGCTCTCGGAGCTGCTCTTCGGGGATCGTCGGCACACCCGTGAGGTCGAGGAGCTCCTCGCCTGGAGCGCCCGCCCCGCGCCGCCGCCTCGGGCCCCGCGCCCGATGAGCGTCGAGCCCACGGATGAGGACGGCGACGCCGAGCTGGCCGCCCCGCCGCCCCGCCGCGACCGCCGGGACACCCCTCCCCTCGCTGATCTAGACGACGACAGCGCCACCGGTGGCAAACGCCGCCGTCGGCGTCGCCGTCGTGGCGACCGTGGCGATGAGCGCGGCGACGGTGAGCGCGCCGACGAGCCCCGCGCTGAGCAAGAGGTCGAGGAGCGCCAAGCGCCCGCGCCGATCGCCGCCGCGCCCGTCGAGGTGGAAGAAGAGCCCCTGCCGCCCTCCGTTGAGGACGTCGAGCTGACCCCCGTGGTGGAGGAGGCCCCGGCTCCCGCCCCACGAAAGGGCCGTGAGCGCACGCGGACTCGCCGCAGCGAGGCCCCGAAGGAGGCCGCCGCCGTCGCCGTGGTTGAGCCCGTCGCCGCGCCCGTCGCCGAGCCCGTCGCCGCTGAAGAGGCCGAGCCCGCCGGGGACGGCGCGCCGAAACGTCGTCGTCGGCCCCGCAAGGGCTAAACGCTCACCGAAGGGTCGCGACGCGCTGGCCGAACGCGCGTCGCGACTCAGCGGAGCTCAGGCCCGGGGCGGGCCCTGCTCCAGCCATCGTTTGAGGCTGCCGTCCTCAAGGGCGGTCCTCGTCTCGATGAAGCCGCCGACGAGCACCCCCTTCACGAAGACCTGGGGGAAGGTCGGCCAGCCGCTCCACATCTTGAGGGCCAGGCGCTCCTTCCACTGGGAGAAGTACGAGCCGTACTCCAAGTACGTGAACGGCACCCCGGCCTCGGTGAGCGCCGCGCGCGCCCTCTTGACGACGGGGTTCTGGGCCATGCCCACGACCACGACATCATCTTTCGCGACGGTCGTGGCGACCTCCTCCACGATGGTCGGGTGAAACGCCGCGCAGGCCTGGGCGGCGGCGGGGGTACGAAGGGCGGGATCATGGAGCGAACGGTTGGACATCGGGCACCTCTTGGAGCCGAAGCTCTGGACACGCCCGAGGCCATCGGCAAGGATCAGGGGGTGATACGATCACTCCCAACCCTTGAGGAGCCGTCCATGAGAACCGTCGCCCGCGTGAGCCTCGCCGTCATCAGCCTCGCCGCGCTCACCGCCTGCCCGCCGCAGATGGATCCCAACCTCGGCACGATCACCGTACACAACGCCGACAAGACCGACCACGCTGTGCTCATCACCCAAGAGGACAACTGCACCTTGGGGCTGCACTCCAAGGTCTACTCCAACAACACCACCACCTTCGACGTCGACCGCTCGACGGGCTCGTGGATGTGTGTGGACGAGGTCGGCCCGGCGATCAAGCTGGAGGACGGCAAGGTGTATGAGATCAAGAACGGGCGGCTCGACTTCCGCAATGAGCTGAAGTAAGCCGCCCGAGGCGTTGATCGAGGCCGGGATCAGGGCTCGCCGTAGATGTCCTGAATCACCGCGCCGCGCAGGAACTCTTCGCCCAGCATGGACTGGGAGACGAGGCCGTTGATGCGGCCATTGATCACGTCCAGCGCGCACTGCACGAGGGGCGCGGCGGTCGTCGTCTGGATGGCGCGCAGGCGGTGCCCAGCGATGACGCTCGGCAAGATGACCTTCTCGATGGAGAGGCGCTGGGGTTTGCCCTGGGCGTCGTCGCCCTCAACGATCGCGGCGAGCACGATGCGGTCGTCCTCGACCACGGGCACCACGGCCTCCATCGCGGCCTGGAGGCGGTCGGCGCGGCCGGGGCCCTCGGCGAGCCCCAGCGAGGAGCGAGTCCACCCAGGCGTAGTGGCCGGGATACCGGACGGTCTTGTAGTCGAGGGTCTCGATCTGGTCGTGCAGCACGTCGGGGAGGTCCGCCGCGCCGCCAGAGGTGAGATCAGCCTCCCAGGTCTCGCCGCAGATGCTCAAGGTCTCGCGGTCGGAGAGCGCCCCAGCGGTGGTGACCTTGTGCCCACGCACGACGACGGAGGGCTCGAGGTACTCCACGGCGACGCCGATGGGGCTCCAGGTCCAGCCGTAGTGCGGGCCGGGGACGTCGTGCTGGGTGACGGCGCCGACGCGAAGGGCCAAGCGGCGGACGTTCTGAACACCATGGGCGGCGCGAAAACGTTTGAGCGCCACCATGCCCAAGACGTCGATGTAGCCCGGCGCGAGGCCGGTCTGGATGACGCTCGTGCCTTGGTGTTTGTGGGTGAGCTTGATGACCTCAGCGGTCTCGTGGACATGCTCGGTGAGGCTGGCGTAGGCGGCGCCGACGGAGAGCGCGGCCTCGGCGACCTTGGGGCCAAAGCGGCCGGGCGAGCAGTCGAGCACGATCGCCGACCCCGAGATGTGGGCCCGGAGGTCCTCCACGGAGCCGTTCAGGTTGACCACCGCCGCGGTGGGATCGTCGCCGGGGATGGCCCGCGCCAGCTCAAGCGCCTGGTGAATTCGTCCAGCGTCGGCGTCAAAGAGGCGAAGGTGAACGCTAGGCGCGTAGGAGCGCAGGAGCAAGGCGGCGGCGGATCCAATCCCACCACAGCCAATGACGCAGACGTCCATCAGAATGTCTCCAGAGCGAGGTTTGGCTGGCCGTCCATGGCTTGATGCGCGCCCAAGTGGACACCAGCGCGAAGGGGGAGCGACGGATAAGTACGCCGCTCGCCTCACGTCGGCAAGGCGGCGGAGTCGGTTGTCTGTCCGCGCGCACGAACGCTGACACGGGGGGTGATCCAGTCCTCCCGCCCTTGGACTCTCTTGTGTGAGCCGGAGCGATGATGCCCCCCCGCGAACGTCTGCTCAGCCCCGTCGCCGTCGCCGCCCTCGTCGGTTTGGTCGCGCTGATCCCGCGGATGATGGGCCTCGACGCCGGGCTGCCCTACGTCTGGCACCCTGAGGAGCTCACGCTCATCAACCTCGGCCTTCGGATGCTGCAGACCGGCGACTGGAACCCCCACTGGTTTCAGTCCCCGAGCCTGCCGATCTACCTCCAGGCGCTCAACGGCGTGCTCTCTTGGGTGGGCGAGGCCGATGGGCGGCCTTGGCAGTCGATTCAGGAGCTCCAGACCGGCCTGGAGGACGGCCTGATCTACACCGTCGGCGATTCGGCGATCTGGGCCCGCGGGCGGCGCCTCACCGCGATCTTAGGGGCCTTGGCCGCCGCGCTCACGGCGCTCGCTGGGCATCGGCTCGGCGGCCCCCTCGCCGGGCTCTTCGCGGGGCTGTTTGTGGCGCTCTCCCCGGGCCACGCCGCGTGCTCCCGGCTGATCACCGCCGACGTGCCCACGTCTTGCGCCATCGCCGCGCTCACCTTGGCCTCGGCCTATGTGCTCATGGAGGGTGAGCGTCGGCACTATGTGCTCGCGGGGGTGGCCTGGGGCCTGGCCATGGCCTGCGAGTACAACGCCGCCATCGCCGGGCTCGCGCCCCTCGTCGCATGGGTGGCCTCGCCGCGCAGGGACGAGCGCCTGTGGTGGGGCCTCGCCCTGGGGCCCATCGCCGTGCTCACCGCGGCGCTGGCGATGCCCTTCGTCGTGCTCGACGTCGGCACGGCGCTCAACGACATCACCCGAGAGGTCCAGGCGCAGGGGGCGCTAAACCAGGGCGAGGTCATGCAGGGCGAGGTCATGGTGGGCGCGGGCCTGCCGCATCTGCGAGAGCTCCTCAGCGCCTTGGGCACCACGTTTTTGCCTGGCTGGACCTTGCTCGCCGTGGTGGCCCCGGCCCTGGTCAGCCGCGAACAAGCGCGGCCCCTGGTCTTGGCGTGGGCGCTGCCGGTGGTCTGGTTGGGGTTGTTGAGCGGCGCCGCGGTGTTCTCTCCGCGCACCCTGGTGGCGATCGTGCCCGCCGTCGCCGTCGTCGTGGGCTTGGCCGCGGCCTCGTTGGTGAGCCAGGTCGCCGCCCGACCTGCCGTGGCCTGGGCCCTCGGCCTGGGCCTGCTCCTGCCGGGGGGCCTCGCCGCGCGGGACGCGATCATCGCCGAGCGGGACGAGCTCGACAGCCGCGCAGAGCTCTCGCGGTGGGTTCTGGCGGAGGGGGGCAAAGGCCTGGTGCTCGCGGTGCCCAAGGAGCTGCGCTGGGCGATGTCGGAGCTTGACGGCGTGAACACCGTCGAGGTCTCTTTGGCCGATGGGGTCGAGGGCTGGGCGACCGCGGGCGCGACGCACGTGATCGGCAGCCCCAAGCTCAAGCTCGCGCGCCCGAAGGCCGAGGGCGCGGATCCCGCCGCCGTGGCGGCCGCCGCGGCGCTCTTTGGTGAACGAAAGGCCCTGATGCGTTTTGGCAGCGGCCCGTTCACCCCAGACATCTACGGCCAGAGCCCCCTCGTGGCGATCTACACGCTCCAGGGCCGACGTGTGGAGGTGGCCAAGGCGCTCATCAAAGAGGCCGCCGTCGCCCAAGCCGAGCCACCGGCGGCGAAGGGGCCGCCGACCAAGGCCCTCACCGCGGGCGGCTACACCCTCAGCCCGGCGAACAGCCCCCTCGCGACCCTCGCTGAGGGCGTCATCACCCTGCGCGCCGCGGGGTCCGGGGCGCCGACCAAGGCCTGCAGCGCGGATCCCCTGCCCTTGCCGAGAGGCCCGGTGCGTGTCGTGGGTCGATACGCCTTGGAGGGCGTGACGAAGGAGCGGATGGCCGCCGAGGTCAGCGCCCGGTTCTTCGGACAAGGCGGCAAGCTCGTGGCCGAAGATCCCGTGCGGCGGGTGGTCTCCGGCAGCGGCACCCAAGCCTGGACGAGCTTTGACGTCACGCTGAGCCCACCCCAAGACGCCAAGCGGGTGCGGCTCTGTGTGGAGCTGGGCGCGGCCCACGGCACGGTGCAGGTGGACGGTCTCGGCCTCGCCCCGTGAGCGGCCTCCTCTGTGCGATACTGCTCGTGTCCAACGTGTGAGCGCACCATGATCCCTGCCCTGTTGATCCTGTCCTTCGCCTGCGCGCCGTCGTACCGCAGCGTCCAAGGTCTCGGTGAGTCCACGGTGGCGCTCTCGGACGCCGCCATGGGCACCTACGGCGCCATCGACGAGGCGTGGCAGACGAGCGCGTTCTACCTGATGCTCAGCGCGCCCGAGCTCCCCGCTCTGGACGCCGAGCGCCTCGCCTCGCCGCTCACCGCCGAGCGCCTCGCCGCCCGCCAGGCCGCGCTCAGCGCGCTCTCCGCCTATGGCGCGGGCCTCGCCGCGCTCTCCGTCGCCGAGGATCCCGCCGCCGCCGAGGCCGCCGTGCTCAACCTGCACTCAAGCCTCATCGGCGTCGGCGCCAGCCTGCGGGCGAACGGCGTCGGCGTTGGCCAGGCCGAGATCTCCGACGAGGCCCTACGCGCCGGGTTCGTCGCCTTAGAGGGCGCCCGCCGCCTCGCGGTGGCGAAGCTCAAGCGTGAGGGCCTACGCGCGGCGATCACCGCCGCCGATCCCGGCGTGCAGGGCCTCACGGCGCTGTTGATCGACGAGCTGAACCCCCAAGGAGAGCTCTGCGTGAGCGGCGCCGAGCAGTGGCGCGCCGCCGCGGGCAGCTACCGCCTCGCCCATGTGGACGACCCCGAGAACCTCGGCCGCCCCGAGGCCTGGTCAAACCGCTCCTGGGTGGGCCGCGCCGAGCTGCTCGCGGGCATCGACGGCCTCGCCGCCCGGGGCCCCGCGGTGATCTCCGCCTGCGCCGAGCTCAGCGCCGCCGCCACGTCGTTCGGCGCGGCGCACGGCGCCTTGGCCCAAGGAGTCGCCTCCAGACGGCTCGACCTCGACGCCGCCGCCGAGGCCGTCGCCCAGCTCTCCGCCGACGCCCAGGCGCTGCAGAGCCTCTACCAAAACTTCCCCACGCGAGAGTGAGGCCCCATGACTCAGGATCTTGAGCTCAACTACCGCGACATCGTGCAGCAGCTCAACACGCTCTATGGCCGCGCCCGCACCCCCGCTGAAGGCGCACGAATCCAGGGCCTGCTCAAAGAGAGCGCCGCCCGCTGGAGCCAGGTCATCGGCCTCAAGCTCGACGGCGGAGGGGAGGCGCTCGCCGCCGCGTCCGACGCCCTCCGCGAGGCCAAGACCGCGCTGGACGAGGCCAAGGCCAAGGCGGACCGCGTGAGCGGCGCCTTAGACAAGGTGAGCGACGCCCTCAACGCCCTCAAGAACCTCGTGGAGTGGGCGACGAGCCTCCGCTGAGGCCCGTCTCTGCGGCGCTCAGCGAGCTCAGCGGTTCTGGGTCTGCACGCCGCCGCCGAGCACCGGGCCCGGCGTTGAGACCCCCTCGGGGGCGAAGGCCGCGAGGAGCAGCGCCGCGAGCTCCGTCGCGCGGCCGCTGTGGGAGCGGATGACGAGCACGAGGTTGCGGCTGCGCAGCACGAGGAGCTGGGCGCCGTCGCCGACGGCCTGCTCGTAGCCGACCACCGTGGTGGGGGGCTGCTTGAGGCTTGAGGCCGCCCCGGACTGGAAAACAAACGCCCTCTCGGCCTCCTCAACGCTCGGCGACCACATCCAGCGCACGAAGCCCCCGTCGAGGAGCGGCGCGGTGAACACGGGGTCGAGCTCTGAAGCCGTGGGCTCACCGAGGCCCAGGGCAGGCAAGCTGGAGGTCGGCAACCCCGCCCAGATCGGCGCTCCAGGGAGGACGGGCTCCCCGGCCACGACATGCCCAGATGACACGCAGACCAAAGCGAGGCGCCGTCTAAGGCCAGAGTGGCGTCCCAGACGGCCTCCCCTTCGCCGTCTACGGTGACCGCGTGGTAGGAGAAGCCGCAGATGCCCGAGCCGAAGGGGCAGCTCACGAACTCATCACCGCCGATGGCGAGCAGGTAGTTGAGCGTGAAGTCTTGCAGGATGATCGAGTAGTAGTGCTCGGCGCCGATCATGTTCGCGTAGGTCATCAAGATCGCGGCGGCGTCGGTGCAGTTGATCACCGAGCCGTTCTTACGCTTGAGGAACCCCGTGAAGTCAAACTGCGCCTGATCCCAGCGGTAGTTCCGGTAATACACGTAGGCCGAGGCGCCGGAGACCGTGTCGTAACGTAGGCTGAGGTCGTCGAAGATCCAGGTGACCAGGGCGCTCACCACGGCGTCGTGATCCGGGGCGGCGCCGTCGATGGCGCGCAGGGCGGGCTCGATGGCCGCGGGCCAGGCGCTATGGCTCTCTTTGGTCTCGATGAAGGTGTCGGGGCCCAAGAGCGCGTAGAACCGCAGCGGGAGCGTCTGAGCGCCCAAGGCGCGCTCCAGGCCGTCTTCGCGATCGACGACGAAGGTGAGGTTGACGTCCTCTTCGATGAGGCCGACCCCCTCCCCGAGCGCCGCGTCGCGCTGAATCGTCACCGGCTCGCCGGGGCGCAGGGGGCTCCCGTCGAGGACCGTCCAGCCCGAGATCTTGACGTGAACGTCGGTGGCGAGGAGGCCGGGCTCGGGGAAGAGGCTAGACTCGCCGAGGCTCAGGGTGAGCACCGGGCGGCTGTCCCAGGTGTAGGCGAGGGGCTCGGCGGCGCCCGCCGTCGGGCTGTTCAGCTCGAGGGTGACCGTGGGGAGGTCTAACGCGACGTCGTCCTCGTCCTCCAAGCGGTCCAGTGACGAGAACGGCTCCGTCCAGTCCTGCAGCGACTTCGCCCCGTGCCAGTACAGGTCCAGGCGCTCGGCGGTGGCGCCGCCGTCGTCTTCAGCCCAGGCCGCGCCGAACCCGACCCGCACGACGCCGAGCTCGGCCTCCGCGGTGAGCACGGCGCCGGTGGAGGACTGAACCGACGCGCGCACGGTGTACCGCCCGCCGGGGACAAACAGCCCCGCCGCGTCGCGGCCGTCCCAGCGCGGATCGGAGACGTCGATGGGCCGCACCAGCGCCCCGGCCGCGTCGTAGACCTCAAGGGTCGGCGTCGCCGTGACGTTCTTCAGGACGACGTCGATGGACGCGGGCCCGCCGAGCAGCGGGTCAAACGCCGGGGGGGCGCTCAGGCTGATCTCGCCGCGGTCGACAGGGGCGTCGGGGTCGGTGACGTCCAGGTCGAAGGATCCGCCACGTTCACAGCCGAAGAGAAGGACGAGCAGGAGTGAAGACATGGCGAGAGGGTAGCCGCGACGGCGGGGGCTCCGCCACACCGTGACAGGCTCTTGACCGGCGGTGATGAGGGCGCTCAACCGCGGCCCAGCGCGTGACATCAGGATACGTCGCCTGCCCCTACGGAGGGCCGCCGCCCATGACCCCGCTCCTGCTCACCCCCGGACCGCTCACCACGTCTGAGGCCACCCGCCGCGCGCTTCT
Organism: Deltaproteobacteria bacterium; assembly: GCA_016717595.1. Taxonomy (GTDB): domain Bacteria; phylum Myxococcota_A; class UBA796; order UBA796; family CAJQPC01; genus JADKFE01. Next base: position 171,322 of record JADKFE010000003.1, on the reverse strand, counting down.
GGACGACCACGGATCTCGGGATCCCGCCTTCGTCGAGCGGTTTAAGGCCGTGCGGGAGCGCCTCGTCGCGCTTCTGGACACCACCGGCGCGTTCACCTGCGTGCCGATGCAGGGCAGCGGCACCTTCGCCGTCGAGGCGATGATCGGCACCCTCACCCCGCCCGGCGGCGGGGTGCTCGTCTGCGTGAACGGGGCCTACGGGGCCCGCGCCGCGGAGATCGCCGAGCGCGCCGGGCGCCGGGTCACCCGCCTCACCTTCGCCGAGACCGAGGCCGTCTCCCCTGCCCGTCTCGCCCAAGCCCTGGCCGCGGATCCGTCGATTGAGCATGTCGTGCTCATTCACAGCGAGACGACCACGGGCCTCGTGAACCCCGTTGAGGCCGTCGCTGACGTGGTCCTGGCCGCCGGGCGCCGCCTGCTCATCGACGCCATGTCGAGCTTCGGGGCCTTGCCGCTCTCTGGCCGCGCGCCGATCGACGCCGTGGCGTCCTCGGCGAACAAGTGCCTGGAGGGGGTGCCCGGCCTCGCGTTTGTGCTCACCCGCGTCACCGCCCTGGCCCCCTGCGCCGGGCGCTGCCACTCGGTGTCGTTGGACCTTCACGCCCAATGGCGCCGACTGGAGCAGGACGGCCAGCTTCGTTTCACCCCGCCCACCCAGGTCATCGCCGCCCTCGATGTTGCGCTGCAACAACACGCCGAGGAGGGCGGCGTCGCCGGGCGCGGCGCGCGCTACGCCGAGAACCGCGACGTGCTGATCCGGGGCTTACGCCGCCTGGGCCTTCGCACCTTGCTGCCCGAGGCGCACCAGGGCCCGATCATCGTCACCGTACACACCCCGACGCACCCAAACTTCCGCTTTGTGCGCCTCTACGACGCCCTCGCCGAGCGGGGCTTCCTGATCTACCCCGGCAAGCTCACCGCCGCGGACACCTTCCGCGTGGGCTGTATCGGCCAGGTCTTCCCTGACGACATCCGGCGGTTCTTGAGCGCCGTGAAGGACGTGCTGGACGAGATGGGTGTGCATTTAGAGGCCGCCGAGGACCCACACGTTCAGGCCGTGATCTTCGACTGGGCGGGCACCGTCGTAGACCACGGCTGCCTCGCGCCGGTGGGGGCGTTTCTGGAGGTCTTCGCCTCCCGCGGCGTCATGGTGACGATGGACGAGGCCCGGGGCCCCATGGGCACCCACAAACGGGAGCACATTCGGCGCATGTTGTTGCACGCAGACGTCGCCGCGCGCTGGGTCAGCGCCCGCGGGGCGGAGGCCACAGACGCCGACATCGACGCCCTCTACGCGGATCTGGAGCCCCTCGCCCTGGCGGCGCTGCCGCGCTTCGGAACGCTCATCCCCGGCGCCTTAGAGACCGTGACCGCCCTGCGCGCCCAAGGGCTCAAGATCGGCTCCACGACGGGCTACAACCGGGCGATGTTGGACGCGCTCCTGCCCCTGGCCGCGGCCCAGGGCTACACGCCGGACTGCGCCGTGGCCGCGAGCGAGGTGCGCGCCGGGCGACCGTCGCCGTACATGGCCTGGGAGGCCGCGGCGCGGCTGGGGGTTCACCCGGCGTGGGCCTGCGTGAAGGTGGGCGACACCCCCGTAGACATGGCGGAGGGCCTCAACGCCGGGATGTGGGCCGTGGGTGTGGCCGAGGCGGGCAACGAGGTCGGCCTGAGCCTTGAGGAGCTCCAAGCGCTGAGCCCCGAGGATCGCGCCGCGCGCCGCGAGCACGCCCACGATGTGCTCACCCGCGCCGGGGCCCACCTCGTCGTGCGCTCCATCGCCGAGCTGCTCCCGGCCCTCGCCCAGATCAACCGCTGGCTCGCTGAGGGCCGCCGCCCAGGGGCGTGAGCGAAGCGTCCCCAGTCGTTGTATGCTTGGGTTTATGTGGCTCATCTGGTCTTCTCTGGCGTTCGCCGGAACCCTCACCCCTGGCGCGCCCGTTGAGCGGGCCGCCGCCCTCCACGTCACCAACGGCGGCTTCGCGCGCATCGGGGACGTCGTCTCCGGCATCGTGCCGCCCACCTTCCCGGTGACCGACATCGGCGGCAGCTTCGCCTGTGACGACGCCGACACAAACCCGCTGACCTACAGCCTCACCGCCATTGATCTCACTCTGGCCGCTGAAGATGTGCAGCTCGTCGCCGGGGACGGGGCCCTCGATCTGACGCTGTTCTTGTCCTTGGGCTCTACACCGGCGCAGCTCGACATCGCCGGGGATTGCTCGTTTCTGCAGGATCTCAACGAGACCTGCGGCGTTGAGCTGCCCACCACCTCCGTCGTGGTGAACCTCAACCTGGCCCTGGCGCTCGTGCCCGACGGCGCCGGGGGCAACACCATCACGGTGAGCGCGTCTGACCCGACGATCACCATCTCCCCCATCGGCAACCCGCTCTCCGATTGCACCTTGGCCAGCGCCATCGGCACGCTGCTGGGCCAAGACGAGGAGGCGATCTCCAAGCTGCTGTTGTCGTTCATTGAGCCCGAGCTCGCGGGCTTAGGCGCTGAGGTCGAGACGGCCGTGGCCGACGCCTTGGGCAGCCTGCTCATCGAGACCGACTTTAGCCTCGGCGACTCCACCTTAGGCATCAGCCTGTACCCGAGCGAGCTGCGCCTCGACGAGACCGGGCTCATGCTCGGGCTCTCCGCGGCGATCGCGCCAGGCACGATCTCGTCCTGCGTTGAGCCCGGCGAAGGCACCACCGTCGCCAACCCCGAGTGGCCGACGCTCTCCGAGCGCGCCTGGGACAGCTCGCTCAAGTACGACGCGGCGCTGATGTTGAACAAGGACCTGCTCGACGTGCTGTTGTGGAACGTCTGGGCGAGCGGGCTTCTGTGCGTAGACGTGGCCACCTTGGGCGTGCCGCTGGACACCGGGCTGTTCTCGAACCTGTTCGGCGAGTCCTTCGCCGCGCTGTTTGACCCGGCGAACCCCTCGCCGGTCGGCGTCATCACCGCGCCTGTGGCCCCGCCCACCGCGGTGTTTTACGACGACGGCGCGCCGATTCGTATCGCGCTGAACGACTTCGGCCTGGACTTCTCGGCGAACATGGACGACCGGGATCTGCGCCTGTTCCGCGTCGGTGTGCTCGCCGAGGTCGGCATCGACCCCAACCTCAGCGCCACGGCCTTCGAGCCCGCGATCGCCATCGACACCAACGCCATCAGCTTCACCGAGCCCTACAACGAGCTCGTCACGCCGGGCTTCTCCGCGGGCCTCGCCGAGTTCATCCCCACGGTGCTCAGCTCTCTTTTGCCCGACGACCTCTTGCCCACCATCGCCATCCCCTCGTTCTTAGGCGTCGGCCTCAAGACGGCGTTCTGGGAGCCCGACGACTCAGGGCAGTGGATGGGCGGGTTCTTGCTGCTCGACATTGAGAACGTGCAGCCCGTCGAGGTCGCCGGTTGTTCTGGCGGCAGCTTCGGCTGTGACGGCTTCGAGGGTGAAGGCGACCCCTTCGACTTTGAGGCGATCTTGGGCTGTGGCGAGAGCAACGCCGGCTGCGAAGACGGCTGCACCGGCGGCAGCGAGACCTCCTGCGCCACCCACCCCAACGGCCACCGCAAAGCGGGCTGGCCCGGCGGGCGTGTGCTGATGCTCAGCTTCTTCTTGGGCCTCGCCATGGCGAGACGCCGCGCGTAAAAAGCAGCTCGGGCGCCGCCTCCGGTTGTGGAGACGACGCCCGAGAAGAGTAGACCGATGGGTCTAACGTGCTAATCAGGCTCCTAGAGACTAGAGACCTGGGCGCCCAACATCGAGTCCAGCCGCGCGATCTCGCGGTTGAGCTGCTCCAAGGCCTTGGGATCGAGCTTGCGGCGCACGGTGCCGTGGTACTCGATGGGGTCGAGCACCTTGTCGCCGCGCTCGATCTGGTAGTGCAGGTGCGGCGCCGTGGAGCGGCCGGTGTTGCCCGCGGCGGCGATGACCTCACCGGCGGCGACGTGCTGGCCCTCTTTCACGTTGACCTTGTCCAGGTGCAAGAACTTGGCGAGCACACCGTCGGCGTAGCGCACCTCGACGCAGTTGCCGTTCGCCGTCCAGTTCCAGTTGACCCGGGTGACCGTGCCCGGCTTGGGCGTCATCACCGGCGCGCCGACCTCGGTCTTGAAGTCCATGCCCTTGTGGGTGGGACGATCTTTCAATAGCGCGGTGATCTGGATGTACTCCTCGATCGGGCCGTTCACGAGGCGGTGGGGCACCTCGGTGCCGTCGGGGTACCAGTAGCTGGGGTGGGCGTCGCCGGGGGCCTTGAAGCGGTAGGCCTTGAGCGTCACGCCGGCCTTGGAGCTCTTGAACCAGGCGACGGGCAGCTCGATCTCGGCGGTCTCGGTGCGGCGCCAGACGGTGCGCACCTCGTCGCCCTTCTGGAGATCGCGGCGAAGGTCGAGATCCCAGACGAAGAGGCGCGAGTACACGGCGGCGACGGCGTCACCGTCCTCCCCCACGGCCTCCTGGAAGGTGCGGGCGAGGCTGTGCACCACGCCAGACTGCACGACGTTGTAGCCCGCGGCGCCGGCGGTGCTCTCGTTCATGCCCACGACGGCGGTGGCCTGAATGCCGCCGACGACGGCCTCTCCGGCCTCTCCGGTGGTGGCCTCGGCGGCGAGCACGGACGCCTCGGGGGCGTCATCGCCGCGCATGACCGACCACACGAGCGTGAGGTTGACCACCAACGACACGCCCAAGAAGGCGTAGAGAAGGTAGGGGGGACCGTCAGGGCGGTAACGATCGGTGCGCAGCTCCATGTCAACCTCAGCGGCAGCGGGGTCAGCGGCGGGAATGCTCAGCGGCAGCTCAGCGGCGGGGGCCCGCTCGGTCACGACACGCGCGGTCCGATGGGCGAGTCCATCCTGACTCAAAAAAGTGGACACGTCAAGAGCAATGTTGAGGTGAACTTCTAAGGATGTGATCTGCCGAAAGTTATCGGGACTGGCGCACCCTTGAGGCCCTTCTCACGTTACCGAGGTAAGATGCTCGCATGTTCCGATTCACGTCCGACGACGCGCCGGACCTCCCTGATGAGGTCTTGACGGGCGCGCTCTTCGCGGGAGTGCCGCCGGCGGGACGCCGAGCGTTCCTCTCCCAGCTCACTCACCTCTCGGCCTCGCCGGGCACGACGCTCTACGCGCAGGGGGAGTCTGGCGACACCCTCTGGATCGTGCTCGTCGGCGAGATCACCGTGCGCCGCGCCTTAGACGACGGCCGCGTCGTCGAGCTCGACCGCGCGGGCCCCGGCGACGTGTTCGGGGAGATGGCGCTGATCTCCCCCGCGCCGCGCTCCGGCAGCGCCGTCGCCGAGCGTGAGGCTGAGCTGCTCGTGCTGCGGCGCGCCCAATACCGGCAGCTCCTCAACGAGCGGGATCCCGCGGCAGAGGCCCTGCTTCGTACGATCACCCTGCGCATCTGCCGCCGCCTGCGCCAGATCGACGCCCGCATCGCCCTGGCCCATGACGTGCAGCGCCCCGGCGTAGACTTGAGCGCCCGCCTCGCCGACCTCCCGCTCATCGGACGTGCCCCATGATGGAGCTGGTGGATGTGCCGATCTTCCGGGGTTTAGAGCCCCACATCGCCCAGTCCATCGCCTCGGTGTTCACCCGGCGCAGCGTGACGGCCGGTGAGCAGCTCTTTCGCCAGGGGGATCCCGGCGACGCCATCATCGTCGTGCTCGACGGGCTCTTTGAGCTGATTCAGGACGAGACGGGCGAAGAGGTGCACCTCGCCGACGTGGGCACAGGCCGGGTGGTCGGGCTCATCTCGCTGATCGATCCCGGCCCGCGCACGGCGACGCTGCGGGCCCTGGAGGACGGCGAGGTGGCGATCCTCGACTCCGTCACCTTCCAGAAGCTCTGGGACGCCCAAGGGGACGCCGCGGCGCGCCTGCATTTTCAGCTCGCCCTGGCCACGGTGCATGAGCTGCGCTCGGCCCACAGAAAGCTCATCGAGCTCCTCGACCTGCCGGGCTTCCCGACGCCGGAAGACCCCGTCGTCGAGCGCGCCTTGTTTAAGGCCGAGCGCCTGATCGAGCCCACAGGCTGAGCGCCGTCGATTCGGGATACGTTCATCGGCCTCCCCCACCTGGAGCGCCTGATGAGCACCCCCTTTGATCTGGTCGTCCTCGGCGGCACCTGCCTCACCCCCGCCGGGCCCGCGCGTGTGGACGTCGGCGCGCGGGACGGAAAGATCGTCGCCTTCGGGGATCTTGGGGGATCCGACGCCGTCGAGCGCCTCGACGCCCGGGGCCTGCATGTGCTGCCCGGCGTCATCGACACCCAGGTTCATTTTCGTGAGCCGGGCTTAGAGCACAAGGAGGATCTCCAGACCGGCACCGCCGCCGCGGCCTTGGGCGGGGTCACCACGGTGTTTGAGATGCCGAACACCAAGCCCTCGACCACCACCCCCGAGGCCTTGGCCGACAAGGTGGCGCGGGCCACGGGCCGGGCCTGGACAAACTTCGCGTTTTTTCTGGGCGCGAGCCCCGAGAACGCCGATCAGCTCGGGCAGTGGGAGCGCGCGCCGGGCTGCTGCGGCGTGAAGGTGTTTATGGGCAGCTCCACCGGGGATCTGCTCGTGGACGACCTCGCCGTGCTCAAGCGGGCGCTGCGATCGGGTCGTCGGCGCGTGGCGGTTCACAGCGAAGATGAGCCCCGGCTGCGTGAGCGGCGCGCGCTCCTGGACGCCCCCGACGTCAACGTGAGCATGCACCCCCATTGGCGCGACGCCGAGACGGCGATCCGCTCCACCACGAACCTCCTGCGCCTCGCCCGGGAGACGGGCCGCGCGGTGCATGTGCTGCACGTCACCACCGGCGAAGAGATGGCCCTGCTCGCCGCGCACAAAGACATCGCCACGGTGGAGGTCACCCCGCAGCACCTCTTCTTCGCCGCCCCCGAGTGTTACGAGCGCCTCGGCACCTTGGCCCAGATGAACCCGCCGATCCGTGAGGCGCATCACCGCGAGGCCTTGTGGGCCGCCCTTCGGGACGGCGTCGTAGACGTCATCGGCACCGACCACGCCCCGCACACCTTGGCCGAGAAGGCCCAGGCCTACCCCAAGAGCCCCTCGGGCATGACCGGCGTTCAAACCCTGGTGCCGCTGCTCCTGGACTGGGTTCACCAGGGGCGGCTGAGCCTGCAGCACGTCGTTGAGCTGGTGTGCCACGGCCCGGCGCGGGTGTACAACCTCGCCGGAAAAGGCCGCCTCACCCTGGGGTATGACGCCGATCTCACCTTGGTGGACCTCAACGCCAAACGCACGATCACGAACGCCCAGCAGGCGAGCCGCGCGGGCTGGACCCCGTACGATGGCCACGCCGTCACCGGCTGGCCGATGGCCACGGTGGTCGGAGGGCGTGTGGTGATGCAGGACGGCGCGCTGCGTGGCCCGCCAGCGGGGGCCCCGGCGAGGTTCTGGGACACGCTCAACGGTTGACCTGACGCACCGCGGCGACAGGGGCGCGCGGCGCCGGGCCGCTCCTCTTGAGCGCGCGCGGACGGACGGGTCTCACGGCGTCATCGGGTGGCCTCTCTCCACAATCCCGCGCCCATGACCACGCCATGGCGCCGCGAGCCGCTATCCTGCGGGGGATGAGTCCCCTTCTCCTGCTCACGCCCTTGTTGTTCGTCGCGCTGGGCGTGCTCGCGCTGCGCTTGGCCGAGCCGCGCCTGATCTACAAGCCGCCCAAGCTCAACACCGCCGAGCTGGACGCGCTCATCGCCGCGGCCGGGGCGACGCCGCTCACCTTGACCACCGCCGACGGCCTGCGCCTGCGCGCGCTCGGCGCTGGGCTTGAACGACCCAAGCTCGTGGTCCTGTTCTCTGGGAACGGATCTTGTCCAGGGCAGCGCCCGACGCGGTACACGCGGTTCTTGGCCTGGGGCCTGGGCGTCTTGCACCCCAGCTACCGCGGGTATCCCGGCAGCGAGGGCCACCCGAGCGAGGATGGGCTGAACATCGACGCCCAGACGGCCTGGGCCGAGGCCAGGCGCCACCACGCGGCCAAAGATCTCGTGGTGTTCGGCAAATCCTTGGGCGGCGGCGTCGCCATCAGCCTCGTGAGCCGCCTGCCGCCGGACGAGCAGCCCGCCGCGCTCATCATCGAGTCGAGCTTCTCTGAGGTCTGGCGGGTGGCCGAGCACGAGTGGCCGGGGCTGCCCGCCCGATACCTGATGGCGACGCGGTTTGAGTCCGCGGCCAAGGCGCCGAGGCTCCTCTGCCCCACCCTCATCGTGCATGGCGACCAAGACGAACGAATCCCTCTGGCGCAGGGCGAGACCTTGGCGGCGTGCGCGCCCAACGCCCGGCTGCACGTCGTGCGTGGTGGAGATCACAACAGCGACCTGCTCTTAGACCCTGAGGCGGAGCGGGTGGTCGAGGCCTTTGTGCGGGACGCGCTGAAGATAGGCCGCGCCGCGACGGTGTAAGATGCGCGAATGCAGCTTCGCCAACGCCACTTCATCGACAGCCACAAGCTCGCCACCGGTCTGGCCACCTTAGGCCTGATGGCGGCTTACGACGCCTGGGACAACGCCACCGCCTGGCTTTATCTGGGCCTGCACGGCGGCTACGGCGTGCTCTGGGCGCTCAAGTCCCGGTCCTTCCCCGACTCGCAGTGGGAGGCGCCGTGCGGGGTGCCTTGGGGCCTCACGATCTGGGGCGCGCTGAGCTTGTACTGGGTGAGCCCGTGGCTCATCACCTCGCGGGATCTCGCCGCGCCTCCGTGGCTGGTGGGCGTCGCCACCCTCACCTTCACCCTGGGCGTGTTTTTGCACTTCGCCTCGGACATGCAGAAACACATGCACCTACAGACCCGCCCGGGCACCCTGCTCACAGACGGCCTCTGGGCGCGGTTACGCAACCCAAACTACCTCGGTGAGCTGCTCATCTACGCGGGGTTCTCAAGCCTCGCGATGCACCCCGCGCCCTTCGTCGCCTTGGGGATCATGGTGGCGTTTGTCTGGGTGCCCAACATGAAGAAGAAGGACCGATCCCTCTCACGGTACCCAGAGTTCGCGGAGTGGCGCGCACGGAGCGCGCTGTGGATCCCCTACCTCTGGTGATCGGTTGCAGCGCAGGTTAGCGAGAGCGCGTCAGCGCGATGGCGCTGAGCTCGTGGCCGATCTCAAGGAGACGCGTACGTGAACCCAAAGACTCTGTCGGTGATGTTGTTGCGTGTGGTGGCCACCTTGTGCCTCCTCGTGGGCCTTCGTTACGCGACGACGTCGAGCATCCTCGGCTATCACGAGGCCTTCATCGGGGTGCAGGTGTCCGAGCTCCCCGGGAGGACACATGAGCTTTTGCTCAACTTCTTACACCTCGCCGGGATCGAGTTCATCTCGCTCAGCGTCATGCTGGCGCTGCTCAGCCGCGGCCCCTTCGCCCGGGGTGAGCCCTGGGCGTGGTGGTGTGTGGCGCTGACGATGGTGCCCGTGCTCGGCGTGTTGACCGTGCTCAGCTTCGCCGTGGGCCCCCAGTCGCCCCAGAAGCTCGCCGTGACCGTGCTGGTGCTGATGCTCACCACCCTCACCTTGGGCCGCCCCGACCGCTACTGGCCCTTGGACGCGCCGCCCGCGCCGGCGCCCTGAGCTCCGCCCTCGCGGCCCCCTCGACGGCGGCGGCAAGCGTCGGAGCAGTAGCGAACCTCGTCCCAGACCTTCTCCCAGCGTTTGCGCCAAGAGAAGGGGCGGCCACAGACGGCGCAGATCTTCTCGGGGCGCTCAGACGGCGGGCGGTGGCCGCGGCTCATCGACGGCCCAAGACGCGGCCGGCCATGGCGACGCCGCTCAAGTACGCCGCCTCGACGCGGGGCCCGACGCACCAGTCGCCGCAGGCGCCGAGGCCGAGGGTGTTGTCCCACAGCGCGGCCTCCCCGAAGGGCCCCGCCGCCAAGGCGTAGCGCCAGCGGTGCGCCGTGGCCTCGACGGGGTGAACCTCGGCGCCGGTGAGCTCCGAGAAGGCCCCAACAAGCGAGGAGATGACGAGCTCCGGGGAGTCTTCTAAGTGCGCCGCGCTCCAGGCCCGGGCGCCGTGAAGCACCCAACGTTCTCCGGGGGCGCGACCGGGCTTGCTGGAGTCCCGCGCGGCGTAGCCCAAGGGCGAGCCCTCGACGCGGGCGGCGTCAAAGCCCAGCTCAAGGGGCGCGCCGAGGCGCAGCATGACGGCCTGGCAGGGGTCGAGGCGGGCCTCGGCGGCTCGGGCGGCGAGGGCGGGGCTCAACACCAAGAGCGGCGCGGCCTGGGGCGCGGGCACAGCGACCACGACCACATCAAAGCCCTCTCGCACACCCCCGGCCTCGTCGATCAGGGCGAAGCGCCGCCCGTCGTGGTGAAGCGTGGTGACGCGCAGGTTGGGGACGAGCTCAAGCTCGGTCGCGAGGTGTTTGGGGATGGCGCTCATGCGGTCTACGCCGACAAACCGCTCGGTCTGGAGCAGGTCGGCGCTCGACTCACCGCCGGCCTTGAGGCGCACGAAGCGGCCCTCCCAGGGGGCGACGAGGCCGTCGGCGATCCAGCTCTCCACCACCCGGCGAAAACGAGGATCTCGGGCGGTGAAGTAGAGCGCGCCGTGGTCAAAGCCGCCCCCTTCAGCCCGCCGCGTGGAGACGCGCCCGCCGGGGCCTCGGGCCTTGTCGAACACGACGACGGGCAGGCCGTGATCGTGGAGCGTGCGCGCGCAGGCCAGCCCCGCGACGCCCGCGCCGATGACCGCCACCCGCGGCAAAAACACCGTCCGGGGGCGCGAGACCCGCTGGCGAAGTCGCGGCAGATCCACACGCGCGGTGTGCTGCGCCAACGGGCGGGGCCTCACCTCGCCGAGCACCGGGGCCTCGGGCTGAAACGGGCGGTCAAACAGCCCCAGGCACCACAAGAGGCCGCCGGTTGAGCTGGGGTCGCGGCCGTCTAAGGCGTAGCGGTGGTTGAGCTCAATGAGCTGTTCGAGCGCCGCCTCTGGGCTGGGGGTCCACTGAAGGAGCGCCTTTCCCCAGGTCATGCGCAGGTTGTTGTGCAGCTCGCCGTGCACCACGAGGCTCTGTTGGGCGAGATCCCACAGCGCATCGCCGCTGCGTCCGCGGGCGAGGCGCTCTGGGGAGATGAGCTGGGGCCGGGGATCTTGGGCGTGGCGGCGTAGGGTGGCCTGGGCCCAGGCGGGCAAGGCGTCGAGCGCCTCTACGTCTGGCGTGCTGGCGCAGAAGCTCGCCGCCAGCTCACGCCAGATGAGCAGCTCGTCCAAGAACTTCTCAGGGCCCTCTCCGCCGAGCTCTGCGGCCTCCCGAGCGACACGCAGGGGGGAGACCGCCCCGTAGTGCAGGTAGGCCGAGAGGCGGCTCACGCCGTCGAGGGTGGGGTCGTCACGGTCTCGATGGTAACGCGCGAGGCCCCGGCGTTTGAACTGCTCCCAGCGCGCATAGCCCGCCCGGGCGCCTCCAGGGGTGTCGAAGACGGGGCCGACGCTGTGATCAATGTCGCAGGCCGCCACCAAGCTCGGGATGTCCAGCTCCGCCGGGTTCACCGGGATGAACGGCAGGTCTGGGGTGAAGCTCGGACGGTGAACGGGGTGATCTGCCCATGGGCGGCGCAGCCGCTCGGCGCGTAAGGCGGCGGTGCGCTCGCGGAAGCTGAACGCGCGGTCAACCCCTTTTGGGACGAGGGGCGACGGCACGACGTTGGCGGCGTCTACGGCCCAGACGGGGGCGGTGACCTGCCGGGCCAAGGCGTCGGTCCACTGGCGCAGCGGCGGCACCGGACACTCGTCTACGACGATCAAGGCCGCTTCTTGGCCCAAGGTGATCAGGTGGGGGCCGCGGTGACCCGGCCGCTCGACGTGCAGCGCGCTGCCGATGCCCCGCGCCGCCAGCTCCGCGTGCAGGTCCCGCGCACACTCCAACATGAAGGTGGCGTGGCGGTCGTTCATGAACGGGTGGCGCTCGGAGAGGCCCTGATAAACAAACACCGGCAGGCCGAGGGTGTCCCCGGCGGCCAAGGCCACGTCGATCACGGGGTTCTCGTGCCCCCGCAGCGCGCACCGACACCACACGAGCACAAACGCCCCGACAGGCGGGGCGGAGGTGAGCGGGCGCACCCGCTCGGCGAGGATCTGGGGCAACGTCCGCAAGAGGCCTTGGGCCACGTCCTCTCTCCGTTGGGGCTCGGGCTTGTTGGGCGCCCAGCGGAGAGAGGTTGCGACGACGTTTAGGTGAAGAACAAGACCGTCACCAAGCCGAACAGCGGCACGAGGAACACCAAGGCCCAGCCGCAGTAGGCGAAGAAGCTCGGCATCTTGACGCCGCGGCTCTCGACGACGGCCTTCACCATAAAGTTCGGGGCGTTGCCGATGTAGGAGTTGGCGCCCATGAACACCGCGCCGCAAGACACCGCCGCCAAGGTGGTGGAGAGGGTGGTCATCAGCTCTTTGGGATCACCGCCGGCCAGCTCGAAGAACACGAGGTAGGTCGGGGCGTTGTCCAAGAACGACGACAAGGCGCCGGTCATCCAGAAGAACATGGGGTTGGAGAGCTCGCCGGACTCGGTGCGGGTCATGGCGACGAGGGACGCCAAGGCGCCCTGTTCGCCGGCGTTCAAGATCGCGATGACGGGCGCGATGGTGATGAAGATCACGACGAAGAGCTTGGCGACCTCTTTGAGCGGGCCCCAAGAGAACTCGTTGGCCTCATGCACCGCCTTGGGGGTGAGCTTGAGGCTCACACCCGCGACGATGAGCAGGATCACCTCACGGGCGATGTTCTGGTGCTCGACATGAATGCCGCCGACGTCGATGTAGGTGCCAGGCTTCCACATCGCCGAGAGCAGCACCGCGCCGATCACCGCGAGCAACAGCGGCAGGTTCACCAGGCCATCAAGGCCGTACTTCTCGTCGCTGGGCTCGGCCTGGCCGGTCTCCCGTTTGTAGGCCCAGGTGTCCAGCGCGAAGAAGATGACGAACAGCGGGATGACGACGGCGAGCATCTCTTTCCAGATGTTCGTGAGCGTCCACGAGAACTCGATGCCCTTCAAGAAGCCCATGAACAGGGGCGGGTCGCCGAGCGGGGTGAGCGCGCCGCCGAGGTTCGACACCAAAAAGATGAAGAACACGAAGATGTGGGTGGTGTTGTTGCGCCAGAGGTTCGCCCGGATGAGCGGCCGGATGAACAACATCGACGCGCCGGTGGTGCCTGTCCAGCTCGCCACCGCCGTGCCCGCGGCCAAGATGCCGAGGTTTGAGAGCGGCGTGCCCCCGAACGGGCCCCGAACCCGAATGCCCGCGGCCACGGTGAACAGCGCCGCGATGAGCGCGATGAACGGGATGTACTCCAACAAGAGCGTGTGCAGCACGGTGTGCAGGGCGAAGCCCGGGCCGTAGATCGCCGCCATCGGCAGCACAAACGCCACCGCCCACGCCGCGGCGATCTTGCCGTAGTGGTGCTCCCAGAAGTGGGAGGCCAAGAGCGGGAACACGGCGATGGAGAGCAGGATGCCCGCGAACGGCGCGCCCCAGATGAGGCCGATCTCGGCGCCGTTGAGCGACTCACCCTCCCCGGCCCAAGCCAAAGAGGGGAGGAGCATCCACATCAGGAACATGAACATGCGCTGCAAGAGACCTCCTGCGCGCTCGCCCGCCGCAGGTGCGCGCGGCAGGGGAGACGAGTTGAGATGTTACGCGCTGTCGCCGCCCTACGCAAAAGCGCATCGCCCCATCCTGTGCCTCGCCCCGCCGTCCACGCGCCGTTTCGCCCGTCGTTCGGCGGAATTGGCGTGTGTCAAGAGGCTGTGACGGCCACCGCGGCGGCGGATCCCCTGCCCTGCCCGGGGCGCAGGGGCCCACTTGCACGAACCTTCAGCTTGGCTTCTCGTCGGTCTTCTTCTTGGGGCGGCTGATGCGCATGCGCCCCTCGTTCTGCGAGAAGCCAAAGAGATCGTCAAGGCCCGCGTCGGGGCCGGGGGGCCGCCGCGAGAGCTCAGGCGCGGGCTTGGGCGCGGCGGCCTTGGGCGCGGGCTCCTCTTCAAGGGCGCGCTCGACCGGCGGGGGCAGCGCCGCGCCGCTGGGCAGATAGCCGATCTCTTCAGTGACCTCCTCCGCCCGGGCCTCACGCACGATGGGCGCGTTGGACGTCTCGACGGCTTTGCCCACCCGCAGACGGCCGGCGCTGGTCATCGACATCGCGCGGCCTGGGGAGCTGTCGTCGGCGCCGCCACCTCCCCCGCTCGTCGGCGCCTTGGGCGGGCCTTTGGCAGAGTCAGCGAGCTCAGGGCGCACAGGCAGCGGCGGCACCTTCGCGCCGGGGCCGGGGCCCACGGTCTTCGCGCCGAAGGGGTTGTTCGTGGCGGGCTTGGGCGCTTGGCGCATCGGCCGAGCTTTGCCGTTGCGAATCTCCCCTTTGGGCGGCGGCACCGATCCCGAGGTCACGTCGCCGATGCGCCTGGCGGGCCCCTTGGGGCCGTCTTCGCGGGGCTCACCGCTGGCGGCGGCGGCGGCCTTGAGCGCCGGGGGCAGGTTGGGCTGTTTGGTGGCCGAGGGCGGGGCCTTGGGCAGCGCGTGGGGGGCTGGGGCGCGCTTTTGGTCGATCTGGAGGCTCACCGGGCCCAGGGCGATGTCGCGCTCCTTGGCGTCGGCGTCGTAGGGGTTGGCGACGCCGATGCGCTCGAAGAGGCGGGCGCGGCGCTCGCTGCCGGGGGCGCCGTGGGCGCGGCGGTTGATGCGCTCGGCGAGGGCGGACATCCCCTCACGCTCGTAGATCTCGCCTGAGCTGACCAGCTCTCTCGCAGTAGGCTCGGGCGCGGGAACACGGGGCTTGTCGGCCATCGTTCTCTCCTCAGCGGCCTTCCTGGACCTGGACGCTCAATTTCTCGGCCCGCCGCCCGAAGAGGGCGACCGTGGTGGGGAGGCCACGGTCTGCGGCGGTCTGGTGGACCATCACAGGAAGCCACCACGCGGTCTCTACGTCAACCGCGTACACGAGCAGAGTGCGTCCATCTGCCCATGGCAGGCTCATCCAGTAGCCTGTGGCGCGGCTCATCGGGGAGGCGCCGGAGGGGATCATCTCCCAGCGCATGGTGCGTCCGGTGGTGGACGGCGCCGCGCGGCTCTCGACGGCGTAGCGGGTGACCACCCCCTTCGTCGTCAGCTCCATGCCCCAGCGCAGGCGGTCTTGGGGGCTCGATTGCCCGCCAGGCTCGGCCCAAGACGCCGTGACGTACGGCAGAAACAGCACGTAGTCATCGGGGTTGAGGATGACGTCCCAGACTTGATCTTCGCTCGCGCGGACGAGCACCATCGAGCGCCCGGCGCTGCCCCCTTTGTTCAGATCTGCGCGCCACACCACCTCCCCGGCGTCGAGGCGGGCGCGCTCGGCGTCGGTGAGCTCCAAGACAGGCGCGGGCTCGTCCCACAGCACGGGCTCAGCGGCGCTGGCGAGGCGCGTCAGGAGCGCGGCGAGGGCGCCGGGCAGGGTCATTGGGTCTCCTCTCCCGCGACGTGAACCTCCACGCCCGGCGACGCCGCGAGGCGCCGCGCCAAGGCGACCCGCACGGCGTCGGCGTCAAGGGAGCGAATGAGGCGCTCCGCCGTGGCCCGAGCCGTGCGCGCGTCTCGACCGTAGCGCTCCCACAGCGCCAGCTCAAGGGCCCGGCTGCCCGCGCGCTGCCGACCCATCGCTAAGCCGCCGAGCGCGCTCTCTTTGACCCGGCTCAGCTCCGCCGGGGTGGGGCCCTCTTGCGCGAATCGGCGCACCTCCTCGCGTAAGGTGGTGATCGCCTCCGCCGCGCGCTCTGGCGCGGTGCCCATGCTCACCGAGAAGTGGCCGACGTCCCAGCCCTCCTGGCTGTCGGCGGAGACGTGGTACGCCAGCCCCCGCCGATCCCGCAGCTCCACAAACAGGCGCCCGCCTTGCCCGCCCAAGGCTGAGGCGGCGAGGCCCAAGGCGTCGGCGTCGGGCTCACCCAGGCGCGCGCCGGGCCAGCCGAGCCAGAGCCACGCCTGCTCACGCTCTGAAGACACCCGTGAGCGCTGAAGCGTGGTCGGGAACTGCGCCTGGGGGCGAGGTCGGGGCATGTACGGGCCGCCGGGCAAGGCGGAGAAGGCGCGGCGTAAACGGCGCAGCGCGCGGTCGGGGGTGAGCGCGCCCGTGGCGGCGACGACGAGGTTGCCCCCAGCGAAGATCCGTTTGTGCAGGGCGCGGAGCTGGCCGACGCCTAGCCGCGGCAGGCGGGCCTCGGCGCCGTCGAGGTCGAGGCCGTAGGGGTGCGGCCCGAACAACATCCGCAGGCCGTGGCGCTGGGCGACCTCTTGGGGGCTGTCGTGCAGCAGGCGCTCCTCTTCGATGATCTCGTCTCGGGCGCGGTTGAGGTCACCTTCGTCGAAGAAGGGGCGCGCGAGGAGCGAGGCGAGGAGCGTGATGCCGTCGTCGAGAAGCTCGGGGGTCTGCTCGGCCCGGGCGCCTTGGGTGCTGCGGCCAGAGAAGGCGTCAAGCTCGGCCCCGCGCCCGTCGAGGAGCTCCGAGAGCTCCTGTAAGTTCATGCCTTCAGCGGAGACCGTGCGCGCCCAGAGCTCCGTGACCCCAGAGTGGGCTGGGCGCTCCTCAAGCTGACCGCCGAGCACGACGGCGCGAATGGCCGTGGCGGGGCTCGACTCCACACACTCCACGACCAGGGTGACGCCGTTGTCGAGCACCTCGCGGTGGATCGCCGGGCGAGGCGCGACGATGGGCGCCGGGGCCCGCACCGCGCGGTCGATGCGCTCACGAAACGCCGCGGCGGTGAGCTCGCCCTCGGGCAGAAGCGCGCCGACGACGAGGGACTCGGGCCGCAGCCGCTCCCGGGCCACGCGGCGCAGATCGTCGGGGCTCACCCGCTCCAACATGCCCCGATACCGCGCGCCGCCGTCGGGATCGTTCATCGCCAACAGGTGCCAGGCGTTCGCGTGGGCCCGGCCTTCAGCCGTCTCCTCATCGCCACGAAGCCCGGCGAGCATCCGTCCGCGGGCGCGCTGGGCGACCTCTAGCGGCAGACCATCCCGCGCCACACGGCGCAGAGCCTCCACGCAGATGTCCAGCGCCTCGGGCAGCTTGCCTTGGCGGGGGGCGAAGCCGAAGCTCATCAGGCCGTCTTCACGCTCGGACTCGTGGTGGCCCCAGGTGGAGGTGACCAAGCCGCGCGTGGCCTGCAGCTCGGCGCCGAGCACCGAAGAGAAGCCCTCGCCCAAGGCGTTCGCCAGCAGATCCGCCGCGGCGGAGCCCGGGGCGCGGCAGCCGAGACCCCGAAAGGCCAGCTCCACCAGGGGCTCCTCAAAGCGACCCTCGATGAGCGTGGTCCGGCGGCGGCGCTGGGCTGGCGCCGCGCGCAGGGGCTCAAAGGCCGGCGACGGCCCTTCAGCGTGGGGCGGCACGAGGCGATCGACCATCGCCCGGGCCTCGCCCACATCAAACGCGCCAGCGATGGAGATGATGAGCTTGTCCGGGCGCACCCAGCGGCGCCAGAAGCCCAACAAGGTGTCCCGGGTGAGCGCCTTCACCGCGCGCTCGCTGCCGGCGATGGGGCGCCCGTAGGGGTGATCCTGAAACGCCGCCGCGGCCACGGCCTCGCTGAGCACCTGATCGGGATCGTCGCGCACCCCACGCAGCTCATCGAGGATCACCTCACGCTCTCGCTCGATCTCTTCAGGATCAAACAAGCTCGCGCGGAGCATGTCCGTGAGCACCTCAAGGCCCAAGGTGAAGCGCTCGGCGGGCAAGGTGGCGAAGTAGGCCGTGGACTCGAAGGTGGTCCAGGCGTTGATGTCGCCCCCTGCGCCCTCCACCTCCGCCGCGATGGCGCCCACGCCGCGGGTGGGGGTGCCCTTAAACAGCATGTGCTCGACGAAGTGGGCCGCGCCGTGCTCATCCGGGCGCTCGTTCACCGCGCCCGCGTCGACCCAGAGCTGCACGGCGCAGCAAGGCGCGTCGGGCATCGGGTCGAGGAGAAGGCGCGCGCCGGAGCGGGTGCGCTCGATCATGCAGGGGCTCCCAGAGAGTACAGGCGCCCGGCTATAACCCGACGATGCTGATGAACCTGCCCGCGTGGGGTGTGTACGTGCACATCCCCTGGTGTCGCACCCGCTGCCCCTACTGCGCCTTCACCGTCGTGGTGGATCGAGACAGCCCAAAACACGCCTACACCCTCGCCCTATTGCGACAATGGGAGGCCACCGCGCCGCAGTTCCCCTCCCCGCCCACCACCTTGGCCTTCGGCGGCGGCACGCCGAGCCTGCACCCGCCCCAAGACCTCGCGGCGATCATCCGCACGATCGGGCCCACGGGTGAGGTGAGCCTCGAGGCCAACCCCGGCCAGGTGAGCGCGGCGCTCTTGGCTGAGTGGCGTGACGCTGGGGTCACCCGGCTGAGCGTCGGGGTGCAGACCTTCTCCCGCCGCCACGCCCGCCTGCTCAACCGTGGCCACACCGTCGAGGACGCCCAGGCGCTGTTGGGCCTCGTGGCCGAGGCCGGCTTCCGCTCGTGGAGCGCCGACCTCATCTTCGCCACGCCCGGGCAAACCCTGGATGAGCTGGACGCCGATCTCGACGCGCTCCTCGCCGCCAACCCGCCCCATGTGAGCCTGTATGGGCTCACCGCTGAAGAGGGCACGCCCTATGGCCGCGCCGTGGCTGAGGGGCGCATCACCCCCGCCGATGAGGACGCCTGGCGCGCCGCGTACGAGCGTGTGGTCAGCCGCCTGGAGTCCGAGGGCCTCGGCCGCTACGAGGTCTCCAACTTCGCCCGGCCCGGCCACCGATCCGCCCACAACGAGCACTATTGGCGGGGTCGGCCCTACGCGGGGCTCGGCGTCGGCGCGGCGGGGTACTGGCCCGACGGCGCGCGCACCCAAGGCCCCGAGGACGTCGCCGCGTACCTCGCCGACCCCATCGGCACCACCACCGTCGAGCGCCCGAGCCCCGAGGACGCCGCCGTGGACTGGCTCGTGGGCACGTCCCGCCACGTCGACGGCCTCAGCCTGGAGGAGCTCGCCGCCCGCGGCTTCACCCTTCACGACGACGTGGTGCGGGGCCTCGTGCGTGCAGGTCTGCTCTCCCGCACAGCCTCCACCCTCGCCTTGACCCCCGCCGGGTTCCCCGTCGCCGACGGCGTGCTGCGCCGCCTCGCTGAGGCCTTGGTGCCCGCCCCCCGCTGAGGGCCTCAGCCCGGCGTCAGCTCGATCACGACGAGCTCCGGGCGGCACAAGAAGCGCAGGGCGGGGGCCTCGCTGCGCTCCAGCCCGATCCCCCGAGAGACGTCGAGGTGGCGGCCCGGGCTCAGCTCAAAGGTGCCCCCGGCGGCCATGTGCCGGGGCAGATGGGAGAAGGTGATCGGCGGTCCATAAAACGGGATCTGCACCTGTCCGCCGTGGGTGTGTCCGCCGATGAGCAGATCGGCGCTGTTCTCCCCCAACGAGAAGTCGGGGATGTGCCCGAAGATCACATGAAAGCCGCCCTTCGGCGCCACCTTGAGCTTGGGGTTCCCCGAGTCGCGCAGGGTGAGGCCGGTCAGCGTCAGCTCGCCCACCCGCACCGTGGCCGTCTTGGGAAACACCGTGACGCCGAGGCCATGAAAGCGGCTGCCCCAGGCGCGGTCACCCTGCTCGGCGTTGCCCTCCACCGCGAACACCCCGTCCCGCGCGGTGACGCCGAGCTGGGTCCAGAGCGCCCGCAGCGCCGCCCACTGGCGATCGGCCTCGTCCCGGGTGTCGGCCTGGATGTAGTCGCCGGGCAAGAGCAGCACGTCGGGCCGCTCCTTCACCACCGCGGCGAGCACCTCGGCCTCGTAGTCGCCCACGTCGTCGGTCTGCAGATCGCTGAGCACCACGATCTTCACCGGCTGGGTGAGCTTGGGGCTTGAGAGGTTCACCCGGCGCACCTCCAGCCAGCGGGGCTCCACAAAGAAGGCGTCGATCCCGACGAGCACCAAGGCCAGCGCCAAGCCGCCCAAGGCCCAACGAACGAGGCCCCCGGACCGGCGCGCCAGGGCGAGGAGGAGCGCGGGGCCGTGGAGGAACAAGGCCTGGCAGCCGAGCGCCATGCTGCCCCAGATCGGGTGCGGGAACAGCGGCGAGATCCCGACGACCAGGAGCACCGCGCTCGCGCCGCCGACGAGGATGCTCAGCAGCGGGCCCTCGTCTGGGCGACGCTGGACACGCACGACGAGCCCCAACACGACCAGGCCGAGGAGCACGAAGTACACGAGATGCACGAGGAGCACGGTCATCACCCCTCCAAGACGAGCGCGTCCTCGATCTGGATCTGCAGCTTGTCGACCCCTTGCCAGGAGTTGACGCCGAGCTTGCCGAGCAGCTCCACTGAAGGCGCGGCGGCCAAGGCGGCGCGGTGCGGGGCGCCGTCCCACCACACGAGGCTCACCGGGCGCGGCCCCGCGCCGACGAGGTCACCCATTAGGTGCCGGTCTTTCACCACACGAAGGGCGGTGACGCGCGCGCCGGTCACCCAGACCTTCGGCTCGGGGTTGCCTTTGCCATGCGGCTCAAGCTGGGCCAAGGCCTCGACCAAGCCCATGCTGAGCGCTTGGGGAGGCAGGCGCAGCTCCGCCGCCCGACAGCGCTGGGGCGCGCGCTCACCGAGGCGAGCCGTGGCGCTCTCTAGGAGCATCGCCGCCAAGGCGGGCACGTCATCACTTCGCGCCGAGAAGCCCGCGGCGGCGGCGTGACCGCCCCACTTGAGCAGCATCGCCTGGGCGTCGCCCAGGAGCGTGAGCGCGTGAAGATCCGGCGTCGAGCGCACCGAGGCCCGGGCCTCGCCGCCCTCCCCCAAGGCCAAGACCACGGCGGGGGCGTTGTGCTGGTCGCGCAGACGCGCGGCGACGATGCCCGCCACCCCACGGTGCCAGCCACGATCCTCACGCCCCCAAACCACCACACACGGCGGGTCGGGGCGCTGGCCTTGGAGCTGGCTCTGCGCCTCCTTCATCATCCGGTCTTGAATGCGGCGGCGCTCGTCGTTCAGCGCGTCGAGGTCCATCGCCCGGGACTCGGCGAGGCCCGCATCGCGGGTGGTGAACAGCTCAATCACCGCCCGCGCCGTCGCCACACGCCCGGCGGCGTTCACCCGCGGGGCCACCCGAAACGCGAGGTCTTCAGCGCGGAGCTGCCCCACGGTGACCCGCGACGCCTTGAGCAAGGCCGTGAGCCCGGGGCTGTGGCCGCCTGCGTTCAAGGCGTCGAGGCCCAAAGCGACGATCGCCCGGTTCTCGGCCCCGCGCAGGCTCACCACGTCGGCCACGGTGCCCAAGGCCGCGAGCTTGAGCAGGCTGCGCAGGAGCGTGTCGCGGCGGGGGTGATCGTCCAGGAGCGCCTGGGCGAGCTTGAAGGTGACCCCGCAGGCCGCGAGATCTTTGTTGGGGTAGGCGCAGCCGCGCTGGGGCGGGCAGATCACCGCCGTGGCGTCGGCGGGCACCTCGTCCCCGGCGGAGAGGTGGTGGTCGCAGATGATCACGTCCAGGCCAAGCGCCCGGGCCCGGCTCACCGCGGCGTGGTCGCGCACGCCGATGTCGGCGGTGACGATCAGCGTGGCGCCGTCTCTCGCGGCCTGCTCGGCGGCGGTGACCGAGAAGCCGTAGCCCTCGTCCATTCGGTCGGGGATGTGGTAACTCACGAGATCCGGCGCGCTGGGATCCCGCTGGGCCCTCGCCGCGCGCAGGGCGCTCTGCAAGATCAGCGACGAGGTGGTGCCGTCGACGTCGTAGTCTGTGACCACCCGCACCCGCTCCCCGTCTCGGCTGGCCCGACGTAAGCGCTCAACGGCGACGTCCATGCCCAGCAGGCCTTGAGGGTCGTGGAGCGCGTCGAGCTCGGGGTGCAAGAGCTTGAGCGCCTCGTCCGCCGCGTCCACGCCCCGCAGCGCCAGGCAGCGCGCCAAGGCCTCGTGAACGCCGAGCTGGCGCGTGAGGCGCTCCACCTGGGCCTCGTCCACGGCGCCCAGGCTCCAGCGGGCGCCGGTCAGCGAGGCCTGCCGCCCCTGGGTGTCCTCAGCCTCCAAACACGATCCCCATGCCCAGCCCCAAGGCCAGGCCGACGATCATCACCACGGCGAACACCACGATGGGGTTGCGCCCGGCGGGGAGCGCCTCGATCGACGCCGCAGACAGCTCCACGGGCTCTGGCGCGGCGGCGCCGCCACGTCGGGCGCGGGGATCTGAAGGTTTGGGGGCAGAGCCTACAGACTCCCCGCCCCGGGACGACTCCCCCGGGCGTGGGGTCTCGCCGGTCTTGGTGTTGGCAGGCCGGGAGACGCTGCGCACCACGGGCTCGGCCATCGGCGCGGTCACCGCCGTCTCTTTGACCTTGGGCACGAGGTTCACGGTGTACACGCCGCTGCGGGGGCCGCCCTTGTCTTTGATCAGCATCACCACGTCTACGCCGCCCTCGGGGGTGACGTAGGCGTCGATCAGCTCAACCGCAGACCAGTTGAGGATGTACGGCGTCAGAAAACCAAGCTCCACCGGCGCGATCGGCGGCAGCTTGAGGTACTGCTGGGGCAGCGGCCTGCGGGTGCGCTGCGCGGGCGCGGGCGGCGGCTCGTCAACGCTCAGGCGCCCCGTCGGGCTCGGCTCACGCTCGACGTTCTTGAACAAGAAGGCGTCGACGTCATCAACCTCCACCTCACCCCGGGCCAAGGCCTCTTTGGCCCGCTGCTCCTCCCCCCCGCGCACCTTGCTGATCTCGGCGAGCTGCTTGAGGATGACGCTGGCGTCGTCTTCGCGCTCCTCACGCTCCACGGCGTTGAGCTGCACCGCCGTCTTGTGCCCGGCGAGGTTGTCGCGGATGCGGTCCGCGGCGATCTGCGTGACCGTGCGCAGCGTGGTCTCTACGCCCTCCCCGGTCAGCGCGACGGCCTCGATCATCGGGGCGCCGATGTGGTTGAGATCAGCGCCCATCTCTTTGACCGAGCGCGCGCCGGGCTCATCCCGCTTGTTGAGCTGGATGACGAACGGGATCTCCGAGAGCTTGACGCCGTGGGCCTTGAGGTTCTCCTCTAAGTCGGCCAACGACGCGCGGTTCGCCTCAGCGCGGTCGGGGGCGGAGTCGGCCACAAACACCACGGCGTCGGCGCCCTGGAGCACGGCCTTACGCGTCTCGGTGTAGAAGGCCTGCCCCGGCACCGAGAACAGCTTAAAGTGCGCGGCGAAGCCCGCGATCTTGCCCAAGGTGATCGGCGCGTAGTCGAAGAAGAGCGTGCGCTCGTCTTCAGTTGACAAGGTGCTGAGCTGACCGCGCTGGCCCTCGGGCACACAGCCAAACGCGGCTTTGACGTTTGTCGTCTTCCCGGACAGAGCCGGGCCATAGTAGACGACCTTCGCCTCGATCTCACGGCGCGCAAAGTTGATGATCGCCACGGCTTCCTCGCTGCTGCTGCTGTGCTCTGCTCAGGGGGGGCTTCCGGCCCCCATCAGCACGATCCCGAGCTCTGGCGTCTCGGGATCGTTCGTGGACACGATGAGCCTCTCGTTCACCGAGCCCGCCCCGGTGGGGGCGAACTTCACGGTGATGAGGCCGTTCTGGGCGCCTGGCGCCAAGGTTGACCCGGTGGGGTTTACGCTGAGGCTGAACACGCCTTGCCCGCCGCTCTGAAAGCCGACGGTCTGAATCTGGAGCGTGTCGGAGCCGGTGTTGGCCAGCATGATGTCGAGCTCCGCCGAGGCGCCCAAGGACACCGCGCCGAAGTCGAGGAGCGCAGCGTCCACCCGAAGCTGGGGCACGCCGACCACCTCCGCGCGCAGGGACACCTCGGCCCTCGGCGCGTCGGGATCGTCGCTCAAGATCACGAGCTTGGTGGAGGGATCCGCCACGGTGCGCGGCGTGAGCAAGATCGTCAGCTCTACCCCCACCCCGGACTCCAAGGTGCTGGGCCCGCCGCCGACCACCGACCAATGCGGGCGCATCGAGTCGTCGTCGAGCTGCACGTCGAAGATCGTCAGCGGCCCCGCGCCGCCGTTGAAGTACGACAAGGTGCGCGTGGAGGTGTCGTGGAGCGTGACCTGCCCAAAGTCCAGGGTGGTGCCAGAGACCGTGAGCGCGCCCAACGCCGCGTCCACGCCGCTGTCTTCACCGCTCGAGGCGCCTTTGCAGCCGTTTACGCTGATGAGGGTGCCGAGGAGGAGCGCGGAGGGGGTGAGGCGCATGACGGACTCCGGAGACGATCGAATCCGCATCATAACAGCAACTCGCCAAGGTGCCTGACCACGCGCCAAGCGTCGTGGCCCCCGACCCTTCCGGTGGGTTAGGCAATGGCGCCCCGTCACGGAGCGATTGATGCATCCGCTCATCGGCCCCTTCGAGCCCCTCAAGATCGAGCTGTTCTCCCTCCCCGGGTTCGGCCCGCTCACCATCTACAGCTTCGGTGTGCTCGTCGCGTTCGGCTTCTGGGCGGGCGCGGAGGTCGCGCGGCGCCGGGCCTCGGCGCACAAGCTCGATCCCGAGGTGATCAACCGCCTCATCGGCTACCTCGTGCTCGGCACCTTCGTCGGCGGCCACCTCGGCCACGCCTTGATGTACGAGCCCGAGGTCTACCTCAAGAACCCCATTGAGCTGCTCAAGGTCTGGGACGGGCTCTCGTCCTACGGCGGCTTCGTGGCCTGCACGCTCTTGACCTGGTGGTTCTTCCGCGTGCGCGAGCGTGTGGCCTTCTGGCCCTACGCCGACGTCGTGGCCTACGGCCTGCCGCTGGGCTGGATGTTCGGCCGCCTGGGCTGCTTCTCGGTGCATGACCACGCGGGCACAGCCACCGAGTTCTGGCTTGGCGTCTACGGCATGTGCCCCGACAAGCCCGACACCGTCGCTTGCCACGATCTGGGGCTTTATGAGGCGATCTACTCGGGCATCATGTTCGGGATCTTCGTCTTTTTGGGCCGCAAACCGCGCTTCTCCGGCTTTTTTGTGGGCTGGATGGCGGTGCTATATGGCCCCTTACGCCTGATCCTCGACGTGTTCCGCCACCCCGACACCGACACCCGCTACCTCGGCTTCACCCCCGCGCAGTACCTCTCGGTGCTCGTGACCCTGTTGGGCGTCGCCATCTTGCTCAAGCGTCGCGGCGAAGACACCCCCGCCGCGAGCTGAGCGCGCCGAATCAGAAGTGGACGCCCACCCCGGCACGAAACACGAGGCCGCGGAGCTTGAGCGCGCCCACGTCGCCGTAGTCGAGCGCCGCGAGGTGGCCGTAGCCCAGCTCTACGTGTCCCATCGGCCGCACGGGCAGCTCCTCCAGACCCAGCCCGATGTCGGCGCCGCCCACCACGGTGAAGCCCGGGGCGAGGGCCCGCGCGCTGAGCTGGTTGAGGTTGTCGTCGCGGCTGACGTCGTCGTCGAGCTTCAACGTCCCCACCTGAACGAGCCCCTGGGCGCTCACATAAGGCGACACCCACGGGTTCTCGATGACGTTCCACTTCACGCCGAGCCCCGCGGTGTGGCCCAAGAGCGCCGTCGCGGACTCTGACTCGCCGTAGTAGTTGCCGTCTTGATCGCCCAGAACCGGCGAATAGTAGGCCGCGCCACGGCGCTGCATCGACCATGAGCCGATGACGGTGAACGACGGGACGACGGTGTAGCCCGCGCGCAGCCCCCAGCCCGCGAGACGGTCCCGCTCGTCGATGGCGTCGTAGGCGGGATCCGTGGCGCCGATGGAGGCGTGCTCAACGGCGATCTCTGTGGCTTGGGCGGCGCCGAGAGCGGCCAAAAACAGGGTGCAGAGCATGGTCACTCCTCCTCAACGAGACGGGGGAGCGGCTGCTCACCCTGCAGGATGCCGGCCGTGGCGAACCCGCCGACGGCTGTGATCTCGCCCGTGGCCGGGTCGAGGAAGCTCAACAGTCCGAACTGCGCGTTGTTCACGATGACGAAGCCCGCGTCGCCGAAGCGGTCGAGGCCGAGGGCTGGCGCCTCTAGCTCCACCGCGCTCGCCGTGCGCCGGGCGAGGTCGAGCTGCATGAGGTCCGTGGAGTTCGCCAAGAGCACCAAAGCCGTCGGCGTAGACGCCTCGGCGGTGAACGCCACGGCCAGAGGCTCGCTCTCGGCCACCAGGGGCAGGTTCTCGCGGTCCACGAGATCGATGATCTCCACGCCCCAGTTCGCGTCATACCAGGCGTCGAGGCCGGAGGAGCCCGAGACCTCAGGCCGGGTGATGGCCAAGGCCAAGGTCTCATCTGGCGAGAGCACCAGCTCGCTCGCCGGGTTCTCTAGCCGCAGCTCGTCATAGTCCGCGGCGCCAAGCTCCAGCACATAGGCGTCCTTTCGGCCCGCCGTGGAGTAGAGCAAGGCCTCCCCCGCGAGGGACTGGATCTGGTTCATCGGCTCGTCCAGGGGCACGGTCTCGATCTCGAAGAGGTCGTGCTCCAGGATGTCTACGACGGCGAGGTTCTCGTACACAAAGAGCGAGCGGTCGGCGACGGAGTCCACGACCATCTCCGTGGGGGCCGCGCTCAAGGGCACGATGTTGATGCTCTCTTGCTCCAGATCAAGCACATAGAGGCTGTCGTCGCCGGTGACCGTGACCAGGGCGTAGGTGCCGTCGGGGGTGAGCGCGACGTCCCGGGGCCGCACCTGCACGTCCACGTCGAGGCTCAGCGGGAAACGCACCTCGATGTCGAAGTTGCCCGAGGTCAGCTCGATGACGAGCACCTCCCCGCGGCTGAGCACGACGGCCTTGGAGTCATCAGCGTTGAACAGGATGCGGTCGGCGGCGAACCCGACGGCGACGGGGGTGATGACGCCGGAGTCCAGGTCCATAAACAAGACCTGGGTGAGATCGCTCACGCCGGTCACCTCGATGTCGGCGCCAGAGTCGTAGTTGAGGTGCAGCGCGGCCTGGGCGCCGTCGTTGGTGAACGACACGGCGTTGAAGTGCGCGGCGATCTGGGCGCTGCTGATCACCGCCCCACCCCGCACCAGGGCGACCTCGTGCACCAGCTCAATCTCGCCGTCGAGGTCTTCACAGTCTTGGATGGTCTGAATCTTGGGGTCGGTCTCGGTGCAGGTCGGGTAGCTCCCGAAGACGATCACGCCCTCCCGGTCGGGGGTCGCCACGAGGCGGCTGGGGGTGAGGCCGTTGAGGTCCACCAGCGTCCAGCCTTCAGTGGGGTGAACCCGCGCCAGCTCACCGGAGTGCGGCAGCATGACGTAGACCGCGTCGTTCAGCGACACGACGGCGGGGTCCCACAGCGGCAGGTCGGCGGCGTGGTAGCCCTGGTCTGGGAGGTTCTCAAAGCCACAGGCGCCGAGCGCGAGGAGCAGAGTCAAAGAGGGGGTCCGCATGAGGGTCTCCACGGGTCAGTGCTCGATGCCGGAGTTGAGCTCGAAGCCGGTGATGGTCTCCAGAAGCTCGGCGTCTGGGTCATAAAACGACAGGCGCCCGAGCTCGTGATCCTGGTTGACGTAGGCGTAAGACGTGCCGGTGAGCACCCCGACGTGAACGGGGTTTGAGCGCAGCTTGATCTCGGTGAGCCCCAGGTTGTCGTAGTCAAGCACCTCCAAGAAGGGCTTGTCCTCCATCACGAAGAAGCCCCAGCGACCATCGAGGGAGTCGGCGTAGGCCGTGGGCTCGGCGGAGAGCAGGATGGCGTTTCTGCGGAAGTCGGTGAGCGAGATCATGCTCATCGCCCACTCGCCGTAGAACTCGCCCGTGGTGTCGGCGCCTTCAGCGTCGGCCTCGGTGTGGAACACGACCAGGGCGCCGCCGTCGGGGGTCACGTTCACCGACTGAATCGGCTTGATGAGCGGGCGCACGGTGAGCTCCCCCGTCGCCAGATCCCAGGTGGTGTAGTGGTCTACCAAGGCCGCCGTGGTGTAGAGCATGGCCTTGGTGTTGTCTGGGGAGAACTGCACCGAGCCGATGAACTCCTCGCTGGGCAAGGCGATCACCTCGGGGTCGCCGTAGGGGTTCTCGACGTCAAAGACGTAGAGCTCGTTTGAGCCGCGGCTGACGACGACGGCCGAGGCGCCGTCGGGGCTCAGGTCGAGGTCGGTGGGGTTCTGGCCCGTGGGCAGGCGGTCTACGGTGAGGGTGTTCAGATCGACCAGGGCGATGCTGTCCTCGCCGAACTGCCGCAAGAAGGCGTAGGCGCCATCCGGGCTCACCTCGATCTCCTCCGCCGGGGGCGGATCAAGCAGATCCTCTGCGATCTCGACCACCTGCACTTCGGGGTCTTCTCCGCTGAGGTCGATGACGCTCAGGTACTCGTCGCTGACGACCAAGGCGCGGCTGGAGTCCTCCGTGAACTTCACCTGGCGGGGCTTAAAGCCCACGACCTCAGAGAAGTGGTCGCCGGTGACGGTGTTCACGATGGAGAGCTCGTTGAACGACTGGGCGCCGCCGGTGGAGCCGTCGTCCTCCTCATCCGAGTCGCGGTACACCACCGCCCAGACACCATCGTCGGAGAGCACCATGGCGTTGAGGTACGGCAACACCTGCACAACCGTGGCCTCTAAGGTCTCCGCGTTCAGGATCGTGAGGTCGTCGCTGCCCTCGTTGAAGACGATGGCGCGCTGGTTGTCCGCCGTGGTGCGCACCACCTTGGGCCGCGAGCCCACCTCCACCGTCAACACCTGCAAGGAGGGCACAGACACCCGCGAGACCGTGTCCCGGGCGCTGTTCACCACAAAGATGTACTGGTTTGTGGTCGCGGGGAGGAGCTTGATGAAGTCGTCCTCACGCTCAGACGCGCCGTCATCGTCGTCATCAGGGGACTCACCCGCCGCGCCGGTGTCGTCCGAGGCGCCGGTGTCCGACTCGTCGTAAGCGCCGTCGGCGTCCCTGATCAGGTTGGAGTCGCTGCAAGCGAGCAGCGCTGTAGACAGCCCGAGGGTCAAAACAGAGATTCGTCGCATAGGCACCTCACGAGGGGATGCCTTCATCATAAGCAAGGCCCGTGCCACGCGCTCAGACTTCTCATTCTGACCGTTGGAGCGGTGATCCGTCGCAGCGCGGCGCGCAGATCACGACATCCGTGTCGTAGGGCCAAGGCGTGACAGGCGATCAGCCCAAAGACCGATCAGCCCGAGGTGCGCGCCAAAAACCGCGTGAGCATGAACAGCCCGGAGATCGTCTTGGCGTCGGTGAGCTCGCCCAGGTCCACCAGCTCCAGCGCGCGGGCGACGGTGAGCCGCACGGGGCTCAGGTGCTCATCGGGCTCGGGCGCGGCGCCGATCTCCGTGAGCCCGCGGGCGAGGAAGATCCAGATGCGCTCATCGGTGAAGCCCGGCGTCGTGTGAATCATGCCCAGGCGCAGAAGCTCCTCACAGCCGAGCCCGACCTCCTCCCGCAGCTCACGCCGCGCGCAGAGCTCAGGCACCTCGCCGTTGTCGAGCACCCCCGCGGGCAGCTCAAAGTGCATGCCTCCCCCGGCGTGGCGGTACTGGTGCACCAGGGTGATGGTGCCGTCGTCGTGAAGGGGCACCACCGCGGCGGCGCCGGGGTGACGGATCACCTCCAGCTCGACGCGGTGGCCGCTGGGAAGCTCCACAGACTCTAGGCCAAGATCGACGATCCGGCCCTTGTAGATAGGAAGTCGCGGCGTAAGCACTACTTGAGCTCCGGGAACTCCACGAGGCCGGTCAAGGTAACGCCGCTGGTCTCATACGCGTAGGAGATCGTGTAGCCGTCAAAGGTGCCGCCCTCGGCCAGAAGCCCGCCAGAGCGGAAGTCGCTGCCCATGAAGTACACGTCCGCCGAGCCTTCACTCAAGACGAGGCCCCGGTAGGTGCTCGTGGAGACGCTGAGCCCGCAGGCGCTCGACGGGCTCACCGTGACCTCGTACCACAGCTTGCAGTCTTCGCAGTAGTAGCCGAGGTAGTCGTAGTAGTCCCAGTCGGACGAGAGAAGGGTGCCCTTCTCGGTGAGCGTGGCCTCGCAGCCGTCGTAGCTCAGCTCGCGGGTGCCGATCCAGACCGAGTAGTCGGGCTCACCCCGCTGGGGCTCGGTGTCCTCGGGGGGCGAGGTGTCTTCAGGAGGGCTGGTGTCCTCGGGAGGGCTGGTGTCGTCCGCGCTGTCGCCGCCTGCGTCGGTGTCATCGGCGCCGCTGTCGTCCCCGCCGAGGTCGGTGTCAGAGACGGGCGGGCGGCCGTCTTTGGGGCCGCCGAGCTCGATCGAGCCGGTCTGGGTGCAGGCGAAGAGCAGGCTGAGCGTGAGGATCATCATCATCTCCGAGCGGTGATCAGGGGTCTGCTCTTATGCCAGAGAACTACGCGGGGTCGCGGTCAAAGGAACGTCAGCAAACCGAGCCACGACCCAAGGAAAGAAGAAAGCCGCCCGAGTTGAATCGGACGGCTTTTGATGGTGCGGGAGGAGGGAGTCGAACCCACACAGCCTTTCGGCCACTAGGTCCTGAGCCTAGCGCGTCTGCCATTCCGCCACTCCCGCAGCGGCCCCACATCTTTAGCTGGTCGCCCCTGCCCTGTCAATGGGCGGGATCGGCGGCCTGGGTTATGCCGCCAGGGCTCTCGCTGCGGGTGGCCCCCTGACGCATGTCGTGTCGGACTCGGGTCTGAGAACACACCGCGGAACCTGATCCGGGTAAAACCGGCGGAGGAAAGCGAGCATGGCGACAAGCGACACGTTTGACATCGGCGGGCGAAACCACCACAAGCTCTATGTTGGTGAGCTGGAGGTGCCCTTCCGAGAGATCCGCTGCTCCAACGGCGAGGCCCTGCGCCTGTATGACAGCTCCGGGCCCCAAGGCGCCCACTGGGAGGACGGCCTGCCCAAGCGCAGGGCGCCGTGGGTGGCCCCAAGAGAGGCCCGGGGAGACACGAACTTCTCCCAGATGCACTACGCCCGGCAGGGGCTCATCACTGAAGAGATGCGTTTTGTGGCGGTGCGTGAGGGCTGCACGCCGGAGAAGGTGCGGACGGAGCT
This sequence comes from Deltaproteobacteria bacterium, assembly GCA_016717595.1. GTDB lineage: Bacteria > Myxococcota_A > UBA796 > UBA796 > CAJQPC01 > JADKFE01. The sequence goes on along the minus strand of JADKFE010000003.1, from coordinate 140,450 downwards.
GGCCGCAGGCCGCGCCATCATCCCCGCGAACCGCAAACACTTAGAGCTGGAGCCGATGATCATCGGCCGCCGCTTTAAGGTGAAGGTCAACGCCAACTTAGGCTCCAGCGCCGTCACCTCTTCGCCGGATGAAGAGGTCGAGAAGCTGCGCTGGTCCCTGCGCTGGGGCGCCGACACGGTGATGGACCTCTCCACGGGCCCCAACCTGCACAAGACCCGGGAGCTCATCCTGCGCAACAGCCCCGTGCCCATCGGCACCGTGCCGATCTACGAGTGCCTGGAGCGCGTGAAGGGCCGGGTAGAGAAGCTCGACATCCAGGTGTTCTTGGACACCCTCGCCGAGCAGGCCGAACAAGGCGTGGACTACTTCACCATTCACGCCGGGGTGCGCCTGGCCCACGTCCCCCTCACCGCCCGCCGCATCACGGGCATCGTGAGCCGGGGCGGCTCGATCATGGCGCGCTGGTGCCTCCATCACCACAAAGAGAGCTTCCTCTACGAGCACTTCGACCAGATCGTCGCCTTGATGAAGCGCTACGACGTGTCGTTCTCTCTGGGCGACGGCCTGCGGCCCGGGTGTTTGGCTGACGCCAACGACGACGCCCAGTTCGCCGAGCTGAGCACCTTGGGCGAGCTGACCGAGGTGGCCTGGCGCGACGACGTGCAGGTGATGATCGAGGGCCCTGGCCATGTGCCCTTCGATCTCATCCAAGAGAACATGGACCGCCAGCTCAAAGAGTGCTTTGAGGCGCCGTTCTACACGCTGGGGCCCTTGGTGGTGGACATCTCGCCGGGCTACGACCACTTCTCTTCAGGCATCGGCGCGGCGGCGATCGGCTCCATGGGCTGCGCGATGTTGTGCTACGTCACGCCCAAAGAGCACCTCGGCCTGCCCGAGCGTGAGGACGTCAAGCAGGGCATGATCGCCTACCGCATCGCCGCCCACGCCGCCGACGTGGCCAAGCGGCACCCCGGCGCCCGGGACTGGGACGACGCCTTGAGCCGGGCGCGCTTTGAGTTCCGCTGGGAGGACCAGTTTGAGCTGGCCATCGATCCCCAGACCGCCCGGGCCTACCACGACGCCACCCTGCCCGCCCCGGCGGCGAAGACGGCGCACTTCTGCTCGATGTGTGGCCCGCGCTTCTGCTCGATGCAGATCACCCAAGAGATCCGCGCCGAGGCCCTGAAGATGGGCGAAGACGCCGAGGCCGCGCGCCAGCGGGGCCTCGACGAGATGAGCGAGCGGTTCGTGGCCGAGGGCAGCCAGCTCTACCTGCTTGAGCCAAGCTGAGCCTGAGCGAAGAAGATCGGCGGCTGGGTCCGAGCGGATCCCGCCGCCGATTTTTTTGCGGTGAACCGATGAGTGAGGCGGCGGCCGGCCGTCTACACCGCTGAACCCAAAGCGCCCTTGGAGGCGACCGTGTCCCAGCCGATCAACCTCGCTCACCCCCGCAAGATCTTCCTCAACCTGCCCGTCCGCGATCTGGAGGCCACGAAGGAGTTCTTCGGCAAGCTCGGGTTCTTCTTCAACCCGATGTTCACCGACCAGAACGCGGCCTGCATGATCCTCAACGACGAGGCCTTCGTGATGCTGCTCGTCGAGGGGCGCTTTAAGGACTTCACGTCAAAGGCGATCTGCGACACCCGCACCCACGTCGAGGGCCTGTTCGCCATCACCTGCGACAGCCGGGCCGAGGTAGACGCCCTGTACGCCGCCGCCATCGACGCCGGGGCCACCAGCAACGGCGAGCCCGTCGATTACGGCTTCATGTACCAGCGCAACATCTACGACCTCGACGGGCACCACTGGGAGCTGTTCTTCATGGACATCTCGGCCTTTCCAGGGCAAGGCGACGCGCCCGCCTGAGAGATTTTTCGTAACCTTCTGATCTTCAACAACAATTCACTTGAAGCCAAGGTGAGTCATACGCCTTGGCTTCTGTCGTCTCCCCTTCGCGCGCTTGGGGGAGCGGGTTAATGTGCGGCAATGCCATCTCGCCAAGCCTCCTCGTCTACCCCGATGCCCCCCGCCGCCCTGCCCGCCGAGCTGGAGCGGGCGTTTAAGCAGCATCGTCCCGAGCTGACCGCCTGCTGTTACCGCATGTTGGGGGCCTTGGTCGAGGCTGAAGACGCGGTTCAAGAGACGCTCTTGCGCGCATGGCGAGGCCACGAGCGGTTTGAGGGCCGGGCCTCTCTACGCTCGTGGCTGTTTCGTGTGGCCACGAGGGTGTGCCTGGACATGCTCGAGGGTCGCGCCCGGCGGATTCGCCCCGTGGAGATCGGCGCTGCCGGAGACGCCAGCGGCCCGCCCGGCCCCCAGCGCGCGCCCGAGACCTGGGTAGAGCCCATCCCCGACGCCATGGTCTTGCCTGAGCACGCAGATCCCGCCTCTCAGGCGATCCTCAAGGAGTCCATCCGCCTGGCCTTCGTCGCCGCGCTCCAGCACCTCCCGCCTCGGCAGCGCGCCGTGCTCTTGCTGCGGGACGTGGCGGGGTTTGAGGCCACCGAGGTCGGCGCGCTGCTTGGAGACTCCGTCGCGTCGGTGAACAGCGCCTTGCAGCGCGCCCGGGCCACGCTCAGCGCCAAAGCGCCCCAGCCCACCGACGCGGTGAGCTTGGCCACCGACCACGAGCGACTGCTCAACCGCTATATCGCCGCCTTCGAGGCCTACGACATGGACGCCTTGGCCTCGATGTTGCACGAGGAGGTGGTGCAGTCGATGCCGCCCTACGCCTTGTGGCTCAAGGGCCCCGAGGCCGTGCGCACCTGGATGTTGGGCACCGGCGCGGGCTGCCGTGGGAGCCGGTTTTTGCCCACGGCGGCGAACGGCGGCCTGGCGTTTGGTCAGTACCGGCTCGATCCCGCCGGGGGCCACAGCCCTTGGGCGCTGCATGTGCTGGAGCTTCAAGACGGCAAGATCATCACGATCACCGCGTTCTTAGACACGGCGAGCCTCTTCCCCCGCTTCGGCCTGCCCGACCATCTCTGAGCCGGGTGAGCCCGCCGCTCAGGCGCGCTTGAGCGGCGGGGCCGAGCCCGAGCTGCGGCCCTTGATCGTGCCGTGGTCGCCGTCGCGGAACACCCAGCCCGTGCGGTGGAGCGTCCACACCCAGGCGGCCTTCGTGCGATGAAACGGCGCCAAGGCCCCGATGATGGCGGCGACGATGAGGAACCACTGATCGCCGTCTTGTAGGCCACGAACCGAATGAATGGCGAGGCCCGCCGCCGCCGCGACCAAGGCCCCGGTGGTGTAGCCCATCACCGTCGGCCCCGTCCACGAGCCCTCCCAACGAAAGAACCGCGCGCCGCAGGACGGGCAGGTCTCGTTCATGGCGAACCAGCCCGAGTAGAGCTTGCCCTCGCCGCAGGCCGGGCAACGAAGCTTGCCGAGCGCCCACCACAGGCGGAGGGCGGTCGAGGGCTCAGGCGACTTGAGGGGCGCAGCGGGCTCTGCCATGGCGAGGCTCCAGCACGAGGGCTAGGGCGATAACCGGTGCCAGCCCCAGGCGGAAGGCCCCCTGACGTGAGGATGACCGCGCGCACGACTCCCCCGCCGCTCGGTCACGCGCTGCCCTCGGAACACGGGCCGACGTCCGGGTGTAGAATGCCTCGTCATGCTCAGCCTGCTCCTGATCACCCTCTCCGCCGCAAACGCCCAGGCCGTCGCCGTCTCCCCGGAGGTGAGCGCCCACGCCCAGGCGCCGCGCTGGTCGCCGGACGGCTCAAGGCTCTCGTGGGAGCTCAACGACCACGGTCAGCGCGCCGTGAGCCTGCACCTGTACGCGCCGGGCGTCGGCGTCACCCAGGTGAACCCCGCCGCGAAGCCCAGCGCCGGGCTCACCACGGGCTTCGGCACCATCCCCAAGAGCGCCGTCGTACACGAGCTCTCGTGGTCACCCAAGGCGCTGAACACCTACGTCTACTCCGCCGCCGGGGACGACCGCGAGTACGACCTCTTCTTACAAGGCGGCACCCGCCTGGCGGCCTCCCCTGGCGTCGATGGCGGCCCGGCCTGGAGCCCCGACGGCCAATACATCGTGTTCTCCTCAGCGCGCACGGGCCAAGGCGATCTCTACCTGCTGCGCGCCGAGGCGCTGGACCGGCCGCCCACACGGCTCACCGCCGACGCCACCACCTCGGAGCTGCACCCGGCCTGGTCGCCCCAGTCCAACACCTTGGCCTATGTCGGGCGCGGCGCAGAGGGCGACACCGTGTTCGTGATCACGAACCTCAGCGCGCCGAACCCCGTCGCCATCGCGCCTTGGGGCCACACCCAGACCCGCCCGCGCTTCTCTCCCGACGGCTCCAAGCTGGCGTTCTACTCAAACCACGAGGACAAGTCCCGGTTTGACCTCTACGTCGTCGAGCTCTCCACGGGGCGCTCCCAGAAGGTCGTGGCCGGGGTGGTGATCAACGACGAGGGCCCGGCGTGGCTGCCGGGGAGCGACGGCTTCGTGTTTGTGCTCGACGACGACGCCCGCTTCGACCCCGTCATGCGGGTTGGCCTCGACGGCAAGCTGCCCAAGCCGGTGGCGACCCGCACCGTGGGCAACATGGATCACGACCTCGTGAGCGTCGGCGGCAAGATCTGGCTCGCCGTGGCCGCCCAAGGGGAGCTCAAAGGGGACGACCGCGACTTTCGGCGAATCTATGTGATGGAGCTGCCTCCAGCTCCTTGACCAACGGGCTCTGGGCGCTCATGTTCCAAAGATGCAATCTGTCAGCTCGTTCCGCCGTCTGCTTATTCTTGCCCGCCCTGAGTCAAAGCGGCTCATCATCGCCACCGTCGCGCTGTTCATCAGCGCGGGGGTGACGCTGCTCTACCCCGTCGCCGTGCAGAAGATCGTCGATGGGGTGCTCAAAGGGGAAGGGCGTGTGGTGGTGGACGAGTCCGCCATCGCCCTGCTCGCCTTGTTTTTGGTGGGCAGCGTCTTCGGCGGCATCCGCGCGTACCTGTTCACCGTGGCCGGCGAGCGTGTGGTCACCCAGCTCCGCCGTGAGCTCTACGCGGCGCTCATTCGCCAAGAGATCGCCTTCTTCGATGAGCGTCGAACGGGTGAGCTGACCAGCCGCCTCGCCGCCGACACCGCCGTGCTGCAGAGCGCCGTGACGGTGAACCTCTCGATGTTGCTGCGGTTTCTCGTGATGGCCCTGGGCGGCATCGGCGCCTTGTTCTGGACCTCATGGCGCCTCACCGTCGTCACCTTGGCGATTGTGCCCCTGGTCGTCATCGGCGCGGCGATGTTCGGCAAGGTGTTTCGCCGCACCAGCCGCGAGGTGCAAGACGCCTTGGCGCGGTCCACGGAGGTCGCTGAGGAGACGCTCTCCGGCGTGCGCACCGTGCGCGCCTTCGCCCGAGAGGACGCCGAGATCCGTCGTTATGGCGCGGCGGTTGAGGAGTCGTTTGAGAAGGCGCGGTACCGGGCCTGGATCGGCGCCTTGTTCCGGGGCGTCGGCGGCTTGGCGGGCTACGGCGCCATCGTCGTGGTCTTGTGGTACGGCGGCACGCTCCTCGTCGATGGCCGCATGAGCATGGGTGAGCTCTCCAGCTTCTTGCTCTACACCCTCACCGTGGCCGTCTCCTTGGGCAGCCTCGCGACCTTGTGGGAGGACTTCCAGAAGGCCTTGGGCGCCTCGGAGCGGGTGTTTGAGCTCCTCGACCGCTCGCCGACGGTGCGCTCTGGCGGTGAGCGCGTGCCGGACGTACAAGGCCAGATCGAGCTGACCGACGTTCAGTTCGCCTACCCCAGCCGCGCCGACCACCCCGTGCTCCAAGGCCTGAGCCTCAGCCTGCGCCCGGGTGAGGTGGTGGCGTTGGTCGGGCCCTCTGGCGGCGGAAAGTCCACCGTCGCCGCGCTCCTGAGCCGGTTTTACGACCCCCAAGCGGGTCAGATCACCCTCGACGGCGTCCCCTACCCCAACCTCGACGTGAGCTGGCTTCGTGAGCAGGTGGGCGTGGTCTCCCAAGAGCCGATCCTCTTCGCCACCACCATCGCCGAGAACATCCGCTACGGCCGCCAAACCGCGAGCGACGCGGAGGTCGAGGCCGCGGCGCGGGCGGCGAACGCCCACGACTTCATCACCTCGTTCCCCGAGGGCTACACCACCCTCGTCGGTGAGCGCGGCGTGCGCCTGAGCGGCGGGCAGAAGCAGCGCGTGGCCATCGCGCGGGCGATCCTCAAGGATCCTCGGGTGTTGGTGCTCGACGAGGCCACCTCGGCGCTGGACTCCGAGTCCGAGCACCTCGTGCAAGAGGCCCTGGAGCGGCTGATGGTCGGCCGCACCACCCTGGTCATCGCCCACCGGCTCTCCACGGTCAAAGAGGCCGACCGGGTCGTCGTCATCGACGGCGGGCGGGCCGTGCAGCAGGGCTCTCACGACGCGCTGGTGCATCAGGAGGGGCTCTACCGGCGCCTGGTCGAGCGGCAGTTCGCGGCCTGAGTTTTTCGGCGTGGCTGGGGCGAGATCCCCATCAGAACGGCGGACTTCCGGTCTTGACATGTAAAGTGGCACAGGGCCCGGGCTGTGGTGTTAAGCAGGTGGCCTGCCGCTCTGCCCGCCTGCCCGACCGCCCGACCGCCGCCGCCCCGAGAGCCCGCCCATGCGCCGCCTGATCTTGCCCTTCCTCCTGCTCACCGGCCTCGCCTTGGCCTTAGAGCCCGCGCCGAACCCCGACAAGCCCGCGTCGGTCGAGCTGGCGTTGACCTACCTCTCGCCGCCGTTCCCCATGGACAAGGCGCTCAAAGAGGCCCTCTCCGGGCGGAAACACAGCGAGGCCGCGACCTTGTTGGCGGCGCTGGACAAGTCGAAGATCCCCGGCCACGCCGTCGGGGATCACGGCTTCTTGATGGCGTGGTCGCTCTTGCGCGCGGGCAAAGCCAGCGAGGCCGTGAAGTTCACGGCCATGGTCGAGAAGGCCGAGCACGCCCCGCCGACGTACAAGGCGCTCACCCTGGCCGAGCTCTACAGCGCCGATGGGCGCCACGTCGAGGCGGCGAAGGCCCTGGAGACCTTCCCCGCCGACGCCCAGCTCTGGCCCCGGGCGATGCTCGCGCGGGCCTCGGCGCTGCGCTACGCGGGCAACACCGCGGCCTCCAAGGCGCTGTATGAGCAGCTCGCCGCCCGGCCCGACCCCGCTGAGGGCTCGGAGTGGGCGCTGCTCAACCTCGCCCAGCAGGCCGGAAAAGGCTCACCGGCGGCCTACCCGCTCTATCGCCGCATCTGGGCGTATTACCCGACGACCGACGCCGGAAAACAGGCCGAGACCGCGCTCAAGGAGTACCCCACCGCCGCCACCTGGCAGGAGTCGGCGGTGCGCGGTGACCGCTTGATGGTGGCGAACAACTTCCAGGGCGCGGTGACCCTGCTGCAGCCGCTCTTGCCCAAGGTGACCGCCCCCAGCGCGGACGCCTGCCGCCTGTGGTACGCCTACGGCCGCTCGCTGTTTAAGCTCAACCGGCTCACTGAAGCCGCCGACGTGTTGGGCCCCGCCGGGACGAAGTGTAAAGGGGTTCGACGACGACCGCGGCGCGAAGGCCCTGTACATCGCGGGCAAAGCGCAGGAGCGCAAGAAGGCCTGGGCCGAGGCCGCGCGGCTGTTCGCCGAGATCCCCAAGCTCTACCCCACCCACAGCTACGCCGATGACGGCTACGCCTTGGGCGGCATCGGGCTGCAAGAGGCCGGTGACCCCGAGGCCGCGCGAACCTTGTGGGCTGAAGGTGTGAAGAAGGTGCCCGACGGCGACCTGGCCGCGGAGAGCTTCTGGCGCCTGGCCTGGGGCGCGTACCGCGCGGGCAAGACCGACGAGGCGATTCAGTGGGCCGAGAAGGGCGCCTGGGAGGTGCCGATCACCGCCGACGCCACCCACGTTCAGGCCTGCCTGTACTGGGCGGCGCGCTGGCGCGCTTGGCCCGACGTGAACGCCCCCCACACCCTCACCACCGACCCCAAACGGAAGGAGGAGGCCGCGCGCCTGCTCCAGCGGTTTGTGGAGCAGCACCCCCACAACTGGTACACGCTCCTGGCCGCCGCCCGGCTCAAAGAGCTCGACCCCGCGGCCTGGGCCAAGCTCCCCGACCCGCCCAAGGGCAAAAAGACGCCGTGGGTGGTGCGTGAGGAGTTCTTGAAGGACCCCCACATCGCCGCGGGCCTCGCCTTGGCCCAGCTCGGGCTCACCCGGGAGGCCTTGGCCGAGCTGACGCGGTTAGACGAGTCGGCCTACACCCCGGCGGAGTTCGCGTTCATCACGAGCATTCAGTGGGATCAAGGCGACATCCTCTTCGCCCATGAGCGCCTGCGGTCGTACATCGACACCCACCCGCCTGAAGTGATGGGCGCCCAGCGAGAGCGGGTGCTCGTGCAGGCCTACCCCGAGCTGTACTGGGACGAGGTGAAGGCCGCCGCCAAGGAGTATGGCTGGGATCCCCGCATGTTCCACGCGCTGGTGCGCGAGGAGTCGAGCTTCAACAAAGAGATCGTCTCCCACGCTGGCGCCCGGGGCCTCTCCCAGCTCATGCCCGCCACGGCGCGCACCGTCGCCGGCTGGCTGGGCATGTCGGTGACCACCGCCCAGCTCAACGACCCGGCGATCAACACCAAGATCGGCGCGCGCTACATGCAGTTCTTGATGCTGCGCTACGGCGGCAACCCCGCGCTGTCGATGGCCGGGTACAACGCCGGGGAAGGCAACGTAGACAAGTGGCTGCGCGAGAAGGGCAACCTGCCCACGGACGAGTTCGTCGAGTCCATCCCCTTCCGCGAGACCCGCGGCTACGTCAAGCGCGTGAGCCGCACCTGGGTGACCTTCCATCACCTCTACGATGACGGACCGGTCTTGCCCGACCTCTCGGCCTACAACCACAAGGCCAAGCCGTAAGGCGGGCCTCAGAGCGCCGGGAGCGTGCCGACCTCGCTGAGGTTGGCGCGGCCCAAGATGCGCTTCTCTTCGCCGTCGATGTAGACCAGCTCCTCAAAGGAGGCGGTCAAGCCGTCGCCGCGCACCACGGGGCGGAAGGCCCAGGCGCCGCGGATTCGCGCGGGGTGCAAGAAGTGCACTTGGTAACGGCGCAGGCGCGCCGCGGCGTGGGCGGAGGCGGGGAAGCCCAGGCTCAACAGGCCCGCTTTGGGCAGGATGGCGTGGCCGATCGCGCCTTCAGAGGCGAGCTGATAGCGGTGGTTGTTCGCCCAAGACTTCGCGAAGACGAAGATCTCGCCGACGGTCTTCCACTGGCTCGCGTAGCCCACACAGCCCCGCGCGCACTCGCGGGCGACCTGGAGCAGCTCGGGCTCCGCCGCGCCGGGCTCGGCGACGTGTAGCGTGACGCCGACGTCGGCATAAAACTCGGCCCCGGACGGCGCGAGATCGATGGCCACCAGCTCGCCGGGCTTGATGCGGGCGCTGGCCGAGGCGCCACGAAGCACCCGCGACTTGCCGATGCGGGCGCCGACCTGCACCTCGGGCGGGTGAAACCAGCGGTCGAAGCCGTGGGCGGTGGCTTTGTCGTGGGCGATGGCCTCGATCTCGACCTCAGACATGCCGACGTGCACCTCTCTCGCCACGTCGGCGAGGAGGCGCCAGCCACGGCGCTGGGCGTCGTCGAATCCTTCGACCTGGGCTCTCTCAAGCGCGGAGGGCTGCATAAGGAAGCGGTATACACCTTGGGGAGACGCCGCACAAGCCCGGTGAGGGCGGCCTGTGAAGGCTTGGGGCTAGGCGAGCACCCGCAGGGCCTCAATCGCGCGAAGGTGGGCCGAGGCGTCGTCGCCGCGCACGCCCTCAAACACGAGGCGGTAGAGCACGAGCTGGCCGTCCACGGCGAGGCGCTCTACCCGCGCGTCCGCGTGGTGCTCGGGCTCATCGGGGGCGGCGACGAGCACCCTCACCCGACCGCCCTCGACAAACTTGAGGGGCTCGGACTGGGGCACAGAGAACGAGAGGCCCTCTAAGCCCACCTCGACCAGCCGCGCGACGCCGCCGACGAGCTCTAAGCCGCGGCCTTGGGGCGGGAGGATCACGGCGCGAAGGGTGGCCTCGCCGGTGGTGTGCTCGGCGCGCTCGCGGCGGAAGTCTTCGATGAAGCCCAACAGCACGCCGTCGTTGGTGCGCTCGGGCACGGGCACCCCGGCGCGCAGCACCGAGCCCTCAAAGGAGTAGACCTGCTCGTCGAGCTTAAACCAGACGCGCAGATCTTCGCCGCCGGACAGGCGCAGGCCCGGCGCGGTGAGCACCACGCCCGCACGATCGACCCGCACGAGCTGGGCGGCGCTCCAGGCGCCAGCGCGGGGCATGACCTGGCAGGAGAGTCGCCGACGGGCGGCCTCGTCCAGAAGCTCTCTCGGATCGTCACTCACGGGGGATCCTTCGCGCGGGGGGCTCAGACTGTATAGCTAATCCCTGCGCCCTCTCGGCGCGAGGAGCCATGAATGCGCGTCGCCCACCTCACTGATCTTCACGTCATGCGCCCCCCGAGCCTCGACGAGCTCACGGTCAAGCGCCTTCTGGGCAGCGCCAACCTCTACGTCGTGGGCCGATCGGGCCACTTCACCGAGGCCGCCCAGCGCGCCGCCGTGGCCGCCGTCGAGCGCCTCAACCCCGACGCCTTGTTGTGCTCCGGCGACCTCACCGCCCAGGCCTTGCCCGCTGAGTTTGAGGCCGCCGCGGCCTTGCTCACCCCGCTGTTCTCGCGCCAGCCCACGGCCCTCATCCCCGGAAACCACGACACCTACACCCCCGACACCTTCTTGAACCGCACGATCGAGGAGCGTTTTGGCCAGTGGACGGGCAAAGGAGACTGGCCGCGGCTGCACCTCTTGGGAGATGAGGTCGCCTGTGTGGCCCTGGACGTCTGCCGCGCGCAGTGGATCCTCTCTTCAGGCTTCATCGACGAGGGCCAGCTCGACGGCCTCGACACGCTCCTGCGGGATGACCGCCTCCGCGGCCGGTTCGTGTTCGTGATGTTGCATTACCCCCTGCGCGACCGCCGCGGCGAGCCCTACGGCCCCGCCACCCGAAACCTAGAGAACGCCGCCACCTTAGAGGCGCTCTTGCTCAAACACGCCGGGCGAATCGGCGCCATCGTGCATGGCCATGAGCACCACGGCTTTCGCGCCGCGCTCAAGGGCGAAGGGGTGGAGATCCCGATCCTCAACCCCGGCGCGGCGGGCTACGCCTACCTGCCCAAGAAGGGCCGCACGGCGCACCTGTGCGTGTACACCGTCGAGGGCGGCGCGCTCCGCGACGTGGAGCGCCTGCGGTTTGACGGCCAAGACTTTGTGCCCGAGCCCGGCGGCGCCTGGGCGAGCGGCGGCTGAGGCCCCCGCCGAGGGCGCTCAGAGGCCCGCGGACTCCATCAGCTCCGGCGGCGGCGGGCCCATGTGGCCCTTCGTGCACACCCAGTCCACCTGCCCCGCGAGGACTCGGTCAAAGGCCGGGTGGGGCTTCACGTTGAGGCCCGGCGCGGCGGCCAAGGCGGCGACACCTTGAGGGCCAAGCTCGCAGAGCGTCTCTGGGCCTCTGGGCGAGCCGACCATCGCCCGGATTCGGCCCAGGTAGAGCTGCCCCACGCTCTTGCGGCAGGTCACCTGGTCATCGCCGGTCTCGGCCTCGCAGAGATCAAAGCTGAGCTGCGGGTCTTGCTCAAGCTGGTGCTGGTAGAAGCGCTGCCAGAAGCGCGAGGCCATGTCTGAAGAGTCGCCGAGCACGGGCTCCCAGAGGTGGTACAGGCGCTCGGCCCGCTCCCGGCGCTCGGCGGGCTCGTCGTTGCTCTCGACGATGGACTTGAGCGCGCTCTGCCAGAGGTGCTGCCCACAGTCGTTGATGAACGGGCCGGCCTTGGCGCAGAGCTCACCGGCCTCATCCGTGTCGCCTCGGCGGCGGGCGATCTCCGCGGCCTGGAAGTAGCACTCCTCACGCCAGACGCCGTCAGGCACACGCTCACAGCGGGCGCCCGGGGTCTTGTTGGCGCCATCTACGGCGACCACCACACGCTCGGCGCAGGCCCCGGCGCTGCCTGGGTCTCGGATGCCCTCACACAGCGCGATGGCCTCCTCCACGGCGTCCGGGGGCAGCGCCAGCGCTTGGGAGAGCCGCTCCGCGTCGTTTGGCCCGCCGCCGCCTGTGCAGCCCCAGGCGAAGAGCGAGGCCAAGGCGACGCGGCGCACTCAGGGCCTCCAGGCGTCGAGGTCTACGGGCAGGATCACGCCTTGGGCGCGCAGGGCCTCACCGCGGCTGAGGATACGCGCTCCGGTCAACAGCGCGTCGGCGATCTCGACCACCCCGCGCCCGGCGAGGGGGCCCAAGGCGCCGCCCTTGGCCCAGTCGTTGAACGCGCCCATCGCCGGGCCGCACCAGATCTGGTAGTCGCGGCGCCGCGCCGTCTCCCCCGATCGTGCCCAGCGGCTCGTCATGCCGAGGTACCAGCGGAAGACCAGGGCCATCTTGTGCCGCCCGTCGGTGCGCGCGCGCTCCACCTGGCTCACGTCCCGGGCGCCCCAGTACGTCTCGCACTCCGCCCAGACCTCGTCAAAGGCGCGCCCGAGGATCTGCCGCTCCACCCGCTGCCGGTCGGCCTCGGGCACGAGCGGCCAGCCCGCGTACTCTTTGTACAGCTCATGGAGCTTCTTCGCGCGCTGGGCGTAGAGCGTGCCCCGGGAGAGCACCTGGACCTGGGCGCCGATCTCAAACATGTCCGGGGCCGGGCCCATGGCGACGTCGGCCATTCCGGCCTCGGCGAGCAGCTCCTTCACCTCGGCGGAGGTGCCCGCCTCACGCGCCGACTGGTTCACCGAGCCGGTGAGCACATAGTCGGCGCCCAAGGCGAAGGCCGCGAGCACCGAGCGCGGCGAGGCCACGCCCCCGGCGGCGCCGATGAAGATCTGCGCGCCCCGGGCGGCGTAGTCCAACGACGCGCTCACCCGATCCCGCAAGGCGCGCATCATCGGCACGAGCACGGGCAGCGGGCGGCGGTCGGTGTGCCCGCCGGAGTCGGCCTCGGCGGTGATGGCGTCCGCCATCGGCCAGCTCACGGCGAGATCGGCCTCCTCGGGGCTCAGCTTGCCGCTCTTCACCAGCGCCTGGAGCAGCTCTCCCGGCGCCGGGCGCATGAAGTGCTCGGCGACCTCGGGGCGCGAGACCTTCGCCAGCACCCGATTCGGGCAGATCACGCCGCCGTCCGGGCCGCGGCGAATCCCGGCGTAGCGGTAACGCACGATCGCCGGGGTGAGGCCCATGTACGCTGAGGCCGAGACCCAGCGCACGCCGGACTGCACGTAGAGCTCGGCGACGGCCTCCTCGCTGGCGGGCTCGACGGGGTTGTGCAGGAGGTTGAAGCCCGCGGGCGCCGCGCCGACGGCGTCGAGGATGGTCTTGACCCCCGCGCGCACGGCCTCGATGGGCAGCCCGCCCGCGCCGAAGAAGCCGATGAGCCCGGCCTTGGACATGGCGATGACGAGCTCCGGCGAGGCGATGCCGCCGGCCATCGCCCCGGCGATGTACGGGGCACGGACGCCCATTCTCACGCAGAAGGCCTCGGAGCCGAGCTCTCGGGCCGGGGGCAAGGCCCCGTAGAGCCGCGCCGCCCCAGGACCGCCGCCGTAACGACCCGCGGTGTAGAGCGCCTGACCCTCAACATCCTCGACGACATAGAGCGGCTGGCCCAAGGCGCCCAGGGCGGCGAAGACGTCGGTGACGCGGCTTGAGGGCTCGGGCACAAACAGCGGCGCGTCCCCATCCGCCAAGGAGTCGGGGTTCGGCGCCAGCTCGATGAGGTCCTCCAGAGACTCCCCGCTCGCCCAGCGCATCGTCACGCGGGCGTTTGTGCCTTCGCGGCGCAGGGTGAGGCCGGCGTCGGCGTCGTGAAGCTCCAAGGCGCGCAGTGACGGCCTCGCGCCCAGATGTGCGGTGAGCGGGCCGAGGCCGACGTTGTAGAGCGCCGTGAGCAGGCCGCCACCGGGGCCATCCGCGCGCTCATCGCCGTGAAGCCCTCGGGCGTGAACGGTCTGGGCGCCGTAGATCTCAATCAGGTCGAGCACGTCTCCTCCGCTTGGGCTGCTCCGCCGCCTTCGTAACCCGGCGCGGCGCTTGACGCGGACCGCGCCCGCTCAGGAGCGGCGACGACGACCGGCGAGGGCGGCGAAGAGAAGCACGCTGAGGGCGCCGCCTCCGACCTCACCCCGGCTCGCCGACGCGCAGCCGCAGCCCCCGCCCCGACCGTCATCTTTGGGGGTCAGGCCGCTCGCGGTGTCGTCGCTCACGCCGCCGTCGCTGTCCGACAAGATCGCCGTGTCGTCGCGAAGGTCGCTGTCTTCGCCGCCGCTCTCTGTCATCCCGCTGTCATCGGCGCTCGTGTCCGCCGCCGCCGCTGTCATCGGGGCCGGCGCTGTCATCAGCGCTGGTGTCCCCGCCGCCGCTGTCGTCGGGCGCCTCGACGCAGTCCTCGTCCTCTACCCCGTCGCAGTCCTCATCTCCCCGGCGGCAGTCATCCAGGGACACATCGGGGGAGACGCCCGCCTTGGTGTCGTCGCAGTCCTCGCCGCCCCAGGCCTCGGCGGCGTGGCCGTCGCCGTCTTGGTCGTAGTCGTCGCCGCCGTCGCAGCCCTGGTCGAGGCCGTCGTACCAACGCTCCGAGGCGCCGGGGTAGGTGCGCGAGTCAGCGTCATCGCAGTCATCCCCGCCCCAGTCCTCGCTGTCATGGCCGTCGCCGTCAGCGTCGAAGTCGGATCCGCCGTCGCAGTCCTGGTCGATGCCGTCGTAGAAGACCTCCGCGGCGGCCGGGCTCACCGTGGCGTCGGCGTCGTCGCAGTCGTCGCCGCCGTGCGCCACGTCTCCGTGGCCGTCGCCGTCTACGTCCTCGGCGTCTTTGCCGTCGCAGCTCTGATCAACGCCGTCATAGGGCAGGTCCAAGGCGCCGAGGTAGATCGTGGCGTCGTCGTCGTCGCAGTCCTCACCGCCATAGGCCGCGCTGTCTTGGGCGTCTCCGTCGGCGTCGTAGTCTGAAGCCCCGTCGCAGTCCTGATCGACGCCGTCGTAGAAGACCTCGACGGCGTCGGGGTTCACCGTGGCGTCGGCGTCGTCGCAGTCCCCTCCCCCGTACCAGCTCACGGCGTGGCCGTCGCCGTCGTCATCGTAGTCGTCCCGGCCGTCACAGTCCTGATCGACGCCGTCATAGGCGTAGTCCCGGGCGCCAGGGTTCACGCCGCCGTTGAGGTCGTCGCAGTCGTCGCCGCCGGCCACGATGGCGTCGTAGCCGTCGCCGTCGCAGTCGTTGTCGTCGGCGAGGCCGTCGCAGTCTTGATCTTGGCCGTCGTAGCAGGTCTCCGGGGCGCTGGGGCTCACCGTGGCGTCGGCGTCGTCGCAGTCCTCGCCGCCGCGCTCCGGGGGCCGGTGGCCGTCGCCGTCCAGATCCCACTCATCGGTGCCGTCGCAGTCCTCGTCGATGCCGTCGTTGAGGTCACTCTCGACGGCGTCGGGGCTGATCGCCGCGTCGGTGTCGTCGCAGTCTGGGCCGCCGCCTAAGGTGGAGTCGTAGCCGTCGCCGTCGCCGTCAAAGTCGCTGTCTCCGGCGCAGTCCGAGTCGACGCCGTCATAGAGCGTGTCTTTGGCGCCGGGGTACGCCGTGGGGTTGTCGTCCAGGCAGTCCTCGCCGCCATGGACGATGGACTCGTAGCCGTCTCCATCCGCGTCGTAGTCCGAGCCGCCGTCGCAGTCGGCGTCCACGCCGTCGTAGAAGGTCTCTTCAGCGTCGGGGTTCACGGCGTCGGCGGCGTCGTCGCAGTCGCCAGAGCCCATGAGCCCGCCGGGGAACCCCGCGGCGGAGAAGCCGTCCCCGTCGCTGTCGTCGTCATCGAGGGGCTCACAGTTGTCATCAACGCCGTCGTAGAAGGTCTCGGCGGCGGAGGGGCTCACCGCGCCGTCGGCGTCGTCGCAGTCGTCGCCGCCCCAGGCCACGTCGTCGTGACCGTCGCCGTCCGCGTCGAAGTCGGAGCCGGCGCAGTCGGCGTCGATGCCGTCGTAGAAGGTCTCCTCAGCGTCGGGGTTGACCTCGTCGTCGCCGTCGTCGCAGTCAAGCTCCAGATCGAAGCCGTCGCCGTCGGCGTCGCGGTCGGAGTCGCCGGAGCAGTCCGCGTCTACGCCGTCGTAGAACACCTCCTCGGCGTCGGGGCTCACCTCGTCGTCGTGGTCGTCGCAGTCGCCCTCGGCCTCGGTGAAGCCGTCGCCGTCGGCGTCGTCGAGGCCCAAGGCGTTGAAGGTGAGGTCGTCCAGGCCCCAGACGTCGGCGGCGGGGCCGGTGATGAGGAGGGTGTCGATGCCGAGGTCAAAGGTGAGGCCGATCACCTCGCCGCCCGCCACGTCGTCGCCCTTCGCGGTGAGCGTGACTCCGTAGAGAGTCACGCCGTCAAGCACGCCCTCCAGATCAAACGTCCCTTGGCCATCGAGCAGATAGAGCAGCACCGCCGGCTGCACCTCCTCAAACCGTAGCTCGACGGTGGCGCGCAGCGCTTGGGCGCCTTGGCTGTCGCGGGGGACGGCGCCGTCGACGTCGTTGACCACCCGAAGCTCGGCGTCCGCGTCCAGGCCCAAGGCGTTGTACTGGTCGGCCACGGTGTCGCCAAGGGCCAGCTCCTCAAAGTTGATGGCCGTGAGGATGGCGACCGTCTCGGCCTCCCACAGCGCCGCGTCGGTCCACAAGGTCGCGCCGCCGCCGTCGATGATCCCGTCACAGTCGTCGTCCTTGCCGTTTGAGAGATCCTCGGCGGCGCCGGGGTAAATCTCGGCGTCGGAGTCGTCGCAGTCACCGTCGAGGCCACGCCAGCCATCAGCGTCCCGGTCGCTCTCTTCGCTCCAGTAGATCCGCAGGTTGTCGAGGCCCCAGCCGTCCGCCGTCGGCGCGCTCAGGGTGACCAGCCGCGCCGGGCTGGCGAAGATCCCGCCGACGAAGCGCCCGCCGGGGACGTCTTCGCCGGAGTGCTCAAGCGGCGCCGCGCCTCCGCTCACGAGCAGATCCACCCCATCGGCGTCCCAGGCCTGAAGCGCGAGGGTCTCTACGCCGTCGAGGAGCTGAAACGAGAGCGCGTCGACGTCGCGGTCAAAGCTCAGGGTGAGCTGGTTTCCGGCGCTCGTCGGGTTCACCTGGGCGGCGAAGCGCCCCACGGCGTCGCTGCCATACACCGCGCTCGCGGCGGTCACGCCCCCAGATCCGGCCAAGGTGACGCCGTTTGAGGCGTAGAGCGTCTCGACCGACGCGCCGCTCGACGTGGACTCAAAGTTGAACAGCTCCGCCGCCGGATCGCCGAGCACCTCCACCCGCTCATACGCGAGGTGCTCAGCGCGGGTGCGGGTGAGGTACACGCCGTCTACCCAGCCGTCGCAGTCGTCGTCGTAGGCGTAGCCCGCCGCGTCTAAGGTCAAGCCCTCGTCGTTGCCGGGATAGACCCCAGCGTCGGCGTCGTCACAGTCCGGCCCATCGGCGGCGGCGCCGACGAGCCCATCCCCGTCCAGGTCAAGAAACGAGGGGCGATACGGCCAGACGCTCACCACCCCGTTGAGCGTGTACGTCGCGACGGAGCCAAACCAGGCGCCGACCGCCACCTCCCCGAAGCCGTCGCCGTCCTGATCAGCGAGGAGCGTGAGCCCCGTGCCCGCCCCGCCGCCGGAGTACCCGCCGCGCAAGACGTGGTCCGCGTCCGAGGCCAAAAGATCGCCGATGGGCGCGTCACGAAGCACCCACGCGGCCCCGGCGGAGCTGTACGCGCCCGGTCCGCCGATGAGCAGATCCTCCACGCCGTCGCCGTCGAGGTCACCCGCGGTCAGCGCCGTGCCCAAGAGCGCCGCGCTGGAGTCGCCGAGCACCCGCCCATCGGCGCCCGACGCCGACGACGCGCCCACCACCGAAGATCCGTCGTAGAAGAGGTACACGGCCCCGGCGTTGCTCGCGCCGGAGTCTTGTCGTGGGGCGCCCAAGGCCAGATCATCGAGGCCGTCGCCGTCCAGATCGAGGAGCGCCACGGCGGCGCCCAGGTAGTCGAGCGCGGTGACCCCGGTGATCTCCGCGATGGCCTCAGCGTCGATGTCGGCCCGCCCCGCGCGCCCGCCGCCGAGCACCAGCCACGCCGCCCCGGCGTCTGTCGCGGCGATGTCGCTGGTGGCGCTGCCCGCGAGCAGGTCGCCGAGGCCGTCGCCGTCTACATCTCCGGCGGAGAGCGCCAAGCCGAGCTTGTCCCCAGCGGACGCGCCGCCGAGGGTCGGCAGGCCCACGAGGGAGCCCGAGCTCCAGCTCACCCCGCCGCTCCACAGCGCCACCGCCCCGGCGTTGAGGCCGTCGGTGTCGTCGCCCGGGGCGCCGATCCAAAGATCGTTGTAGCCGTCACCGTCCACATCAGCGCTGGCGAGACCATCCCCGGCCTGGGCGTCGCTGGACGGGTCGCCGGTGAGCGTGGCGTCGGCGAAGGTCTTCACGGCGTTTGTGCCGCCGAACGTGTCGTGTCGCAGCAGATACACCGCCCCGGCGTCCTTCCCGGCGGTGTCCGACCTTGGCTCGCCCAAGATCACGTCGTCAAAGCCGTCGCCGTCGAGGTCCACCACGAGCATCGCCGCGCCGAGCTCGCCGCCGCTGGCCCCGGTGAAGATCGCCTCCGCCGCGCTCGCGTCGCCGCTGCCGGGGGCGAGGCCGCCGTAGGTGATGACGACCTGATCGGCCTCGGGGGCGCCCATGATCAGCTCGCTGAGGCCGTCGTCGTTGAGATCCCCGCCCGCGAGGGTCTGCCCGAGGTACCCATAGGACGAGCCGCCGTACCACGCCCGGCTCTGGTCGCCGAGGTTCACCGCCGCCGCCCCCGGACGGCTCGACTCCGGGCCAAACCAGGCGCTCAGGCCGTCGCTGAGCCCACCGGCGCAGGACCACGCCACCCCGGCGCTCGCGCTGCCCTGCACGCCGATCACCGCCCCGGCGCCGCCATCAAAGGCCGCGTCGCCGACGTCGAGGTCGCCGAGCACGATGACCGCCTCGTCCCGGGCCTCCTGAAACCACACCTGGACCTGCCCGTCGCCGCTCGCGCCCTTGGGTTGGGCGCTCGACCAATCAATCACGAAGAGGCGCCGAGGGTACTGGCCGAGGGTCGCCGTGCGCAGCGCTGCGCCGTCGTGGTCCAGCCACCACGCGGCGACGCCGGACCAGGCGCCGCCCGGGGCGCAGGTGACGTCCGCGGCGTCTTGGCTCCCAGAGAAGAAGGCGGTGCCGTTGTCCCCTACATAGAGCAAGGTCTCCGCCGAGCCATACCACGACACCGTGAACGGCAAGCTCAGCGGGGTCTGCTCCTCGTCGCCTAGGCTGAGCAGCGCCCCCTCGGCGCGGATGTCCAACAGCGTCGAGGGCGGGCCTTCAGCCTCATCGGAGTCCAGCCACGACACGCCGCCAGCGTCAGGGCCTCCCGTCGCGGCCCAGGCCACGGGGAGCGCACCCAGGAGCGCCATCATGGCAAGGGGTCGTCGCACAGCGGCAGCATACCTGGAGAATCTTCATTCGTGACAGGATCTTGACGCGGTGACCTGTGTTGGGTCTGCGCCCGGGTTAACCCGAGGCCCGATGTCTTCACCGAACCCGTCTCTTCGTAAGAGCGTCGCCGCGCTGGGCGCCGCGAACCTGCTCTCTCGGGTGAGCGGCCTCGCCCGCGAGGTCGTCTTCGCCGCCGTCTTTGGCGCGGGCCTCGCCGCGGACGCCTGGAACGCCGCGTTCCGCATCGGCAACCTGATGCGTGAGCTCTTCGCAGAGGGCGCGCTGTCCAACGCCTTCGTGCCGCTCTACGCCGACGTCGATGAGAAGGACGGCCGAGACGCCGCCTTCGCCTTGGCCAACGCCTTCTTGGGCGTCTTGCTCGCCGCCGTCGCCGCCGTCGCGCTGCTGACCTTCGCCTTCGCCGATCCGTTGGTGAGCCTCATCGCCGGGGGCTTTGAGGCCAACGTCGAGAAGGCCGCGCTCACCGCGTCCTTGTCCCGAGCGCTCTCGCCGTTCGTGGGCCTCATCGCCATGGCCTCGGTGTTTATGGGCATGCTCAACGTGCGCGGCCGCTTCTTCTTGCCCGCGGTGAGCCCGCTGTTGATGAACGGCGCGGTGATCGCCGCCTGCCTCGCCGCGCCGGCCTACGAGCGGCTCACCGGCCACCCCGCGATCTTCGCCGTGGCCTGGGCCTCGCTCCTCGGCGGCGCCGCCCAGGCCCTCGCCCAGCTCCCGCTCTTGCGGCGCCAAGGCTTTCGCCTGCGCCCCACCCTCGCGGGGCACCCCGCGCTGCGGCGCCTGTGGGCGTTTGTGCTGCCCGCGGTCATCGCCATCTCCGTCACCCAGCTCCACCTGCTCGTCGAGACCCAGCTCGCCTCTCGTCTGGGCGACGGCCCGGTCTCGTGGTTGCTCTACGCTTTCCGAATCGCGCACCTGCCGTTCTCGATCATCTCCGGCGCCGTCGGCGTCGCGGCCTTGGCGGGGCTCTCCGTTCACGCCGCCCGAGGCGATCACGCCGCCTTCCGCCGCGATCTCTCCGGCGCCCTCAACCTCAACTCCACCTTCATGCTGCCCGCCGCCGTCGGGCTCTACCTCCTCGCCGATCCCCTCGTCGCCCTGTTTTTTGAGCGCGGGGCGTTCACCGCCCAGGACACCGCCGCCACGGCGACGATCCTGCGGGGCTACGCCGTCGCCATCTGGGCCATCGGCGCCCAGCGGGTGCTGGTGCCCGTCTTTTACACCCTGAACGACCCCCGCACGCCGATGTGGATCGGCCTCGGCCTGGTGCTGGTGAAGTTCCCGCTGGCGGCGTGGCTCACCGCGCGGCTCGGCGTCATCGGCATCCCGCTCTCTCACGCGATCTTGGCCACCGTCGAGGTGTTCTGGCTCACCGCGCTCTTGCACAGGCGGGCCGGCGGCCTGTGGTCGGCGCTGATCAAGCCCCACGCCAAGGCGCTCATCGCCACCGCCGGGATGGGCTTGGCAGTTTCTGCCATGCGGCCCTACGCCGGGGACGGCCTCGTCTCGATCCTCGTCTTGGGCGGGGGCGGCGCCGGGCTGTTCTTCGTTCTTGGCGCCGCGCTGGGCTTAGAGGAGAGCCGCGCGCTGGTGCGCCGTGTGCTTCGCCGCCAGCCGCCGGGCCTGCCGCCGACGATCAGCCCCGAGAGCCAGGCCGCGCTCACCGCCCTCACCGACGGCGTCCACGGCCTCACCCTCACAGACGGCGTCGCCACGCTGAGCACCGCCGCGGGCGTCGTGCGCGTGACCGCTCAAGGCGGCGCGCTCTCCGCGCTGCTCATCCCACAAGCCTCGTCGGATCAGGCCAAACAGCCCACCGCCGTGGACGTGGTGCTGCGGCCCACGCCCCAAGGCCCGATCTGGATCGGCCTGAGGCTTCCTGAGCGTGCCCTGCGCGCTGAAGTTGACCAGGTCACCCACGGCGACGTCGAAGGGGTCGTCTTGGCCGTGCCCTCCGCGGCTGGTGGGTGAAAACACACAGCCAGCCCTGACTTGGCGTGGCGACCCCCACCCCCCGCTGCTACACTGAGCCGACTCTGGAGGATCCGATGAAGGTCGCGCTCATCAACCCCACGCCGATCGACCATTACTCCCCGTGCATCCGCACGTTGTCGTCCTACCTCAAGGCCCACGGCCACGAGGTTCGGATGATCTTCCTCCCGGCTGACAACTACACCAACCGGTTTCAGCCCGGCTACATCAAGCAGATGAAGCAGTCCTTGGTCGAGGACATGCTCGATCTCGTGAAGGACTACGATCTCGTCGGGGTGTCGTTCCTCACCTCGATGTTTGACGTCGCCGTGCAGGCCACCCGGGCGATTCAGGGCCGCTACCCCGAGAAGATGCTCATCTGGGGCGGCTTTCACCCCACGACCATGCCCCAACAAGCCCTTGAGTTTGTGGACGCGGTGTGTGTCGGCGAAGGGGAGCTGGCCTTGTTGGAGCTCGTCGAGCGCCTCGACAAAGGCCAAGACTACTACGACGTTCGGAACTTCTGGTTCCGCAAACCCAACGGCAAGGTCGTCGGCAACCCGCACCGCCCCCTGGTGCAAGACCTCGACACCATGCCCTACCAAGACTTCGATCTGGCGGACGACTGGACCTGGGACCCTGAATCCCACGCCAAGATGGTGAAGGTCGAGTGGGAGGCCTTCAAACACATCGTCCCCACCTACCCCGACCGCAACGGCGATCTGCGCATCTCCTACAAGACGATGATCACCCGCGGCTGCCCCCACAAGTGCAGCTACTGCGGCGTGGCCTTCAACCACGATCTCTACAAGGGCCAGAAGTACCTGCGCCGCCGCTCCGTGGAGCACATGGTCGGCGAGATCAAGCAGGTCATGCGCCGATTCCCCGAGGTGGGCATCATCCACTTCCAGGACGACGTGTTCTTCTCGACCTCCACTGAAGAGATTCAGAAGTTCGCTGAAGTCTGGAAACGTGAGGTCGGCCTGCCGTTCCGCGCCCAGTGCAGCCCGACGACGATCAACGAAGAAAAGTACGCCGCGCTCATCGACGCCGGCCTGTGCTTCACCGAGCTCGGCATCCAGACCGGCAGCGCCGAGACGATGCGCATGTACAAGCGCGGCATGACGAACGAGCAGCTCCTCAAGGCCGTGAACATCATCAGCAAGTACAAGGACTACATCCAGGTCCCCGACTACCACATCATCCTCGACAACCCCTGGGAGTCCACCGAGGACGTGATGAAGGGCCTGCGCTTGGTCTGCACCTTGCCGCCGCCCTACAACCTCCTGCCGTCTTCGCTCATCGCCTACCCGGGCACGGAGTTCTTCCACAAGGCGATGGAGGACGGCTTCATCACCGATGAGTACAACCAGGTGTACCGGGCGAGCTTTCACGTCCCCAAGGGCAGCTACGTCAACTTCCTCTTCTTCTTGACGCTGTTCAACAACCTGCCCAAAGAGCTCGTCACCTTCTTGGCCAGCGACCGCTTCGTGCGCCGCTTCAACCAGCGCAAGTACGACAGCTTCTGGGGCAAGCTCTATGAGCGCGGCGAGGTTCTGCGCAAAGCCCAGCGGTTCTCCGAGTTCGCCATTCGCGGCAAACTCTTAGAGATCACGAGCTTACGCGAGCTCAAGCGCGTCGCGAACCAGATGAAGTAGGCCGTGTCGCGCTGGGCTCAAGCCCGGCGCGTCACTGGACGTACTCAAACGCCATCAGCTCCCAGGCCATCTCCACGGGGGCCTGGTCGTCGGTGAGCACCCGCGCCTGCTCCCAGCCCGGCACCTCGCCGGTGAGCTTCTCGCGGATCACCGGGCGGAGCTGGTCGAGGCCCTTCACCCGGGGCAAGGCCGCGAGGTTGTCGGCGATGCGCTCCTTGGGCGTGGCGCCCATGGTGGCGAAGAGGATGTCGTTCGACGTGGTGGCGTCCACGAGATGCACAGAAGGAAGCTCGGTGCGCATCGTGTGGTAGATCATCTGGGTGAGGTCTTGGGACACGCCGCGCACCGAGGCCACGTTGATCGCGACCACACCGTCCGGCGCCAGGTGGCGCTTGACCTCCTTCCACCACTCCACGCTCGTGAGGTGGAACGGGATGTAGGGCTGGCGGTAAGCGTCCACGAGGATCACGTCGTAGACCTTGTCCGTGGCCTGCAAGAACACCCGCCCGTCCATGACGTAGGGCGTGATGCGGGGGTCTTTGTTGTCGAAGTACTGCTCGCCGATACGCACCACCTCACCGTCGATCTCGACACCGTCGATGTGGGCCTCGGGGAAGGCCTCCAAGAGCTGACGGGCCACGGTGCCCCCGGCGAGGCCGATGACGAGCACCTCTTTGGTGCTCATCGGGTCGTCCTTGTACAAGGGCGCGGCGGCCATGTACGCCCAGGTGCCGCGGGTCTCGATGGACGGGTCGAGGCACTTCACCGAGTGAACGCCCACCCCCTCGTTTAGGTAGAGGTGGTAGGCCTCTTTACACTTGCCGTAGGGCTCGATGACCACCTGGATGAAGTGGTAGAGCGACTCTTTCTCGACGACGAGGCCGTCCATGGGGCGGATGAGGCCCTGGGGCAAGAGCGCGAGGGGCAACGCCAGCGCCCCCACCGTCGCGTGTTTGGGGGTGCCGAAGTAGCCCACCGCCGAGACCGCGAGCAGGGCCCCGCCCACGACGACGAAGGTGTTGCGCACCCCAAAGAGCGGCACCAGCGCCAAGGCCGGCAAGAACGAGCCGACGATGGAGCCGACCGTAGACAAGGAGTAGAGCTTGCCCGCGGCGACCCCGGCGTTCTCGACGTCTTTGACCGCGAGGCGCACGGCCCAGGGGCTCACCATGCCCATCAGCGTGACCGGCGCGGCGAACAGCGCCAAGGTGCCCAGAAGCCCGCCGACGATCATCGCGATCGCCACCTGGGGCTCGGCGAGGCGCTCCCCTTCTAGAAGCGGGCGAATCGCGCCCGCCGCCGCGCGCAGGATCGGCTGGCCGATGAAGGGGATGAGGAGCGTGAGGCCGGCCGCCGCGCCAGTGATCGTACACAGCGCGCGCAGCGTCGGAGAACGATCGCCATATGCGCCACCGAGGCGGTAACCCAGCGAGAGAAACGCCATCATGGATCCAATCAGGATCGTGGTGACGAGAAGGCTCGTGCCGAAGAAGGGCGCGAGCAGCCGAAGACCGGTCATTTCGACCGCCATCACGGTCGCGCCGGAGACGAACACGAGGACTTGAAGCAGGGGGGTGGACATGGCCCCCGGCTATCCGCTCGCTCTGGCCTGGGCAATGAACAGCAAGATCCAAGTTGCTCGACTTTTTTTGATCGCTCAGATAGTCTGGCGGGGATGCGTGCCCGGAGACGGCCCGCCCACTGAATGACACACCCCGAAGAGGGTGTCCGCCTGAGGAGGCAACCAAGATGTCCCGCTTTCTGATCGCTGCCGCTGTTACCGCCATGTTCACCGCTTGTGGTGGCGAGCCCGCCGCCCCCGAGACCACCCCCCCGCCCGTCGAGCCCCCGGCCGCCCCCGCCGAGCCGCCGGCCCCCCCCGTCGAGGCTCCCCCGGCTGAGGCCGCTCCCGCCGAGGGCGCCGCCCCCGCCGAAGGCGCTCCCGCTGGTGGCCCCGCTGGCGCCCCTGTTGAGGCCCCCAAGGGCGACAACAAGGTCCCCCCCGCCCAGATGGCTCCCGCGATCGCCCCCAAGGCTGAGGGCGCTGCCGCTCCGGCCCCCGGCGCTCCCGAGGCTCCGGCCCCCAAGGCCACCCAGGGCGGCGCTCGTCGCTGATCCTCGGCGGTGAGGTTTAGGCCTCACTCCACAACACCACGCCCGCGCTCTTCTTGAGCGTGGGCGTTGGTGCTTCAGGGCTGGCTCGCCGCGTGTAGAATCGTCGTGACGCAGGAGGCGACCCGATGACCCCGACGACCCCCGCCCGCGCTGAGCCCAACAGCGCCCCGCGGCGCCTCACCCTAGAGGCCCGCCGCCACGCCGGCCTACGGTGGATCGGCGCCGTCGCCTTCGTGATCGCCACGATCGGGCTCCTCCTCTCCATCGGTCTGTGGGTCACCGGCGCCGCGCAGGGGGGCCTCGTGATGTTGGGGGTGGCCACGACGGGGCTCTCCTTGGGCACCTTCGGCTTACACAACGACACCGCCCTGGCCTTGATGCACCGCGCCGGGCCCCAGGCCCTCGATGACGACGCTCGGGCAGAGCTGGCCGCCGAGCCTGATCCTCGCGCTCTGGCGGCCTTGGCGCCTATGCCCCGGCTCGCGCTTGGCGTGACGGTGATCGCGCTCGGCCTGCACGCTCTGCTGCTCACGCGGCTCACCGCGGCCTTGGGCGGCTGAGCCTGAGTCCGCCCTCCCGCGCACGCTTCCCGAGGCCGTGGGTTAAACCGGCCCGAGAGGAGGCTCGTGTGGCCGGTCGTGTTGTGCTCATCGGTGAAGATCGCCAGGTTCACCTCATTGACTGCGACGGCGGGCGCCCTCAAGCCCTGACGGTGGACTGGTCCAAGCAGCTCATGGCCTCGCGCTGGGGTGAGCCCGCCCCGCCGTCAACGGCCTGGATCTGGCCCGTGTGGAGCCCAGACGGCGTGTGGGTGGCCGCTTTTGAGATCCCCTACGACGACGACGCGGCGGGGCCAGCGCAGCTCCAGCTCCTCTCGACCGACGGTGTGCGCCAGGTGGCGCTCTTCACCCTCACCGATGAGGCCCCGCTCTACGCGGCCTGGTCCCCCGACGGATCTCGCCTCGCGGTGCTGACCCAGCCCACAGACGGGTCGCTCAACCTGCATCACGTCGCCGTCGACCGCCCCGGGGTGAGCCGAGTCTTGGAGCAAGGCGCCCCGCTGTTCTTCTCTTGGGCGCCCGAGGGCCAGCAGATCAGCGTTCATGTCGGCGGTCGGCGAGCGGGCCGGGTGATCGTCCGCGACGCCTTGGGCGACGGCGCCGATCTCACCCCCAGCGCCTCGCCCGGCCTGTACTGCGCGCCGATCTGGATCGGGGGGCGCCTCGTCTTCGTGGAGGGTCAAAGCGGCCTGAGGGGCGTCGTGCTGAGCGCCAACGCCGACGGGAGCGACCCCCGTGAGGTGGCGCGTCTGGTGGGGCTGGCGGCGATCACCCCGGCCTTTGACGGCGAGCGTCTGCTCTTGGGGGTCGCCCAGGACGGCGAAGGCGGCGCCTACGACACCGTGCGCCTGATTCACCTCAGCTCCGGCGAAGACGTCCTGGTGAACGATGAGCCCTGCCTCGCCTTCTTCTGGTCGGCGGCGCGTCAGTCGTTGCTCTATGTGCGGGTGGATCGTGACCGTGGGCACCTGAGCTGGCACGAGCGCCGCGTCGGCGCCCCTCCCCGCGCCCTCTGCCGCTTCATCCCCACCCGCGAGATGCTCTTCCACCTGCACTACTTTGACCAGTTGAGCCTCACCCACCCGCTCTTGAGCGCCGACGGCGCCACCCTCGTGTTCGCCGGGACCCTCGTGGAAGACGACGCCGACCCCTCCGGCGGGCCGCAGATCTACGCGCTGGATCTCGACGGCGAAGAAGGCCCTCGCCCCCTCGCCGCGGGCGCGTATGCTTGTGTCTGCCCCCGCTGACGCAGACGCTTCCACACGAGAATCTGTTGACGCGACAAGGGGCTACGCGGTAAGAGGCCATCAAAGCAAACCTGCCAAGCCAAAAACTACGAGGTTGGCGTCATGGGTGTCAAAGATCTCTTCGCTCGGGTTGTGTCCGGCTCCGCGGGTCGTGTCGTCGAGACGCCTGTGCGTGACATCGTGCAGGAGGCCTTCCGCCAGGCGGAGATCCCCAGCCCCCAAGAGCTCCAGGCCGTGCGCGCGGAGGTCAGCCGCCTCACCGCTGAAGTTCACGCCCTGCGCAACCAGCTCAGCGCCCTGACCGACGTCGTGAAGGTGCAGCAAGAGCAGCTCGAGCGCGCCGAGGCCGAGCGCGCCCGGGCCCCGGCGCCCACCGAAGATCTCACCCGCGCCGTCGCTTTGGCCCAGGCCAACAGCGAGGCCATCGCCGCGGTGAGCGAGGCCCAGGCCGCCGCCTTAGAGGCCGGCCTGAACGC
Organism: Deltaproteobacteria bacterium; assembly: GCA_016717595.1. GTDB lineage: Bacteria > Myxococcota_A > UBA796 > UBA796 > CAJQPC01 > JADKFE01. The sequence continues at coordinate 112,917 of JADKFE010000003.1, read as the reverse complement.
CCAGCGCGCCGCTCACGACGACGCCATCGCCCGCTTGGAGGCCCAGCTCTCCGAGCTTCGCGCCCGCCCCGAGGCCGCGCCGGTCGCCGCGGCTCCCGTCGCTGCGGTGCCCGTTGAGGCCGCCCCCGCCGAGGCCGCCCCCGCCGCCGCGGATGACGACGACGACGCCGGTCGCCGCGGCCGCAAGAGCCTCTCGCACCTCCACTGCAAGGCCCCCGGGTGCACCGAGCCCCACCGCTCCAAGGGCTTCTGCGGCAAACATTACCAGGGCTGGCGACGTGGCCGCCTCGAGGGGTTTGTCGGCCCTGAAGGCGCCGTTCGTGACGGTGAGCACGCCTGGCGGGTGGATCCCCGCTTCGAGGGTGAGCCCGTCGAGGTGGTCGGACACGGCGCCGCCGCCCAGGTGCAGGTGAACGGTGAGGTCGTGCCCGCGGAGAGCGTCGCCGCCGCTTAGCCCGTCGTGACGCTGACCGCGGCCAGCGCCCCGCCCCTGGCGAGCCGCGCCGCGCTGGCATAAGCCCGGGGTGAATTCATCTGGAGCGCTCTGTATGACTGACCTCCTCACCCGCCTCGGCCTCAGCGCGGAGTGCTCTGGCGCCTGGATCGGCGAGCCCCTGCCCACCACGGGCCCCGTCGTCTCCTCGATCAACCCCGCGACCGGCGAGATCATCGCCTCGGTTCGCCTCGCCACCGCCCCCGATCTGGAGCAGGCGCTCAGCCGCTCTCAAGACGTGTTCAAGCGCTGGCGCTCCTTGCCCGCCCCCGCCCGCGGCGAGATCGTCCGCCAGATGGGCGAGGCCTTACGCGCCGCCAAAGACGACCTCGGCGCGCTCGTCTCCTTGGAGGTCGGCAAGATCCGCCAAGAGGGCCTCGGCGAGGTGCAAGAGGGCATCGACATCGCCGACTTCGCCGTCGGCCTCTCGCGCCAGCTCTACGGCCTCTCGATGCACTCCGAGCGCCCGGCCCACCGCATGATGGAGCAGTGGCACCCGCTGGGCGTCGTCGGCTGCATCACGGCGTTCAACTTCCCGCACGCGGTCTGGGCCTGGAACGCCATGCTCGCGGCGGTCTGCGGCGACACGGTCCTGTGGAAGCCCTCGCTCAAGGCGCCGCTCACGGCCATCGCCACCCACATCATCTGTGAGAAGGTGCTCGCCCAGCACGGCTGGAGCGGCGTGTTCACCTTGATCATCGGCGAAGACAAAGAGGTGGGCGAGGCGCTGATCCACGACGTGCGTGTGCCCTTGATCTCCGCCACGGGCTCCACCCGCATGGGCCGCCACGTCGGTAAGGTCGTCGCCGGGCGTATGGCGCGCAGCCTCTTGGAGCTCGGCGGCAACAACGCGATCATCGTCGCCCCCGACGCCGATCTCGACCTCGCCCTGCGCGGCGTGGTCTTCGGCGCCGTCGGCACCGCCGGTCAGCGCTGCACGACCACCCGCCGCCTCTACCTGCACCGCGACATCGCCGAGTCGTTCACCGCCCGGCTGGTCAAGGCCTATGGCCAGGTGCGCATCGGCGATCCCCTCGCTGAGGGCGTGCTCATGGGCCCCCTCATCGACGTAGACGCCGTGGACATGTTTGAGCGCGCCATCCAGACCATCCGGTCTGAAGGCGGCGAGATCCTCTGCGGCGGTGAACGTGTCGACGGCCCCGGCTTCTTCGTGAAGCCCACCGTCGTCAAGGCCCACGCCGGGATGCACATCTGGCGTGAGGAGACCTTCGCGCCGATCCTCTACGTGTTCGTCTACGACGATCTCAACGAGGCCATCGCCGCCCAGAACGACGTCGCTCAGGGCCTCTCTAGCGCCATCTTCACCGACAGCCTGCGCGCCTCGGAGCTCTTCTTGAGCCCGGCGGGCTCGGACTGCGGCATCGCCAACGTCAACATCGGCACCTCCGGCGCCGAGATCGGCGGGGCCTTCGGCGGCGAGAAAGACACCGGCGGCGGCCGCGAGAGCGGCAGCGACTCCTGGAAGGCCTACATGCGCCGCCAGACCTGCACGGTGAACTGGTCCAAGTCGTTGCCCTTGGCCCAAGGCATCAAGTTTGAGCTCTGAGACGAGCGGTCGGAGGGTGCATGGGTGATCGACGCGGCCAGAGCTTCTTGGAGTACCTCCTCGTGATCACCGCGGTCACGGCGGCGGTCGTGGTCGCGGCCTATTTCACCCTCCCCGACTTTCAGGTGGGCCTCAAGTCCCTCGCCCAGGACGGCAGCGCCTGGATGGAGCAGCGCAAGCGCCAAGGGGCGTCGCCATGATCACGACGCTCTTCGCCTTGAGCGCCGCGGCCCTCGCCGCCGAGCCGATGGGAGACCCGACCCGCGCGGGGCAGCTCCTCACCGTCGATCTTATGGGCCACGGGGATCAGCACAACGAGGCCGTCGAGGACTGCGAGGGCGATCGTTGCCTCGCGGGCAGCGCCACACGCGCGGGCAACGTGCGCCTGGGCCTGCGCCCCCACGAGGCCGTCGGCGCCTGGGTCGACCTCGGCTATGGCGAGACCACCCTCTCCGGCGCAGGTCACAAAGCCTTCGGCCCCAGCGTCGGCGGCGGGATCAACCTCACCTGGCCAACAACCGGCCCGCGCCCCGCCTTGGTGGTTCGTGGCGGCTACGATCGCAGCGTCGCTGAAGGGGGCGACGGCGCGCGCTCCACGGCCACAGGCTGGGAGCTTGAGGTCTCGGCCCTGCTCGCCGTCGGCGGCCCCACCCACGAGGTCGCCGCTTGGGTGGGCCCCGTCGCCTCCGTCTTGGGCGCGCAGACCGTCTCCGTTCCCGCAGACGACGTGCTCCTGAGCCTACGTCCTCAGATCCCCGTCGGGCTCGTCGCCGGGGCCGAGCTGTTCTCGATCCCCCTCGGCCCGCCCTGGTCAACGTCGGGCCCACGCCTCATGGTGGGCGGCGAGCTGCGCGGCATCGACGCCTGGGGCGCGAGCGTCTGGATCGGCCTCGCCGCGTTTTAAGGCGCGGCGGTGTCCGAGAGCTGCTCCACACGGGTGAGGTTCACCGGGGTGAGCACCGACCAGTCCGAGGCCTCGGCCACGCCGGGCCAGATGAGCTCATCCGCCTCGGCCACGTCGAGGGACGTGAAGGTGCGTTGGCTCGCCGAGCCCACATCCCGCCAGCGGAACGTGGCCTGGGTGGGCATCAGGCCGCCCTCAGCGGGCCAGATCGCCGACTGCGCCGTCGCCGGGAGGTCCACACGCTCATCGGTGCCATCATCGAGGCTGAAGGTCGACTCGACGGTGACGTGGGGCTCCCAGCCGCAGCGCCGCGTCAGGACGCTCACCGAGCCCACGAGGCCTGGCGGCTCCCCTTCGAGCTGCTGAAAGCTCACCGCGAAGGACTCATCCGGGCGCCGAACGTCCAGAACGACGTCTCCGACGATGCCCGGCGAGAGCTCGACCCCCAGCCAGCTCACCTCCACGGCGCCGCTGTCGCTGGTGTAGGCGACGACGCCGTCGGGATCTAAGCCGAGGAGATCCTTGATGGACGGGGAGATCTGAAGCTCTTGGCGGTTGAGGCGCTCCCACTCGATGAGATCGAGCTGGCAGACCTCAGCGACCAATGCCGCCGCGCCCAACGCGAGACGGCTAGAGCGAGAGGCGTCCGTGGCCAGCGCCGCGGCGCGCACGTCGATGAGCGGCTGCACCGTGCCCGAGGCCACGCAGCCCGGGCTGAGGCCCAAGGCCACAGTCGTTAGCGCGAGGCCGATCACACCCGCGACGGGGCGCCCGCCGCCCATCAAGCCTCCAACAAGGCGAGCAGCGCGGCCTCATCGAGGATCGCCACGCCGAGGCTCTGGGCCTTGGTGAGCTTGGAGCCCGCCTCGGCCCCGGCGACGAGGAAGTCCGTCTTCGCGCTCACCGAGCCCGAGACCTTGCCCCCCGCGCCCTCGATGAGCTTCTGGGCGTCGGGGCGGCTCATCGACGGCAAGGTGCCCGTGATCACAAACGTCTTGCCCGCGACCCCGGCCTTGGCGACGACCACCGTAGAGGCGGCCTCCGGCGCGAACTTCACGCCGAGATCACGCAGGCGCTGGATGTGGGCGAGGGTCTTTGTATCGCGGAAGTGCGCCACCACCGACTGCGCCACGATGGAGCCGATGCCGGGCACGGCGCACAGCTCCGCCTCGCTCGCGGCGAGCAGACGATCCAGATCGCCGAACGCCGCCGACAGATCCCGCGCCGTGGACTCGCCGACGTGGTGAATGCCCAACGCGAACAGCGCCCGGCGCAGCGGCCGCTCTTTGCTCTTCTCGATGGCGGCGACGAGGTTCTTGGCGCTCTTCTCGCCGAAGCGGTCGAGCTTGGCGAGATCTTCAGCCCGCAGGGTGTAGAGATCCGCGGCCTCCCGCACGAGCCCGGCGTCTACCACCTGGTTCACGATGCGGTCGCCCAAGCCGTCGATGTCCATGCCCAGGCGAGAGCCGAAGTGGCGCAGGGCCTCACGCACCTGGGCCGGGCACGACGTGTTGTTGGGGCACACCGTCGCGGCGTTCTCGGGGTCACGCACGATGGGGGTGCCACACTCGGGGCAGGTCACGGGGTACACCACCGCCGGGCGCCCGGCGTGGGCCTCGTCCACGACGACCTGCACGACCTTGGGGATGACGTCGCCGGAGCGCTCGACCTCCACCGTGTCGCCCAAGCGCAGGTCCAGGCGCAGAAGCTCATCGGCGTTGTGCAGCGTGGCGCGGGACACCGTCACGCCGCCGACCCGCACCGGGCGCAGGCAGGCCACGGGGGTGACCGTGCCCGTGCGGCCCACCTGGAAGATGACGCCGTCAAGCACGGTGCGAACACGCTCGGGCGGGTACTTAAACGCCGTCGCCCAGCGCGGCTCCCGGGTGCGGAAGCCCAGGCGCTCTTGCAGGTCAAAGGAGTTCACCTTCACCACGGCGCCGTCGATCTCATAGTCGAGGCTAGAGCGGCGGCGGCCCAAGGCGGCGATGGCCTCGATCACCTCCTCGATGCCAAGGCAAAGCCAACCTTCAGCGCTCTTGAAGCCCCACTCACGCAAGGTCGCCATGAGCGCGGAGTGGGTGGGCGGCAGGTCTACGCCCTCAAGCTCGCCGTGAGAGTGCGCCATGAACAACAGCGGGCGCGCGGCGGCGACGCGGGGATCGAGCTGGCGGATGCTGCCCGCGGCGGCGTTTCGGGCGTTCTCAAACGGCTTCTCCCCGGCGGCGGCGCGGTCCTCGTTCATCTTGAGGAAGCCCGGGAGGTTGAAGATGATCTCCCCGCGCACGCTGAGGCGATCGGGCGCCTCGCCGCTCGGCGGCTTGAGCGTGAGCGGCACGGTGCGAAGGGTGCGCACGTTGTGGGTGACGTCTTCGCCCTGGAGCCCGTCGCCGCGGGTGGCGGCCACGGTGAGCGCGCCGTCCTCGTAGTTCAGCGACATCGCGAGGCCGTCGAGCTTGGTCTCGACGAAGTACTCGACGACCTCAGGGGCGTCGCCCTCCAGAAACCGTTTGATGCGGGCGTCAAACTCGCGCAGCTCATCGGAGGAGAAGCTGTTGCCCAACGACAACATCGGCACGCGGTGGGTGTGGGGCTCTAGGCCCTCCACAGGCGCGCCGCCGACTCGTTTGGTGGGGCTGTCGGCGCGGAGGTGCTGCGGGAAGCGCTCCTCCAAGGCGACGAGCTCGCGGTAGAGGAGATCGTAGGCACGATCGTCGATCTCTGCGGCGTTCTGCTCGTGGTAGAGCCGGTTGTGCCGGTTGAGCTCGGGCACCAAGGCGTCGATCCGCTCTTTTGCCCCCGCCTCATTCAGAGACTCTACGCGCTTCATCACCTCTTGAACGTCGCTCGCGTGCATGTCGGATGACCCTCTTTGGAACACGACAAGTCTCACCCATTCCAAGGCCAGGATCCAGATCCTCAGGACATCCTCAGGACGTAGGCGGTCAAGCCTGGGCCTGACGGTAGGGCATGTTGGGGGTGGCCTCGACGCGGGGCGGCGCCCAGGTGTTGACAGCGCCAACAATTGTCACGATAATTTCAGGTTTGCCCCCTGTCCTCCCGCCGGCCTGCGCCCTCAGCGCCCCTCCTCCGCGATCCTTCCGCCCGCCGATGGCCTCCTCCCCCTCCCTCTCCTCCCCAATCCCTGCATGACTCGCCTCGACATCCGCGAGCTCAAGGCTCAGCCCCTCGAACAACTGGCCGCCTTCGCCCGCGCGAAGGGCGTAGACAACGCCGGGAGCCTCAGCCGTCAGCAGCTCATCTTCGACCTTCTGCGGGCCGGGGTTGACGACAACGACGCCGTCTCTGGGGATGGTGTGCTGGAGGTCTTGCCTGACGGCTTCGGCTTCTTGCGTGACCCCGCGGCGAACTACCTCTCGGGCCCCGACGACATCTACGTCTCGCCCTCGCAGATCCGCAGGTTCAACCTGCGCACCGGCGACTGGATCCGCGGCCGGGTGCGGCCCCCCAAAGAGGGCGAACGGTACTTCGCGCTCACCAAGGTCGAGACGCTCAACGGCGCCGATCCCGAGCAGCTCCGCGACCGCCCGCTGTTCGACAACCTCACGCCCCTGCACCCCGAGCGGCGCTTCATCTTGGAGCACGGCGCGGCGGCGATCGCCCCCCGGCTCATCGATCTCTTCGCCCCCGTGGGCAAAGGCCAGCGTGGGCTCATCGTCGCGCCGCCGCGGGCGGGCAAGACGGTCTTGCTCCAGCAGATCGCCCAGGCCCTCGCGGTGAATCACCCCGAGGTGAAGCTCATCGTGCTGCTCATCGACGAGCGGCCTGAAGAGGTCACCGAGATGCAGCGCTCGGTGCGCGGCGAGGTGATCGCCTCTACCTTTGATGAGCCCCCGGCGCGGCACGTTCAGGTCGCCGAGATGGTCATCGAGCGCGCCCGCAGGCTGGTCGAGGACAAACACGACGTCGTGATCCTCCTCGACTCCCTCACGCGCCTCGCTCGGGCCTACAACCACGTCGTGCCCAGCTCCGGCAAGCTGCTCTCCGGCGGCGTCGACGCCGCGGCGCTGCACCGGCCCAAACGGTTCTTCGGCGCGGCGCGCTCCGTCGAGCAAGGCGGCTCACTCACGATCCTCGCGACGGCCTTGGTCGAGACGGGCTCCCGCATGGATGAGGTCATCTTTGAGGAGTTCAAAGGCACGGGGAACATGGAGCTGGTGCTCGACCGCCGGGTGGCCGAGCGCCGCATCTTCCCGCCGTTGACCTCTTGCGCTCGGGCACACGCCGCGACGAGAAGCTCTTAGAGCCCGCGGTGTTGGCCCGGGTCGATCTCATGCGCCAGGCGATGCAGGGTCACCCCATCGCCGACATGGAGTGGGTGCTCACCGCGCTCGGCCGCCATGAAACCAATGACGCGCTCTTGCGTCAAGTGACGACGGGCTGAGCGGGCCCCGAGCGTCTCGTGCGGCTTGACAAGCCCGTGGGGCCGCGTAATGGGGGTGTGTCCTGCCCCCCCACGCTCGGGAGGCCCTCCCATTGGAGACATCATGAAAGCCGGCATCCATCCCAACTACACCGAGTGCAACGTCTCCTGCGTGTGCGGGAACAAGTTCACCACCTTCGCCACCATCCCCAGCATCTCCGTCGAGATCTGCAACGCTTGCCACCCGTTCTACACCGGCAAGCAGAAGCTCGTTGACGCTGAGGGCCGCGTGGATCGGTTCATGCGTAAGTACAAGATGAACGCGGCGAGCTGATTCGCCAAGCGTCGTGCAGAGAGGCCCCTGGCCGCCTCCTCTTGAGGAGCAGCCAGGGGTTTTCTGCGATCGGGATTCGATATGTTTGACGAGCGGCTGGTCAAGGTCGAGGCGCGCTACGAAGAGCTGAACCGGGCCCTGATGGACCCGGCGCTGGCGAACGACCGCGTCCGGATGCGTGAGGTCACCCAAGAGAGCGCGGAGATCGCGCCTCTGGTAGACGCTTGGCGTCAGCTTCAGCGGGCCCGGGAAGAGCTCGCGGGCCTTGATGAGATGATGGCCGATCCTGAGATGCGTGAGCTGGTGCAAGACGAGCGCCAGGCCCTCGTCGCCCGGGTCGACGCCTTGGTGCAGAGCTTGCGGGTCATGCTCCTGCCCAAAGACCCTTACGAGGGTCGCCCGGTGGTGCTGGAGATCCGCGCCGGGACGGGCGGGGACGAGGCCGCGCTGTTCGCGGGGGATCTTTTGCGCATGTACCAGCGGTACTGCGACAACAAAGGCTTCAAGCTAGAGGTGCTCACCTCCAGCGAGCTGAGCGCCAGCGGCGCCGGCGGCCGCGCGGGCTTCAAAGAGGTCATCTGCTCCGTCGGCGGCACCGGCGCCTACTCCCACCTCAAGTACGAGTCGGGCACCCACCGCGTGCAGCGTGTGCCGGTCACCGAGAGCCAAGGCCGCATCCACACCTCGGCGGCGACGGTGGCGATCCTCCCTGAGGCCGAAGAGATCGAGATCAAGATCGCCGAGAACGAGCTGCGTGTGGACGTGTTCCGCGCCGGGGGCCCCGGCGGCCAGTCGGTGAACACCACGGACTCCGCCGTGCGTATCGTTCACATCCCCACCGGCCTCACCGTCATCTGCCAAGACGAAAAATCCCAGCACAAGAACCGCGCCAAGGCGATGAAGGTGCTCTCCGCGCGCCTGCTCGACGCCAAACGGAACGAGCAGCACGCTGAAGAGGCCGCCGCGCGTAAGGCCCAGGTCGGCACGGGGGATCGTTCAGAGCGTATCCGCACCTACAACTTCCCCCAGAACCGCGTCACCGACCACCGCATCAACCTCACGCTGTACAAGCTCGATCGTATGGTTGAGGGTGACTTGGACGAGCTGATCGACGGCCTCATCGCGTTTTACCAGGCCGAGGCCATCGCGGCCCAGGGGCTCTGAGCCCATGTCGGCGCCAATCACGGTCCTGGACCTGCTCAAGAAGACCCAGGCGTACTTGGCAGAGCGAAAGATCCCAAACCCACGCTTTGAGGCCGAGCTTCTGCTCTCGATGGCCTTGGGCATGGAGCGCCTGCAGCTCTTCCTCAACTACGACCGCCCGGTCACCCCGGCGGAGCTTGAGGCCTCCCGGGAGCCCGTGCGCCGCCGCGGCCGGGGTGAGCCCTACGCCTACATCCTCGGCCAGCGCGAGTTCTGGTCGATGGTGTTTGAGGTGGGCCCCGGCGTGCTCATCCCCCGGCCCGACACCGAGACCTTGGTGACCGCGGCCCTGGAGTGGATCCCCGCCGAGGGCGAGGTGTTCATCGCTGATGTGTGCGCCGGGACGGGCGCGGTGGGCCTCGCCATCGCCAAAGACCGCCCCCAAGCCAAGGTCTACGCCACGGAGCTCAGCGCCGAGGCCCTGGAGTTCCTCAAGCGGAACGTCGCCCGCCACAGCCTCGGCGACCGCGTCGCCAGCCTGCGGGGTGACCTGCTCACCCCCATCCCGCCGCACCGGCCCCTGGACTGGGTGGTGTCGAACCCGCCGTACATCAACGCCGGGCTCTTGCCGAGCCTCGACGTGGCGAAGTTTGAGCCCAGCTTGGCCTTAGACGGCGGCGAGGACGGCCTCGTGATCTATCGCCGCCTCATCCCCGAGGCCGCCCGGCGCGCAAGGCGTGGTGTGCTCGTCGAGATCGGCCATGACCAAGGCGCCGCGGTGAAGGCCCTGTTTGAGTCCGCGGGGCTCAGCGATGTGGAGATCCTGCGCGACCTCGGCGGGAACGAGCGCGTCGTGCGCGGCCGACGCGGCTGATCGGTTACGTCAGTCCAATGTTCCACCCCGATGAACGTTTCGCGACGGCGCTTGAGGCCGCGGTCACCGCCGCCGAGGCCACCACCCGCGCGGAGATCGTCGTCGTCGCCGCCCCCCGCTCGGGCCGCTACGACGACCTCGCCTGGGCCGTCGGCGCCGTCACCGCGCTTGGCGCCTACCTGCTGATGTTCTTCTCGCCGATCACCTTCGACGCCATGTGGATCCCCCTGGATTTGGCCTTGGTCGGCGGGCTCACGGGCTGGCTCGTCGCCCGCTCTCCGGGGATCCTTCGTGGCCTCGCCAGCGCCGAGCGCCGCCGCGCCCAGGTCAACACCGCCGCCGCCGCCGCGTTCACCGATGAGCGTGTGGCCGAGACCCCAGACCGCGTCGGCGTGCTCGTCTACGTCTCGGCCTTAGAGGGTGAGCTTCGGGTGATCGCCGACTCCGGCGCCCGGGCGCTGCTCACCGACGCGGATCTGGGCGGCCTGCCCCGCCGCGTAGACAGCGAGGCCGAGGTCTTCACGCTCCTGAGCGCCCTGGGCGATCGCCTCAGCGCGCGCCTGCCCCAAGACGCCAGCGCCGAGGTCAACGCGCTGCCCAACCGCCTGCGGGTGCGCGAATGAGCCCCCTGCGCCTCAGCGTCCTGCTGGGCTTGGCCCTGGTCGCCCTTGAGGGTGAGGCCTGGGCCCGGGTTGGCGGCGGCGAAGGGTTCGGCGGCGGCGGCGGTGGGTCCAGCGGCGGTGGGTCCAGCGGCGGCGGCGAAGGTATGCTCGCCGAGGGCCTGCTGCGCCTGCTCCTCTGGCTCTTGTGGCACCACCCGGCCATCGGCGTGCCGCTCACCTTGGTCGTGATCGCCTTCGTGATCTTTCGCAGCCGGTCGGGCCGCCGCGACAGCCGCCGCACGGTTCACCACCACCGCGACGCCCCGGCCCAGCCCGCCGCGCGCTCCCCTCGCCCGCCGCCCACGCCCTCGTTCGCGGCCCTCCGCGCCCGCGATCCCGGCCTGAGCGAGCTGTTGTTGATCACCTGGAGCCAGCAGGTCTACAACCTCGTGCTGCGCTCCTCCGCCAAGGGTGACTGGGCGCCGCTTCGGCCTTACCTCAGCCCCGAGCTTGAGCAGACCTTACGGTCTAAGCCGCCTGACGCGCTCGACGAGGTGCTCATCGGCGCCACCCGCATCGTCGGCGCTGGGCTTCGGGGCGATCGGGCCGAGGTGGTGTTGGAGTTTGAGTCAAACCTCGTGCGTGGCCAAGGCGACTCGGCGACGCGCCTCTACCGCCGCGAGCGCTGGACCTTCCGCAAAGACGCCGACGCCCTGAGCCCCGGCCCCGACAAGATGCTGCGGCTGGTCTGCCCCGCCTGCGGCAACCCCGCCGAGACCGACGACGCCGGGGCCTGCCAGTCCTGCGGCGCCGTTCGTCGTGACGGGCGGCTGCAGTGGCAGCTTGAGGCGCGTGAGCTCGTCGAGGAGCGCCCCGTGCGCCCCGTCGCGCTCACCTTGGGCGGCGGGGTTGAGGTGGGCACGGATCTGCCCACGGTCTACGCGAAGGATCTCCCCGAGGCCCGCGCGGCCGCTGGCCCGGCGTCACCCCGAGCTGCGCCCGGCGGAGGTCATCGAGACCTTCACGGCGATCTTCCTGCGGGTTCAGCGCGCCTGGGCCACGGGCCGCTGGGAAGACGCCCGCCCGCACCTCACCGACCCCTTGTTCTCGGCCCACCGCCTGCAGCTCGCCCAGCACGCGGCCCAGGGCCTCAAGAACCACGTCGAGGACGTCAACGTGCTCAACGTGACGGTGGTGAAGATCACCCACGACCCCTACTACGAGTCGATCACCGCGCGCATCGAGGCCCGGATGCGCGACTGGACCACAAACGCAGAGGGGCGAGTCGTGGGCGGCAGCGAGGCCAAACCCCGGATCTTCTCCGAGTATTGGACCTTCGTGCGCGCCCAAGGCCAGCCCTTCACCGAGCCCAACCCCGAGCTCTGCCCAAGCTGCTCAGCGCCGCTGGACCGGGTCAACGAGGGCGGCGTGTGTGGCTACTGCGGCACGAAGCTGAGCGCGGCGGAGCGGGCCTGGGTGCTCGGGGCGATCACCCAAGATGAGACCTACAGCGGCTGAGGGAGCGGAAGATGTCTGAGAAGGTGCGCACCCCGGGCTGGCGTCCGGTCGAGAAGCTTGAGATGCAGGGGGCGCCGGACCTCGCCGTGCCTCTGGCCGAGGCCCTGGCGGTGACAGGCCGCGAAGATCGCCTCACCCACGGCTTTCACACCTACCCCGCGGCCCTGCACCCCGACGCCGCGAAGCAGCTCTTGGAGCTCGTCGGCGGCCGCTCGGTGTGGGATCCGTTCTGCGGAGGTGGCACCGTCGTCGTCGAGGCCATGACGCTCGGTCGCCGCGCCGTCGGCTCAGACGTGAACCCCGTCGCCGTGCTCGTCGCCCACGCCCGCAGCCAGATCTTGCCCCTGGAGATCATCTCCCGGATGCGATCTTGGGGCCGCCGCATCGCCGAGAGCGCCAAGGAGTACCCCGACCTGCCCCGTGACGCCGCCGTGCGTGAGGTGGCGCCGTACTACGAGGAGCACGTCGCCCGGGAGCTTGAGGGCATCCGCGTAGGCATCAAGGCCGCGCCGGAGGAGGTGCAAGAGCTGCTCATCTTCGCGCTCTCAAGCATCTTGGTGAAGGTCTCGATGCGCGAGAGCGACACCCGGCAGGCCAAGATCGCCCGGCACCGGCCTGAAGAGACCACGTCGATCCTCTTCCACAAGAAGGTGCGTGAGCTGGGCCGCCGCCTGGAGGACCTCGCCGCCGCCGTGCCGCCAAGCACCCCCGCCGCCGAGGTCAAGGTCGCCGACTGCCGCCGCACCCACCCCTCACGCACCGTGGACGCCGTCGTCACCTCCCCGCCCTACCCCGCCGTCTACGACTACGTCCCGCTCCAGACCCTCCGCACGGCCTGGCTGGGCTTAGACGACGGCGAGGCCCGCCGCGCGGAGATCGGCCCCCGCCGCGCCTTCTCCGCCGACCGCGCCCGGGCGTGGAAGACCTGGCAAGAGGACACCGAGGCCTGGCTCGCTCAGGTGGCGAAGGCGCTGAATCCCGGCGGGCGCGCGGCCATCGTCATCGGCGACGGCGTGGCCTTGGACCGCCCCGTAGACGCCTTGGGCACCATCGAGCGCCTCGGCGCCAAGGTGAAGCTGCACCCCATCGCCCGGGCCAGCGGGGATCGCCGCGATCTCGGCGCCAAGGCCGTGCGCCGGGAGCACATCCTGCTCTTGGAGCGGCGTTGACCGACGACGAGACCCCGCTGGGCGCCCTGCGCGCCCAGGTCCGGGCGTTCAACGAGGATCGCGACTGGGGGCGATACCACAGCCCCCGAAACCTCGCCATGGCGCTCTCGGTAGAGGCCGGTGAGCTTCTGGAGCTCTACCTCTGGTGTGAGGACGGCGGCCCCCAGCCCGCCGTGGCCTCTCGTGAGCCCAAGGTCAGCGAAGAGCTCGCCGACGTGCTCATCTGCCTGATGAACCTCGCCGAGCACGCCGGAGTTGATCTGAGCGCCGCGGTCGAGGCCAAGCTCAAGAAGAACGCCGAGAAGTACCCCGTCTCCCGCGCCCGAGGGCGAATGGAGAAGTGGGACGAGCTGTGATCTCGGCTGCGCGGCCCGCGCCGCCGCTCAGTTCAGCGTGAGCGGATCCGCCAAGGTGAACGGCGCGATCTCGGCGTCAAAACGGTCGCCCTCATCGGTGACCATCTGGTAGGTGCCGTGCATCGTGCCCATGGACGTGGGCATCGGGCAGGCCGAGGTGTAGGTGTGGCGCTCGCCGGGCATCAGGCGCGGCTGCTGCCCCACGACGCCGAGGCCCTTCACGTTCTGCTGGCGGCCCGTGGCGTCGGTGATGATCCAGTGCCGCGACCACAATCGCACCGGACGATCGCCCACGTTCTCGACGGTGACGGTGTACGCGAAGAACCAGCTCTTGCCCGGCTCGGACTGCTCGGGGACGTAGCGCACGTCAACCTGCACTCGAACGCCGCGGGTGGTGGTGTCGGACATGGCTCCTCCTGAGGTCTTGAGCGCCCAAGCTAGCGTTTTGATGGACCTCGCGCCAGCCCGACATCAAGCCGTCACGGACGGAGATGGGCTTTGGTTTGTGGCGCCGCGCGCGGTATCCTCGCTGCATGCCGTCTGTACCCGCCATCTTCAACGCTCCGTTCGCCCATGAGCAGGCCGAGAAGCTGCTCAAACGGTCCCGCGCCCGCCGCGCCAAGCTCACCGATCAGGCCATCTCAGAGCTGCTCTCTGACACGGTCTACCAAGAGCGGCGCCGCTACGAGAGCGACCGCCCCGAGCCCGGCGAGGCCGAGCGTGTGGAGCGCGCCGCGACGGCGATCGCCCACGACGACCGACCGGCGATGGAGCGATCCCTCGATGAGCTGATCACGGCTTACACCGAAGAGATTCACAACCGCTTCTCCCCCCGGGCCTACGCCGCCGCCACCCGGGTGCTGCCCCAGGCGCTCACCCGCCTCGTCACGGCGACGGATCCCGCGCGCCTGCTCTCCGGCGACTTTGACCCCGACCGGCGCATCGTCGTGCAGGGCCACATCGACATGGTGCGCGGGCTGTGTGAGCGCGGCACGGTGATCCTCGCGCCCACCCACCTCTCAAACCTCGACTCGCCGCTCATCGGCTACTGCCTCTTCCGCGCGGGCCTGCCCCCCTTCGCCTATGGCGCCGGGCTCAACCTGTTCACCAACCCGGTGATGGCGTTCTGGATGAGCCGCTTGGGCGCCTACACCATCGACCGCCGCAAGAACGGCCTGATCTACAAAGAGACCCTGAAGGACTACTCCGTCGAGCTGTTCCGAGGCGGCTTTCATTCGTTGTTTTTCCCCGGCGGCACCCGCTCTCGCTCGGGCATGGTCGAGAAGTCGCTCAAGAAGGGGCTTCTGGGCACGGGCCTTCAGGCCTGGCAAGAGAACCTCCACGACGCGCGGCCCAACCCCGACGTGTTTGTGGTGCCGATGACGCTCTCGACGTCCCTGGTCTTGGAGGCCGAGACGCTGATCAGCGACGCCTTGGCCGCTGAGGGCAAGTCTCGGTACATCATCAACGACGACGAGTTCTCTGACGCGGGCACGGTGTTCAGCTTCTTGCGCCGCGTGCTCAACCTCGACTCGGCGATCTACGCGACCTTCTCGCAGCCCATGGACGTGCTGGGCAACCCCGTGAACGCCCAAGGGGAGAGCCTCGGCCCCGACGGCGCGGTGATCGACCGGCGGCGGTATGTCTGCGACGCCAGCGGCCAGGTGGAGTGGGACGAGCAGCGCGATCGGGTGTACACCGAGCGCCTCGCCCGGGCCCTGGTCCGCGCCTTTCACCGGGACAACGTCGCCTTGCCCACCCACCTCGCGGCGATGGCGGCGTGGCGTGCGCTCAAGCGCCGACACCCCCGCTTAGACACCTGGCGCCTCGTGCGCCTGGGCCGCGACGAGCGCCTCGTGCCCAAGTCCAGCTTGATGGAGGAGATCACGTCGCTCCGTGAGCAGGTGGGGCGCCTCGCCGTGGCTGGCCACATCCGCGCCGCGCTGCCTGAAGACGCCGATGATCTTCTCCAGGGCGCGATCTCCCGCTTTGATAGCTACCACACCCGCCGCACCATCGAGCTTCTGGAGCACGAGGTGCGCATCGATCCTGAGCTGGCCTTGTACTACCGCAACCGCCTGGTGGGCTACGGCCTCGACGGTGACGCCGTGGCCGCGGAGGTGTCGGCGTGAAGGTCTCCGTCTTGGGCGCTGGCCCGCTCACCGCCCCCCTCACCCAGCTCCTCACCCTCGCCGGGAGCGAGGTGCGCGCCGCCGCGCCCGAAGCGCCCGCCGAGGAGCTCGCCGCCGCCCTCGGCCACGCGGAGCTGGTCTTCCTCACCATCCCTGGCCCCCAGCTCGCCGCGAGCTTGCCCGGCTTGGGCCTTCGCCCCGAGCACCGGATCGTCGTCTGCGGCCGCGGCCCCGATGAGGCGACGGGGCTGTGGCTCTCGGAGCTGGTGAGCCTCCGCACGCCCTGCCTTCGGGTGGGCGCCTTGGCCGGGCCGCTCTCCCCCGCCGAGGTGGAGCGCGGCAGCCCCGCCGCCGCCATCATCGCCAGCCCCTTTCAAGACGTCCGCGTCCGCGCCCAGGCGGCCCTGCACAGCCCACGCTGCCGGGTGTACACCAGCGACGATCTGCGCGGCGTGGAGCTCAGCGCGTCCGCGGCGCGGGCGCTCACCGCCGCCATCGGCATGTCCGACGCCATGGGCATGGGCGCCGGGGTGCGCGGCCTGTTGCTCAGCCGGGGTCTCGCCGAGGTGCGCCGCCTGGGCAAAGCCGTCGGCGCCAACCCAGACACCTTCGTCGGCCTCGCGGGGGTCGGTGAGGTCGTCGCCGCGAGCGCCGCCGCCGATGACTCGGCTTACCTGGCCGGGCGAGCGCTCTTGCGCGGCGACGCCGACCCCCACGAAGAGGCCCTCGCCGTCACCGCGGCCCTGGTGAAGCTCGGCGAACGAAACAAGGTGGACCTGCCGCTCTTGGAGGCGGTGCATGAGGTCGCCACGGGGCGGCTCACGGCGAAGGAGGCGCTCAAGGGCCTCATGGAGCGCGCGGCGAAGCTCGGCGGAGAATAACACTCACTGAATGTGTTCACTGAATGTGTTCAGTAGACCCCGACGTTGCCCGGCCGCTCCAGATCGACGCCCACGAGCATGCCCCAGCTCCCATCCGGCCAAGGCAAGATCGTCCAGCGTAGGCCGACGCCGCCCATCGACGCCCGGGCCGTGGCCGCGGCGACGGCTTGGGGCGGCTGGGGCAAGGTGTAGAGCCGCTCCTCGGTGACAAAACCGGCGCGCCCGGCGTAGACGACGATCCCGCCGCCGAGCTCTAGGGTGGTGGAGTAGGTGCCGCTGCCCAGGCGCAGGCGCCCGCTGAGGCTCGTCGAGGCCGCGGGCCACCAGGCCTGGCCAGAAGAGAGCGCGCTCCACCGCGCGTCGGGGGCCACGCTGCCGTCCACGCGTAAGACGAGGCGATCCCGCACGCTCAGCTCACCGTACACACCGACGGTGGGGCTCACGTCCGCGCTCGTTGGCAAGGAGGCCTGCAGGCCCGCGCCATACAGGCCGCCCGGCGCCCGGCGAGGCTGGGGATCCTCCAGAAGCGCCCATAAGAGCGCCGCCGGAGACGCGAAGCCCAGGCCCTCGCCACGGAGCTTGCGGGAGACGACCCCCACCAGCTCCCCGGCCTCGTTCACGATCGGCCCGCCGGAGCTGCCGGGGTTGAGCGGCGCGTCCACTTGAAGCAGCCGGGGCCCTACGGCGGAGACCACGCCGAGGCTCACCGACCAGGTGAGGATGCCCTCAAACAGCGCCCGACGATCCGCTTCAGCGCCCTGGGGGTGCCCCAGCGCCACCACCACGTCTCCGGGGGTGGGCGGATCTTCTGCGAGGGCCAACCACGGGCTCCCGGCGAGGGTGGGCGCGGAGAGGATGGCGAGGTCGTCCCGGGGGCTCGTGTTGAGCACAAACGCCCGCGCCTCACGCCCGTCGAGGGTGCTCACCCGCGAGGTCCAGCCTGAGGCGACGCAGTGGTACGCCGTGGCGATGGTGCCCCGCTCGTCGATCAGCGTCCCCGCGCAGAGGTTCGGGCCGGTCTCGATCAGCACGACCGCGCCTAACCAGAGGTTGATGTCGTCCGAGGACGGCGCCGCGTGGGCGAGACCGCCGATCCCGAGCAGCAGCGAGAGCGTGAGCACAGTGGCCTCGTAGGATTTGACAGACAGAGCAGGCTACGGCGACACGACCCGGATCGCAAGGGCGGCGCGCTGCGCTATGGTGATCCCGTGAAGATGCACCCCTGGAGACCCCCGATGCGGATCCTGCTCTGCCTCGCTTTTGGTCCACTGCTCAGCCTCGGCTGCAGCGGCGAGCGCACCACGCCGAGCCCCTCCTCTGAGGGCCTGCCCACCGGCGCGACCGTCGAGCCCAGCCCCGCCGCCGCCGAGGCCCCCCCTGCCCCGCCGCCTGAGGCCCCCAAGGCCGCCCGCGCCGCCGCCCGCCACATCCTCATCCCTTACGACGGCGCCAAAGGCGCGCCGTACGGCAAGAACCTCAGCCGTGAGGAGGCCAAGGCCAAGGCCGAGTCGTTACGCGCCGAGGTGCTCGCCGGAGGTGACCTCGCGGCCCTGGCGCAAAAACACTCCTCTGACGCCAGCGCCTCCCGAGGCGGCTTCTTGGGCAGCGCCGAGCCCGGCGCCTGGGTAAAACCCTTCGAAGACGCCGTGTGGAGCGTCGAGATCGGCGGTGTGCCGCCCGTGGTCGAGAGCGAGTTCGGCTTTCATGTGATCCGGCGCGAGTCCTTGGACGAGATCCGCCTGCGCCACGTCGTCGTGCAGCACGCCGGGGCCCGTGGGGTGCCCAAGAGCAGCGCCGCCGCCGGCCGCACCCGCGAGGAGGCCCAGGCCCAAGCCGAGGAGGCCCTCGCCGCCTTGGCCGCCGGAGAGCCCTTCGAGGCCGTCGCCGCGCGGCTCTCCGATGGACCGATGGCCATCCACGGCGGCGATCTCGGCTGGTTCTTACGCGGCGAGCTCGGCCCGGCCTTTGATGAGGTGGCCTTCGCGCTGCCCGTGGGCGGCCGCTCGGCCTTGGTCGAGACGCCCTTCGGCCTTCACATCATCGAGCGGATGGAGTGATCCCGGCCTCGCGCCGCGCCTCAATTTAGAGGTGCGACTCGATGGCGGCGCGGATCTCGGCGTCGGTGGCGGGCACGTCGGCCTCCACGATCTTCATGTCGCGCCCGACGAGGATCACCCGGGGGAAGGTGTTTGTGGTCACCACGCCCCGGTACCACTCGCCGATGTCCCCGCCGATGGGCTGGGTGATGTCGAAGCCTTCTGCCCAGGCGC
The DNA here is from genome assembly GCA_016717595.1 of Deltaproteobacteria bacterium. Classification (GTDB taxonomy): domain Bacteria; phylum Myxococcota_A; class UBA796; order UBA796; family CAJQPC01; genus JADKFE01. Next base: position 94,290 of record JADKFE010000003.1, on the reverse strand, counting down.
CCAGATCGGCGGTGTCGGGCACGTTGCCCTCAAGATCCTGGGCGAGCACGGTGAGGTAGACCACGCCGTCGTCCGCGTACTCCGCGGCCGTCTCGTCGACGTCCGCGGCGAGGGCCTGGCAAGGCGCGCACCACATCGTCGAGATGTCTACCACGGTGAGGCAGCCGTAGAACTGGTAGAGCGCGAGCGTGGCGCCGAGCTGATCCGGGCCCGAGAAGTTGGGGATCACGTCCCCGGTCGAGAAGCCCTCGCCGCTGAGATCGCCGGGGATCTCCGCGCTGCACACCGGCCAGGAGTTCTCAGGCGGCTCAAAGGGCGGCGCTTCGCCCGTCTCTTTGGTGCTGTCGTCATACAGCCGGGGCGCGCAGCCCCCCAGCGCGCTGAGGGCGGTGAACACGAAGGAGACGAGGACCAGAGGTGCGGCGCGATTCATGGCGCCATTATAGGCGCGACCTGGGCTCTGCGCGAGCATCTCAGGGGCGCCTGAACCCCACCTTGACGACGGGCCGCCCCGTGCGAAACATCGGGCGTCGCCGCGACACGGAGCTGAATCATGTCCGCCATCCCTACGCTGAACCCCGATGATGATCTCCCCGTGACGCGCAGCTCGCTCATCGAGCGTTTTCACAGCTACGGCGCCCCCAGAGACCGTTGGCTCGTGGGCGGAGAGTTTGAGCGCATCCTCCTCTGGGGAGATGGCCGAGCCCTGGCGTTTGACGAGCCAAACGGCGTGCGCTGGATCCTCTCCGAGCTCGTGCGCCGCTTCGGCTGGGCCCCCCGTGAAGAGGACGGCCACCTCATCGAGCTTCGCCGGAACGGCGCGAGCACCACCTTAGAGCCCGGCGGCCAGATCGAGCTCTCCGGCGCCCCCCACAAGAGCCTCCTCGCCCTTCAACAAGAGGCCCAGACGAGCTTCGACGAGATTCAGGAGATCATCGCTGGCCTCGACCTGCACATGATCGCCTTGGGCCTCACGCCGACCACCAAGATCCGCGACATCCCCTGGGTGCCCAAAGGCCGCTACCGGGTGATGCGCGATTACCTCGGTGAGACGGGCGATCTCGCCCACGCCATGATGAAGGGCACCTCGTCGTTCCAGGCCAACTTCGACTTCGCCGATGAGGCCGACTGCGCCAAGAAGGTCAGCGCGCTCAGCCGCCTGGGGCCCTTGACCACGGCGATGTTCGCGAACTCGCCCTTCTACGAGGGATCTCTCAGCGATTACACGAGCTTCCGTGGCCACATCTGGACGCGCACCGACCCCGCCCGCACCGGCTTCCCCGAGGCCCTGCGTGAGGACTACACCCACGAGCGCTGGGTCGACAACCTGCTTGACGTGCCCATGATGTTTTACTTGAAGGAGGGCCGCTGGGCCGAGGCCAAAGGCCGCACCTTCCGCGAGTACATGGAGAAGGGCCTCGACGGCCACTTCCCGCGCACGATGGACTGGGAGCTGCACCTCACCTCCGTGTTCCCCGAGGTGCGGGTCAAACGCACCATCGAGGTGCGCGGCGCTGACGCCTGCCCCTTGCCCATCGCCATCGGCGGCATCGCCTTGTGGACCGGGCTCATCTACGACGACGTGGCGCTGGACGAGGCGAACGCCTTGGCCGCGGAGCTCAGCCGCTCGGGCACGCTGCAGAGCCGCTTCGAGACGGCCTGTCGTCACGGGCTCAGCGGCGAGGTCGGAGGCCGCACCTTCGCGGCCTGGGCCCAAGACCTCACCGAGATCGGCGCCCGGGGCCTCAACCGCGCGCGCCCCGACGAGCGGCACCTGCTCGCGCCCGTGGAGGCGCTCGTCGCCGGGGGCGAATCTCTGGGCCAACGCCTGCGCCAGGCCGCCGAGGGTGGGCTCAGCGGGCGGGATCTCCTGCTCAGCGCACGCTATTGAGCGGCCCACAGCAGGATCCTCTCTCGGCCCAGCGCCGAATCGGTTAAGTCCGCGGCCTCTGGTCCGAGAGCTATGCAGAACAAAGTCCGCACGGCCATTATCGGCCTCCCACAAGACCACGCCCGTCAGCTTCACGCGTTCTTGCGCCGTGTGGTCGATGTGGCGTTGGTGCGTGAAGATCCTCGGGACGCGATGTCCCCGCTCCTCGTCGCGCGGCCCCAGGCGGTGCTGCTCTACCTCGCTGAGGCGGACGGCGTCGGCATTCAGTTCGCGCGACGAATGCGCTCGGAGCTGCCAGACACGGCCTTGGTGCTGCTCTGCCACGTCGAGGACGTGACCTTGACCCGCGAGGCCATGCGCCTCGGCGCCCGGGCGCTCATCGTCGTCGGCAAAGACGATGACGACCTCGCCCGCACCTTCGTCAAGATCGCTGAAGAGCAGCGCAGCGACATGCCCGGCGGTGAGGTCGTCACGGTCTTGGGCTCAAAAGGTGGCGTCGGCGCCACATCCTTGGCGATCAACCTCGCCGGGGCCCTCGCCATCGACCCCAACCTGCGCGTCGCGCTCATCGACCTCTCGCCTTACTTAGGCGAGATCGGCGTCTACCTCCAGCTCGACACCACCGTCTCCCCGCGCACCTTGGTGCGTGAGAGCCTGATGATTGACGATGAGTGGATGCAGAACGCCGTGCCCCGGCACAGCCTGGGGTTCTCGGTGTTCGCCCAGCCGCTCAAGCCCGGCGCGCCGCCGCTCAACGTCGCCGACATCGCCCAGTCCATCGGCATCCTTCGCCGCCTGTTCAGCCACGTCGTCATCGACGCGGGCACCGGCGGCAGCGAGCTCGGCTTCGCGGCCTTGGCGGTGGCGTCAAAGCCCCTCTTGGTCATGGGCGGTGACACCCCCTCGTCGCGGCCCAGCGCGCCTGCACACGCTGGAAGGCCCTCGGGCAAGATCCACGCGCCGCATCTGGACCGTGCTCAACGCCGCGGCCCCCGAGCCCGTAGACGCCGCCCGCACACGCTCCATCTTGGGCGCCGACCCTACCCTCACCTTCCCCCACGACCGCAAAGCCGTCGATGTGTCGTTACACACCGGGCGTCTGGTCGTGGAGTCGGCGCCGGAGTCCGAGCTCACCCAAGCGTTCTTGCGCGCGGCGATGGGCATGTGTGACGATTACCGCCCCGCCATCCAAGCCGGCGCAGGCGGCAAACGTAAGAAGCTATTCGGCCTCTTCTAAGCGGGCCCTCGCCAGCCGCAGCGTCTCGGCGTCCTGCAAGCCCCGACGCGCGGCCTCTTTGGCGGCCACGGCCTGCTGGCGTGTGCGCTCAAAGAGCAGCACCCCGGCGGTCACCGACACGTTGAGGCTCTCGAGCCCGCCCAGCAGCGGCACGGAGACGATCTCGTCGCAGCGTTTGCGCAGGGGGTCGGTGAGGCCCTTCGACTCGCCGCCGAGCAGGATCAACAGCGGCCCGGTGAGATCAACCTCGTGGTAAGGCCGACCGTCCATGTCGGCGCCGACCACCTTGAGCCCGGCCTTCTTGCAGCGTTTGAGCGCTGAAGAGAGGCCCTCGTGCACCACCGGCACCTCCTCCACCGCGCCCATGCTCACCCGAGCCACCACCGGCGACATGCTCACCGTGCGGCGGGTGGGGGTGATGAGGCCGTTGACCCCCGCGCCCAGACAAGAGCGTAAGATCGCGCCGAGGTTGTGCTCGTAGGAGAGCTCATCCACCATCACCAAGAACGGGTCGGTGGCGTCCGCGAGCTCATCCAAGAGCGAGTTGACCGAGTGTTGGGGCAGAGGCTCGGCGTCGGCGACGACGCCGTTGTGAACGTCTCCCCCGGCGAGGCGATCGAGCAGGCGACGGGGCACCCGCTCGACGGGCACCTTCTGGTCACGGGCGAGGGTCAGCAGGCGGTCGAGCTTGGGGTCGGGCTGGGCGCCCTCGTCAAGACGAATGAGCCGGACCGCGCGACGGCGCCGCTGCAGCGCCTCAATGACGGGGTTCCGGCCTTGAAGGCGCTCAGTAGACATGAACAGGGACGCTCAGGGGACGATGAGGGTGTACTGGCGGCTCGCGCCGTCAAGAGAGTCCGAAGAGCGCCGTGTGAAGGTGATCTGCGGGGAGGCGAGGTTGAGGGTGCCCGCGTCGTTGGAGCCTTGGCCCAGGTAGACCTTGAGCAGCCCGCCGCCCAAGGAGGCGCCGGCGCGGGCGCTGATGAGCACCTCGTTGTTGCCCCGACGGACGTAGCGGCTGATGTCCATCAAAACGGCCTCATCCCCGGACTTGATCGTCTTCACGAGCACGCCGGAGATGTAGACGTCGACGGTGTGGCCGACGGACTGGTTGTCTTCAGTGACCAGCCACCAGGTGCCCGCGGCGACCTCAGCGCCGCTCACGACGGCGGGCGCCATCGGCGCCGCGACGGGCGCGGGGAGGGCACGACGGCGTCATCGGCGCCGGGGGCGTGGGCGCTGGGGGGGCGGGCCGGGGCGGCCTGACCGCCGGGCTGCACGACCTCGACGCTGTAGCGTGGGGCGTCGATCCAGACGTTGCCGTCACCATCGACGCGGATGTTGACGTCCTTGAGCTCCATGTTCCGCACCGCGTCCGCGCGCACACCGTTGATGTACAGCGCGCCGGCGAAGGTGACCGGAGAGAGCAGGAGCCCGAGGAGCAGCGCGACGCCGCGTTTAGTTTGTGTCCGCCGAGGAGCCATTGACACGCCTCCGAAGCGTCTTGCCGACCTTAAAGACCGGCAAGACTTTGGGTCGAACCTGAATCAACGAGTTCGTCTTGGGGTTGCGACCAACATAGCCGTCATACCGCCGGACCCGAAAGGAGCCAAAACCACGAATCTCGATGCGCTCACCGTGGCACAGCGCGCTCTTCATCCCGTCGAAGATCAAGTTGACGACCTCTTCAGCGGTGGCGCGGGGGAGGCTGCGTTGGGTGGCGATGAGGCTGATCAGCTCAGACTTGGTCATTGTTCTCCCTGAGGGCTTGAAGGGTCAACACGCCGAGGGGATCATGCCATCCTGGCGTAGAGTGACCATCTTCAAGGTCATGGGCTCCCGGGGCGATCTACTTGGGGCGACTGGGCGAAGTCCTATATGCTCCTCTCGCCGCCCCGGTCAAGGGACTGGACAGATCAAGGTGAGCCGCCGCTGACGCTGTCCGTGCTCACGCCCGTAGCGGCGGGCGTAAACAGCTTCTGGAGGCTCGGCTTGACGCTCTCCATAATCAAGATGAACGGGCTGGCGACGTAGACCGTCGAGTACGCGCCGACCACAATGCCGATGAGCATGGCCAAGGCGAAGTTCTCGATGACTGGGCCGCCCATAAACAGGAAGGCCGAGATGGCGAGCAGCGTCGTGAACGCCGTGGAGAGCGTGCGCCCCAAGGTGTCGTTCACCGAGTCGTTGATCAGCCCCGCGAGGTCGGAGCGGCGATACCGCTGCATGTTCTCGCGGATGCGGTCGTAGATGACGATGGTGTCGTTCAGCGAGTAGCCGATGATGGTCAACAAGGCGCCGATGAAGCTGACGTTGATCTCGCGCTGGAGCAGCACGAAGATGCCCATGGTGATGATCACGTCGTGAAAGAGCGCGATGACCGCGCCGGGCGCGAAGGACAGGTCGAAGCGGAAGGCGACGTAGAGCAGCACGAGGCCGAGCGTGGCGAGGATCGAGATCACCGCGGCCTGCTGCAAGCTCGCGCCGACCTTGGGGCCCACGGAGTCCACCGAGAGCACCGTGAACTTCTGGCCGTCGAGCGCCCCGGCGATGGACCGCTGCACCGCCTGGCTCACGCCAGGCATGACGACCTCAAAGGTGTTCTCGTCCTGGTTGGCGCGGACCTCGACGTCCTTCACGCCCGCCGCGTCAAGCACGTCCTGCACCGTCGTCGTCGAGACCGCCGGGGGCTGATGCTCGATGACGAGCAGCGCGCCGACCTGGGCGTCGAAGCGGGAGTTCACCACCCACGGCTCACCGTACTTCTGCTTGAGCGCGCCGAGCACCTTGTTCTGGGTCTCTTCAGTGCCGAAGCCCGCCTCCTGCACACGCACGGAGAACTCGTTCAGGCTGGGCTCGTTGACCTGCTGCACGGAGTCGTCAGAGAGGCCGATCTCCCCCAGCGCGGTGCGTAAGGTGCCGATCTCGATGGGCTGCTCAAACTGCAGGAGCAGCTCAGTGCCGCCGGTGAAGTCGATGCCCCAGTTTGGCTTCTGCACAAAGAAGAGCACGAGGGAGGCGATCATCAGGATCGCGGAGACCACGCTCGCGATGTACCGCTTGCCGATGAAGTCGTACTGGTTCGTACGGTTTGGCGAAGGGGGGGTGGCGGGCGTCGGGGAAGACGAAGGGGTTGGGGTCAGCTCCACGGGCGCCTCCTACAACAACGCGCGCGCGCTGACGCGACGCACGGCGAGATCCATCAACGTGCGGCTGACGAAGATGGCGGTGAACAGGGTGCTGGCGATGCCGATGAGCAGAGTCACCGCGAAGCCCTTGATGGGCCCAGTGCCGTAGCTGTAGAGCACCACCCCGGCGATGGCGGTGGTGAGGTTGGAGTCGATGACCGCGGAGAAGGCGTTGTCGTAGCCGGCGACGAGCGCGGCCGCGGCGGACTTTCCGATGGCCATCTCTTCGCGGATACGCTCGTAGATGATGATGTTCGCGTCTACGGCCATGCCGACGGTGAGCGCGATGCCGCAGATGCCGGGCAGGGTGAGCGTCGCGCCGAGCAGGCCCAAGGCCGAGAGGCCGCAGAGCACGTTCAGCGTGAGGCAGACGTTGGCCACCACGCCGCTCACCTTGTAGCGGAGCAGCATGTAGAGCACGACGAGCACCGAGCCGATGAGCGTCGCGTTGACCGCGGCGGCGATGGCGTCAGCGCCGAGCTGGGGGCCGACGGTGCGCTCCTCAGCGATGTTCAGCGGCGCGGGCAAGGCGCCCGTGCGCAGCACCATCGCCAACATCCGCGCATCGGCCATGGCGAGGTCGATGTTGCCCGAGCCCATGGAGATCGAGGCCCGGCCTCCGGCGATGCGGTCACGGATGACCGGCGCCGAGCGCACCTCGCCGTCGAGCACGATGGCGAAGCGTTTGCCGACGTTCTCGCCGGTGACGTCGCCGAAGATCACGGCGCCGCCGGGCTTAAACTCGAGGATCGTCTCGGGCTGGTTGTACTGGTCCATCGACGTCGCGGCGTCGTTGACGTCATCTCCGGTGAGGATCACCCGATCCTTGAGCACATACGGCGTCGTGCGCGCCTTCACGCCGCCCACGGTCTCGTACTCCCACATCACCCGGTTCTCGCCGGGCACGCGGCCGTTCTCGACGAGCCACTCGTTCAGCGCGCGGTCGTCGTTGTACTCGGCCTCGGGCACCGCGGCCTTCGCGGCCACGAGCGCCTGGTCCAGGGCCGCCATCTGGAACTCCTCATCGACGAGGTAGAACTCCAGGACGGCGGTGGTGCCGATGAGCTGCCGGGCGACGTCGGGATCCACCTCACCGGGGAGCTGGATGTTGATCTGGTCCGCGCCTTTGCGGACGATGTTGGGCTCTTTGACGCCCGTGGCGTCGATGCGGCTGCGGAGGGTCTCGACCGCCTGCTCGACGGCGCGCTGGGAGATCTCCGCGCGCTCTTGATCCGTCGGCTCAAAGCGGTGCCACTGGCCGGTCTCGCCGTCGAGGGTGCCGACGTAGGTGTAGCCCGGGAAACGCGCCGAGAGGAACGCGCGCAGGGCCTCAATCGTCGTCTCGGCGCCGATCTGCAGCTCCAAGACCGCCTGGCCTCGGGCCTTCCGCGCACCGGTGAGCACGATGCCCTCACGCTCGGCGGCGTCGCGCACGGTCTGCACGTCGCGGCCGACGCTAGAGAGCACGGCCTCGTCCACCCCGACCTGCAGCGTGATGTCGAGGCCGCCGACGATGTCGAGGCCCTTGTTCAGCGCGGTGTTGGGCAGAAACGCCGCGACGCCTGACGGCTCTTGGCCCTCAGGCGTCGTGATGAAGTTCGGGGCCAACACCCACGCCGAGCCCAGAAGCGCGAAGAGGACGACGGCGAACCGGAACCACCAGCTCCCGCTCATGCGGCCTCCCCGGCGGCCTTACGCCGGGCACGAACCGCGTCCAAGGCGACCTTCGCGATCACCGCCGGGGCGATCTCCAGACGAACGAAGCCGTCGCCGACCTCGACCACCGCCGCGATGAGCCCGCCGTCGGTGACCACCTCGTCGCCCTTCTTGAGCGACGAGAGCATCTTCTGGTGCTCATCTTTGGCCTGGTTCTGGGGCCGGATGACCATGAAGTAGAAGATGCCGACCACAAGCAAGATCGGCATGAATGACGAGAGCGCGCCCATGGGGCCCGCGTCTTGGGCGAGCTGCATCAGCACCATCGGCGGCTCAGCGGCGAGAGAGGGGGTCATGGCTGTCCTCGGGATCGTCCCGGTAAGGCTCTTGCCAACGTTTCGCTTGGAGGCGAAGCGACTCCAGCGCCTCGGGGCCCTCCGCGATCGCGTCGCGAAGTCGGGCCATGAGGCGCTGATAGAAGGCGAGGTTGTGTAGGGTGAACAGGCGAGGTGCGAGCAGCTCGCCGCTTTGGTGAAGGTGGCGCAGGTAGGCCCGCGAGAAAGACCGGCACGTATAACATGGGCATCCATCTTCGATAGGGCGCGAGTCTTCCCGATGCGCCGCGTGCTTGATGGCCAATCTCCCCTTCTCAGTGAAGAGGTAGCCGAAGCGCGCGGTGCGTGTCGGGAGCACGCAGTCGAAGAGGTCCACTCCTCTAATCACGGCCTCTACGATGTCTATCGGGTAGCCCACACCCATCAGGTATCGGACTTTGTGGGCGGGCAGCGCGTCGGCGCACAAGGCCACCATCCGCTCACGCTCCTCTGCGGTCTCTCCCACGGAGAGGCCTCCGATGGCGTATCCGTCGAGATCTAAAGCGCTGAGCGTCTTTGTGTGCTCCAAGCGGAGATCCGCCTCAAAGCCGCCCTGGACGATGCCGAAGAGCGCGGTCTGCTCTGGCGCCTTCCGCGCGGCGAGGCAGCGGTGCAGCCAGCGTGTCGTGCGTTGAGTAGACGCCAGCACCTTCCGGCGCTCGGTGGGGTGGGCGATGCACTCATCAAGGGCCATGGCGACGTCTACGCCGAGGGTCTCTTGCAGGCCGACGCAGATCTCCGGGCTCATAAAACGCCACTGGCGGTCGAAGGCCGAGAGGAACTTCACGCCGTCCTCTTGGGCCTTGGCCTTCTCACGGAACGAGAACGCCTGAAAGCCGCCGGAGTCGGTGAGGATCGGCCCCGTCCAGCCCATCATCTTGTGCAGGCCGCCGAGGCGCTGCACAAGATCCGCGCCCGGGCGCACCCAGAGGTGAAAGGTGTTGGCGAGGATCATCGACGCGCCGACGTCCCACACCTCTTCAGGGGTGAGGCCTTTGACCGAGCCCGCCGTGCCGACGGGCATAAACGCCGGGGTGGGAACGACGCCGTGCGGCAGGTGCAAACGCCCTAGCCGCGCCTTCCCCGCCTGGGCGACGAGCTCATAAGAGCAGCATCGCGTCGCCGTAGGAGTAGAAGCGGTAGCCATGACGGATGGCCTCTTGATAGGCGCCGAGCACACGCTCCCGGCCGCCGAGGGCGCAGACGAGCATGAGGAGGCTGGTTTGAGGGAGATGGAAGTTGGTGAGCAGGCCGGAGATGACCCGGGGGCGATAACCTTCGCGCACGAAGAGCGTCGTCTCCCCAGGGCCCACCCGCAGGCGCCCATCGGGCTCGGCGGCGGACTCCAAGGCGCGTAAGCTCGTGGTGCCCACAGCGATCACCCGCCCGCCGCGCGCGCGACAGGCGGCGACGGCGGCGGCGGTCTCAGCGGAGATCTCGTACCGCTCGGCGTGGAGCGCGCCGCGGGCGAGATCTTCTTCACGCAAGGGCTGAAACGTGCCTTGGCCGACGTGAAGCGTGATCCGGGCGAGGCCGACGCCGCGCTCGGCGAGACGCGCGAGCAAGGCGTCGCTGAGGTGCAGCCCCGCCGTCGGCGCGGCGACGGCGCCGTCGTGGGCGGCGAAGACGGTCTGGTAACGCTCGTCGTCTTCAGGCCCGGCGTCCCGGTGAAGATAAGGCGGCAGGGGCAGCTCACCGCGCTCGGCCATCAGGCTCGCCGGATCGGGGAGCGGGCGAACGAGCAGGGTGCCGTCCCCTGCCCTGCCCTCGATGATCACCCCGCGCGTGTCGTCGGGGCCCGCGCCGGGCAGGCCCAGGCGCTCGCCGATCTTGAGCTTCTTCGCCGGGCGCACCAGCGCGGGCACAACCTCGGCGTCCGCGCGCAGCAACAGCACCTCGACCTGACCGCCGGACGCCCGCTCCAAGTGGAGTCGACAACGAAGCACCCGCGTGTCGTTCACCACGAGGAGATCGCCCGGGTTGAGCCGATCGGGGAGGTCAACGATTTGTTGGTGAGGCTCTGCGGCGCCCAACACCAACATCCGAGCCCCATCTCGCGCCGCCGGGGGAGCTGTGGCGATCAGCGACTCAGGGAGCTCGAAGGTGTAGTCAGCGAGGTTCAGAGGCAAAGGGTCCACCGTCAGCGCCGCTGACGTTTAGCCGAGTGAAGACCGCTCGGCGAGGTTGGCCCGCGTCCGTAGATCGCGGGCCCTTCCACCCCGTAAAACCTCGCTCAGCGGCGGCGCGCCATTCGGAGCACGCGTCGCTCCGTGTCCGCGAGCTCCTCTGCGGCCGACATCGGCGCCGTCATCATCGGCGCCGCGTCTTCATCATCGACCTTTGGCGCCGGGATACGCTTGAGCTCAACCTCCTTGGGAGCGTCGATGCACAGGCGAACCCAGTTGCCCTTGATGCGCTTGATGAAGATTCGAACGTCCTTACCAACCTGGAGAATCTCTCCTTCTTTCTGCGTGAGCACGAGCATTCCGGACTCCTTGGACTGAGGGGTTATCCTGCGCCCCAGGGTGCGCGCCTTCACGACCCCAGTCGCGCCTGCGCCGCACCTCAAGTACAAGATACCACGCGAGTCACCAGCCGCAACGAACCCCGATAGGTTCAGACTTCCTGCACCGCTGCAATGGCGGTGATCGCCCCAACGTCCCGAGGTCATCCATGGCGCCGCCCCGGCCCGACCCCAAGAACACGCTCCTGAGAAAATCCGCCTCCAACACCCCTTCTCAGGGAAACGAGGCCCAAGAGCGCGGCCCCAACACGGCGCCGCTTTTGGGCGGGCTTGAGGCCGAGCTTCAGCGAGACGCTGGCGCGGCGCGATCTGCGGATCTCCAGTCTGCGGCGCGAGGCCCTGTGGCGCGCGCGCAGGAACCCGACGCGCATGGGCCGAGCCAGTCCGATCTGGAGGCGCTCTTGAGCATGGGAATGGACGAGATCGCCCAGGCGATGGCCTCCGTGGCGGGTGTGCCGCGGCAACGACTGCGCCCTGGCGCGAAGGTCAGCGGGCGGATCGTGCGGATCACGTCAAAAGAGGCGTTCATCGATCTCGGAGGCAAAGCTGAAGGGATCCTTGATGTGCATGAGCTGCAAGACGCCAGCGGCGCGATGATCGTCGGCGTCGGCGACACCATCGAGGCGAGCGTCGTTGAGCTCGCCGACGGCGTGCCCAAGCTCTCCCGAGGCGGCGCGGCGAAGGCCTCACGCCTGCAGGTGGAGCAGGCCTACGCCGCGGGCCTGCCCGTGCGGGGCCGGGTCACCGAGCGCAACACCGGCGGCTTCATCGTCGAGCTCTCGGGCATGCGCGCGTTCTGCCCCAGCTCTCAGATCGACCTGCACGCCGGGGAAGACCTCGACGTCTACGTGGGCAACACCTACGAGTTCAAGATCCGCTCGCTCTCGGATCGTGAGGCCGTGGTGAGCCGCAAGTCCATTCTAGAGGAGCAGCGCCGCGTCGCCGCCGCCGCCCTGCGGGCCAAGCTCGCCGTGGGCCAGACCTACGACGGCGTCGTGGCCCGGGTGATGAACTTCGGCGTGTTTGTTGACATCGGCGGCTTAGAGGGCCTCGCGTCCGCGCGTGAGCTCTCGTACGAGAAGGTCGAGAAGATCGACGAGGCGTTCCAGGCCGGTCAGGCCGTGCGCGCCCGGGTGATCAGCGTCGAAGGCGAGCGCATCGGCCTCTCCTTGCGTGAGGCGCCGAGCGCCCCCGTCGGCGGCGGCAAAGCCCAGAAGGGCCAGCTCGGCACGATGGCCGATCTCTTCGCCCAGGCCCGTCGCCGCTGAGCGTTGGGGGCGTGGCGTCGGCGGCCTCAGGCCCGTCGGCGCCCGCCCAGATCGTCGTAACGGCGCCGCACCAGCTTCAAGTCCTCAAAGGTCTTCACCTTGTCTTCGGGGCGACGCAGCAGGTAGGCCGGGTGGTAGGTGGACATCAGCGGCACCTTCCCGTCCCAGACCTTCCAGGTGCCGCGCAGAGCGTTGATGCCTTGTGTGGTGCCCAAGAGCGTCTGCGCCGCCGGGCGGCCCATGGCGAGCAGCACCTTGGGGCGCAGCGCCGCGAGCTGGCGATCTAAGAAGGGGCGACAGGCCGCGATCTCTTCAGGCTCCGGCGTGCGGTTGTTCGGCGGGCGGCACTTCACGACGTTGAGGATGTAGACCTCGTCTCGGCTCAGGCTGAGCACGTTCGAGAGCATCCGGTCGAGCATCTCGCCGGAGGCGCCGACAAACGGCAGACCTTGGGCGTCTTCGTTCGCGCCGGGCCCCTCGCCGACGATCACCAGATCCGCGTCAGGGTTGCCCATGCCAAAGACGATGTGGTTTCGTTGCTCGCAGAGGCGGCAGCGGGCGCAGTCGCCGATGGCCTCACGCACGGCGCGGAGCTCGACGGCGGCGGCCTCGACGCGGCTGCCCACGGGCACATCAGGGCCCCCCAACGAGAAGCCCCAGGCCCCGGTGACCATGGCATGAGGCGACGGGTGCGAGCGCCAAGGCGGCGAGGGGCGCGGCGCGGGGGTGAACGCGGCGCCGTCGGGAGAGAACAGCGGGCCAGGCGGCGGGCTCGGGGCGGGCGCGGGCGGCGCCTCCGCGGGGCGCTGGGCGAAGCGGGACCAGCCCCCCTTCTCCTCTGCGCGGAAGAGGCTCCCAGCCGGGGCGGCCGGGGCGGCGGCCGGGGTTGCCGGGCTGGCTGTACGCGGCGGCAGGGTGGCGGCGGCCGGTCGAGGGCTCGGCGCCGCGGGACGTGGAGCCCCAGCGCGGGCGGGCGCTCCCCTCCCCGCGGGCCCGACACCACCCCCAGCGCCCGGAAGATCGACCCGATGCGCGGCCTTCGGCGCGGCGGGGCGGGCGTCGAGGCCCAGCTCCGCGTCCGCGACCACACGCGCACGAAGATCCATGATCAGCCGAAGCAGCTCCTCCGAGCTCACCTCGGCCTCGTCGCCCGGCGGGGGCGGGCTGTCTTGAAGCGGGCTCGTCATCGGGGGTCAGGCTTCGTGAAGGGGGTTTGGGAGAAGACGGCGAGGCGAAGCGCGCTCATGGCTGGGCCTCGCCGAGGCCGAAGGGCCGCCAGCCCAGCCCCCGCAGCGCGCCGAGCAGGCGGTGGACGGGCAGACCGATGACGTTGAACCAGTCGCCGTTGACCCGCTCGATGAGCGCGGCCCCTTGCCCCTCGGCCTGGTAGCCGCCCGCGCAGCCCGCGCCTTCGCCGGTCAAGACGTAGGCGTGAAGCTCGTCGTCGCTCAGGTCGGAACGAAACACGACCTCGGTCTCCTCGGAGAACAGCACCTCTATCCCAGGACCGATGAGCGCCACGCCGGTCACCAAGCGGTGCCCCCGACCACAGAGCGCGCGAAGGCGCCGCAGGTGGTCGTCAGGGTTCTTGGGTTTGCCAAAATTTTCTCCGTTCAAATGCGCCACTTGATCCGCGCCGATGACGAGCGCCCCAGGAGATCGCGCCGCGACGGCTTGCGCCTTCAGCCGCGCTAGGCCGATTGCGCGCTCCACAGGCCGGTCCTCCGAAAATTCTTCTTCAGCGACCCCAGGCGCCACGCCCTCTACGCGTAGGCCCACCGCAGCGAGGAGCTGGCGCCGCCAAGGGCTCGTAGACGCGAGGATCAACTGCACAAGATACTCCCGGAATCGGAGGGGGGGCTGGCATCAGCGGGCATCGTCGGTATACTTCTATCCTGCCAGGATGCGGAACTCCCGCCTCATCCCCCCCGCAGCATTCAGCAGAAGAAGAGGTTCCGAGCATGGCCAGTCGTGCTGCCGTAGGAATTGACCTGGGCACCACGTTCTCATCGATCGCCCACGTCAACAAGCACGGCGTCCCCGACATCCTCCACAACGCGGAGGGAGACCGGATCACCCCGTCGGTGGTGCTGTTTGATGGTGACGAGGTCATCGTAGGGAACTACGCGAAGCAGTCCGCCGTGGTCTACCCAGACCAGGTGGTCGAGTTTGTCAAGCGCCACATGGGCGACCGAACCTGGAGCTTCAACTACCGCAACCAGAACTACACCCCTGAAGAGATCTCGTCCTTCATCCTCGCGAAGCTCAAACATGACGCCGAGCTGCGTCTTGGGCACCGCGTCGATCAGGCCGTGATCACCGTGCCCGCGTACTTCGGGGACGCCCAGCGCCAAGCCACGCTTCGCGCCGGTGAGATGGCGAAGCTGGAGGTCTTGAATCTCCTGAACGAGCCCACGGCGGCCGCTTACGCCTATGGTCTCAACAACCAGGGCGCCGAGAAGACCGTCATGGTCTTTGACCTCGGCGGCGGCACCTTCGACGTCACGGTGTGCCAGCTCGCCGGGAACGACATCAACGTGCTCGCCACCAGCGGCGACCACCAGCTCGGCGGCAAAGACTGGGACGACCGCCTCATCACCTTCGCCGCCGAACGTTTCCGCGAGAAGCACGGCCTGGATCCGCTGGAAGATCTGGCCGCTTACCACGACCTGCGCCAGAAGTGCGTCTCGGCCAAGATCGGCCTCACGCGCCGCCCCAAGGTCAACCTGTTCTACGACTTCAAGGGAAAGATCATGCGCCTTGAGGTCGAGCGGACCACCTTCGAGGAGCTGACCTCCGGCCTGTTGCGCCGCTGCCAGCTCTTGTGCTGGGACGTGCTCGAGGACGCCAAGCTCTCCCCCGACAAGATCGACACCGTGCTCTTGGCCGGCGGCTCCACCCGCATGCCGATGGTGCGGGAGATGATCAAGCGGGAGTTCGGCCAGAACCCCGCGACGGACATCAACCCCGATGAGTGTGTGTCGATGGGCGCGGCCTTGACCGCCGCCACCATCGCCGCCCAGCAGCAAGGGATCGAGCCCCCCACCCAGGTGAAGCTCCACGACGTCACCTCGCACTCCTTGGGCATGGTGGTGTTCCGCGGCGGCGCGCTGCACAACTCGCGGATCATCAGCCGCAACGCCCGCATCCCCTGCGAGCACACCCGCGACGACTACGTCACCAGCCACGACGGCCAGACGACGATGGACCTCTGGCTCGTCCAGGGCGAGAACGACGATCCGCTGGAGTGCAACGTCCTCGGCCACTTCGAGTTCTACGGCATCCCGCCCCGGGCCGCCGCCGAGTCTCGCCTCGCCGTGACCTATCGCTACAACGCGAACGGCATCGTCGAGGTCGAGGCGATGGACCTCCGCAGCGGCCAGACCCTCGCCCACCGCCTCGCCCAAGGCAAGGTCACCTTAGAGGATCTCGCCCGAAACCGCGTGCCGACGCAGATCGCCCTGCTCATGGACTGCTCGGGCTCGATGTACGGCCAGTCCATCGAGGACGCCCGCGGGGCGGCCCGGTCCTTCGTCGAGCGCTCGCTTCAGCCCAACCGCCAGATCGCCATCATCGCGTTCCCCGGCGGTGTGCTCGCGCCGCCGACCTCCGATCTGGATCGCCTGCGCAGCTCCATCGACGAGCTGACGCCGATCGGCTCCACCCCCATGGCCGATGGCCTCAAGAACGCCCGGGAGCTTCTGCGGCCCAAGGCCGGCGTGCAGCGTGTGTTCGTCGTGATGACCGACGGCCACCCCGACGACCCCGACGAGGTGACCGCTGAAGTCCACCGCATCCGCACATCAGGCGGGCGTGTGGTGTGCATCGGCGTCGGCGCCCAGGTGCAGCAAGACTTCTTGCGCAGCTTGGCGTCACGGCCCAAAGACTTCCACTTCTGCAACGAGAGCGTGGAGCTTGAGGGCACCTTCATCAACCTCGCGACCGAGCTGACCGCCGGCTGACCTTGAGGAGCGAACGTGGCCGACCGCCTGTCAGACCAGGACACCGAGACGCTCCTCCGCACGATGGAGGATCCGTCAGATCCTCGTAGAGAGGAGCCAAGGCGAGCAGATTCAGCAGAAGGCCTTCGACGCCCTCTATGAAGAGCTGCGCCAGTACAAAGAAGACTTCATCTACCAGGCCGAGAAGCCCCTGCTCCTCGACCTGCTCTTGTTCTATGACTCCTTGAACTGGTTCCAGAAGTCATTGGTGAACAAGGAGATGTCTCTCGACGTGGTGGCGGACTCGTTCCAGTACCTCATCGACGAGTTCTTAGAGGTGCTCTACCGCCGGGACGTGCTGCCGATGGAGAGCTCCAACCGCTTCGACCCCCGCACCCAGAAGGCGGTGAAGCTCTTGCCGTCCATCGAGGGTGTGAGCGACCAAGACGTCGCCCAGGTGCTCAAGCGCGGCTTCACCCGCGGCGACCGAGTGCTGCGCGCGGAGGACGTCGTCATCTACCGAGACGCCACCAAGCTCAATGATCCCTCTTGACGGCGCGACTCTCTGTGGATGAGACCCTGAGCCCCCTCAATGCCTAGCCCGACAGACATCATCCTCGGAATCGACCTGGGAACCACGTTCTCAGCGATGGCTTACGTCGACAAGTTCGGGAAGCCCACCATCCTCCCCAACGCCGACGGGCACCCCACCACGCCGTCGGTGGTGCACTTCTACGACCGCAACGCCTGCGTCGTCGGCGAAGAGGCCGTGAAGATGGTGGTGGTCGATCCCGCCAACGTCGTGCGTTTTATCAAACGTTCGATGGGCGACAGCGACTTCCAGCTCGACTTCTTCGGCCAGACCTACACGCCGCAGGAGCTCAGCGCGTTCATCCTCAAGAAGCTCAAGGATGACGCTGAAGAGGCCCTGGGCGTGGCGGTGAACAACGCGGTCATCACCGTGCCCGCGTACTTCAACGCCGCCCAGCGCGGCGCCACCGCTGAAGCCGGAGAGATCGCCGGGCTCAACGTGCTCTCGATCATCAACGAGCCCACGGCGGCGGCCATCGCGCTGGGCCTTGATCACCTGGGCACCAACCGTCGCCTGCTCGTCTTTGACCTCGGCGGCGGCACCTTCGACGTCACGGTCATGGAGATCCGCGGCACCACCCTGCGCACCTTGGCCTCGGACGGCAACGCCGAGCTCGGCGGCAAAGACTGGGACGACCGCCTGCTCTCCTTCGTCGCCGACCAGTTCCGCGACAAACACGGCCTCGACCCTCGGGACGAGCCCCTGCCGTACCAAGAGCTCTACGAGCGCTGCTTACACGCCAAGATCTCGCTCTCCTCGAAGCCCCGCGCCGTCATCCCCGTGAACTTCCGCGGGCAACGAATGGTGGTGTCGGTCACCCGAGAAGAGTTCAACACGATGTGCCAGGATCTCGTCGACCAATGCGCCGACACCTGCAACATCGTGCTTGAGAAGGCGAAGATGCGCTGGTCGGACATCGACGAGGTGCTGCCTTGCGGCGGCTCTACCCGGATGCCGATGATCCGCGACATGCTGATGAACGTCACCAATCGGCCGCTCGCGAAGGGGTCAACCCCGACGAGTGTGTGGCCTTGGGGGCGGCGCTCGCCGGTGTGTTCAGGCATCAGCCCGACCATCCCGCGCTCAAGGCGCACTCCTCCGCCGTGGCCCGGGCCCAGCGCGCGACGCCGACGCGCTCTCACGATCAAGGCGCTGATGACGCCGCGGGCAACGAGACCTCGATCCTCGCCCAGAACAGCGGCCCCCAGAGCGTCCCGCAGAGCCCCGTCTCCGCCCCAAACAGCGCCGCGCCGCCGCCCTCCCGAGGCCCCGGCCTGCAGCCGGTGAAGGTCACCGACGCCTCGACGCACAGCCTGGGCATCGTCGTGCTCGACGCCCAGAACAACGAGCGGGTGGTGAAGCTCATCCCCGAGTCCACGCCCCTGCCCGCCGAGAAGCGTGGTCGTTTCGCCTACGCCTACGACAACATGACGGCCGTGCGCGTTGAGGTCACCGAGGGCGAAGGCACCAACCGCCAAGAGGTCACGGTGATCGGTGAGGTCGTGCTCGACAAGCTGCCGCCCCGGGTGCGCGGCACGCCCATCGACGTGATCTACCGATACACCGAGAACCAGATCCTTGAGGTCGACGTCATCGACGTCGAGACCCGCGCCGTGCGCCAGGCCCGGCTGAACCTCAAGGGCAGCCTCGATCGCAAACGGATGGAGCGCGCCCGCAGCCAGCTCGCCCGGGCGAACATCAACTGAGGCGCGGCGCGCTCACGCTGAGCGTGCGCATGGTGCCCGCGGTGACGCCGAGCTGCTCGTGGGCCCCGGCGCGGCGGCGAAGCTCGGCGGCGGAGATGCGCCCGGCGACGGCGTCTTGCCACGCGCCCAAGGCCTCACGCGCCGCGTCGTGCTCCTCCCAGACCAGCTCCACCCGCAGGCGCCGCACACCGGCCGCCAACAACGGCTGGAGCAGGTGCGCGGCGGACTGGGCCTCGGCGTTAAACACCGTGTTTCGGCAGCCGACGTCCACGATGACCGGGTGCGTCCGGCCTTGGGGATCTTTGAGGCCGACCCGGTGCTCCTCACAGGGCCTCCCGCAGGTGCGGAAGTCGCGGCCTTCAGAGAGCGTGTGGGCGTAGACGCAATGTTCGGTGTGGAACATCGAGATGTGGTGCTGGGCGGTGACGGCGATGGCCCCCCGGGGCAGGCCCGGCAACAGCGCGAAGAGCTGCTGGGCGTCGAGATCGTGGGCCGCCGTGAGGGTCTTGAGGCCGAGGCCGAGCAAGGTCGCGGCGGTGAGGCGGTTTGTTGTGTTCAGCGAGAAGTCGCCGTGCAGCGTCGGGCGCTCGTCCTCCGCGATGTGTAAGAACGCCATCAGCCCGCCCCAGTGGCGCACGAGCAGGCCGTCGGGGCGCAGGCGTAAGAGGCGGCGATCGACGCCCTCCTCGCCGGGTTTTTGCACCCGCGGGGTGGCGATGACCACACGCCTGCCCTCGGCCCGGACCCGCTCGACGGCGCGAGAGAGGCCGACCAGCTCCATCCAGTCGAGCTCGATCTCCTCAAACCCCAAGGACAACGCCGCGTTGAGCTGGGCGTCGGTGCGGCACAAGGGCACGATCCGCGGGCCGGGCTCGCCGCTGTCCTCAGGAAGCGCGGCGAGCGCGGCGGCGCGCAGGCGGTCCAAGGCGCCGTCAGCGGCCAGCGCGCGGTTCGGCACGCCGAGCCAGGCCGCGCGCAGGGCCGTGGTGAGCTGGCGGCGGCACTCCTTGAGCAACGACGGCGGCAGGTACAGGCCCGGCTCTAAGCCGTCGAGCACGAGCGCATCGACGGCGAAGGGTGTGCCACCAAACGCGCAGAGCTTGTCCCGCAAGAGCGGCTCGTCGAGCCCACCTTGCCGGGCGGGGGTCAAGGGCGCCTCGGTCTTGACGCTCACCCGAGCCACACCCCGGACGGCGGTGACGGTGAGCGGCTCCCCTCGCCTGCCCTCGACGATGAGGGTGAGCCCGAGGCGGCCCTCAGGCGCCCGGGGTCGCTCCGCGCGCTTGATCACCGCTGGATCTGAAGTGAGCCAGACGCGCTGGCCAGGGCGCACGCGGTCGAGGTCGGGGCCGGGCCGCCCGAAGCGTAGGCGCCAACCGCCGGCCTCGGCGTCGACGCCAAAGATGGGGCCGCCCTCCTCTTGTTCGTGGGGCCGCCCATCGTCAAACACCACCCCCTGACCGGCCCGCGGCGGCGGCGTGGTGGCGGCGGCGCCAATCGACGAGGCGACGTCTCCGCCCAATATGAACGGCGGCGGGAGCACCGCGCCTTTGGGCCCGGTGTGCACGGGGAGCGCCGCGCCGCCGCTCGTGGACAAGAGCGGATCGGGCTGAACCCAGACCGTGTCCCCAACCACCCGGCTCACCACGCCCAACGGAACGCCGCGATGTTTCGGCGCGCGGGCATCAACGAGGGTCTGGTGGTCCGAGCCCAACAAGAAGCCGTCAGAGAATCCCCGGCTGTAGGTGAGCGCCATCTCGCCAAGATCGGCCCGGGCGCGCTCCTCGTCGGTGGGGGTGACGCCGCGGGCGACGGCGTCCACCCAGCGGCGGTACCCCTCGACGGCGGTGACGACGTACGCCGGGCCTTTGTAGCGGCCCTCGATCTTGAGCGAAGACACCCCCATCGCCGAGAGCGCGGGCACCGCACGGAGCCCGGCGAGATCCCTTGGGCTCAAGAGGTAACGGTGCTCGCCCAGGGGCCGCACCATGCCGTCCACGACGAGATCATAGGGCAGACGACAGGACTGCGCGCATTGGCCCCGGTTCGCCGAGCGCCCGCCCCAGGCCTCGCTCGTGAGGCATTGGCCGCTCCACGACATACACAAGGCGCCGTGAACGAACACCTCTAGCTCCATCTCGGAGCCTTCTCTGAAGCGGCGAAGCTCCTCGACGGAGAGCTCCCGCGGCGCGACCACCCGGCACACCCCCAACAGGGCGGCGAACCGCGCGGCCTCTGGCGAAGAGATGGTCATCTGGGTGCTGCTGTGTACGTCCAGGGCCGGGCAGATCTCCCGGGCGAGCAGCGCCACGGCGGGATCCTGCACGATGATCGCGTCCACACCGGCGGCGGCGACAGCGCGCAGCAGCTCCTCGACCCGGGGCAGCTCCGGCTCAAAGATGAGCGTGTTCAGGGTGAGGTAGCCTCGGGCCCCGGCCTCGTGGATCTCTTGCATGATCTCGGGCAGGCGTTGAAGCGAGAAGCTCTCGGCCCGCGCGCGGGCGTTGAAGCCCTCATCAAGGCCAAAGTAGACGGCGTCCGCGCCCGCGGCGAGGGCGGCGCGGAGGCTCTCGTGGTCCCCAGCCGGGGCGAGGATCTCAGGGCGTTGAAGCATCCCCCTCACATCCCCCGTTGTGCACATCACCGCAAGCGTACGTTTGGCTCGACGAGTTGACGAGATGGTGACGCTGCTAGCCCACTCTAGCCGCTATCGTACGACTCTCACGCTTGAGGAGCCAACATGACTCGCCTCTCCCTCTGGGGCCTTCTGCCCTTCGCCTTGCTCGCCTGCGGAGACAAGGACGGGACCACGCCCGACGACTCCACGTCTACGACGGACGACTCCACAACCGACGACTCCACCACCGACGACTCCACAACCGACGACTCCACCACGGATGACACCTCCACCGGCGCCCTCCCCACCTGCGAGGACACCTTCGCGGCCTGCGGCGGCGACCCCACGGGAAGCTGGACGTTCGCGGAGGCCTGCTACGTCAGCACCCGCCCCACGGAGTGTGAGCAGGCGCGCTGGACGATAAAGACCACCCAGACCGGCGGCTACGAGTTCGCCGCCGACAAGACCTACTCCGCGGCGTTTAAGGTCATCACCGAGCTGACCTACGTCGCCGAGAAGACCTGCCTCACTGAAGGCCAGACCTGCGAAGAGCTCGCCGAGCCCCTCAAGCTTGACACCTGCGTCGACAAGGGCGACGTCTGCGAGTGTAAAGGCGGCGGCGCCATGGACTCGGCGACCACGGGCACCTGGGCCACCTCGGGCACGACGCTGACCCTCACCGGCGATTCGGCGCCCAAGGCCGCGGAGCATGACTACTGCGTCAGCCCCGGCGAGGCGATGGAGATCGTGATGAAGCCGCCTCCCCCAGGCATCGAGGGCGAGCCTCGGCAGATCTACAAGGTGAAGTCCGGCGCCTGATTCAAGGCGCCTCGGCGAAGGATCAGTCGTTGAGCGGCTGGTCCTTCGTCTCGATCACCATCGGCAGCACGAGGAGCCCCAACAGCGGCACCAGGCCGATGAAGAAGAGGGCGTCCACCACCGCGTCGGGGCCCCCTTTGGCCACTGAGCCAACCCAGAACGGCCCCGCGGCGGCGAGGACGCGCCCCGCGTTGTAGCAGAATCCCGCGCCGGTCGCGCGCAGGCGGGTGGGGTAGAGCTCCGGCAGGTAGTAGGTGAAGCTGCCGAACACGCCGAAGATCGTCAGCCCCACGAAGAAGCTCCCCCAGAGGCGGGAGATCGGCGCGAGATCCAGGCCGAAGACGGCGAGGATCGCCAGCCCCGAGGCCAAGAAGTAGACGCCGAACATGACGCGCCTCCCCAGCCGCTTGGCGATGGGGACGGTCAACATCGTGCCGATGAGCCCGCCGACGTTGAAGCTGTTCAAGGCGATGGACTTCCAGGTGCCGATGAGCCCGCCCGTCGCCGAGGCGTCGAGGCCCTGGGCGGCGGCCTCCGCCCGCGCGAGGCCGGCGGCGAGGGTGGGCAAGAAGGCGTTGCACGACCACCAGGTGATCAGCGCGATGATGGCCAGGGCGAGGCCGCTGAACGTGCGCGCGCGCCACTGCGGGGTGAAGAGCTCGGCGATGGCCGGGGGCGCCGAGGCCGTGGCGGCGCTCTGCCAACGCTCGGGCTCCTTCACGAACCAGCGCACGCCCAGCGCGACGGCCGTGGGGATGAGCCCGCAGAGGAAGACGTAGCGCCAGCTCATCTCGGGCTGATCCACAAAGGCCACCCCGGCGATGAGGTGATCGACGAAGGTGGCGCCGATGAGCCCGATGGGGGCGGCGGTGTAGAGCAAGGCCCCCGCCTCCACCCGGCGGCGCTCGGGCACGACCTCGGCCACCATCGCGGCCCCCGCCGCCCACTCTCCGCCGATGCCCAAGCTGGCGATGAAACGAAACACGGCCAAGACCGCCAAGTTCGGCGCGAAGGCGCATGCGGCGGTGCCCAAGGAGTACATCGCCATGGTCAACATCAGGGTGCGGGTGCGCCCGAGTCGATCGGCGACTTTGCCGAACAAGATGCCGCCCGTCGCCCAGCCGATGAGCAGGAGCGACGAGAACACGCCGTTCCAGTACGGCACGACGTCGGCGGCCTCTTTGGAGCCGATGGGGATGCCCAACAAGGTCGGGATGCAGTTCGGCGCCACGAAGTTGAACAGCAGCGCGTCGAAGCAGTCGAAGCCCCACCCCAACCACGCCGCCAGGAGCACGATCCATTGGGCGCGGTTCATGTCGAGGAGGATCGGGGGGTCTGCTGCAGTGGGGGGTGATGTAAGCATGAATGTAAGTCTACCAGAGTGACGTGATCGCCTCCAGAGCGCCCCGATGAGAACGGGATCTCTCGGATGAAGGGCTCCGCGCGGCGGACAAGATCGTCGCCGCTCAACCACAATGACTGGCGCTTTACACAATTTGGGCGGCGGCTGGTGCTATGGTAGGGCATCCGTTCGACCCCGAGGTGATGTTATGCGTTCCGGTCTACTTCTGGTGTCTTCTCTTCTCTCTCTCGCCGCGCTCGTGGGCTGCGGCACCACCTCTGATCCCCTCAACCAGGGCCCCGTCGCCGGTGGTGTTGAGGGCTCCTTTGATGAGCCGGTGTTCGGGTCGGGCAGCGAGGACGAGCTCGAGCTCGCCGAGAACCTCTCCTATGAGGTGCTCTACGGCCCCACGAGCCCCGCCTTGGCCAAAGGGGTTGACTCCCTCCGCACCACGCGGGTGAAGCTCGACGACCTCGGCATGGCCCACACCCGCGTTCAGCAGCTCGTGAACGGCGTGCCCGTCTTCGGCGGCGAGGCCATCGTTCACCTCGATGAGCGCGGCAAGCTGTTCACCGTCACCGACAACCTGCTCGCCAACGTCCGGGTGAACACCACCCCCGACGTCACGAAGGCCGAGGCGATGGAGATCGCCGCTGAGGAGCTGTTCGGCGGCGAAGGCCAGCTCAGCGCCGATCCCGAGGCGAGCCTCTGGGTGCTGCGCCACGAGGGTGTAGACCACCTGGTCTGGCGTGTGCAGCTCCGCCGCACCTTGGGCCAGACCGGCGACACCATGCCGCTCTACTTCATCGACGCCCACACCGGCGAGCTGGTCTGGGGCTACGACAACCTCCAGTCCGCGACCTGCTCGGGCGCGACGAACTACTACGGCACCGTCAGCTTCGAGTGCTACACCACGGGCGGCAGCTACTACACTGAAGGACGCCACCCAGCTCCTCGCCACGTTCTCGTACAACAACACCACGTCGTCTCTGTCGTACGTCAGCAGCACGTCCACGACCTTCGGCACCACCCAGCTCACGAAGAACGCCGTCGAGGCCTACTACGTCCTGCAGAAGACGAACTCCTACTTTGAGAACGCGCACGGACGCAACGGCATCGACAACGCGGGCGGCCCGGCGGCCGTCACCACCCACGGCTACAACTTCGTCACCGCCGCCACCTCCTACAGCCGCAACTACGTGAACGCGTATTGGGACGGCACGATGATGGTGTACGGCGACGGCGACGGCTCGACCGCCAGCTCGCTCACGGCGCTGGACATCGGCGGCCACGAGCTCGCCCACGGCGTCACGGAGTACGAGGCCAACCTCACCTACTCCGGCGAGTCCGGTCACCTCAACGAGTCCACCTCCGACGTGTTCGGCGCGATGGTGGAGCGCTCGGTGCTCGGCGAGTCCACCGACACCTGGCTCATCGGCGAGGACGCCTGGACGCCCGGCACCTCCGGCGACGCCCTTCGTTACATGAACGATCCCAAGGACGACGGCTACAGCTACGACTACTACACCTCGTCCATCGGCTCCGTAGACGTGCACTACGGCTCGGGCGTGCCCAACCTGGTGTTTTACCTGATGTCCGAGGGCGGCACCCACCCCCGGGGCTCGTCGACCGTCTCGGTGACGGGCATCGGCGCGGACGACGCGGCGGACATCTGGTACCTCGCGCTCACGAACTACATGACCTCGTCCACGAACTTCTCCGCCGCCCGCACCGCGATGCTCAGCGCGGCGCAGTCGATCTACGGCTCCACCACCTCCACCCAGTACAAGGCCGTTCAGGACGCCTGGGCGGCGGTGGGTGTGGGCACGTCGAGCTCCGGCGGCGGCGGCAGCAGCTCGTCTTGCGCCACGACGACCACCTACACCGGCAGCTTGTCCAAGTCGGGGGCCTCGTCTTACGCCCCGTCGTCCTCGGGCTCCTCGGTCACCGGCAGCAGCCAGACCGCGACGCTCACCGGCCCCTCCTCCGCCGACTTTGACCTCTACCTCCAGAAGAAGTCGGGCAGCTCCTGGTCGTCGGTCGCCAAATCCGAAGGCTCAAGCTCGACGGAGTCTCTCAGCTACTCGGGCACCTCGGGCACCTACCGCGTGCGCGTCTACAGCTACTCGGGCAAAGGCAGCTACAGCTCGACCTGGTGCCGCTGAGCTGAACAGTTGAGGAGGCGCCTGGCCGCGCCTCCTCCCCTCCCCCGCGTCGGGCCTAGCTCGGCGCGGCGGCGCTCTGGTTCGCCGTGAGCACCTCAGCGACCACCCGGGTGAGCGTCTCGTTGGTGAACGGCTTCCGCAAGAAGAGCGCGTCCGCGGGCATCGAGCGGCTCTTCACCAGCTCATTCCAGGCGTAGCCCGACATAAAGATCGTGCGCTGGCCGGGGTTGAGGCTCTTCGCGTATCGCGCCAACGAGACGCCGCTCTCCCCGGACATGACGACGTCGGTGAGCAGGAGATCCACCGGCCCCTGGGCGAGGAGCGCCCGGCCCTCTTCAGCGCTGCTCGCGAGCTGCACACGGAACCCGACGCTCTCCAACACGAGCGCGATGGTCTCCTGCAGATCGAGGTTGTCCTCGACAATCAGCACAGTCGCGTTGTACAGAGGCCGCGCCCAGACGCCGGTGGAGACGATGGTGGCCTCGCCAGCGGCGGCGCTGACCGAGACCGGGCTCACCGGCAGGTGCACCTCAAACACGCTGCCGCCGCCCTCCGCGGCGCGCACCCGCAGCGCGCCGTCGTGGGCGCGCACGATGCCGTAGGCCGAGCTCAGACCGAGGCCCTTCCCCGTGGTCTTGGTGGTGAAGAAGGGGTCGAAGATCTGCTCCCGAAGCTCTTCAGCGATGCCGACACCGTCGTCCTGAACACGAAGCATGACGTACGATCCCGGCGCGAGATTGTGCTGGCCGGCGGCGTCGGGGCCTAAGGTTCGATCCTCGGTCGCCACACAGATCGCGCCGCCCCCAGGCGTCGCGTCGAGGGCGTTCATAATGAGGTTCATCACCACCTGCTCAATCTGCGCCGCGTCCGCCCAGGCCAAGGCGCGCGCCCCTGGATCAATGGTGATCTGCACGTCCGCCGGGGCGCTGCTGCGCGCGAGGTCGCCGCACTCGGAGATGACCGCGTTGAGATCCGTCGGCGCGCGCTGGCTGACCTGCCGACGACCAAAGGACAAGAGCTGATCAATAATTCGTGAGCCACGCTCCAGCGCCCCCTCGACGCGGGCGATGTGTCGTGTGCGTCCGTCGCTCTGTCCAGGGCCGCTGTTGATCAAGGCCAGGCTCCCCAACGCGACACACATGACGTTGTTGAGATCGTGGGCGAGGCCTCCGGCGAGGATCCCCAGCGCCTCTAGCCGCTCCATCTGCGCCAGGCGCTCCCGCAGGAGGCGGCGCTCTTCTTCTTCGACGTGGCGACGGGTGATGTCGTGGCCGACAATGTAGACGCGGGTCTCTGGCTGGTGAACCACGACGCCGCTCCACGACACCCAGCGCTCGTGGCCATCGGCGGTGACGTAGCGGCCCTCCACGCCACCAAAATGGGGGGCGTCGATGAGCTGCGCCAGGGCGCCTTCGATGACGCGCAGGCTGTTCTCGGGATCGTTTGACTGTGACAGGCGCACCTTCGCCGAGTCGTCTGGCGAGACGCTCACCCCAAACAGCGCCCAGAACGACGGGTTTCCACGTTTGATTCTTCCGGCGCCGTTGAGGATCGCCATCGCGTCTTGGGCGTTGGTGAAGAACAGATCTCGCTCACGCTCCACCTGACGACGCTCGGTCACATCCGTGAGTAAACCCTCCGCGTAGAGCGGCGAGCCGTCGGCTTGGTAGACCTTGTGACCGACGCTCCACACCCAACGCTCACGGTCATCGGCGGTGACGATTCGATACTCCATCTCAAATCGATCCCCCGCGCGCTCTTGCTCGGCGCAGAGGACCATGACCCGCTCGCGGTCGTCTGGGTGGACGAGCTCCAGAAACGATCGCCCGATGAGCTGCTCCGGCGCGAAGCCCGTGAGCGCCCGCGCCCCCTCGCTCACGAGGGTGAAGCGGTAGGCGCCGTTGATGTCAGACCGGAACGCCAGCCCAGGGAGGTTGTTTACGAAGTCGCGGAATGACTCGGCGTTTCTGCGGATCGCCTCGGCGCTGTCGATCCGGGCGAAGGCGCGGCCCAGCAGCTCCGCTGTGGAGGCCAACAACGTCTCTGTGGTGAGTGGGCGGCCTTCAAAGCCCGCCGCGCTTGACCACAGAGCCTTGAGGTATCCGCGGAGGCTCCCGCCGTCGGAGATCACGGCGCACATTCGTACGGCGTCGCCGTGGGTCGTCGTCTGTATCCCTTGGGTGGGCGGGATGGCGGAGACGATGGGGATGCTGTGGTCCGGGTCTCCCCAGCTCCACAGCCCGATGACGGGGCCGTCGGTCACACATCGGAGCACACGCAGCTCTCGCACGCCCAGATGTTCACCCAACACAGTGAGCACCTGGGCCACGGCGTCGTCAAGCTCATCGTCGGCACATCTCGCCAAGGCCGCCGCCGCCGCCGTGCGCAGCTCATCCGCCGCCCGGCGCTCACGCAGCTCCCGATCCCGCGCGGAGTCTTGGCCAATATCCCGGGCCATGATGAGCACCACCTGGCGCCCCGCCAGGGTGTCTCGCGCAAACTCCACCTGGAGCTGGCAGATGGGGCGCCCGGGCCGGGCGAGCTCAAGGTCATCACGCAGGAGCGCCGAGTGGTTCAGCCCAGCCACCCACGTCGCCCATCGTTCGCCGGTGACCGTTGGGACGAGCTCCCAGACGACGCGGCCGACGGGGTCCGCGACACCAAACTCAAAGGCGCGCGAGGCGTCATTGAGCAAGATCACCCGGCCGTCTAGCTCTACGATCGCCCAGAAATCTCCGCTCAACCGCGTCGTGAGCCGGAGGAGGTCCTGCCCCTCAGAGAGCGCCGCGACGGGCGGCGGGATGAGCTGGATGAGCACCTCCCCACGCGGGGACAGTCGGGTGAGCTTGGCCGAGAACCCTGGCGCGAGGGTCACGATCCGCGCCTGCGGATCCTGGACCGCCGCCGCGAGGAGCCCCCACGCGGCGGCCTCACCGCCAGGAGTCGTGGCGAGGGCTGCGCCCGCCCCAGCGCCGACGACGAGCGCCTGGCCGCTCACGTCACAGAGGATCCAGGTCGCCCCGTCCTCCCCCGAGGGCCATGAGGGCCGCGCGCGCCGCGTGTTGGTCAACAACCGCGTGATGGACTCCAAACAGCGCGGACATCCTCACCTCCTGGACCTCTCAGACGTCGTGTCGGAGGCGCCATCAAACACCACCCGCACGACGACCGTTGAACCGCGGGCTGAGCGCGCTCATGACCGGCCCGAGGTGAGCGCGGCGGCCTCGTCCTCAAACTTGCCTTTGCCCCACTCGGTGTCTTGCTCCGAGCGCGCCTTCGCGGCTTTGGCGGCCTGGGCCGCGGCCTGGCGGGCGCGTTTCTCCTCTTGCAGCTCGACCAGGTGATGGTGGGTGGTGAAGAACGGCAGGCTCTTGCCGACGGCGTCGGCCACGGTGGCGAAGCCGTGCTGCTCGAGGCGCGTGTTGAGCCCGGAGATCAGCTCCTCGACCATCTCAAAGCCCTGGAGCATCGGCCCCGTGCAGGACTGAACGGTGTTGGCGCCGACCAAAATGTGCTCAAACGCGTCGTCGGCGCGGGTGACGCCGCCGATGCCAGAGATGGACACGCCGGGGAGCGCCTGGGCGATCTCGGCGACCATCCGCAGGGCGATGGGCTTCACGGCGGTGTACGAGGTGCCGCCGGGGGTGGAGTGTCCCTCGACCGTCGGCAGCGGGCGCAGGTTGTCCAGGTTGATGCCGATCACGCCCAGCACGGTGTTGATCGCCGAGATGCCCGAGGCGCCGCCGGCCACCGCCGACCGGGCGGGCTTGGTGATGTCGGTGATGTTCGGCGTCATCTTCGCCCAGACGGGGATCTGCACGGCCTCGACCACCCAGCGCGTGACCTCCTCGACCTGCCGGGGATCCTGGCCCATCGCCGCGCCCATGCCGCTCTCGGGGTGGCCGTGGGGGCAAGAAAAGTTCAGCTCTAGCGCGTCCACGCCGCAGGCCGCGGCGCGACCGGCGATCTCTTGCCAGCGGTCTTTGTTGTAGCACTCCATGATGCTCGCGATGAGCGGGCGATCGGGGAAAGCGTCCTTCGTCTCTTTGTAGTAGCCCTCCCAGGCCTCAAAGCTGAGATCGGAGATGAGCTCGATGTTCTGGAACCCGACCACATCGCCGCTCGGGCTGTGCAGCTTGCCGTAGCGCGGCTGCACGTTGACGACGTGGCTGTCGGTCAACGCCGCGGTCTTGGCGACCACGCCGCCCCAGCCCGCCTTGAACGCCTTGATCATCACCCGAGCGTTCGTGCTCGGCGGCCCAGAGCCGATGATGAAGGGGTTCGGAAAGCGCACGCCGTTGACGAGAATCGACAGGTCAGCCATGAACGGGACTCCTTTGAGCAGGGATCACGGATTCTACCAGAGCGATCGCTCCCGGTCACCGCTTCGTGCCAAATCGCGGTATGATTGGGCCCCAATCTCCCCAATGGAGGACACGATGTCCCGCTCTTCGCTCCTGCTGCTCACCCTCGCCCTCGGCGCCTGCGCTGGCAAAGACGACGACACCACGCCCACGGAGTCCGCGATCCCCGAGGTCGATGAAGACGGCGACGGCGCCACGGCCGCGGACGACTGCGACGACAACGACGCCAGCCGCGCCCCTGGGCTCGCCGAGGTCTGTGACGGCGTAGACAACAACTGCGACGACGAGGTGGACGAAGGATTAGGCTCGTTGTGGTACGCCGACGCAGACGCCGATGGCTTCGGCGACGACACCAACACCACCACCGCCTGCGAGGCGCCCACGGGCTTCGTCGCCCAAGGCGGAGACTGCGATGACGGCGACAACACCGTCTATCCCGACGCCGCCGAGCGCTGCGAGGGCCTCGACAACGACTGCGACGGGGCCATCGACGAGGACGTGCAGACGAGCTGGTTTAAGGACGGTGACAGCGACGGCCACGGCGACGCCACGAGCCCCTTGGAGAGCTGCGATCCCCCCGCGGGCTACTCCTCCTCCAGCGACGACTGTGACGACTCCCGCGCCGAGGTCTCCCCCTCTGACGCCGAGATCTGTGACGCGTTGGACAACAACTGTGATGGGTCCATCGACGAGGGCGTGACGACCACCTTTTACCTCGACGCCGACACCGACGGCTACGGCGATCCCGACTACACCACCGCCGCCTGCAGCCTGCCCGCGGGCTACGCCGCGACCTCCACGGACTGCGACGACAGCACCGCGAGCGCGAACCCCGGCGCCGATGAGCTCTGTGACGGCCTCGACAACAACTGTGACAGCAAGGTAGACGAAGACAGCGCCACCGACGCGCCCACCTGGTACATCGACTACGACAAAGACAACTACGGCTCCACGGCCTACACCAAGACCCAGTGCAGCCAGCCCTCGGGCTACACCACGCTGAGCACCGACTGTGACGACACCACGGCCAAAACCTACCCCGGCGCCGCGGAGTACTGTGACGGCGTAGACACCGACTGTGACGGCACCAAAGACGAGGGCGACGCCTTAGACGCGGACGTGTACTACAAAGACGCCGACGGCGACACCTACGGCGACCCGGGCAGCACCACGACCTCGTGCAGCCTGCCCA
Source organism: Deltaproteobacteria bacterium (assembly GCA_016717595.1). Taxonomy (GTDB): domain Bacteria; phylum Myxococcota_A; class UBA796; order UBA796; family CAJQPC01; genus JADKFE01. The sequence continues at coordinate 63,414 of JADKFE010000003.1, read as the reverse complement.
CGGGCTACGTCACCGACAGCTCCGACTGTGAAGACGGCGCGGCCACGGCGTACCCGGGCTCGACCGCCACGGAGACGCCCAAAGACGGCGTCGATCAGGACTGTGACGGCGAGGACGCCTGCACCGATCTCAACTGTGATGGGTTGCCTGACGTCGTGTTCGGCCAACAATACTCCGGCAGCAAAAATACGGGTTCACTCTACCTTTACATGAACCAAGGCAGCGGAAAGTTCTCTTCTTCGAAGGTCACGACCCTCACGTCCTATGGCAGCTACGGCTACGACGTCGCCGACTTGGATCAGGACGGCTATCAAGATGTCGTCATCGCCAACTACTACAACGACAGCGCATACGCGATCAACTCCATGGTGTACTGGGGCTCCGCCGCCGGGTACTCCACCGCGGATAGCACGGCCCTGGCGACCACTGGCGCGGTGCGGGTGCTGATCGAAGATCTCAACCTCGACGGCTGGGACGACCTGACGTTTGTGTCGCATTACAACAGCACCTACACGGTGAACAGCATCATCTACTTCGGCAGCGCCTCGGGCTTCTCGACGAGCCGCACGACGAGCCTCTCGACGACGGGCGGCTGGGAGGGCCTCGTCGAAGATCTCGACAGCGACGGCTATCCCGACCTCATCTTCTGCAACTACAAGTCGGACTCCAGCTACAGCACCAACAGCTACATCTACTGGGGTAGCTCCGGCGGCTACAGCAGCTCCGACCGCACGAGCCTGCCCACCTCGGGCTGTCACGACGTAGACACCGGCGACTTTAACGCCGACGGCTACCCCGACATCGCCTTCGCGAACCACTACGACGGCGCCTACACCACGTCTAGCTACGTCTATTATGGCTCGGCCTCGGGTTATTCCACGGCCTACCGCGCGAGCTTCACCACTTACGGATCCTTGGGCGTCGATAGCGGCGACTTCGACGGGGATGGGTACGAAGACGTCGCGTTCGGCGGTTACCACGCCGACTCGTGGTCAGCGACGGCCTATACCCGCGTCTTCTATGGGTCGGCCTTGGGCCTCTCGTCGAGCGTCTACGACCAGATCTCGTCGAACGGCGCCTATCGGATCGAGGCCGATGATCTCGACAACGACGGGTACACCGACCTCGTGGTGCCTCACTATTACAACGGCTCCAGCCACTCCACCACGTCGTATGTCTACTATGGTAGCGCGACGGGCATGAGCAGCTCCAGCCGCGACAGCTTGACCACCCCCACCGGCCCGATCAACGTCGCGGTGGGCGATCTGAGCGGTGATGGTCAGCCGGATCTTGTCTTCAGCGGCTACTACTCGGGCTCTTGGTCCTCCACAGCCTACTCGCTCATCTTCAACGGATCCTCCTCAGGCTACTCCTCGACGGCGAGCGTAAACACCCTGACCGATCGTGGCGTATGGGCCGCGCCGGTGCTCGTGGGCAACACGGCCTGGTGAGGCTTAGGCGCAGTCTAGACAGGTTCGGCGCCTCAGCGCGGGGGCCCCCTCGCTGGGCCGCCCCGTGATCCAGGGGGCCAAACGACCAAGGGCGGGATTCAGGCTCTTCTCAGATCGCGGGCGCCTGGCCACCGCTTCGTGGCAAATCGCGGTATGATAAGGCACGAATCTCCCGAACGGAGGGAACGATGTCCCGCGCTACGCTCCTGTTGTTTACCCTCGCGCTCGGCGCCTGCGCCGACAAAGACGGCGACGACTCCAGCCCCGGCGAACCCGAGGCCGACGAGGACGGCGACGGCGCCCCCGCCTCGCTGGACTGCGATGATGGGGATCCCAGCCGCGCCCCGGGCCTCGCCGAGGTCTGCGACGGCCTCGACAACAACTGCGACGACGCGGTAGACGAGGGCGTGGGCTCGGTGTGGTACGCCGACGCCGACGCGGATGGCTTTGGCGACGACACCAGCACGACCACGGCCTGCGAGCCCCCCGAGGGTTTCACCGCTCAGAGCGGAGACTGTGACGACGGCGACGCCACGGTGTACCCCGACGCCGCCGAGCGCTGCGAGGGCCTCGACAACGACTGCGACGGCGCCATCGACGAGGACGTACAGACGAGCTGGTTTCGCGACGGAGACAGCGACGGCCACGGCGACGCCACGAGCCCGCTCATGAGCTGCGATCCCCCGGCGGGGTATGTGTCGTCCAGCGACGACTGTGACGACACCCGCGCCGAGGTCTCCCCGTCCAGCGCCGAGATCTGTGACGAGCTGGACAACAACTGTGACGGGTCCATTGACGAGGGCGTGACGACCCTCTTCTACCTCGACGCCGACGGCGACCGCGACGGGGACGCCAGCTCCACCACCGCCGCCTGCAGCCTGCCGGCGGGCTACGCCGCGACCTCCACCGACTGCGACGACAACACGGCGAGCGTGAACCCCGGCGCCGATGAGCTCTGCGACGGCCTCGACAACAACTGTGACAGCGAGGTTGACGAAGACAGCGCCATCGACGCCCCCACCTGGTACATCGACGACGACCAAGACGGCTACGGCTCGACGGCCTCCACAAAGACTCAGTGCAGCCAGCCTTCGGGTTACACCACGGTCAGCACCGACTGTGACGACAGCGTTGCGACGATCCACCCCGGCGCCACCGAGAGCTGCGACGGCATCGACACCGACTGTGACGGGACGACGGACGAAGACGACGCCATCGACGCCGAGCTGTTCTACAAAGACGCCGACGGCGACACCTACGGCGACCCCAGCGGCACAACGACCTCGTGCAGCCTGCCCTCGGGCTACGCCAACAACAGCTCCGATTGCGACGACGGCGCGGCCACGGTTTTTCCCGGCTCCACGGCCACGGAGACGCCAAACGACGGCATCGACCAAGACTGCGACGGCCAGGACGCCTGCACCGATCTCAACTGTGATGGGTTGCCCGATCTGGTGCTCGCCCAGAGCTACACCGGCAGCAGCTTTAACGGCAGCCTCTACCTGTACATGAACGAGGGCGGCGGTAACTTCTCCGCATCCAATGTGACCACGCTCAGCTCGTCTGGTAGTCAGGGTTGGGACGTCGCCGATCTCGACCGGGATGGTTACCAGGACGTGGTCATCGCCAATTACACGGACGGCAGCACGAACTCGTTGAACTCGATGGTGTATTGGGGCTCCGCCGCCGGATACTCCGAGTCCGACAGCACAGCCTTACCGACGATCGGCGCGGTGAAGGTGTTGATCGAAGATCTGAACCTTGATGGCTGGGATGACATTACGTTTGTGTCGCATTATAATATCCTAAAAGAGAGCTACAAGGTGAACAGCATCATCTACTTCGGCAGCGCCTCGGGCTTCTCGACGAGTCGCACGACGAGCCTCTCCACGCCGGGCGGGTTCGAAGGACTGGTCGAAGATCTCGACAGCGACGGGTATCCTGACCTCATCTTCTGCAACTATTTCTCGGGCTCCAGCTACAGCGCCGACAGCTACATCTACTGGGGCAGCGCCAGCGGCTACAGCAGCTCCGACCGCACGAGCCTGCCCACGGAGGGCTGTTACGACGTAGACACCGCCGACTTTAACGCGGACGGTTACCGCGACATCGCCTTCGCCCAGTTTTACGCCATCTCCTCCCCCTCGTTAAGCTCCGTCTATTATGGCTCGGCCGCTGGGTACTCTACCGCCGACTACGCGAGCTTGACCACCTATGGTTCTTGTGAGGTTGACGTCGGCGACTTCAACGGTGACGGCTTCGAAGACGTCGTGTTCGGGGGTTACCACACCGGCCGCTGGTCGCGTGTCGCCTACACCATGTTCTACTACGGCTCGGCGCTTGGTCTCTCATCGAGCGCATACGATCAGCTCGACACCAACGGCGCGCTACGGATGGAGGCCGAAGATCTCGACCGTGACGGCTACACCGACCTCGTGGTAGCACAATACTACGATGGCTACAGCCACTCCACCACCTCCTATGTCTACTACGGCAGCGCCACGGGCATGAGCAGCGCTGACCGCGACAGCCTGTCTACCCCCGTGGGTCCGGCCAGCGTCGCCGTGGGCGATGTCAGCGGTGATGGTATCCCAGACATCATCATCGGCAGCTACTTCACCTCTTCGTGGTCCCCTACGACCTACTCGCTCATCTTCAACGGCTCATCTTCGGGCTACAGCTCGACGCCAAGCGTGACCGGCTTGGCCGAGGGTGGCATTTGGGGCAGGCCGGTGCTCGTGGGCAACACGGCCTGGTGAGGGTGAGGCGCGGTCTCTGCCGCCCGAGCGCCAGCCCCGCAGGCGCTTGGCCTCGGCGGCGTGAGCTTTCTCGCCGCGCGGCCCCACGACCAGGGGACATCACGAACAACGGCAGGGGGTCATGCTCTTCTCAGATCGCGGGCTCCTGGCCACCGCCTGGTGTCAAATCGCGGTATGATTAGGCCCCAATCTCCCCAATGGAGGACACGATGTCCCGCTCTTCGCTCCTGCTGCTCACCCTCGCCCTCGGCGCCTGCGCTGGCAAAGATGACGACACCACGCCCACGGAGTCCGCGATCCCCGAGGTCGATGAAGACGGCGACGGCGCCACGGCCGCGGACGACTGCGACGACAACGACGCCAGCCGCGCCCCTGGGCTCACCGAGGTCTGTGACGGCGTAGACAACAACTGCGATGACGAGGTGGACGAAGGCTTAGGCTCGTTGTGGTACGCCGACGCAGACGCCGATGGCTTCGGCGACGACACCAACACGACCACCGCCTGCGAGGCGCCCACGGGCTTCGTCGCCCAAGGCGGAGACTGCGATGACGGCGACAACACCGTCTATCCCGACGCCGCCGAGCGCTGCGAGGGCCTCGACAACGACTGCGACGGGGCCATCGACGAGGACCTGCAGACGAGCTGGTTTAAGGACGCTGATGGCGACGGCCACGGCGACGCCACGAGCCCGCTCACGAGCTGCGATCCCCCGGAGGGCTACGCCTCCTCCAGCGACGACTGTGACGACACCCGCGCCGAGGTCTCTCCCTCTGACGCCGAGATCTGCGACGCGTTGGACAACAACTGTGATGGGTCCATCGACGAGGGCGTGACGACCACCTTTTACCTCGACGCCGACACCGACGGCTACGGCGATCCCGACTACACCACCGCCGCCTGCAGCCTGCCCGCTAGGCTACGTGACCTCCACGGACTGCGACGACAGCACCACGAGCGCGAACCCCGGCGCCGATGAGCTCTGTGACGGCCTCGACAACAACTGTAACCGCGACGTAGACGAAGACAGCGCCCTCGACGCGTCCACCTGGTACATCGACTACGACAAAGACACCTACGGATCGACGGCCTACACCAAGACCCAATGCAGCCAGCCCTCGGGCTACACCGCGCTCAACACCGACTGTGACGACACCACGGCCAAGGTTTACCCCGGCGCCGCCGAGTACTGTGACGGCGTAGACACCGACTGTGACACCACCAAAGACGAGGGCGACGCCTTAGACGCGGACGTGTACTACAAAGACGCCGACGGCGACACCTACGGCGACCCGGGCAGCACCACGACCTCGTGCAGCCTGCCCACGGGCTACGTCACCGACAGCTCCGACTGTGAAGACGGCGCGGCCACGGCGTATCCGGGCTCTACCGCCACGGAGACGCCGAAGGACGGCGTCGATCAGGACTGTGACGGCGAGGACCTCTGCACCGATCTCAACTGTGATGGATTGCCGGACGTCGTGCTCGCCCAGCATTACACCGGCAGCGTATACAAAGGCAGCCTCTACCTGTACATGAACCAAGGCAGCGGCAAGTTCTCCTCCGCGAAGGTGACCACGCTCAGCTCGTCGGGAAGCTGGGGATGGGACGTCGCCGATCTTGACCAGGACGGCTACCAAGACGTCATCATCTCCAACTACTACAACGACAGCAGCTACTCGGTCAACTCGATGGTGTATTGGGGCTCGGCCGCCGGGTACTCCACCGCGGATAGCACGGCCTTGGCCACCGTCGGCTCATCGCGGGTGCTGATTGAAGATCTCAACCTTGACGGTTGGGACGACCTGACCTTTGTGTCGTATTACAACGGCTCCAACTACGGCACTGAGAGCGTCATCTACTTCGGCAGCGCCTCTGGCTTCTCAAAAAGCAGCACCAAGACCCTCTCCACGCCGGGCGCCCTAGAGGGGCTCGTCGAAGATCTCGACAACGATGGATACCCGGACCTCGTCTTCTGCAGCTACTACTCGTCAACTGGAAGCATTGGTACGGAGAGCTACATTTATTGGGGCAGCTCCGGCGGCTGCAGCAGCTCCGATCGCACAGGCATTCCCAACCTTGGGCTGTTACGACGTAGACACCGCCGACTTTAACACCGACGGATACACTGACATCGCTTACGCTCAGTATCACAACGGCAGCGCGCACTCCACCTCCAGCTACGTCTACTACGGCTCCGCGTCGGGCTACTCGCGGCGTACCGAGCGAGCTTGACCGCCTATAGCTCTTTGGAGGTCGAGGTCGGCGACTTTGACGGCGACGGATATGACGATGTGGTGTTCGGCGGGTACCACGCGGGCTCTTGGTCGTCTACGGCCTACACGATGATCTACTACGGATCCTCCTTGGGCCTCTCATCGAGCGTCTACGACGCGCTCTCGTCCAACGGCGCCCACAGCGTTGAGGCCGAAGATCTCGACAACGACGGCTACACCGACCTCGTCGTCCCGCACTACTACAACGGCTCAAGCCACTCCACGACCTCGTATGTGTACTATGGCAGCGCCACGGGCATGAGCAGCACGAACCGCGACAGCATGACGACTAGCTACTACTCCGGCGCCTGGACCTCGGCGGCCTACTCGCTCATCTTCAACGGCTCGGCCTCGGGCTACTCCTCGTCGGCGAGCGTGAACAGCTTGGCCGATCGGGGCGTATGGGGCACGCCGGTGCTCGTGGGCAACACGGCCTGGTGAGGGTTACGCTCAATCTACGGAGGTCGAATGCGCTCGGTCTGGCTGATGCTGCTGATGTCCCTGACAGGATGCTACAAAAACACCGTGTACTTAGGCCCGGCGCCGGGTCTCAACACCTATGAGGAGCGCGCGGCCTTCGTGTTCTGGGGGGCGCTCCCCGAGCACGAGATCGACATGAACGAGGTCTGCCCGCAAGGGGTCTCCCGCATCGAGGAGCAGCAAGACTTCACCGATGGCCTCATCGGCTGCTGCACCCTGGGCTTTGTGCGCACCGTCAGCGTGAAGGTGACCTGCGCTGATGGCAAGGCGTTCTCGATCGTGCCGCAACCAGAGTTCGGAGGGAGCTGGGTGCTCCCGGTGGAGGGCTGAGATGTTGATCCTGTTCACGCTGATGGCCTGTCTCAAGATCACCTACACCTCGGGCCCGGCGCCGATCACCACGCCGGAGCAGCATGAGGAGTGGCATCACCGCTTCGCCAGCGGCATGATCGAGGCCCCCGGCCCCTTCGACGCGGGCGCGGTGTGCCAGAACGGCGTCGCCCAGGTGCGCACTGAGATCACCATCGCGAACTCCTTCGCCTCCGCCGCCGCCAACCAGGTGGGCGCGGCCGTAGGCGTAGACACCAGCGGGGTGTACACGCCGAGCACCATCAAGGTGTGGTGCCACCAGCCCTGAGCGCGGCTCGGCTTGCGGTGGCCCGCGGGGGTTATAGGCCTCCCCGGGCCACCCAGTCGGCGATGATCTCGTGCCGTTCGTCGATCCAGGTGAGGAGGTACGTGGCCTCATCGTCGGGGTTCGCGCCGTGCCCGAAGTAGCTCTTGTAGCGCCCACCCCAGCGGCGCCAGTTTCTTGTGCGGGCCCACTGTGAGGCGTCGAGCAGGGCCTCGGCCTCGCTCAACAGCGCCTCCTCGCTCAAGGGGCCGTTGAGCTGCTCCTCATACCGCGCCCACACCTCGGCGCTCATCACGTCATCGTTGAGCATGGCCTCAAACAGACGGTTGGCGTAGACAAAATCCGTCAGGTAGCTGACGCTGATGCGGGAGGTCTCCCACTCTTGGCCCCAGCTCGCGTTGTAGTCCCAGGGGGTGACGCGGAACGGGCCGTCTGTGATGGGATCGTGGTAGAGGTGGGCGTTTTTTCCTGCGGAGTCGGTCACCATGCCGAAGCTCACGAAGAAGAACCAGTCCTGCACCTCTGCAGGGAGCATCCAGTCGGCGAGCTCGTCGCGGAAGACGCTGTTGGGGCTCGTGGCCGCCCACTCCACCAAGGCGTCGATGTCGTCAAACGCGCCGGGCTCGCTCTCTGTCGGGGTGCCCTCCCGTTTTTCATACCCATCGTGCCAGGTGTACTTGGCGCCGCCCCAGGAGTTTGTGCTGTAAAAATTCGCGTCGTGGTTCACGGACTTGTAGAGGTTGCCGTCCTCAGCGAGGCCACGCGCGTTGTAGAAGTCGTCGTCCACCCGCTCGATGAGCTGGTAGAGGCCGTGAAAACGCCCCTTCACGTACACCACCCCCATGGCCGTCTGGGGTGTGAGGCGGGCGGGGTCTAAGGAGCCCCAGACACGATGAGACAGGGTGTTGCGAATCCCGGCCACGTCGTCGAAGGTGGTCTGCAGCACAAGATCGTCGAAGTCATCCCAGCCCAGCTCATCGGCGTCGAGGCGGTCTTCTTTGGCGAACTTGATCGTGAACGACTGTTGTGGGTAGCTGAGGCTCGACGCGCCGCGGGTCTGGGCCTCGACGTTGTAGGTGCGGCCCATAAACACCAAGGTCGCCGGGGTGTCGCTGCCGCTGTTGAGGTTGGGATCAAACGTGAGGTGCAGGACAGGCAGGCCGTCCTCTTCTTGGTAAAGCGCGGGATCTACGGCGATGTTGTCTTCGCTGGCGAAGTTGTCGGACACCCACAAGGTGAAGGTGCCTGAGGCGCCGCTGGGCGTCTCAGCGAGGAGATCGTAGCGCCCGCCTTGATCGAGGCCCGGCGTCCAGGTGAAGGTCCAGGTGGCGGCGTCCCAGGCCGCGCCGTCGGGGAGACCTACGGTGAGGGGATCGTCGGGGTTGACCACGCCGTCGCAGGCGAAGGTCAACGAGACGGGGCTCCCCTCCTCGACGTGCAGCTCGCCGGTGGCGGTCACGGCGCAAGACGTGGGCTCGGCGCTGTCGTCGGCGGGCTCACCGCTGTCGGCCGCGGGGTCGTCGCTGTCGTCCGTAGGCGCGCCGCTGTCGTCGGCGGAGTCGAAGGGGAGGACCACCCCGCCGCCATCGCAGGCGAAGAGGAGCTGAATGAGGAGCGTCGGGAGGGGGAGCATGACGAACAGGATAGCCTACATTGCGGCGGATCAGCGCGCTGGGAGCGTCGGCAAGGCGCGGGCCGTGGGCGCGATGTTCGGCGAGGGGTTCAGGTTGAACAACCAGCGGAGCTGTGCCTCAGCGTCTACGGCCTCGGGGTCGTCCTGCTCGGGGCGCGTCGTGGTCAAGGTCCGCGCGCCAAAACGTAGGGCCGCGGCGAGATCTCCCGACACCGACCACGGGCGCTCGGGGCCGGGCGCTGGCCAAGGGCATACCCAAAACGGGACATCACCGGGGCGCAGATGGCCTCGACGCGGCGCGTGAGCCGAGGGCCCAGGGGCACGGGGCGGACCGCGCCCGGCGGTCGGAGCGGGCGCTCGGCGTCGATGAGCCAAGGCAGGCGGGGATCTTGCTCAAACGGCGCGCGCTCGCTGTGGTGCAGCACCGCCTCGTCCCACGGCTCCCCGACGAAGTCCAAGACGCGGCCAAGGACGTCACGGGGGGACTGGAGCAGCTCCTCCAGACGAAGCTCCAAGATTCGTTCGGTGAACGGGCGCGCGGCGTCAACGGCCACACGCACCATGAGCGCGTTGAGCAGGGCGCTGTTGGACGCCCACGGCATCTCCATCATGCTCACCACCGTCGGGACGGGGTGGCGCACGACGTGCACCACCTTGGCGTCGGGGTAGGCCGCGAAGATGGCGTCCAGGCGGGTGATGTGCATCGGCGTCTTGTCGCCAAAGCGTAGACGACCAAAACCCGCGGCCTTCGCCTGCATCAGCGCCGTGACCACCTCCACCGCCTCAGACCGGGGCGCGTCTGGCCGGGCCTGAACCGGCAGATGGCCCAAGAGGGCCCCGGCGGCGGTGTTCTGGTACCCACGAAGCCAGGCCTCGGCGGTCTTCGCGCGGCGTAGGCGGGGCAACCACAAGAAGAAGCCCGCCTCTTGGGTGAGGTAGATGTTCGGGTGGGCGTTGAGCAAGGCGCGCAGCAGCGAGGTGCCCGAGCGCCCGGTGCCGACGATAAAGATCGGGGCTACCACTCCATCCTCATCGAGATCCACACCGAGCGCCCGGCCTCGGGGAAGTAGTAGCGCTCTCCGCGTAAGGTCTCGCCGCCGTCGTCGCTCTGCCGGGCCACCACGCTGGAGCTGCCTGAGGGCCACAGCGTCGTGTTGAGGAGGTTCTGGGCCCGGGCGTCGAGGCCAAACCGCACGCCGCGGTCATCGGGGGCGCTCTCCCAGGCGCCCCAGGCGTCAAAGCGGCTGTAGGGCGGCGTGATCAGGCGCGGCGCGCCGAGGTTGTCGAGCTGGCTGGGGCTCATTCCTTGCCAGGTGAGCCCGATCCGTCGCCCCTCCCTCCGCGCCCAGGCGACATCCGCCGTGCCGATGAGGCGTGGGCTCAAGAGCGCCGGGGTGTCGGTGACGGTGATCGTCGTCTGGCCAAGGGTCACCCCCGAGGCGTCCAGCAGGGGCACCGTCTGGGTCCACTCTCCCAGCCTCGCGCGGGCGACGGCGCCGCTGAGCCGCACGGTCACCTGGCCGAGGCCCTGGCTGAGCCCAAGCTCAACGCCGCTGCGCTGGCTCTCGGGCACGTTCTCGCGCAAGAGCAGGCCCAGCTCAGAGATCTCCCCGGTGGCGGCGATCTCATCGGTGAAGTCCATGTGGTAGAGCGTGACTGAGGCGTGTCCCTCGGGCCAACGGGCGTCGAGGCCTAGCTCAACATCTCGCACAGACTCCGGGCGGACGGCGCCGAGGTCGATCGGAGCGGTGAGGTTGTCCGCGCCGCTGAACAGATCGTTTCGTGTGGGCTCGCGGTGGGTCTGCCCGGCCCCGGCCCAAATCGAGACGTTTGAGCTGAGGGCAAAACGTGCCCCGACGTGGGGATTTAAGAACACCCAGCCCACGGGGATCACCTCCACGTCGCCCTCATACCGGAACCGGGCGGCGCGGAGCTGGGCGTCGCCGAACACCCTCCAACGGTCGCCCAGCAGGCGATCTACCCGGGCCCAGGCCGCGCCCTCGGCCTTGAGACCCCGGTTGGAGTATTGCAGCGTGCTGTCTAGGTCCAGACGGTGCGTGCGCTGGAAGTTTGAGGCCGAGAGCCCGGCGCGGAGATCCCAGGCGCCGAGGGGGCGCTGGGTGGTGGCGATGAGCCCGACGGCTCGACCGTCTACGCCGAACTGGAGGTCACCCGCCGGGTCACTCAGCACAAACGACCCGACGACACGGTTGGAGTAGAGCATCACCGAGCGCTCCCCTCCCCCGCCGTCTGCCCTGGGCCCACGCCAGCGGAGCTGGCCGATGGTCTGCCCAAACCGGTCTGTGTCCGATGGTAAAAGATCGTTGTGCTGCGGGTTCAGCGCGAGATCATCCTCGTGGGCCGGATAAAACCCGAGGCCCGACCGCATCTGCCCGGTGAAGACGAGCGCCCGCCACGCCCCGCGCTGGCCAGGCGCCTCAGCGACGAGGTACCCCGCGCCTTGGTCCATAAACGTGCCGTCACGAAGCCCCTCGGTGGTGCGGCCTGAGAGCTGCGCGCGCACCCGGAGCCCCGGGCCGATCTCCCCGGTCTCCACAACGAGGGCGCCTTCGCCGGACTGGTAGGAGCCGCCGCCGACCCGCAACGCGCCGCCGCGCTCGGCTTGGGGCGCGGCGCTCAGGAGGTGAACGGCGCCGCCCAACGACGGCGCGCCGAGGCTTGAGGCCCCGGAGCCGCGCTGCACCTGCACCGCGTCCAGCGCCCCGGAGAGATCGCCGAGGTTGGACGGGTACACGCCGCTGTCCTCGGGGTCGTTCAGCGGCATTCCGTCTAAGGTGAAGCTCAGGCGGGTCTGGTGCAGGCCGCGCAGGCTCATCGTGGTGTAGCCCCGGCCGTTGCCCGAGTCCGACCACACGATCACCCCCGGCGTGGCCCGCAGCGCGAACGCCAGCTCTTGCCCCGCCCCTTGTTCCCGGAGCTCGTCGGCGTCTAAGGTGGTCGTGGCGACGGGATCCTCGGCGTCGGCGCGCAGGGCGATGATCGTCAGCTCCGCGGCGGGCTCGACCTCAAGCGCCCCGGCCGGCGCGGGATCGGCGGCGAGCGCGGCGGGAATGGCGAAGGTCAGGAGCAGGGGCGGCATGGACCCTTGGGCTAACGGGTTCGCCCGGCGCGCACCAAAGAATCCCGGGGGGAATCAGCCCGCCTGAACCACCCGATCACGACCTTGGGCCTTCGCCGCGTAGAGCGCCTCATCGGCGCGGCGGCTCACGCTCCGGGCGTCGTCCTGCGCGCCAAGGGTCGTCACGCCGACGCTGAGCTTGGGGCCGCCGATCTCACGAAGTCGCAGCCGCAGCCGCTCGGCCAACGCGACGCCGCCCGCGGCCTCGACGCCCCCGGCGAGGACCATCAGCTCATCGCCACCCACGCGGGCGGGCACGTCCGAGGCCCTGCACTCTCGGCGCATCACCTCGGCGACCGCCCGAATCGCCGCGTCCCCGGCGGCGTGGCCCCCAGCGTCGTTGATCTGTTTGAGGTGATCGACGTCGATGGCGAGCAAGGCGTAGGCAGCCCCCTGGCGCCGCACGGCGTCGAGGGCCCCCTCCAGCGCGTCATCAAAGGCGCGTCGGTTGGGCAGACCGGTCAAGGCGTCCCGGGTAGAGAGCGCCCGCCAGCGGTCCTCTTGTGCCCCCGCCCAGGCCCCCGCCGCGCACATCACCGCTGAAGTCGCGCCCCAGACGTAGATCCACACCGCCGGGCTCGACCGCACAAGCGCCTCGACCCTGGCCAGACTCACCGCCGCCGGGGCCTCGGCGAGCAGCACGACCATCAGCCCCAACGGCGCGCCCAGGGCCAAAAGAAGGCCCAGCAAGGCGTATCGCCGCCGCTGGCTCATCGACGGGCCCGCCGCAGCCGCAGAGAGTTGAGCACCACGCTCACCGACGAGAACGCCATCGCGGCCCCGGCGATCATCGGCGTGAGCTGCCCCGCCATCGCCAGGGGGATGGCGATGAGGTTGTAGCCAAAGGCCCAGGCGAGGTTCTGGTGGATGGCGCGCAGGGTGTCGCGGCCGAGCTGCAGGGCCTCGGGGAGCAAACGCAGGTCATCCCGAACCAAGGTGAGATCCGCCGTCTGCCGCGCGGCTTCAGCGCCCGCGCCCATGGCGACGCCCAACGAGGCGGCGGCCAAGGCCGGGGTGTCGTTCACGCCGTCCCCGACCACCCCGACCCGGCCCCCGGCGGCCTGCAGCGCGCGCACGACCTCCAGCTTGTCCGCCGGGCTCTGCTCCGAATGAACCACCTGCAAGCCCAGCGCCGTCGCCACCGCCCGGGCGGCCCCGGCGGAGTCCCCTGTACAAAGCACAGGTTCAACGCCCATCTCTCGCAGCGATCCGATGGCCTCGGCGGCCTCGGGGCGCAGGGTGTCGGCCAAGGTGATGAGCCCGGCGAGGGCCCCGTCCACGGCGACCCACACCAGCGCCTCCCCTCGGGCCTCTCCGGCCTCGGCCTGCTCACCGAGGGCGGAGGCCTCTACGCCCGCGTCAACCAGCGCGCGGCGGCTGCCCACGATCACGTCCTGGCCCTGCACCTGGCCACGCACGCCCCGGCCCGCCGTGGTCACGACGTTGAGCGCCCCGGGGACGGGCCCGGTGGCGGCGGCGCGCACGGCGGCGGCCAGGGGGTGCTCCGCGCCGACCTCCACGGCGGCGGCGAGCCGTAAGACGTCCTCAGCGGAGCGCCCCTCCGCGGTGAAGACTTGGTTCACCCGTAGTTTTCCGAGGGTGAGCGTGCCGGTCTTGTCGAGCACGAGGTGGGTGATGCCGCTCGCGGCCTCGATCGCCGAGGCCCCGCGGGTGAGCACGCCGCGCTCGGCACCCCGGGCCGTGCCCACGAGGATCGCCGTGGGCGTGGCGAGGCCCAAGGCGCAGGGGCAGGCGATGACCAGCACAGAGACGGCGTTCACCAAGGCGACGTTGAGCTCGGCGCCCCACAGGGCCCAGCCGACGCCCGTGAGCGCGGCCAAGATCAGCACCACCGGGGCGAACACCGCGGCGATCTTGTCCACGACCCGCTGCACCGGCGCCTTCTGGGCCTGGGCGTCCCGCACCAACGCCGAGATGCGCGCCAAGGCCGTGGTCTTGCCCACCGCGGTCACCCGCAGCCGCGCGCCGCCGGCGCCGTTGACCGTCCCGGCGAGCATCGTGTCGCCGAGGGACTTCTCGACGGGGCGTGACTCCCCGGTGAGCATGGACTCATCAGCGGTGGTCTGGCCCTCCTCGACCACACCGTCCGCGGGCACCCGGGCGCTGGGGCGCAACAGCGCCAGATCCCCCACCCGAAGCGACCGCGCCGGGCGCTCGATGACCTGGCCGTCCTCGATGACCAAGGCGGTCTGCGGCGAGAGATCGGCGAGACGCCGCAGCCCCTCCACCGCTGAGGCCCGCGCGCGCTCCTCCAAGAGCTTGCCGAGGAGCACGAGGGTGACCACCACGGCGCCGGACTCAAAGTAGATCACCCCGTGCCCGAGCCCGCCCAGGAGGCCCACCGCGGAGAGCCCCCAGGCCGCCCCGGCGCCCAGCGCGACGAGGCTGTCCATGTTCGCCGCGCCCTGCTTGAGCTGGGTGAGCGCCCCCACAAAAAATCGCCGACCAGCGCCGAACACCACGACGGCCGAGAGCGGCGCGGAGATCCAGGCTCCTGGCGTCCAGTGCATAAAAAACATGCCCAGCACAAACACCGGCAGGGTCAGAAGCGCCGCGAGCGCGACATCCCGGCTCAAGATCCGCCGCGCCGTCTCCTCGATGGCCCGGCGGGCGTCGGCCTCCGCGGCGGGGTCGTCGTCGTCCAGGCCGTCGGGCACCTCAAAACCCGCCCGAGACACCGCGCTCACGAGGCGCGGGCGATCGACCACCCCCGGCGACAGCGTCAGGCGCGCCACCCCCGTGGCATAGTTCACCTCAGCGCCCAAGACCCCGTCAACACGGCCCAACACCCGCTGAAGCCTCACCGCGCAGGACGCGCAGGTCATGCCGACGATGGGCAGGTCGAGACGGGCGGCGGGCGGCGGGGCGGGTGTGTCCATGGCCTCACAATAACCACCGTCCGCGGACGGGTTAACTGGCGGACATGCCTGAGCAAGATGAGCTAAGCCGCCTACGCGCCGAGATGGACGCCCTCAACCTCACCCTCCGCGGCGTGATTCAGGCCCGCGCCCGCCTCGCCCGTCGCATCGGCGCCGTAAAACGCGCCCAGGGCCTCACCCTCTACGATCCCGAGCGCGAGGGCCAGATGCTCCACGCGCTCATGGGGGAGCCCGAGGACGGTCTGGCGCCCGAGCGCCTCTCGGAGATCCTCGCGGAGATCATCGCCGCCTGCCGAGAGTCCGCCCAGCTCTCCGACGACTAGACCACTGGTCTAGACCGTTGGTCTGCCCATCTACTTCGGCGCGTGCCGCCACAAGAAGTCGAGCTCCTTCGCCCGCACCTCTGTCCCGGCGCGGCCCAGCCAGACGAGGTGCCCGGCGCGGTCGAGGAGCATCAGCTCCGCCCTGGGCGCGCGGTGGGCCACCCGCGTGGCGTGCTCCAAGGGCACGATGGGGTCGAGCACCCCATGGACGAGGAGCACCGGCGCCCGGATGGCCTCCAAGGCGGTGTGGTGCAGCGTGGCCTGCTGGCGGCGATCGTTGTCCCAGCCCGGCAGGCGCGGCGCGAGCGGCCCCAGACACCGCAGCAGCCCGGTGAGGCGCTTGAGCTGGCCGGGGGCCTCCAGCAGCTCGTCGATGAGCTCGTCCTCACGCGGGCCTTGGGCGGCCAAGGTCGCCCCCAGCACCCACCGCAGCGCCCAGCGCGGCGCCACGGGCAGCGCCCGCACCAAGACATGCAGCCGGGTCTCCGTGCGCCACACGCCGAGGCCCCCCTGCAGCCCACGCGACAACGGCCCCGCGCCCACGCCCAGGGCTGGGCTCGCCCCGGTGACGGCGCTCTCAAGCACCACCGCCCACACCCGCGTCGGGTGCCGCAGCGCCAGCTGAATCGCCGTGGGCCCCGCGTGCTGCCAGGCGAGCACGGCGACGCGCTCAACCCCCAGCGCGTCCAGCAAGGCCACGAGCTGATCCGCGGCGTCTTCCGGTCGCTCCGCGCCGGCCAGCGGCGTGCGCAGCGCCCCGGGCCGCGACGGCGAGATCACCGTGAACCCCTCCCCCAAAAAATCCTGGGCGCTGGCGAGGCCCCGATCCCAGCCCCCGGGCGAGGCGTGCAGCGCCAGCAGCGTGGGCCCCGCGCCGACCCGCGCACACTCCACCACCCCCCGAGCGGTCTGCACCAAGGCGCCCTCTGAGGCGCGGGCGGCGAGGCCGTTCAGGAGCCTTTGACGATCGAGCCACCAGCTCCCCAAGAGCCAAAAGGCGCTTAAGAGCACGAGCACCGCCAAGAGGGCCCCAGGAACCATCACCCAACCACTCCCTGCGCAGCCGCGCCGACCCCATCGGCTACGCGCGGTGCGCAGCCTCTCCAGTGTATCCTGACTCCTCTCTCTGCGGAGACGCTATGTCCCCCCTCCTGTTGACCCTCCTCGCCTGCCGGCCCGACCCCGACCCCGTCAAGCCCGCCCCCGACCTCACCGAGCGGCTGCCCCAGGGGGCGGTGCGCGCCGGCGTGGTCACCGACGCGGCGGCGCTCTTCGGCGGCTTGTCCGCTGAAGGCCAGCTCGGCGACGTCAAGATCTACAACGATCGCGCCATGTTCATCATCCAGGGCGATCGGCCGGGCGACTACTACATCGCCACCGGCGGCGGCGTGGTGGACGCCGACATCGTGCGCCCCGAGGGCCAGCCGGGCCGAGACGTCGTCGATGAGTGGCAGACGATGGCCGGCCTGGGCCGCCTGCAGCGCCCCGAGACGATCACCGTCGTCGAGAACGGCGAGTTTGGCCGGGCCTGGGTGCGTGTAGAGGGCGGCGAGGTGCCGATGGCGCTCATCACCGGCGCCTTGGAGTCCCCGGACTTCATCCCGAATCTGGGCCTGCAGATCACCACGGACTACATCCTCTCCCCGGACTCGCCGCTTCTGGAGGTGATCACGACGATCACCGCCGCTGAAGAAGACGTCAGCATCATCCCCGGCGATCTGCTCATCGCCTCGGCGGACGCCGCGATCCCGTGGCGCTCCGAGGCGGGCTTTGATGAGGACGCCGACGCCAAGAGCATGATCGTCAACGGTTACCTCGGCACCCGAAACGAGGGCGCCTGGGGCATGGTCGCCCCGGCGGGCGGCGTGCTGGCCACCTCCGCGGCCGGAGACCTGCTGCGGAGCCTGGTGGACGCCGCCTCGACCTTTGGGGACACCGTCTCCCTTGAAGAGGGCAGCTCCGCGAGCTTCCGGCGTTTTTATGGGGTCGGCGACGATCTCGCCGCGCTCACCGACGATTGGCTCGTGCGCAGCGAGGCCGCCACCCAGACCGTGAGCGGCGTGGTCGAGGCCGACGACGGCCCCGTGGCTGGCGCGATCGTCACGATCCTGGTGGACGGCGCGCCCTACACCGTGGCCATCACCGACGACGCCGGGCGCTACGAGGCCCTCGCGCCGGCCGCGGGCGTCATCACCACCGCCGCCGTCGGGCGCGGCACGGGCCTCCACCGGGATCTGCCCGTCGGCGCCGCGCCGTACTCGCCCTACACCACCGACACAAACCGAGACGCCGCCCTTGCGTCCATCGCTGAAGGCGCCCTGCCCATCGCCCAGGCTGAAGGCCGCGGGGTCGCCAGCGCGGAGAGCCCCGACCGCCTCGGCGTGCCCGCGACCTTGACCGTACGCGCCGCCGACGGCCTGCCGTTTGAGCTTCGCCTCGACGGCGGCGGCGACGGCGACCCCCGCCTCGACCCGGGCCGCCCCTATGGTCGCGCGGCGCTGGGCTGGACCGCCGACGGCACGATCAGCCTGCCCGTCGAGGCCGGCGCCTACACGCTCTTGGCTTGGCGTGGGCAGCGCTACGAGCTCGTCCAGCAGAGCGTCGAGCTTGCCGCCGGAGAAGAGACGGTCGTTGACGTCACCCTCGCCGCCGCCTACCCCCTCGACGGCTGGATGATGGGCGACCCGCACAGCCACGCCGCGCCCTCAGGCGACGGCGGCATCCCCATGGAGGACCGCCTGCTCGTGGCCGCCAGCGTCGGCGTCGGCCTACACTTCGGCACCGACCACGACCACATCGCCGACTACGCCCCCTTGCTCACGCCCCTGGGCCTCGACGGCCTGCTCAACACCGTGCTCGCCGACGAGGTGAGCCCGCCGCCCCGGGGCCACGTCAACGCCTGGCCTCTGGAGCCCGGTCAAGGCTCAAACGGCGGCGCCTGGCTGTGGTGGGAGCGGGAGATTCAGTCCACGGACGAGATGTTCGCGGCCCTGCGCGCCCAGCACCCCGGCGTCGTGCTCCAGATGAACCACCCGCTGGACAGCGGCGTCGCGGCCGCGGCGGGCTGGTCGCCGGGCAACGTGAACGACTCGGGGCGCTGGACTGAAGACTTCGACGCCGTCGAGGTGCTCAACGATGGCCAACACGAGGACTACTTCGCGTTCTGGCTAGACACGATCAACCGCGGCATCCTCTCCGCCCCCGTCGGCGTGAGCGACAGCCACCGTCACCTCGCCGGGGGCCCCGGGGTGAACATCACCTACCTGCACATGAGCCCCGACCCATCGGCGTACAGCCCCGACACCCTGCGCGACGTGATGCGCCGACGGGCGACGATCGCCTCCTTCGGCGTGTTCTTGGACATGGACATCGTCCCCGGGACCACCCTGACCGGCGCCGGGCCCCACACCCTGACCGTCACCGCGCGCTCGCCGAGCTGGATCGTCGTGGACCGCCTGCTGCTGCTGCAAGACGGCGTCGAGGTCGCTCGGGTAGACGGCGTCGAGGCCACCTTCACCTTGAGCGCGCTCCAGGACGCCTCCTTCGTGGTGATCGCCGAGGGCGACAGCCCGATGACGCCGATCACCAGCGGGCTGCCTTGGGCGGCGTCAAGCGCGATCCTGCTCGATCTGGCCGGAGACGGCTGGACCGCGCCGCTGCCGGCCATCGCCCGCTGAGCCCGCCCGCGCGCTCAGGCCGAGGCCCGCGCCCGCTGCTCGTCGAAGGCCGCCTCGGTCTCGGCGAGGCGGGCCTCTAGGTGCGCGACGTAGGCCACCAAGGTCGGCGGCGCGTAGCGGGCGGGGTCGCGGTGGCCCAAGGCGGCGTGGAGGGCCTTTGTGCTGCGCAGCACACGAAGCCAAGGCGCCCGGCCCTCGGGGCTCAAGCGCTGCCAGCAGGCGCCGCAGGGCTGATCCGGCGGCGGGCGGGCGGTGCTCGCGCGCAACGAGAAGCTCGACGTACACATCGGGCAGATCATCGGGTGAACGAGAGAGACGGGATCGGTCATGGTGAGCCTCCTGCTCCGTTGGGGTGAGGGCCCACACCGCGTCGCTCCGCCCAACCACACGCCCTGCACCCCAACAGAATAGCCCGGTCCTAGGCCAGCTCTTGACCGATCGCGGGCCTCGATCGCCGAAGATCCCGCGCTCATGGACACGCTTGAGCCTTCGCTCTGCTACCCTCGTCGGGATGTCGCCCCTCGCCGCCCGCGTGAGCGCCTTGGCCGTCCTCGCCCTCGCCGCGACGGTCAGGCTCTCCACCCCCGCCGCCCACTTTCGGGACGGCCGCCTCGTGCCCGTCGACGGCGACGCGGCGTACCACGTTCGGCGCGCGGCCTCGTTCTTTGACGGCGGCCTGCCCCTGCCCTCGGTGTTTGACCCGTTCTTGGGCTTCCCCCAAGGCGCCACGGTGCCTTGGGCCCCCGGCTGGGACGCGGCCTTGGCGCTCTTCGCCTGGCTCTGCGGGGGCCTGAGCCACGAGACGGTGGGCTATCAGGTGGGCCTCGCGCTGTTCCCGCTGGTGGTCGGCGTGGCCACGGTCGCGGTGACGATGGAGCTGGGGCGGCGGCTGTACAACGACTGGGTCGGGCTGTGGGCGGGGCTCGGCCTCGCGCTCATCCCCCAGCACGTCGCGGCGACGCAGTTTGGCCGACCCGACCACAACGGCGCCGAGGGCCTGTTCATGGCGCTCTTCGCCTTGGAGGCCAGCCATCCGCGGCCCAGACCCCTCGTCGTGGGCGGCCTCGTCGCCGGGGTGGTGTTGACCTGGGTTGGCGGACTCGCCTACGCGGCGATGGGCCTGGGCGCGCTGTGCCTCGCGGGGCTGCTCTCGGAGTCGCCCTTTGAGCGCGCCGGGGTGAAGGGCTGGGCCGTCGGTGTCCTGCTCTTGGCGCCCCTGGCGACGGCGTTTGGCCTCGCCGGGGGCCAAGGCTTCACCTACGCCTACCTCTCTGGCTTTCAGCCCGCGGCCCTGGGCGCGGTCGCTTTGGGCGGCCTCTGGCTCCTCGGTCTGCGCGCTTGGCCTGAGCGGCGGCGGGCCCTGGCCCTCGGCGGCGGGCTCACGCTCCTGGCCGTCGCGGTGGCGCTGGCGCCCTATGTGCTCACCGGCGCCCGGGACTGGCTGTTCACCGAGGACCCCTGGCTGGCCACGGTCACCGAGATGAAGGCGATGGTGAAGTCGCCGGTGACCGCGCCCTCGTCTTGGGAGCACGCCTGGCGGCTCGGCGGCTGGGGGTATCTGGCGGCGCCGCTGTGCTGGATCTGGCTGGCCTGGGAGGCGCGGCGCCCCCGCGACCCCGCCCGGGCGGCGATGTTGGCCATCGCGTTTGGCCTGTTGGTGTTCTCTCACCTCCAGAACCGTTTTGGCTGGACCTTCGCGCCGTTCTCGGCGTTGATGCTCGCCGCCGCCTTAGGGCGAGGCCCCGGCGGCGCCCTGCTCGTGGTGCTCAGCGTCGCCCGCGGCTTTGACGAGGCCGAGGCGGCGTGGGTGAAGCCCAAGACGGCCAACGTGCGCCTCGCCTGGGTGATCGACGCCTGTGACTGGCTGCGTGAGAAGACCCCCGCCGTGAGCCCAGACCAGCCCGAGTGGGGCGTGGCGTCGTCGTGGCCCTACGGGCACTTCGTGAGCGCCATCGGCGAGCGCCCCGAACATTTTGGGCCCTTCGGCACCTACGCCGGGGGCCTCTCCCGCTTCGTCGAGACCGAGGCGATGTTTCACGGCGCCGAGGCCGAGCTCCTCACGCTCATGGACCGAGACCGCCTGCGTTATGTGCTCGTCACAAGCCGGGATCTCGCCGAGGTCACCGGGCCCCTACGCGCCTTACGCCACGCGGGCTCCGCCGGGGCCGACGTGCCCGCCCTCACCGGCCTACGCGCGGTCTACGTCTCAAACCGCCTGGATGAGAGCGTGCCCCAGCGGGTGCCCGCGGCGTGGGTCTACGAGCGTGTGGCCGGGGCCCGAATTGAGGGCGTGACTCAGCCCGGAGTCACGGTCCCCTTCGCCCTCGATCTCCTGCTCAGCGGCACCCGCGGGCGTTATGTCGCCGAGGCCGTCGCCGACAACCTGGGGCGATTCAGCCTCACCGTGCCGTACTGGACAGGCGCCGAGGGTGAGGTGCGCACCGCTCGGGGCCGCGCGCCTGGGGCTCCCCGAGGGCCCGGTCACCCTAACGATCTCTGAAGACGCCGTACGAATGGGCCTCACCCTCCCTGCCCCAACCCCGCCGAGCTTGATCCCTGTGAGCCCAGAGACCGTGAGCCCAGAGACCGTGAGCCCATGACCCGTGCCTTTGTGCTGCCCCTCACGCTCCTGAACCTCATCGGCTGCGCCAACCGGGTCACCCTTCAGCGTGGCGAAGACGGCGAGATGTGGGCGGAGACCGCCGAGATCACCGCCCGCGCCCGCTGCCCGGAGGGCTGCGACGACGCGCTGCGCGAGGCCATCGGCCACCCCGAGGAGCCCGAGCGCGCCCTGGCCGCCCTCGCGGGTCACGACGCGCTGATCACCACCCCTCGCTGCCATCGTGCCCGAGGCCCCTGGTCGATCACCCTGCCCCACCCACGCTACGCCGAGGGAGAGACGCTGCTCTCCGCCACGCTGAGCGACGGCGCGCTCGCCGTGGTCACCCCCGCCGCGCCCGGCGCGCTCCAGCTCGCCGCGGTCTGGGCACCAAGCTGCGCCCAAGCCGAGGCCCTCGCCGCCGCCCTGGCCGAGACCAACGACGGCCGCCCGATCCTCAGCGCCGGGCTGTGGGCGGTCGGCCTTCACAACAATGGCCTGCTGTTTGAGCTGGGCGCCGCGCCCGCGGGGCTCGTCGTGACAGGCCGCGCACCTTGACACCCGCCGGTTCCCGCGTGATCAGTCGAGGTCCAACCTCTCCCCACCGGAGTCCCCATGTCCGACGCTGACGAGACCACCCCCGCTGAGATCCCCGCCGAGGCCACGGAGACGACCGAGGCCGACAAGCCCCGCACGGCGAAGATCTCCTTGCCTGACAACCCGCTCTCTCGCCCCACGGACGCCGCGCCGCGCCCGGGCTTCCGCGCTCCGGCCAACAAGGGCTCCAAAGCGATGAAGGGCGGCAAGAAGAAGCGCTGATCGTCGCGGTTCTCCCAAGACAAAGACGCCCTCCAACCAATCCGGCTGGAGGGCGTCGTCGTCTGAGGGCCCCGTTGGGCCGAGCCTTACTCGATGAACACCCGGGCCGTCCCGCTGCGGCCGAAGGTCTCGGGGCTGTACATCTCCTCGGCCTTCGCCGGGGGCACCACGAAGGCGCCGGGGGTGGTGGCGCGGGCCAAGTAGCTGTACTCGTGAACGCCCGCCCAGACGAGGCTGGCGAAGGCCTCGACCCGCTCGTCACGCAGGTTCTGGTGCTCGTACCAGGTGCGGCTCCAGAACCACCACGGCCCGGACGCCGCGGCCTGGCCCATCGGATCGTCCGGGAGATCCCCCGTCGTGGCCAAGGCGGGGTTGATCGCCTCAAACCCGGCGGGCATGGGGTCGACCAAGGCGACGTGCGCCCGCTGGGACGGCGCCACCATGGTGAGCCGCACCCGCACCCGGGCGCCGGACTTGACGTGCCAGCCATCGGCCTCCAGGCGCACATCGTCAGGGTCGTCTACGCCCTCGTAGCTGCGGGTGACCGAGAAGCCCGCCTCAAAGGGCTCAAGGGACAGATCCGTGGGGGCGTAGCTCATGCCCAGGCGGTAATACAGCCGCCCCGGGCCGTCCTTGGAGAGCGTGAGGTCGCCCGAGCCGAAGCTCACCACCTCCTCCATCGGCACGAGGAGGTTGGCGCGCTCGGTGGTGCGGCCCTTAAACGTGCGCTCCCCAGCGTAGTCTTCGCCCAGCCACACCCGGGCGACGAAGTTGGGCTCCTTGGACTCGGCCTGACGGAAGTATTGGTCCAAGGCCAAGAGCACGAAGGCGTTCTCTTGGGTGTTGCCCCAGCGACCCGCCTTCTTGTGGGCTTGCAGGCCCGTGACGATCTTGGGGATGAGCGTGTCGTTCGGGCGAACGGTGAGCAGGGCCTCCAAGATCAAGGCGTCGGCGCGGCGGTCGGAGTGCAGGATGACGTGGGCGCCGTCGGAGTACGAGGTGGTGAAGTGCGCCGAGCCCGCCGTCTCCTCCACCCGGTTGCCCCAGTGGCGCAGGATGAAGTCTACGGACTGCTCGTCTTTGCCCGCGGCCAAGGCCGGGAGGATCCAGGCCTGGGCCTCCATGCTCAGGCCCTCGACGCCGCCGCCGCGCCGCACCAAGGCCCGGGCGTCGTCGCTGACGTTTTTGCCCGCCAGGTGCTCCACATAGACGGCGTAGGCCAAGATCGCCCGGCGGCTCTCTTCAGAGTACCAGTGCGGGATGTACCGCTCGATGTTGTCGACATAGCGCAGGGCCCGGCGCAGCGTGTCCTCGGGCACGGCCACGCCCTTCGCCTTCGCGCGAACGAGCGTGTGGGTGACGTGGAGGGTGGTGTAGGGCCAAGAGCGCTCGTTGGACCGCCAGAATCCCCAGCCGCCATCGCCGGCTTGGAGCTGGGCGAGGCGCTCAACATCCCGGGCCATCGCCGCTTGAAGCTCGGCCTCGGGGGGCAGGCCCTCGGCCTTAAACGCGGCGAGCACGTCCTTGAGCGCCACCGTCGAGAGCAGGCGCGAGGCGACCTGCTCGGCGCAG
This sequence comes from Deltaproteobacteria bacterium, assembly GCA_016717595.1. Taxonomy (GTDB): domain Bacteria; phylum Myxococcota_A; class UBA796; order UBA796; family CAJQPC01; genus JADKFE01. Next base: position 39,154 of record JADKFE010000003.1, on the reverse strand, counting down.
CCGTAGGGGTACTTCACGAGGTAGATGAAGGCGTCGGTGAGGGACTGCAGCGCCGTAGACGCTGTGGTGACCTCTAAGCCGCCGACCTCCTTCCACACGCCGCTCGGCGCCTTCACCGGCTGCCGGATGGCGCCCTCGTCGAGCACGCCGTAGGTGGCGAAGGCCTCGGTCGTGGCCGGGGTGTACACCGGCAGCTCCACCGTGGCCGCGTCGTTCGCGCCGCCGGAGACCACGAGCACCTGGGCCCGGGCCGTGCCGACCCGCCGCGCCGCCGCGGGGAGCCGCACCTCGACGCGGTCGTTCGCCGGCACCGTCACCCGCCGACCCGCCGCGGGGGTGACCGCGTCTTGGCCGTCGAGGCCGAGGTTGTGGGCGCGCACCACGACGTCCACCACCATCGAGGCGTCGGTCTGGTTCTGCACCAGGATCGGCAGCTCAAAGGTGTCGCCGAAGTTCAAGAAGCGCGGCGCTGAAGGGCGCACCATGAGCGGCTTCCGCGCGGTCAAGGCGCCCTCGCCGCTGCCGAACTGCTGCTCACCGCGCACGGCGACGACCATCACCCGGTACCGCGTGAGGTTGTCGGGGAGCTTGAGCTCTACGGAGACGCGGCCATCGGCGCCGGTCTTCTCTTCAGGGGAGAACAGCGCCAAGGCCGAGAAGTCGGTGCGCATGGCCACGACGCCGCCGGTGTCGGGGGCGGCCTTGTACTCCTTGTCCGCATCGGCCATGGCCTTGGGTTTGCTCTCGGAGCGGGAGCGCTCGACGGGCGAAGGCGGCGCGGCGGACATCGGCTCGGCGGGCATCGCCGCGGCGACCTCCAGTGACCGTGTGGCCCCAAGTCCGGGCGCTCCGCCATACCCGCCGCCGCCGACCCCGGTGCCGCTGAGCCCGAGGCCGCCCATGCCAAAGCCGTCCCCTTCTCCGCCGGTGGGGCTCATCGGCCCGAGCAGGCCCGTCGTCGCCAAGGACACCTGGGCGCGCTGGTGGTGATCGGTGACCCCGGCGCCGCGGCTGGCGTAAAACACCTCCAGCGGGTCGGGGAGCTGGTACCCCGTGAGCGCCAGGACAGACTCGTCCACGACGACCACGGCCAGCTCAGCGTCGGTGACCGGCAGGCCCGCGGCGTCGGTGACGCGCAGATCTAGGGAGGTTGTGCCCCCAGGCTCCAAGGCCGTGAGCCGCGGCTTGACCTCAACGGTGAGCGCCCGAAGCAGGGGCGGCACCTTGAGCTCCACCTGGCCCGAAGCGTAGGCCGGGCGGCTGGGCAAGGCGGCGGGATCCGCGCCTTCAAGCTCACGTTTTGACCGACCGACGAGGTTGACCTGCACGAAGAGGTTGGGCGTCATGCCCTCCTCGATGGGCACCTTCACGCTGTGGGTGGGGCCCTCCATCACGAAGCGCTCCTCGCGGAGCAGGCCGTCCCGGCGCAGGCTCAACAGGCCTTCGGCGGGGTAAAACGGCGCCTGGATCATCAGCTCGGCGACGTCGCCGACGGCGTACTCCCGCTTGTCGGGGACGAGCTGCACCTCCTCTTGGGCGAGGCTGCGGTCGACGGCGGCGTCGGGGCCCTGCACATAGACCTGCATGTCGGTGCGGGTGGGGCGGCCTTCAGCGTCCTTCGCCGTGACGATGAGGCGGTAAGAGCCGCCTTTGTCGGGCTTGAGCGCGCAGGAGACGGGCTCGGGGCCTGAAGTCGGCGCGCAGCTCGCCACCTCGATCTCGACCTCTTCGTGAACCCCGGCGACCTGCTCCCAGCTCAAGCGCACGAGCCGCGCGCTTAACTGAACGCCGGTCAGTCTCTCACCGTCGAGGCCGACGGCGACGAGCTCGGCGTCGATGTTCTCGCCGACCTTCACGAAGGGGCGGGCCGTGCGGGCGCCGATGTAGACCCGGCTGGGGTGAATGGTGATCTGCTGGTTCTGGGTCCAGGCCTGGCGGTTGAGGTCGGTCACCGTGGCCTGCAGGCTCAGGTTCACCGGCCGCGCGGGCTTGAGCGAGTGGGGATCGACGGAGACGGTGTGGCCGCCGGAGGCGTCGGTGACGCCTTCGAGGCTGGTGAAGGTCTCGGGGAAGCCGCTGGGCGGGCCGCCGCCGCGCCAGAACATCCACCACGGCGTCCAGGGGCCGAAGCTCCAGCCGTCGTGGTTGGGCGGGCTGTAGCTGCCGCCAGAGGCCCGGGCCTCCCACTGGGCCGGGGCCGAGGCCAAGCCGCCGCCGGCGAAGTAGCTCGCCGTGACCGTGGCCAAGAAGCGCTCGCCGAGCACATAGGGCCCGTCGCCGACGCTCATGCCCACCTCAAACTCGGGGCGCCGGAACTCCTGCACGTTGAGGGGGTGGGTGAAGCCGCCGCCGTCGAGATCACCGCCGACGAGGGCCAGCTCGACGTAGCCCGTGCCGAGGTTCATCGTCCCCGGCAGGTTCAGGCTCAGGTCAAACCCGCCGAGCTTGCTGAGCATCACCTCGCCCTTCTGGATCTCGTTGCCGACCGAGTCCCGCAACAGCCACTTCACGGCCCGGGCGCCGTCGCCGAGGCCCCTCACGTCGCCCTTGGGACCGGGCTTCACCCGGCGAATCCAGCCCTTCAGCCGGGCGGTCTCGCCGGGGCGGTACAGGCCGCGGTCGTCGAAGGTCAACCAGCTGAGGTGGTCTTCTCCGGGGACCGCCTGCCACGGGGAGTAGTCGTCGTACCAATACACGCTGTTGTTCGGCGGCAAGATCGCGACGTCATCGCCCACCTTGGCGGTGAGCACCCCGGCCTTCTGGGCGTCTTTGGGCAGCGCGATGCGGGCGAGGCCTGTGGCGTCGCTCACCGCGCTGGGGCCGCCCTTCTGGAGCTGCACCTCAACCCCGGCCAGCGCCCGGCCGTCGCGTAGACCGGTCGCCCACACGAGGAGCTGCTCGCCGTCGTTAAACGCGGTGAGGCCGAGCTCCGTGGCCTGAACCCAGGTGACGAGCTCTTGGCGATCCCAGCGGTCGCGGCCCTGGGCGCCCACGAGGCGCACGAGCAAGGCCCCGCGCCCGTCGTTGAGGTAGGGCGAGAGGTCGATGAGCGACTCCACCGCCGCCCCGCCCGCGCCGGTCACGGCGACGTCTTTGGTGGCGAGGAGCTGGCCAGGAAGGGCCTTGGGGCGCTCGGCCCAGCGCTGATCCCGCTGCCAGAGCGCGTACGACGGCCAGTCTTGGGGGCCAACCCGCCGCACCTCCAGCTTGAGCGTCTTCTGGCCCACGCTGATCGCGGTGAGGGCGGGCTTGGCCTCGGGGTCGAGGGTGATGACGTCGCCGTAGCCCCAGCTCAAGCGGGGGTCCGCCGGGCCCACCTTAAAGGTGAGCTTCTTGGTCTCGCCGAAGGTCTGCCCGAAGGTGTCGGGGAGCTCGGGCTTGATCGTGACGGTGTAGGTGGTGTTCCCGGCCTTCTCGCCGTAGACGTAGACCCGATCGCCGTAGGCCGCGAGGTTCATGCCGGGGATCGCCGGGCTCACCTCGACCTGGGCTTTGGTGAGCAGCTTGGCGTCGATGGGGTTTGAGAAGCGCAGCTCAAACGGCGTGCCCGGCGTGCAGCGGTCTTGGTAGCCGCAGCGGCTCTCCTCCAAGATCAAGGGGCCGTAGGTGCGAAGCTCGGCGCTGTACTCCTCAGTGGTGCGGCGCGGGCCCTCGGCGGACGCCGTGCCGATGGGCATCACGAAGTCATAGAGCGTGTCGCGCTGCAGCGACTGGACGGGGCGCACCGCCACCCAACGTTTGGTGTGGCCCGTCTCCGCGGCCTCGTCCCGGGCGTTGGCCGCCGAAGGATCGTCGGCGATCTCTTGCTCTGTGGCGAGGCGCAGGGGCACGGCGCCTTTGCGGCTGTTGAGCTTGAGCGTGGGCACGAGCACGGCGAGATCAACGTCTTGGTCAAAACGTAGGACGATCGTGGGATCTAAGCCCACCACATCGGCGAAGGGCGCCGCGGAGAGGAGCGTCACCGGCGGCGTGCCGAAGCTGAACTCAGCGGCGGCGGCCATCACCCCGCCCGTGGCCGAGCGGGTGCCCTCTTTGACGGTGACCTTGTACTCCGTGGCCATCGGGAAGCGGTCGTCAGGCTCAAAGAGGAGGGTCTGGGTGCCCACCCAGCGCCACTGGCCCGGGGGCTCGGGGCTGAGCGTGACGGGCACCGTCTTCGCGGCCTCCTCCACCGAGGTCAAGGCGACCATGGGCTGAGAGAAGGTGACGCTGAGGTGGGGTGCGAGGGGCACCTCCCCCTCGGGGGCGTACCGCTGCACCGTGAGGGGCCCGGTCTCGATGACGGGCTTGATGACCTCGACCGCTGGCGGGAAGTCCATCGACACGTTGGCGCCGGTGCGCGGCGGCGGCAGGCTCTTCTCGCGCAGGCGCAGGGCTTTTTCGTCCTCTGGCGTGGTCGGCATCTCCGGGAGCCGGGCCACGAGCGCGCTGAGCTCGGCGGCGCTCAAGGGCGTGGTGGCGGCCAGCGGCGCGGCCACCCGGGACTCCGCCGCAGGATCGGCCTCGGTGAGCCGCACCAAGAGGCCCTCTTCTTGAGGATCGGCGTTGAACCGAACGGGATCTGCGACGCTCACGGGATCCTCCGAGGTGCTGGGGCCGCTGGCGCGTCTGCACGGGCCGAACGCCACGAGCAGGGGGAGCGCGAACCAAGGAGACAGGCGCATAGAGGGCTCCGATTCGTCAGGACTGGGGCAAGCCGCGCGGTCGGACTTGCGGACGAGCCCGATCTGGGCTTTGTTCCCAGAATGACCCGACCCTTCGTCCTGGCGGTGCCGCTCGCCGCGCTTATCTTCGCATGCGATCCTTCGCCCTCCAAAGATTCGGGGGCGGACAGCGGCTGGTCTGAGAGTGATCCCCCAGACTCCGAGCCCCCTGACGAGACCGGCGAAGACTCAAAGCCTCCCGATGACTCCTCAGCCCCCGACGACACCGGGGACGACCCCCAGGACAAAGACGGCGACGGCGTCTTCGCGCCAGAGGACTGCGATGACGGGGATCCCGCGGTGCTGCCCGGCGCGGAGGAGGCCTTCAACGGCATAGACGACGACTGCGACGGCCAGACCGACGCCAACGGCGCGTGGTCTGGCGCCGTAGACCTCGACGCCACGGCCACCTACGAGGGCCGACAGTACACCTTCGCCCTCTCCTGCCCGGTCACGATGGACCGCGACACCCTCTACGCCGAGTGGGAGGTGGTCTGCAGCCCCGACCCCGACGACTCTTGGGCGATGTTGTTGTTGGGCGAGACCGTCACGATCACGCCGCTCGACGCCTACTGCTGGGATCTGGCGCTGTGGGAGGGCGACTTTGTGGTGCGCTCGTCGAACGGCTGGGACTCCGAGGGTGAAGGTGAGCTTCGGTTCACGAGCCTCAGCCGAGCGAAGCTGCGGGGTGAGCTGCGCTCGGTGTTCTTAAACATCGACATCGAGGGCGCGCTCAACCACGACTGAGCGCGCCCCCAAACAACATCAGCTCGCGGGCTCAAAGACGAAGGGGTAGCGGACCTCGGTGTCGATGTCGCGGTCGAAGGTCCAGCCCTTCACGCGGCCTACGACGCAGGCCGAGAGCGCCTCTGAGCGGATGCTGGACTCCTCCACCCGCACGTCCAGGGCGCGCCCGCCGCTCACCATCCACGAGAGCACCAGGCGCCCGGAGAGCGTCGGATCCTCTTTGAGCTGGCTCTCGTAGCAGGTCCGCACCTGACCGATCTGGCGTTTGACCTGCTGGCGCAGGGCGTCGGCTTGGCCCTTCTCTAGGGCCGCCGGGGTGGTGGAGCCGGCGTCGGCCTCAAACTTCACCGCGCCATGGACCGCCACCTCGGGGCCCTCGTTGACGGTGCTGGCGCCGACCCGACCGCCGCTGAGCGCGCCGATGTCGGCGTCTCTGCGCCCGCCGTCTTTGGCGTCACGCGCGGTGAAGCCGTCCGTGGACGCCGTCTCCACGCCGTTGACGCCCTTCAGCGCGGCGTCCAGGTCACGACCATCGCCGCTGACCTCGTCGATGAGGTCCGCCACCGTCCAGCCCTGGGAGCTCACGCCGCGGCTGCCCATGGCGGCGATGCGCAGCCTTAGGTCTTCAGCGAGGTTGGAGGTCGGCGTTGCCCGGTCCGTGCGCTCCCCGGAGTCGCTGGGCGCGCTCTCGGCGGGCCGAGGGCTGACCACCCGCGGCTTGACCCGCTTGCCGGCGTCGGCGGCGACTCGCTCCAGCTCAACAGGGTCCGGCGGCGGGGTCACCGCGAGCATGACCTCGGTGACCGCCCGTGGCAGATCGTCAATCGTGACGACGCTCGTGCGAGGCGGGGTGACGTTGACCAGCACCGAGAACGCCAGGGCCGCGGCGGAGAACACGCTCAGAAAGCCGTAGTAGCTGGGATCGTCCAGATCAAAGAGCCGCGGGCGGAACTCTTTGGCGTCTACGGCGACGAGGGTGGGCAGCACGAGCTGAAACAACAAGGTGCCCTGCTCAAAGCTCAGCTTTCCACGATCTTGATCGTCGAGGAGCAGACGATCTCCGGCACGAAGGGTCAGGACCTCGGCGCCGCGCATCACCCGCGCCGTCGCCCCTGGCGGGAGCGTGAGGGTGAGCCGCCCAGCGGCGTCGGGCTGAAAGAGCGGCTGGGCCGAGGTGGGCGAGAAGATTTGCGGAGTCGCGTAGGCTTCGCCAGGAGACAGGACACGCTCCGAGACCAGCGAGCCGTTCTGAATGAGTCCAATCCGAAGCACCTTGACAGGGGCGGAGCGCAGAGACATGGCGTCCCTCCGAGCTTATCGTGGGTGGAAGTGGGCCTCCTGCGGCGTCGCCCGAGAGCCCCCGCCGCGGTGGCTGGGCGCATCGACAGCCTCCCCTGTCCCCGGTTCCGCGAAACTCCGGCGGGCGTGGCCCCGCTCCGTCGTGCTACGCTCTTGAGTCCGCCTCACCCTGGAGTCTCCGCCATGCGCGCCGCCTTCGCCTTCGCCGTGTTGCCCCTGATGCTCGGTTGTAAGGAGGCCATCGTCGCCCCCACCGAGCTGAACGAGCTGAGCCGCTTCCTGTTCTTGGAGTGGGACAACGAAGATCCCGCGGTGATGACCGCCGGCGTCACGGCCTTCGACACCTGGGCCGCCGGGGTCGAGACCAGCCCCGACGCCAGCCTCGAGGACCGCTTCTACACCATCACCGCGCTCACCCGGCCCGACGTCGAGGGCCTCGTGAACCACGACCTCGACCCCGCCGCCGCCCCCGCCGTGGCCGTCATCACCACCTCGGCCTTCGCCGTGGCCGATCACGCCGGGCTGTTCGGCCTCGCCGACCAGACTCCCCTGGAGCCCTCGTCCCCCGACAAGTACGACCGCGAGATCACCGAGGGCGACGCGGCCTGCTTCGCCGAGCGCGGCGAGGGCTGCGAGACCTTGGCCTCTACGAACGACATCAACCGCAAGAACCTGCTTGTAGACGTCGACTACATCCTCACGAAGGTCTGGCGTTGGGTGGACTTAGAGGACGGCCGCCAGGCCATCGCCACCCGGGCCTACACCCCCGACGAGGGCACCAGCGAAGACCCCGGAGAAGTACATCAAGCAGGTCTACACCGTCGAGCTGTGGATCCCCACGGCGACGGGCACGGGCACGACGCGGTGGCTGGTGACCTGGCAAGAGGCCGAGCTTGGCCTCGATGAAGACACCGTCGAGAGCCTCGTGGCCAGCTCGATGGACGACTCGTACAAAGCCGTCGAGGACTACCTCAGCGAGGGCGGTCAGTGAGCAGCACCCGCGCCGTCGTGGTGAGGCGCAGGGCCTCATGCTCGGCGTCGAAGGTGCAGAGCTCGACGGCGTGAACCTCGAGGGGGATCAACGGTAAATCTCGCAGCGGCCGCAGCGCCTGGGCAAGAGGCGCGCGGTCGCGGCTGTCGATGAACCGACCGGCGATGACGTGGGGGTGGTAGGGGCCAAAGCGCAGCTCCTTCCCCACGTTGTCAAGGCAGGCCCGAATCGCCGCCAAGGCCCCGTCTGGGTCAAACACGTCGAGCACGGCGCAGGTGAAGAAGGCGTTGGCGCCGCCGACCTCCACCTGAGCCGGCCCACGCCCCCCAAAGTGAGCCTGGAGCGCCTCGGCCTGAGCCGCCAAGACCACCTCCGACACGTCATCATCAAGCTTGGGTGACTCGGTCGGGAAGCCCGCGACCCACAGCGTGATGTGGGCCTCCTCAACCGGCGTGGGCTCCGCCGCGTCCCCCAGCGCCTCGGCGACGCGCTTCAAGCGCTCCAGCGCCTCGGGCGCCTGCACCCGCAAGAGCCACACCGCGTAGCGCCGCCGACCCCGCGCCCAGGCCTCCCGCACGCCGGGGCTTGGGCCCCAGGTGGTCCCTGGGGCGCAGAAGGTGTCAAACAGGGGGTCCGTCGATCGCGCCATGCCGCCGCCTTAGCGCCGTGATGGCGCCACGACCAGGGCCGTGTAGACTCAATGAATGATGATCCCGCTCCTGCTTCTGGCCTGCGCTGAGGATCTCCGCCTGCCCGCGCCGTCCTTGGGCGTAGACGAGGCCGAGGCCGCCTGGGGAGAGGCCCTCGCCGCCTTGGTCACCCCGGCGGGGCGCGTGCGGTACGGCGCGCTGCCCGCGCATCAGGCGAGCCTAGACGCCTACGTCGCGGCCCTCGCCCCCGCCTGGGAGCCCCTGGATGACGACGCCCGAGACGCCCGGCTGATCAACGCCTACAACGCCCTGGTCATCAAGGCCGTCGCCGACCAAGGCCTCACCGGCTCCGTACAAGACGTCCAGATCTTCCCCTACTCGCTCATCGACGGCGCCAGCTTCTTCGCCGGGCTTCATTTTCAGCTCAACGGCGAGACGACCAACCTCTACGATCTGGAGCACGACGTGCTCCGGCCCACCCTGAACGACGCGCGGCTGCACGGCGCGCTGAACTGCGCCTCTGAAGGCTGCCCGCCCCTTCGCGCGAGCCTCTACCCCGCCGAGGGGCCTGGACGCGGCGCTCACCGAGGCCGCCAGCCGGTTTGTCGCCGAGCGCGCGCGCATCGAGGGTGACGAGGCGGTGCTCAGCGAGATCTTCGACTGGTTTGAGGACGACTTCTTGGCCGAGGCCGACTCCCTCTGCGCCTGGGCCGCGAGGGTTGACCCCAGCTACGGCAGCTTGGCCGAGGCGGGCTGCCCCCATCGGTTTGAGCCCTATGACTGGACGCTCAACAACGCCCGGCCCCCGCCTGCCCTCGCCGCGGCGCCCGCGGCCTGGACGCTGCCCGCCGCCGACTGCCCGCCGGGCATGGTCTACGTCCCGCCAGGAACCTACACCACAGGCATGAAGCCGCCCATCCCCTACGGCGTCGTCGATACCACCCAGATGGCTATGGTGGACGCCCCGGAGCGCGGCTGCGAGGCGGCGATTCGTGAGACCCCCGGCGCCTCGGCCTGCTGGGTGCAGACCGACCTGAAGGACCCTGTCGTGCCGCTCCACGAGGTCACCCTCACCGGGGCCTGCGTGGAGCGCCTGCCTTTCCCCGGCGGCGGCCTGTACACCCCCGACGGCCTCACGCCCCGGGACGTGGCCTTGATGGAGGAGCTGCTGCGCTCGGGGATCTTTGGGCCTCGCCGCCTGTGCACCTTCTCTGAGCTAGAGGTCGCCGCCGCCGGGCCCACCCAGAACCTTCGATTTTTGACCGGCGACGCCGCGGAGCCCCAGCGCTGCGCCGCGGATGAGTCCGTGCCGATCGGGGAGCGGCCCCTGTGCCAGAACCCGGAGACCGGCCTGGGCGAGTACGGCGCGGTGATCAGCCAGTGGGTCATCGCCGACGTAGACTTCGCCAAGAGCGCCTGCCCCCCCGGCGCGGCCTGCCTCGCCGCCGGGGGCCGCCCGATGCTCAACGAGCGCGGCGAGCCCAACGTGCGCTACGTCGTCGCCGGTGGCACCCGCCGCGCCCAGACCCGTCAGGCGCCGCTCACGCCCCACACCTGGCACGACCACGGCGACCCTGGCGGTCAGGCCGGCTGCGAGTCGTTCGGCTGGGACGACGGCCCCGCGGTCTGCGCAGATCCCGATCCCCGATACCGCGCCTGCGCCGAGCAGCCCGAGGGTGAAGGATGTCTGGCGCTCGCCGCCGCCGAGGCCAACTACGAGGCCTGGCGTCTGGGCTGCCAGAACGGCACCATGACGGACTGCCTCAGCCGCGGGCTCAGCGTGGTCGTGGGGGACGACTGGCGGATCTGCCGGGAGCCTTTGGGCCCAGGTCAAGGACTCTGAGCTCCGCGCGAGGCGGGCCGTCGCCTAAGACAAGCCGCCCGACGCTCACCGGCAGGGAGAAGCGCCGCGGCCCGGCGCTGCCCGGGTTGACCACGAGGCTAGGCCCAACCGTCGTGACGCTCGGCCTGTGGGAGTGGCCGCAGATCACCACGTCGGCCTCGTAGGGTGTGGACAGCTCGTTCACGTCATGCACGACGAGGATGGACAGCCCGCCGAGCATCAGGCTTAGGCGCTCTGAGGCCGCGCCCCGAGGCAGGTCGTTGTTGCCGCGGATGGCGTAGACCGGGCCAAGGTGAGCCAAGGCGCTCAAGATCGTGTCCCCGCCCATCTCTCCGCCGATGTCGCCAGCGTGAATCAGCACGCTGCACCCGCTCAAGGCGGCGAGGGCCTCGGGGCGCAGGAGGCCGTGGGTGTCGGAGATCAGGCCGATGTGCACAGGCTTGGGGATAACCTGCCGATGAGCGATGAGTTGTCCACAGGCTGCGGGTAACTCTATTGACAGGTCAATCCTAGGGTGAGGGGACGCATGAGGGTTGGGCGAGGCGCGCTGCGGGGCGCTGGGCTCGCCCTAGAAAAGCCCTTGGAGTCGGCCACAAAAGCCGCTAAACTGCGCGCTCCTTCAACATCCCCTGCCCCTCGGAGCCCCCATGCGCCTCGTCCCTCTGCTCGCCTTGACCCTCTTCGCCTGCAAGGCGGGCACTGTTGAGACCGACGACGACACGGGCACCTCCGGCGCGGACACCGGCGGCGGCGGAGACGACACCAGCGGCGGAGACGACACCAGGCGGCGGCGACGACACCAGCGGCGGCGACGACACCTCCGACCGCGAGCCCGTCGCGGAGCTGGCCCCGCTCTCCAGCGGCGAGTGCCCCGACATGAGCCGCTCCAACACCGACACCTTCCTCTCCAGCGGCACCGAGCGGAAGGTCACCACGATCATCCCCTTGGGCGGCGGCGACGACGCCTCGGTGGTCGTGTTCTTCCACGGCCTCACCTCCCCCGACGCCAGCCCCGAGCCCACCGTCGAGATGGCCGAGCTCCTCGACCTTCAGAGCCTGGCCGACGCGACGAACACCATCATCCTCTTGCCTGAAGCGCCCCTTCGTGACGCCTTCGGCACGCAGTTTTACCTCTGGGACGTCGAGCAGGCCGGCGACGCCGACCTCGTGCTCTTTGACGACCTGCGCAGCTGCGTCGCCGAGGCCTGGGCGGTAGACCTGTGGCGCTTCTCGGCCATGGGCTTCTCGGGCGGCGCCTTGTTCACCACCGTCGTGGCCTCGAACCGCGCCGACACCCTGGCCACCTTCGTCGAGATGTCTGGCGGCTCCGACATCGACGTGATCCTGTTCGACGAGCCCATCTCCCGCTGGGACACCCCCGCGCGGGTGCTGCCGGGGCTCTTGTTCTCGGGCGGCGCCAACGACGTGTGGCCCAACACCAGCTTTAAGGTGGTGGACTTCGTCGCCGCGACCGACACCCTCGAGCAGAAGCTCATCGACGGCGGCCACGAGGTCGTGCGCTGCAGCCACAACAGCGGCCACACCATCACCCAAGAGGAGTACTCGCTGACCCTCCGTTGGCTCGCCGCCCACACCTTTGGTGAGCCTTCGCCCTTCGCCACAGAGGGCCTAGGCGACGACGCGGACTGGTGCGTCGGCACCTTCCCACAATGAGCCCAACAGAGTAAACTCAGGCGCGCTCAGGAGCTGTCCGTCATGCGTCGTTGCCCTATGTCTGGCGAAGAGATGACCCAAGAGGTCTTTCACACCGTCACCATCGACCGGTCGCCTCACGGCGTCTGGCTCGACAAGGGCGAGCTGTTCCGCATCGCAGAGGACCTCCGCGACGAGACGGACTGGAAAGACTACGCCATCGCGATCTTCCACTCCTGGTTCGCGCCCCAGGCTCGCCCTGAAGAGCACGGCATGGGCACTGAAGAGCGTGGGCTCCCCTGCCCCATCTGCAGCGAGCCGATGCACCGCGACACCTACCGCGACACCTACATCGACCGCTGCGACAAACACGGCGTCTGGCTTGACGCGGGCGAGCTAGAGCTCATCCTGCAGCGCCTCCGCCACGACCGCGACTTCTTGCGCGGCATCCGCCTGCGGCTCTCTGACGTCGAGCTTTAGTCGAGGGGCGCGCGGCCAGGGCGAGGCGCGCGAGGGCCAAGAGTCGGGCTATGATGCCCGTCCCTCTGATCAGGAGCGCACGATGCGCCTCATGACCCTCGTGAGCCTCTCCATCGTCTTCACCGCCTGCAACGGCGAGGACAAAGACGCCGTCGAAGACACCCAGATCGCCGTCGGCAACGACGAAGACGGCGACGGCGTGACCGACGACGTAGACTGCGACGACGGGGACGCCGCCGTCACCACCGGGCCCACCTGGTTCGTAGACGCCGACGCCGACGGCTTCGGCAACCCGGGCTACCCCCTGGCGGCCTGCGAGGCCCCCGCGGGCTACGCCGACAACAACACCGACTGCGACGACGGCGAGGCGACGGTGTACCCCGACGCGCCGGAGTCCTGTGACGCCCTGGACAACGACTGCGACGGCGCCATCGACGAAGAGCTCACCCTGAGCTGGTACGCCGACATCGACGGCGACGGCTTCGGTGACCCGGCGGAGCGCTACGAGGGCTGCCTCGCGCCGACGGATCTCTACGTCGCCCAAGGTGGCGACTGCGATGAGGGCGAGCCCACCATCTACCCCGGCGCGCCCACGCTCTGCGACGGCCTCGACCGCGACTGTGACGGCCTCATCGACGATGACGGCGACTTCGACGGCTACGCCGACGCCACCTGCGGCGGCGATGACTGCGTGGACGACGACCCGACGATCTTCCCCGAGGCGGGGCTCTGCGCGCTGGGGGAGAGCTGCCTCGACGTGCTCAATGAGGGCCGCTCCACCGGCGACGGCGAGTACACCATCGACCCCGACGGCGCCGGGACCGGGGCGAGCCCCCTCGTGGTCACCTGCGACATGACCACTGAAGGCGGCGGCTTCACCGTGCTCACGGACCTCAACTTCTCCGTAGACGCCTGCCCCGGCGAGTGGCTCCTCGACGGCTCCAAGCCCTACTGCCGCCGGGACTCTGAAGTGGCCAGCGCGGCGTCCGCGAGCTTCCCCAGCTTCGGCGTGAGCTGGACCGAGCTTCACACCACGCTCACGGCCTACCAGTACGCGAGCATGAACGCCTTCTACTACGCTGAAGGCCGCGGCCTCGACGACCTCTACGTCGATGGCCTCTCCATCACCCGCGGCGCGGAGGGCAGCCGGGAGCACCTCTACACCTTCGCCATCGGCATGACGACGAAGGGCTCAAGCGACTACGACTGCCCCGCCCAAGGCGGCAACCCGCCGCCGGACTACGTCGGTGAGGCCTACGCCTGCGGCTCGGCGAACACCACCTACGGCTGGATCTACGCCTGGTACTCAAGCCCGGTGTTCAGCGCGCTCTCCACCTTGAGCGCGGCGAGCGCGGCGAGCACCGATGACGTCGAGCTGCGCCTCATGGCCGACGAAGAGAGCGGCACCCACAACAACAGCGAAGACATCGGGCTCTCAAGCCTCAAGGTGATGGTGCGGTAGATGCCCAAGAGCGGCAAACAGCGGCGCGCGGAGCTCGTCGCCCGGCGGAAGGCCCGGGCGGCTAGCCCCGAGCCGCGCCCCGCCGCGCCGATCTCCGACGATGAGCTGCCCGTGGACCGCGCCCAGCTCAAGCCGTTCAACAGCTACAGCGGCCCGGAGTGGTTCGTGCGCGGCACCTACCGCGACGTCGAGTTCCGCTGCCGCGACTGCCGCCAAGAGCACACCTGGACCGCCCGCGCCCAGAAGTGGTACTTCGAGGAGGCCAAAGGGGTGGTCTGGGGCCAGGCCTCCCGCTGCCGCGACTGCTCGGCGAAGGAGCAGCTCCGCCGCGCCGAGGCCCGCCGGGTGTGGGCCGAAGGCCTCGCCAAGAAGCGCGCTCGGCAACAAGAGGAGCAGGGCTAGGCGACCACCTGCCGCACCAGCCGCACGGCGTTGGGATCCCCGGTGAGCCGGGTGGTGTGCTCGACGATGGCGGCGAGCTGGGGCTCGGAGAGCGGGCGGTCGAGCAGGCTCACGTCCACGGCGACGCCCCAGGGCTCTAAGTCGTCATGGGCCGAGCGCAGGTTGTCCGCGCCCGCCTCGTAGATCGCGTCATCCAGGGCCTTCTTGGTGCCGCGGGTGGTGGCGTGAACCACAAAGAGCACCGCCCGGCCGCTCTGGTGATCTTCAGTCATCGAGATGCGGGTGCGCGGCGAGAACACGCAGTCGCGCACGGCGCCGTGGTGGGAGAGGTCGAGCTGGGTCTGGGCCACACGGCGGGCGATGCGCGGCTGGGCCTCTTGGGTGGCGGCGCCGATGTGGGGGGTGGTCGCGATGCGCGGCTCGTGGGCGTAGGGGTTCTCCCAGCCGGGGCCGTTCTTGCCGGGCTCTTTGGGGAAGACGTCCACCGCCGCGCGCCGCACCCGCCCGGCGGCGATCGCGTCGAGGAGATCCTCAGCGCTGTGTAAAAAGCCGCGGGAGAGGTTGATGAACAGCCGCGGGCTCGACTCCGGGCGCTCGCTGCCCAGGGTGAACAGCAGCTCACGGTTGAGGCGGCTGCGGTTGGTCTGGCCGGTGACGTCCGTGGCCGAGAGGTGAACCGTGACCACATCAGCGCCCGCGAACAGCGCCTCGGGGCTGGCCGCGGCCTCCCAGCCCATCTCGACGCCGACCTCACGCGCCAGCGCGCGGCTGTCAAAGAACCGCACCTTCATGCCCAAGGCCTCGGCGACCTTGGCCACAGCCCGGCCGATGTTCCCCAGGCCGTAGATGCCCAACACCTTGCCCTGAATCTCAAAACGATCCGTCGAGGACTTGTCCCAGACGCCGGCGCGGCCCTGGTCGTAGCTCTCGTACAGGCGGCGAGAGAGGCCGACGAGGTGGCCCACGACGAGCTCCACGACGCTGCGGCCGTTGGAGACCGGGTCGTTGAACACCAACACGCCGAGCTCCGCGGCGGCGGCCTTGTCTACGGAGTCATCGCCGATGGCGCAGAGCTGCACGACCTGAAGATCCGGCGCGCTCTCCAAGACCCGCCGCGTCACCGGCACCTGGGAGCGCTTGAAGAGGATCTGGCTCTTGTGCTCGCCGAGCAGGCGGATCAGCTCGTCCTCGTCGGGGGTCTTGTCCACACGCACCACCTCCAGGCCGCCCTCGGTGAGGAGCTGATCGAGCTCCTTGTGAGGGTTCTCGACGATGAGCGCGCGGCGCAGCGGGCCGTTCACGATGCGGGGCATAAGGACTCCAGCGGGGGTGGCGCGCGCCGTCTTGGGGCGTGGCGCTCAGGCGCAGGCTTAGCCCGGGCCGCGCCAGCCCACAAGGCGCCGCGCGCCCCACCCAGCGCCGGTGGATCGACCCACAAGTCCGCCGAAACGAGCCTCCCGCCGCGCCCGCTGGTAAGCGCGCTCGCCAAGCGGTACGATATCCGCGCACCTCCTCGGTCGGACCATTGGCACCCAAGAACGAGAACCTCCAGGGTGAGGCCGCCCCGCCGCTCGCGGAAGGCCGCTATCGTCTGCTCTCCGTCCTCGGCGTCGGCGGCATGGCCACGGTGTACCGGGGTTACGACGCGCGCCTGCAGGTGAACCGCGCCATCAAGGTGCTCTCCCCTGCCCTGGCCAAACGGAAGAGCCTCAAGTCGCGCTTTGAGGCGGAAGCCTCGACGATGGCGCTTCTGCAGCACCGAAACATCGTCTCGGTGCACGACGTCGGCGCCGACGGCAACCGCATCTTCATCGTCATGGAGCTCGTCGAGGGCGGCTCCTTGCTCGACCGGGTGCGGGATCACGGCCCGATCCCCCCAAAGATGGCCCTAGACGTCACCGTGCGTATGCTGGACGCGCTCAAGGTGGCCCACAAACGCGGCGTGGTTCACCGCGACATCAAGCCCCACAACATCCTCTTGAGCGGCGAAGGCGACATCCGGGTGACCGACTTCGGCATCGCCCAGATGAAGCGCGACGACGACCAAGACGGCCTCACCAAGACCGGCGCGGTGATGGGCACCTGGGGCTTCATGGCCCCCGAACAACGCTCGGACGCGAAGGGTGTGGACCAACGCGCCGACATCTACTCCGTCGGCGCGACGCTCTACGCGATCATGACCGACAAGACGCCGGGCGAGCTCTTCGCCGCGGACATGGATCCGGGCATGCTCGCCGGGCTGCCCGACGAGATCACCACGGTGATCCGCAAGGCCACCCGCTACAACCGCGAGGAGCGCTACGCCGACGCCCAGGCCATGGCTGAGGCCTGCCGCGCGGCCATGGGGCGCATCCCCGATGACCCCGCCGACACCCCGCCCTTGGCCTCGCCGCCCCGGGACGAGGACGAGCCCGACCCCCGCAACCTCGCGCGCCGCCCCTTCGACCCCAGCCGCGGCGGGTCCACAGGCGCGAGCGCCGCCGATCCCCAAGGCGGCGGCAGCTTCCCCAGCCAGCCCGAGGCCCCGGCCCAACAAAACGCCAACGGCGGCTCCTTCGGCGGCGGATCGTTCCCCGGCGGCGCGTCGTTCCCCGGCCCGCCCGCGGTGTTGACGCCGATTCAGCCGCCCGCGCCCGACGTGCCGATGTGGCGCCAGCGCCCGAACCAGGGCGAGACGGCTGTCCCCGACGACGATCAAGACATCAGCGACTACCTGGAGCCCTCGGGCAGCGAGGAGCGGCCGCGCCAGCCGATCCCCGGCCTGGACTCGATGTCGTTCTTGGAGGCGCCGAGGCCCAAGCCCGCCGCCGCCCCAGCGCCACCGCCACCGCTCGCCACGGTGACCCCCCCTTCGCCGGCCGCGCACCTCGACGACCTGCTGATCAACCAGGGCCCCCAAGCGCCGGTCCAGCCCGCCCCGGCGAGCCCAGCGCAGAACAGCTCCCTCACCCTGGCGCTGCAGCTCAGCGGCATGGTCCTGCTCGGCGTCATCGGCTGGGCCCTGCTCACCCGCCCCTGGGAGACGGTCGAGCCCGAGGTGGAGATCTTCAGCCCGCCGCCCGGGGAGATCGGGGTGAGCCCGCCCGTTGAGCCGCCGGTTGAAGATCCGGTGAAGGCGCCCGAGACCGGCCCCGCCGTCGTCGAGAGCGCGCCGCCGGAGAAGGGCGCCGGACAAGGCGCCGGGCAGGGCGGCCGCACCACCGGCCCCCGCGAGACCGACCCCGCCAACGGCGGCAGCACCACCAACAAAGATCCCGGCGCGGGCACCACCGTCGTGAAGGTCACCCCGCCGCCAGATCCCCCGGTGGCGGTGGTCACCAGCGGCCTCAAACACAGCCCGCCCGGCGCGGTGATCTTGGGCAAGAACCTCGCGTTGAAGGCCACCCTTCCCGACGACGCCTGGATCGTGACCGTCACCTACCGCTCCCAAGACGGCAACGTCGGCAGCAAGCCCGTGCGTATGACCGGCTCCGGCGGCGTGTTCACCGCGAGCATCCCCATCGGCGAGGAGTTCGTCTCCGGCGTGGCCTACTTCATCAAGGCCGAGCCCACCGGCGGCGGTGAGCCCCTGCTCTCGGGCTCAGGCTTCAAGCCGCACAAGGTCGCCGCGCGTCGGGAGTGAGGCGGCAACGTTGGGGGCTGCGGCGAGGCGGACGCGGACAAAGATTGGGCTCTGCGAGCCGTAAAACCCCCGATCGTGATCTCGACGGGGGCTCTGCGAGCCGTAAAACCCCCAATCGTGATCTCGACGGGGGCTCTGCAAGCCGTAAAACCCCCAATCGTGATCTCGAGGGGGGCTCTGCAGGCCGTAAAACCCTCAATCGTGATCTCGAGGGGGGCTCTGCAGGCCGTAAAATCCTCAATCGTGATCTCGAGGGGGGCTCTGCAGGCCGAAAAACCCCCAATCTTTGATCCCCGGTCCCCCCTCAGAACTTCACCTGCCCCCACAGCCGCACGGTGTCGTTCGGCAGGCTCTCCCCGCCGCGCTCCATCCTCAAGACGTAGCCGCCGCCCAGGCGCAGGTGGTCCTCCAGCAAGTGGGCCGTGGCCCCGGCGGTGACGTGCATCAGGTCGCCGTTGTCGGTGGCGGCGGTGG
The DNA here is from genome assembly GCA_016717595.1 of Deltaproteobacteria bacterium. GTDB lineage: Bacteria > Myxococcota_A > UBA796 > UBA796 > CAJQPC01 > JADKFE01. The sequence continues at coordinate 20,828 of JADKFE010000003.1, read as the reverse complement.
AGTCGTCGAAGATCTCCACCCGGGCCGCGGGCTCCCAGGCGCCGATCGTGTAGCCGAGCTGCGCGTAGCCGCCCCACTGGTTTGTCGTCGCGAACACCGAGGGGTCGGTGATGCCGTCGCTGTTGGGGGTGATCTGGGCGGCGTGGCCCTCGATCAACAACGCGAGGCCCTTCACCCGCAGGATGACGTCGCCGCCATAGGTCATCGTCGTCGTGGCGAACTGGGGGTTGAACATGAAGTCCCCGGCGACGCCGAGGGTGAGCGACTCCACCTCGCCCCAGGTGGAGTAGACGTCTTCGCCTTGGCTGTACTCCGCCCGCGCCGCCAACAAGAGGCCGGGATCGTCGTCGCCTAAGTACGAGTCGTTGCCGTTGAACGCGCCGACCCGCAGGCGCGCGCCGCCCTTCCGCACGTCGGCGAGCACGCCGGCGTCACGGAAGGGGCCGAGGTGGTTGGACGCCACGGTGCGCTCTTGGAAGACGAGGGCGCCTGTGGAGAGCAGGTTCTCGCGGCCATAGGGCACACGCTGGCTGCCCGCGCTCACCCGGGCGGTGAGCTTGTCGGCGTCGCCAAAGGTGTAGCCCGCCCAGGCGTCGATGATGTCTACGCGGGGGTTCTGATCGGCGCTGAGCAAGGGATCCGCGCCGGAGGACACGCCGAACACCATGGCGTAGTCGTAGCGGCCCCAGGCGCCGGTGAAGCCCAGGCGCGCGCGGCGCACCTTAAAGCCGATGTCGTCTTCAGGATCGCCGTAGCCCGCCGGGTCGGCCTGATCGGCGGTGTCCATGTCGTAGAGCGTGGCCCAGGTCTGCACCAAGAGGTGCGGCGTGATCGTCGGCGCGCCGTCGGCGGAGACGTCGCGGAGCGTCGGGTCTCCTTCAGGGTCGATTCGGGGCGCGGGTTCGGCGGCGAGGACGGCGCTCTGGAGCAGGGCGGTGAGCACGACGAAGGACATACGTTTGGATCGCTCCCGTGAGAGGCGCTACCATATCGCGAAATGACCCCATCTCTTCTGGTGCTCCTCCTCTCCTGCGACACCCAAGCCCCCACCTGGGCCCGGGCGTCGGTGATGACCGATCTCAGCCAAGGAATCGGCGGCCCCAAGGCCCTGGCCCAGCCCGGCGACGTGGTGCTGGAGAACGATCGGGTGCGCTTTGTGGTCATGGGCGGGCGCACGTCCATCGGGCCGGGGCTCTTCGGCGGCACGATCATCGACGCCGACCTGCAGCGCGCTGATCCCTCGTTCAGCCAAGGGCGGGGCAACGACCGCTTCGCCGAGCTCATCCCCACGGTCAACATGAACGTGGCCATGACCGATGAGCCTGACGAGGTGGTCATCGTCAACGACGGCAGCGACGGCGGCCCGGCCATCGTGCGCGCCGTGGGCGAGAGCGAGCCGTTCATCAGCCTGCTCGGCGGCCTGTGGGCCATCGTCGGCGCGCCGGACTTCACGATCATCACCGAGTACGAGCTGGCCCCGGGCAACTCCTACGTCACGATGCGCACCACGGCGTTCTTCGGCCCCCAGGACACCCTGCCCGACAACACCACGGCGGTGCCCGGCGCCACGGGCAGCCTGCCGCTGCTCACCTACGCCTTAGAGACCGGCGTGGCGTTTGGTGACTTCTACCTGCAGGGCGGCAACGTCGACGTCTTCGCCCCGGGCATGGGCTTTGATGAGGACGGCGCGGTGTACGCCGCGGAGGTCGAGGGGCGCAACACCTTCCACGACCCCTTCGTGCTCGACTTCATCGGCGGCAGCGCTGAAGGTGTGAGCTACGCCTTGGCCAGCCTCGACGGCGAGATGTTTGTGCCCCTGTTCACCTCGTCCCAGACCGCCGGGTTTGGCGCCGGGGTGGAGGGTGACGTCGACGACTCCGACCGTTTCCCGCCGCTCACCGCGCTCACCTACACCCGCGTCTTCGCCTTGGGCGACGGCGACATCGGCTCGGCCCTGGAGGTGGTGTGGACCGCCCGCCAAGAGGCCGGCGTGTCGCTGAGCCTGGGCAGCGTCTCAGGCAACGTCTACGACCCGCGCAGCCTGCACCCGCTCAGCGGCGTGAAGGTCTTCGCCTACGCCCCGGGCGCTGACACGCCCACCTTGGAGTGGACAACGGACGTGAGCCTAGACGACCACGTCGATGACGGCTCCTTCGCCGGGGTGCTGCCCGTGGGGGACTGGGAGCTGTTGGTTCACGAGCAAGGCCGCCCGCTCAACGCGCGGCTGCCGATCACCGTGCGCGCCGACGCTCCCCTCACCCTCACGCTCCTGGCCGGTCGCTCGGGCGACGTGTCGTTCCACATCTTTGATGAACAAGACATGCAGGTCCCGGCGAAGGTGACGATCCTGCCCGCCGACGGCGGCCCCGTCGTTCGTGATCCGGTCTTGGGCGACGGCTACATCGCCGGAGACCCAGAGGCCATCGTGTTCTGCCCCCACGGCGCCTGTGAGGTGCGCCTGCCGCCCGGGGACTACGTCGCCTACGCCACCCGCGGCCCGGAGTATGAGCTGGGCATCCAGAGCTTCACCGTGCGCGCCGATCAGCCCGCCGAGATTGAGCTCACCGTCACCCGCAGCGTCGACACCACGGGCTTCGTGAGCGCCGACTTCCACGTTCACAGCGCGCCCAGCCACGACAGCGGCGTGAGCCTGCCCGACCGTGTGGGCACCATGGTGGCCGAGCACGTCGAGTTCTTCATCTCTTCAGATCACGACTACATCAGCGACTTCCGCCCGGTGATCGAAGACTTGGGCTTGGGAGCCCTTCGTGGCCACGGCTGTGGGCCTTGAGGTCACCCCGGTTGAGCTTGGGCATTACCTGGCCTTCCCCGTGCGCCGCGACCCCCTCGCCGTGGCCGGGGGCGCCTTTGACTGGTCGGGGCTTGAGCCCGATGAGATCCTCGATGAGCTGCGCGCCTTGGGCGACGGCAGCGTCGAGCCCGTCACCTTCGTGGCGCACCCCCGCGACGGCATCTTGGGCTACTTCGACCAGTACGGCTTCTCCCCCTACGGCGGCACCGAGGGCGAGCCGCTTCTAGAGGCCGGCACCTCCGCCCTGGTGAACCCGCTGCTCAACACCAAAAACTTCACCATGGACTTCGACGCGCTGGAGCTGCTCAACGGCAAACGCTACGAGATGATCCGCACGCCCACGGCTGAAGAGATCGCCGCGTACGCCGCCGATGAGGGCGCCATCGACGGCTATGACGTGATGGTGCGCAGCATGGACGAACAGCAGGCGCTCATCGACGGCGTCTACACCTTAGGCGACGGCATCCACGGCCAGGTAGACGACTGGTTCACGCTCTTAAACCTCGGCTATCGGTTCACGGCCCTGGGCAACTCCGACACCCATGGCAAGACGTCCATCGAGGCCGGCTGCCCCCGCAACTGGGTGGCGTCGCCCACGGACGACCCGGCGTACATCCGCGTCGAGGACATCGCGGACGCCATCCGCCGCGGCGAGGTGATCACCTCCAGCGGCCCCTTCGTGCGTTTCTCGGCGAACGGCGACACCAACATCGGCGGCACGGTGACCGGCGCGGGGGAGGTCACGTTCAACATCGAGGTGTCCTCGCCGACCTGGTTCGACGTGAGCCGGGTGGAGCTGTACCGCAACGGCACCTTGATTCAAGAGTGGGCCATTGAGACGCCCAACGCCGACATCGTGAACCTCTCCACCACCTTCGCCGACACCCCCGACCTAGACGCCTGGTACGTCGTCATCGCCATGGGCGAGTCGGATCTGTACCCCCTGTTCACGCCCACGGACTACCCGCCGGTTCAGCTCCAAGACGTCGTGTTTGAGGCGCTCTCCACCGTGCCCGCCGTGGGCGGCCTGCTGAGCACCCTGCCGCCGATGCCCAGGAGCGGCCCCACCTACCCCTACGCGCTCACGAACCCGATCTGGGTAGACCTCGACGGCGACGGCTTCGACGCCCCGGGCCTGCCGAGCTGGCTCGTGGCGCCGGAGACGCCAGAGTAGCCCCCGGAGCAGGCCAGCTCAGCGGGAGACCTGCTCCGTCCAGCGCCAGGTCATCGTGTAGGGGTGGTACCAGCCGGCCTCCTGCAGCGCGTAGAACAGGCCCTCCTCCACGGCGAACGCCTCACCGTCGTAGCTGAACAGGTGCAAGGAGTAGCTCGGCGGGTACTCCACCTCGACGGCGACTTCAGCGTCGATACGCCAGCCGCCCTGCTCCGGCGTGGCCACGGCGCTGAGCAGGCAGGGGTTGAGCGCCAAGGCCACCCGCGGATCGTCTTGGCCGTAGACAAAGACGACCCGCTCGGGGCCAAACCGGACGGGCTCAGCGCCCGGGACCGGCTTGGGCAGGCGCTTGATGAACGTGTTCAGCGGGGCGGAGACACGCTCGGAGCGAGTGGCGAAGTCGCTCTCACGGACCCGATCTTCGCCGGGGACGTGCAGGAGGAGCTGCTCTTGGGCCACCTCGGGGAAGACCGGCAGGGCGAGGACGCCCATGGCGAGGCCCAGGGCGGCGATGGCGAGGCGATCCTCCAGATCCAGGGCGGCCGGGCCGCCGGAGGTGAACGCCTCAAACAGCGCCTCCCGCCGGGCGCGCTGCTCGGCGAGGCAAGGCTTGAGCACCAAAGGCACGAGCAAGAAGGCGAGCGCCCAACACACCGCGCGGAATGGACGAAGGGTGCCTCTGGGGAAGGTGGCGAAGGCGCCCAAGGCCGCGGGCAGGGCCATGGACGGGCTCCGCCACAAGAGCGCGAACACAAACAGGGCCACGGCGACGGTGAACAGCGCCCCAAACAACACCCGCAGCGGGCCGCTCACTGGGCGACCGGCGAGACCGGGCAGGGCCGAACAGAGGTGTAGTCCAGCTCCCGGGTGACCCGCAGCCGGACGGGCCCCGCGCGGCCTTGGCCATAAAAGCGCTCGGAGACCGGGTGCCCGCCGGGGCCAAGGAGGATCTCCACGTCCAGATCCGTGAGCTTGCCCATGCTCTCGGTGTCGATTGGGCGCTCGACCACCAGCGAGAGGCTTCTGGGGCGCAGGCTCTCGCGGTCAAACACGATCTTTCCCTGGTTGGCGCGAAACAGCCCTTGGTCGAAGAGCTGGGTCAACACCACGGTGTCGCCGTCAGCCTCGGCGTAGCTCGTCGTGACGTCGTCCTCGACCATGCCGGTGAAGCCCGTGAAGAGGTCTTGGGCCTCGTCAAACAGGCCGCCGTCTTCGCCGCTGGGCAAGGTGCCGTAGAGCGGCGGGATGAACGGCAAGGTCCAGCGGCCAACCCCAAAGTTGAGCGTCACCCCACCCTCGGGATCCAGCACCGGCGTCCACTCCATCACCGTCCAGGCGCCGCCTTCGAGACGCCCGGTGAAGGTCCAGGCGCGGTCGGTCTGGGCCGCGGCGATCCCCGCGCGCTGGCGAACATCGGCGGTGAGCTCGAGGCAGCCCGCCGGGGCCAAGGCGGCCTGGGCGAGCTGGATCAGGGCGGCGGGATCATCAGGGAGCGGGGTCATGGTGGCCTCGTTGAGGGCGCGGACGACCTGCGGTTGGCGTTGGCGCCCAGAGACGGTGTAGCACGCCCGCTCGGCGGCCGAGGCGCGCCGAGACGGGCGACGAGGGCGGCCTTGGATTAAGCTCACCCTGGTCACACGCTCGGGTGGAGGCATGTGGCCACGCTGAACCCCGCCTGGAGCCCGAGACGATGGCTGATGTCCCCGAGAAGATCTACAGCGAGCGCCTCACCTCGGCGAGCGGCGCTTTAGAGGTCGCGGACCTGCACTTCGGGCGCGCCCACCGCCTCGTCTGGCTGGGCCCCGACGGCCACGGCGACCGTCAGCGGGTGGTGCCGCTCCTACGAAACCTCGTGCGGCTGATCCGTGAGCAGAACCTTGAGCTCGCGGCGACCTTGGATTGGTGGCGGGTCGCGGCCTTGGGTGAGCCCGCCGCCGCCGACGGCGACAACATCGCGCGGTTTATGGCGAACCCCACGGGTGAGGTGCTCCAGGCGGTCTTGCGCCAGCCCGGCGAGCGCCCGCTGGTGGCGGTGCGTGAGCAGCTCAGCCGCATGGACAAGGCCATCGAGCTCGAGGCGCTGATTCAGAAGCCCCTCGGCGTGAAGGTGGCCCCGGCCATCGCGGTCTTGGGCGCGGCGAACGCCGAGTGTGAGCGGGTGATCGCCGCCGCCCGGGCGCACACCCCGCCGCCCGCGGGCCTGCGCCTCTTGGGGCTCAGCCAGGCCGAGCTTGAGGCCTGGGCGGCCACCCCGCTGGACAACCGCAGCATCACCCGGGGCACGTCCGTCTGGGACACCATGCTGCGTGGCCTTCGTGAGCGCTCCAAGCGGGTGACCGAGCTTGTAGAGCGTTGGCCGACGCCAGCCCCCAAAGAGCTGACTCTGCCTGCGGGCTGGGAGGACGACGTGCGCCGGGTCTTGGCGAGCTGGGCGCCCTTGCCCATCGCGCTCATCGCCGACCTGCTGCCCACACCTCCGCCGCGGCCGATCCTCGACCCCCAGCCCGCCCGTTTCCCCCAGCTCACCGAGCTCAACGAGCGCGCCGTCGTGTTTTTTATGGCCCGGGAGGCCCACGACGCGGCGAAGGTGCCGCACACGGCCTGGATGAAGGAGATGAACCGCGTGATCACCGAGATCCGCGGCGAGGCCCGCCGTCTGCGCGGCCTCATGGGTGAGCGGGCGGCGCCGATGCTCAACGACATCGAGGCCAACCTGCGTGAGCCCAACATCCCCCGGGCCAAAGAGCTGCTGAGCATCCTGCGCGGCCACGAGAACCCCCGCGCCAACGACGCCAAAGAGGTCGTGCTGGTGTACTGCGAAGAGACCTGCGTTGAGCTGGCCCGGCTGGGCCTGGAGGCCCCCGCCCAGCCCGCCGGAGACGTCCACGGCCTGGCCTGGCGAAAGCTGATCGAGGCCGCGCTGCCGCCCGCGCGTGAGCATTACATGCAGCGTCTGGACGTCGTCGGGGCGAAGTTTAACCTCTACTCTCGCGACGATGAGTTCATGGCCCGCACGGTGCAGTCGGGCAAGACCGAGATGTCGCGGCGCGCGCTCAAGATCCTGCGGGAGCTCGTGGAGGAGCTTGAGGCCAGCGCCGTTCGCCAACAGCTCAAGGACGACGAGGCCCTGGGCGAGCTGCTTGTCCCCCTGCGCGACCGCATCATCACCCGCCAAGACCGCGCCGGGCTGTGGGCGCTCTTGGACCTCCTCCGCGAGCGCCGCTCCTCCAAGATGGAGCTCGGTCAGGCCCTGCCCGACCTCACCCGCGCCCTCGACGTCCCCGAGGGTGAAGACCTGCCGGGCGCGGCGCTGTGCCGCAAAGAGGGCCGGACGGTGCAGCGTGTGGCTTGGATCCTCGGCGGCCTGCCCGCCAAAGGCCCCGAGACGCGCCCCACCCGCCCAGGCCCCGAGGGGCTCTTGTTGGCCGGGCCCGAGGAGCTCGACGAGCGCCTGGCGTCATGGGCCCTGTTGACCACGACCACCCCCAAGACCAGCTCCGGGCGCACGATCTTCCTCACCGATGGGCAAGAGGTCACCGGGCCGTGGACGCTCAACAGCGCGGGCAAGCTTGTCCCGCAGCACCCCAGCGGGGTCGTGGGACAGGTGCATGAGGACGTGCTCGTTCACCACTGCGGGCGCATCGCCTTGGGCAACGGGCAGTGGCTGGTGCCCTACCCGCCGAGCTTTGAGGAGGTGATCAAGGAGGCGCCGGTTCGGGAGCAGCGCAGCGACGAGGAGGTGGCGCGCTGGCTCAACGACGAGCTCTTGCACGCCCCGGATCCCGCCATGATCCGCGCGCTCTTGGAGCCGCCCACCACGCCGCCTGAGCTGCGCGAGGCCCGGGAGGCGCGCTTGGCGACGCTCATCACCCGCGCCGAGCGGGCCCACGCGCGGCGTCAAGTGGCACTTGACACTTTGGCGAGCGCCCAGGCCGTGCTCGGCGCCGTGGAGGCGGAGGTGCGCGCTCAGGGAGCCGCCGCCCAGGCCGAGCTTCGGGCCAAGGCCCAGCGGGCCTTAGACGCCGAGCGCGCGGCCTTGGTGGCGGAGATCGAGGCCGAGCGCCTCGCCGCCCAGACCTTACGCGACACCAAGGCCGAGCGAGAGGCCCAGCTCATCGCCCGCCGCGCCGCCCTCGCCGAGCGCCTGCCGTGGCTGCGCCCGCCGCCCGCCGCCGCCGCCGCGCCGCCCCCCCGCCCAAGACGACACGCCGCTCGTCGCCGAGCCCTTCGTCGGCTTAGACACCGTGTCGCCCGAGGCCCTCATCCAGCGCCTCGCCGGGCGTGACCTCAGCCCGCTCCACGTCACGAACGTGCTGCTGTCGATGCTCACCGGGCGCTGGACCCTGCTCACCGGGCCCCCCGGCGTCGGCAAGAGCACCTTGGCCCGCACGATCATCACCCGCTTGGGCCACGGCCCCGACTCAGGCCGAGGCCTGGAGCTCGTCGTGCGCCGCGACTGGCAAGACGACGCGCCGCTCTTCGGCTTCTGGAACCCGAGCACGACCCGCTGGGAGCCCTCGTCAGACGGGCTCTTGGAGCGCCTCTTACGCGCCGCCGATGACGCCGCCCGGGGCCTCGGCGGGCTCTACCCCGTGCTCTTTGACGAGCTGAGCCTGGCCCCGCCCGAACATTACCTCGCCCGCCTGATGTCGGCGTTAGAGGCCGGAGAGCCCTTCATCCGTCTGTACGACCCCGAGCTGCGCCCGCAGAACGCCCGCCGATACCCCCAGGCCCTGCGGATCCCCGACAGCGTGCGGCTTTTGGCCACGGTGAACCACGACGACACCGTCGAGCGCCTGAGCCCCAGGCTCTTGAGCCGGGCGAGCGTGATTCATGTGGAGCACGGCAGCGCGTCGGTCGTCCCGGTGAGCGGTGAGGCGCCAAACGCCCCGGCGCCGCGCTGGGACGCGCTCCAGGCCGCGTTCTTGCGCCGCCAAGGCTCCTTGGGCAACCTAGAGAGCCTGCTCAACCTGCTCACGAAGCAGCGGATGCCCGGCGCGCCGACGCCCCGGGTGATCATGGCGATGGAGCGCTATCTCGGCGCCTCTGAGGGGCTCATCCCTCGGATCGAGGCCGAAGATCTCCAGCTCTGCCAGCGGGTGCTGCCCCCCCTGCGCGGCGTCGGCCCTCGCTGGCGCTCCACCCTGGACGAGCTCGTGCGCCGCCTTCAAGACGGCGGCTGGCGCCGGGCGGCGAGCCGGGCCCGGGCGCTCCGTGAACAGGGCGAGGCCCAAGGCGACTGGTATGACTTCTTGCAGGTTTGAGCGCGCAGGCGCACCCACTCTGGTTCTGTGCAGGAGACACGCATGACGGGATCCGATCCCATCGCCAAGCTCATCGAGCAGAAGCTGACCATCGAGCCCGGCGGCACCTACGCGATGGCGGACATCTCGATCGGCGGCCTCCATCGCCTCGCTTGGGTGGGCCCCGACCCCCTCGGCGATCGGGAGCGCCTGCACAAGTATGTGCGCTCGGTGATCCGCACCACGGATGAGGAGCTGCCGGTGATCTCGGCGATCATCGACTGGTGGCGGGTGGTCACCTTCGGCGTCGAGCCCGTGCGCCGCGCCCGAGAGATCGGCGCCTTGTTGGGCGGGCCCACCGGCGCCGCGCTGCAGGCCTTCATCGACCTGCCGATGCCCCGGCCATTGGCGGCCCTGCGCCAGAGCTACGCCGCCAACGCGATGTTGGCCCAGCTTGAGATGCAGCTCTCGGAGCCCGTCTCGGCGAAGGTCGCCCCCGCCGCGCGAGTCTTAAAAGAGGCGCGGGCGCAGCTCGCCGAGGTGCTCCGCGCCGCCCGGGCCTTGGAGCCCGTGCCCGAGGGCCTGCGTCTGTTTGGCCTCAGCGAAGAGTCCGCCCAAGACTGGGCGGCGACGGTGGGCCCCGACGGCTCGCTCAAGCGCGGCTCCACCGTGTTTCATTCAACATTTGAGTCGTTGTTGACGCTCAGCGAGCGTCTGGAGGTGGTTCGTGCCGGTTGGCCCAGCGACGCGCCCCCGGCGCCGAACCTGCCTGAAGACTGGCGCGAAGAGGTAAAGAACGCGTGTAAACCTCGCCACGAGATCCCCATCGCGCTCATCTCCGACCTCCTCCCCGAGCCCACCTACCGCGCGGTGTTCGCGCCCAACCCGCGCAAGTGCCCCGAGGTTGAAGAGGGCGCGACGCTCAAACATCGTGTGTTTGTGTTGGGTCTCTACCGCGAGTCGTTTGAGACGACCAAGACCCCATATCAGCTCTGGATGCGGGAGACGCTGCTGATGTTGGAGGATCGCCGTAAGCTGGTGCGGAGCCTACGCCGAGATCGGCGCCTACGCAGATCAGGCCGCCAAAGACGCCGAGCGTTACCTCGATCAGCTCATGCTAGAGCACGTCGATGAGCGTGTGGCGGCGATGAAGCACGTTCTGGCGGGGCGTAAACTCTACAAGTCGCGGCAGGCGGTGATCGACACCTTCCGCAGCTTCGCCACCCAGCTCAAAGAGGCGGGTGAGGACGTGCCCGCCGAGCCCGCGGCGCTCAGGCGTCCGTACAAAGACGACCCCATCGAGGAGATGCCTGAGGAAGAGGTGAAGAAGAAGCGGCGCCGCAAAGGGGATCGTAGCCCGCTGCCCCTCGACGATGACCCCTTCGACGACATCGACGAGGAGAAGCTCAAGGAGGCCGAGGCCGAGGCCGAGCTTGAGAGCATGATCCACAGTGAGTCGACGAGTGATCAGCTGATCTCCGCGTTCTGCGATCCCGCGTGGCCCAAGGCCGACCGTGAGCGCGCGATGCGCTGGGGGCGCACGGTGCAAGAGCGGTTCAACGCCGCCTTAGAGCGCCGCGTCAACCAGCTCAAGGCCCTGGAGCACGGGCTCGTGATGCGCCAGCGCCGCATCAGCAAAGAGGTCACCGAGATAAACGAGCTGCTCAACCCCAAAGACAAGGTGAAGGTTCGCACGCTCCAGGGCTTTGACGAGCGCATCGCCCACCTCCAGACCGTGCTGGATGGACTGATCGCGGATGAAGACGACAGCCTCGACGACGATCTGCGCGCCCTGCGTGAGAAGCTCGTCATCAAGCCCGAGTCTTGGAACGCCCTGAGCCTGTTCAGCCGCCTGCTGTTTCGGCGTAAACACGGCCTCGACGTGACACAGACCCGCGCGCTCATCGAGGAGCTTGACCAGCTCGCAAAGACCCCGGCCGACCCTCCCCTGGCCGCGATCTGTTTTAACCATGAGGGCCGGGTGTTTCAGGCGGCGACCGTGCTGGGCGGCGCGCCGGGCATCGCCATCGAGACACGCCCCACCACGCGGGTGTTGGAGGGGCTGCTCTTCGCCGACGGCGCCCCCGCCGACGCCCTCGAGCGCCTCGCCACCTGGATCTGGGTGGGCGACGCAAAAGAGGCCCACCGTCACCCCACCCGCGCGCTGTACATCCGCGAAGAGCTCGATCTCAACGTGGGCCCCTGGCGCAGCACACCCGCCGGGCTCACCCCCACGTCGCCCACCGGCGAGGTCTTTGAGCTCAACAACATGCTCACCTTCGGCATTCAAGGTGAGGTGAGCTTCTTGGACGTGGTCGGCGAGGACGGCCAGCCCGCCGGTGATGAGGGGGAGAGCTGGCTTCTGTCAGATCCCCTCCCCGAGGAGGATCTGCGCTTCTTGGCGCCGCCCCGCCGTGACGGCGCCGGGCCGGGCTGGGTGTATCACCACCTCAGCGCCCCCCTCGATCCCGATCGTGCCGAAAACCTCGCCCGCTGGCTGAACGACCCCGCCCCGGCGAAGGCCGCGGTGATGCGCCTGGAGCGCCTGGACGAGCTGCTCACGCGGGCCGAGGTGTTTGAGCCGCTGCGCGCCGAGGCCCGCCGGGGCTCCACCGCGGCCCTGGCGCTGCGGGCGACGCTCGCCCAGGCGCTTGACGCCGCACAGTCCAGCTTAGAGGCCACCCTGGCTGAAGAGCGCGCCGCGACCCTCGGCCCGCTCACCGCGGAGCTTGAGGCGCTTCGGGCCGCCCGCGGCCCCGGCGCTTTGGAGGTGGCGGCCCTTGATGAGGAGCTCGCCACCTTAGACGCGCTCCTGGGCGACCCCCGCCTCGGCGCCTTGTCCCGGGCCTTGCCGCTTCCCACCGCGCCGATCCCGGCGGCGGCGCCGGTCGCCCCGCAGACGCCTCTGCGCGCCGCCCGAGGCCGAGAGGTCGCGGGCATGACGCTGCAGCAGGCGATCTGGCGCGTCGCCGGGCAGACCTGGGCGTTTGAGGACGTCGCGAACCTGCTCATCGCGATGTTGACCGGGCGCTGGACCTTACTCGCCGGGCTGCCCGGCGTGGGCAAGAGCACCTTCGCCCGCAGCGTGCTCACCCGCCTGGGCCACGGCCCCACGACGGGGCGCACCCTCGAGCTGGTCGTGCGCCGAGACTGGCAAGACGACGCGCCTCTGTTCGGCTTCTGGCACCCCACCGAGCGCCGCTGGGAGCCCTCCTCAGAGGGCCTCCTGGAGCATCTCCTCCGCGCCCGGGACGACGCCGATCAGCGCCTCGGCGGTCTGTATCCCGTGCTCATCGAGGAGCTCAACCTCGCCTCGCCCGAACATTATCTGGCGCGGCTGCTCTCGGCGACAGAGGCCAGCCCGCCGCGGCTGCGGCTCTACGGCCCCGATCTCCACCCCGAGAACCAAACACGGTACCCCGCCAGCTTTGAGCTGCCGGCCTCGACGCGGCTGGTGGCCACGGTGAACGTCGATGACACCGTCGAGCGGCTCTCCCCGCGCTTTCTGAGCCGGGCGAGCGTGATCTGGATCGAGCCCCGGGCCGGGGCCCCGCGCTGGCGCCCTGAAGACGACCTGATCGACGCCCCGCCGGTGAGCCTGCCCGCGCTCTTCGCCTCCGTGGACCGCCCGCCCGCCCCCTTGGGCACCCTAGAGGGCGTCATCGAGCACCTGCGCGGCCTGGGCCTGCCCGGGGCGCCGAGCCGCCGAACCGTGGTGGCCATGGGCCGCGCCCTCGCCGCGTCTGAGGGTGTGTTGCCGAGGATCGAGGCAGAAGATCAGCAGCTCCTCCAGCGCGTCTTGCCGCCGTTGCGTGGGGTCGGCCCCAAGTGGCGCGCCCTGCTTGATGAGCTGAGCGTGCGGTTTGAGGCCGGCGGCTGGCGACGCTCCGCCGCCCACACCCGCGCCCTTCGTGAGCGGGGCGAGGCTCTGGGAGACTGGTATGACCTCTTCCACACCTGAGCCCGGCGGGGCGCTGAGCTTGGAGGTGTACGTTCGGGGCCGCCCGGTGCCCAGCGGCGCGGAGATCCCTGGCGTAGGCGCCCTGCGGGTGGTGAGCCGCGGCCACCTGCCCGGCGTCGAGGTGCTGCTCCACCTCGGAAACCAGCAGCTCACGCTCATCGCCGATGAAGACGGCGAGGCCGAGCACCGCGACAGCCAGCTCTTGGGCCTCACCGCCGGGCGGGTGCGGTTGCGGGTGGGTGAGCTTGAGCGTGAGCTCGTCGTGCGGCCCCGCAAGCTCGTCGCTGAGGAGCTTCACGCGCTCATCCGCGCCTTGGAGTCGATCTCGGCGACCTTGAGCCAAGACCTGGGCGGCGTGGCCACGATGCGCCGCGACCGCCCCAGCCTCGACGACGCCTTAAACGCCCTGGAGCGCGCCGTCGGCCTGGCCGCGAGCGCCGCGCCGAGCATCCGCCGCCGCCCCATCCACCGCGCCCGGGAGGAGCGCCGGGCCACCCCCGACGTGCAAGGCGCGCGGCGCCCGGCGGACGTGCGCTGGTTGGCCACGCACCCCGCCCAGGTCGCCCGCGCCGCCGCCCAGGGCCGCGCCGTCGGCGTCTCCCGAGAGCGTAAAGCAGAGCTTGACACTTTGGAGAACCGCGGCGTGCTCTCGGCCTACGACCGCATCGACGCCGGGGTCGAGACCTTGCTGGGCGTCGTCGAGCGCCAAGCCCGGGCGCTTGACGCCGTTCGGCCCGCCCGGCAGGCCCTGCTCACCGAGATGAGCGACGTCTGGGCGGAGCACGACGCCCCGCGCCTCGCGCTCCTCAAAAGACGAGAGGCGCGCATCTTGGCCTTGGGCGCCGAGAGCCGCGCCGTGCGGAACCGATCGGGCCTGCCCGACCTGCGCCCCCGCGGCAAAACGATGGTGCGCACCCCCCGCGCCGACGCCGAGCCCGCCTATTGGACGACCGCCCGGGCCTACGCCTTGGCCGAGGCCGCCACCAAGGCCCTGGACACCCCCGCCGAGGCGCCCCTCGCGTCCTTGGATGAGCTCTGGGAGCGGTACTGCGCCGTCGTCACCCTCCAGGCGCTCACCGCGCAGCTCGGCCCGCCCCAAGGCGGCGACGTGCTGGAGCCCGGCTGGTTCACGAGCCTACGCCGGGGGGAGGTCGCGCGCTGGACCCAGCCCCGGCGGGTGCTGCGCCTCCATCTAGAGCCCGAGTACCACTTCCGGCCGGGCTCCTCGATGCGAAAGCTGCATCCAGGCCGCCCCTGGCGCCCCGACCTCGTCCTCGACATCCGCCACGAGGACGGCCAGGTCGAGCTGCACGTCCTCGACGCCAAGTTCCGCCGCGACCCCGAGGGTGGCCCACCCCTGGAGGCCCTCCAAGACCTCTGGTGGCGCTACGGCGAGAGCATCGGCGACCACAAAGGCCTGCCCCTGGTGCGCTCGATCTGGGCGCTGTGGCCCGGCGACGGCCTTCGCCTCATCGGCCCGTCCATGCTCGACCCCGCCTGGCCCCGGGCGCGTGTGCGAGGCGGGCTCATCGGGCTGCGGCCCGGACACAGGCACCCCCAGCTTGAGGGGGTGCTGGGGGTGATGGTGGGGGGCTGAGGTGAGAGCGGCGCGCTGGGTTAAGCTTCGCCGAGACTCGGAGCCTCCATGTCCACACCCGCCGCCCCTCAGCCCTCCAAGACGCCGGTGATCGCGCCGCGCCCGCGCCTTGTGCGGTTCTGCGTCGAGGGCCTCTTTGGGAGGTACGACCACAATATCCCGCTGAACCAAAAGGAGCGGGTGACCGTGATTCATGGGCCGAACGGGGTCGGCAAGACAGCGGTGCTGCGGTTGATGGAGGCCGCGTGCCAAGGGAAACTTGAGGAGATCCTGCCGGTCATCCCGTTTCGGCGGCTGACGATGGAGTTGGCCGATGGCGCACAGATCATCTGGCGCCATGCAGGGACGCAGGAGGAGCGCATTGACCTGAGCAGCGTCGGCCAAAGCTGCTCTGGGAGGTGGTCATGCCCGACGGAGCCCAGATCCCCTGGGGCCAGACGATGGACTCGTGGGCCACATATCTCGACGCGAAGGGCGTAGGCCAATCCGACACAGATATCGCAGCGGCGCTTGAAGCTGCGCAGATATCGCACCGCCGCTGGTGGCCGACACGCCCCAGCGACTTGTTGTATCGTAAGGCCGCCGCGCTCGTTCAGAGCGTTCGTCTGAGACCTTGCTCGTGCGTATCGATCGCTCCACGCCAACGAGCGTCACAACCAGGGCGACAACGCGGGGACGACGGCGCATTCCGATCGCCCAATGTCCGCCCCCGACGATCGAGATCTATTCGGACGCGCTGCAGGACTACTTTGCAGAGACCCTGCAGGAGTACAACGAGCCGCCCAGACCCTCGACCAGAGCTTCGTTAAGCGCCTCATGCGCGCAGACACCCCTGAACATTCCAGAGTTGCAGGCTCGGCTGAATGACGTCGAGGCCCGACGCATCCGACTTCGCCGCTGGGGACTACTCCCCGATCTCGATGACAGCGCGCCGATCGTCCCGGACGAGGTCGACGACCGTGACGTCTGGGCGCTGAGCGTCAACGTCGAAGACAACGAGGCGATGCTCCCTATCCTTGAGCGTTTCGCCTCTAAGCTGGAGCGTTTTGAGGGGAGCATGAACTCCCGCCTGCTCCACAAACAGCTCCGCCTGTCCCGAGCGCGGGGGCTTGAGATTCAGGACGCCGACGGCGCAGACCTCACCTTAGACAAGCTGTCTTCGGGGGAACAACACCAGCTCATTCTGCTGTTTGACATGCTCTTCCACACGAGCCCTGGCTCACTTGTCCTCATCGACGAGCCGGAGCTGTCGCTTCACATGACCTGGCAAGAGCTGTTTTTGCCAGAGCTGATCGAGATCGCGGGCCTTAGTGACCTTGATTTCGTCGTGGTCACACACTCCCCCGACATCATCGGTCGTTATGTGCAGCTTGAGGTGCCGCTCACCGCGGAAATTCGGACATGAGCTTAGGACAACAACGAGAGTCCGTCGCGGCAAAGGTGGTGATTCGCCGGTCGGTGTTTGATGGGGCCATCATGCTCGTCGAGGGTCCGAGTGACGCGGACTTCTGGACCAGCTTTGCTCGACGAGGGGCCTTACATTGTGAGCCTTGTAGCGGACGTCACACGCTCATTCAAGAACATGCCACGCTCCACAAGACGGATCGTCTCACAGGCGTCGTCTCCGTGATGGACGCCGACTGGGACCACATCGACCAGACCCAGCACACGCTCCCTGATCTGTTCGTCACCGACACCCGTGACCTGGAGTCGATGCTCCTGCGCACGGCGGCCTTGGACAAGCTGCTCGACAACCGGGCCGACGCGACGAAGCTCGCCGCCCTCGAAGCGGAAGAGGGCGCGGAGTTCCGGGAGCTGCTCTTGGCCCGCGCCGTTGAGTTTGGGCGGCTTCGACTGCTTCACCACAGACGGCACCTGCCCTTCGAGTTTCGCGAGCGGTTTGTGCGCCACAACGTCGACAAGGAGCGTTGGCGTGTAAGCACCGACACTCTCTACCAGGATCTCGTCGCGCAAGGCCTAGCAGCCGACGTGGTGTCGCTTCGCGCAGATCTCGACGCGCTCCCCACGAACCTGGACCCTGGGGCCTCGCGCGGGGCCACGACTTAATGTTTTTACTCACTGTCGCGTTGGACGGTCGGCTAAGACGCGAGAGAACGAAGAGCGTCGAACGAGATATCCTATTGTGGGAGCTGTGCCTCGCCTTGCCCGATGGCGCGCTGCATCCGACGCGGCTTCACCAGTCGCTCCGCGCTTGGGAGGCCCGTCAACCACAGCGCTCATTTTTGCGCTAAGCCCTCACCGCTTCGGCGGCGGTCCCGGCGGCGGCCCCGGCGGCCCGTTCTTCCCATCCGGGCCTACCGCCGCGTCCGGCCCTTTGGGCAGATAACCAAGCGCCTCCAGCCGCGCGCGCTCCTCGGGAGACTGCACGATGGCGTTCTTGGGCGGCGGGCCTTGGTGGGCCAGAAGCGGCGTGATGGCGGCCTCGTACGCCGCGCGCTCGGCGGCCAAGGCGTCGGCTTGACCGGTGAGCGGCTTGAGCTCGCCGGGATCGGCGCTCAGATCGTAGACGGTGACCGCCCCGCCGCGCTCCAGGCGCTTGAGGCCTGGGGTGCGCGCGCTCTCTTGGGGGTCGGGCATCATTGGATCGGTGTTGGAGACGATGAGCGCCCGGCCCTCCCCTTCGCCGCGGGTGAGGGGCGTGAGGTCTTGGCCCATCATGCGGGCGTCTCTGGGCAGGCCCGCCAGGGCCAGGGCCGTGGGGGTGACGTCGATGAGGCCCACCTGGGCGGTGACCGACGAGGCCGCGGGCACGCCGGGGCCGCGGATGAGCAGCGGCACACGGATCACCGGCTCCCACAGGCCGCCGCGGTGGTTGAACCAGTAGTCGTGCTCAAAGGACTCGCCGTGATCGGCGGTGATGATCACCACGGCGTCTTGGGGGATGGCCGCCAGGAGCGGCGCCAAGGCCGCGTCGAGCTCTGAGAGCTCGCCGTCGTAGAGCGCCAGGATGTGCTCGACGTCCCGGGGGCTGGGGGTGGCCTCGCCGCGACGGTAGGGGTCGAGCGAACGATCTCGACCGTCGAGGGTGCCTTTGTAGTCGGGGTCGTAGCGGGTGTCCCACGGCGCCTGGGGCGTGTAGGGGAAGTGCGCGTCGAAGTAATGAACAAACGCGAAGAAGGGGCCGGTCTGGGCGCTCATCCAGGTGGTCGCCGCGGCGGTGACCTCGGCGGCGGGGCGGCGCATGTCGTCGGTGTCTACGGCGAACTGATCATCAAAGGTGCCGAAGCCGCGGGAGAAGCCGCAGCTCACGTCTTGCAGAGTCGCGCCGCCGATAAACGCCGCCGTGGCGTAGCCGTGGCGCTGGGCGATCTCGGCGACGGTGGGCCCGGTGTAGAGGCTGCCGCGGTTTCCGGCGACGTTGCCGTGAAGCTCTGGAGGAACCCCGCTCATCATCGACCAATGCGCCGGGCAGGTCTCGGGGAAGTGGGTGAACGCGGCGTCAAAGCGGGCGCCGGTCTGGGCGAAGGCCGTCAGCGTGGGCGTCTCGGCGCGGCCGCCGTAGACGCCGAGGCGGTCGGCGCGGGTGGTGTCGAGGCTGATGATCACGACGGATCGGGGCGCGTCGCCGGGCGCGCCGAGGAGCTCAAAGGTGGGGCTCAGGTGGTGAGGCTCGGGCTTAAAGCCGGGTCCGCCGCCGCCGCCGGGGCCTCCGTTTGGCCCAGGAGGCCCCGGGCGACCGGGTGGGCTCGCCGGAGCTGGGGCAGCTGGGTTCTGGGGTCGCTCCGCGCGCCGTCGCAGGCCCACAACAACAGCCACCAGACCGGGCTCACGGGACCACCAGCTTCGCGTAGTAGACCTTGTTGTCGCCCCGAACGCCCTGGTTCCAGACCACATGGAACGCACCTTGGGGATCGACGCTCACCGAGGCGAGGCCGGGTTTGCCCCAGTTGATGTCGGCGATCTTCTGGGGCTCGCTCCAGCCCTTTCCAGAGTTGACGCTGTACACCATCTCCGCGTCTTGCCCAGCGTCCCAACCCCAGACCAACAGCCGCACCCCGGCGTCGTTCACGGCGATGTCGGGGTCAAAATGGAAGCCGCCCAGGCCCGCGCTGGGCTCGTCCACCGGGCCCCAGGCCCCGGGGCGGCCGGAGCGCACATAGACGGCGATGGGCGCGCCGCCCTCTTTGTGGAACCAGGTGATGTGGTCCACGCCGTCTTTCCCGAAGGCGAAGTGGGGGCGCTCGCCGGGTTTGCCCGTGGCGGTGAGGTTCTCGGGCTTGGAGAACTGCCCGTCGCGGCCTTCAGAGACATACAGCGTGGTGGCGCTGCCGCCCGAGCCGATGTCCCAGCCGGCGAGCACGCTGCCGTCGGGGCGGCGCTCGACGTTGGTGTGCCAGGCGTCTTGGCTGCCGTCGCTAAAGTCGTAGATCTCGCTCCACTTTCCGCCGGAGTACCAGCGCCAGCGGGCGGTGAACCGCGCCTTGTCCGAGAGCGGCTTGCCGATCCACACGTAGGCCAGCTCGTCACCGACCGCGTCGGCGACGTGGCCGCTGCCGATCTCGCCGCCGTCGTCGGGGGTGAGCGCCTCGGGCTTGGACCACACGCCGTCGCGCCAGATCGTGAGGTAGCCCCGGCTGGTGAAGTCGGGCTTGGCGTGGTCAAAGACGACGACCACGCTGCCATCGGCCCGGGTGACGATGTCCGGGCCCCAGTTTCGATCCTTCTCCAAGCCCAGCGGCGCGGGCGCGGTCCAGGTGAGGCCGTCTTGGGAGACGCGGTGGCGGATGAGGTCACCGGCGTCGGTGCGCTCGTAGTAGATGGCGTGCAGGCGGCCATCGGGGGCGGCGGCCACCTGGGGGCGATACCCGCCGCCTTGGGTCTCGGTGAGCAAGACCGGGGCGGTGAAGGCGCCGAGGCTCTCCACCGCGGGGCCTTTGGGCGCCGGCTGGTCGTGGAAGGGCGGGAACCCTGAAGGATCTTGGAGCATGGCGCCCGACTGCCCCGGCGCGCCCGCGGGCCCCATCGGGCCGTTGGGGCCCATTGGACCGCCCGGTCTGCCCGGACCTGCCCCGGGCGGGCCCATGGGCGGCGCGCCGGGCTGGCCGACGCCAACGGCGGAGGGGTCTGGGGTCTCAGCGGACTCGGGATCGCCGCAGGCGAAGAAGATCAGAAACGTCAGGATCATGAGAAGATCCTACACCGTGGGCGCTCCATGTGGACGCCATGAAGTCCAAGGTCCCTCTCCAAGACTGAGACCATGCTCGGCCCCTTGATCCTCACCCTCAGCGCGCTCGTCTTCACCTTCGGCTGCGCCGCGCAGGGCGAGGCGACGGCGGCGATCGCCGCGGGCACAAGCCCCCAAGGCTCGGGGCGCGCGCCAGACGAGCCCCAGCGCGACGTCACCCTCAGCGCGTTTCGATTCGGGCTCGCCGAGGTGAGCGTCGAGGAGTTTGAGCGCTTCGCGGCCTCGGCCTACACCAACGCGGCCTTGTGGAGCCCTGAAGGGTGGGTGTGGGCCCAGGCGCACCCCCAAGGCGCGGGGGCTGAGCTGCGCGCCGCCGGGCGCAGCGGAGATCACCCCGTGGTCGCCGTCACCTGGTACGAGGCGGACGCCTACTGCCGGTGGGCCGGTGGCTCGTTGCCCACGGAGGCGCAGTGGGAGCGGGTGTGCTCTGGGGGTGAAGGCCGCCGCTACCCTTGGGGTGAAGGCGAAGACAAGGACGTGCGTTGGTACTCTGAAGGCAAGTTTGGGCACATCGCGGACGTGAAGACCTCCCCCGCCGCCAGCCAAGACGCCGCCTTGGCCGCGAAAGACGGCCCCGTACACCTCGCGGCAACGTCTGGGAGTGGACGGCGGACTGGTACCACCGCGAAGGCACCAAGACCGGCGACGTCACCGACCCCACGGGCCCCGCCTCAGGCACCTGGCGGGTGATGCGTGGGGGCTCGTTTATGAACCTGCCGTCTTACTCCACCTGCACCCATCGAGAGCCCGCGCGGCCCGACCGGGTGGCGTTCACCGTGGGCATTCGATGCGCCTTCCCCGCGCGCTGAGCCGCGCCCGCTTGGGTCTCACCCGG